>DJQB01000011.1 GCA_002439875.1 Bacteroidales bacterium UBA6397
TAATTCATCGAACTCACGTTAATGTTAGTAACGCTTGCGTTTGTGTCAGCACTTCTGATAGGTTGCACAGAGAAGGAAACGCAAGTTGAGGTGTCGTCTGTGTCATTGAACACAGCGACAATCGAAATGGTTGAAGGCGAGACTTTCAGCCTAGTGGCGACCGTCCTTCCGAAAGACGCTGAATATGACGGTGTGATCTGGGCCTCATCCAATGCCTCTGTCGCCAGTGTGAACTCTGGCACAGTGACCGCCATCAAAGAAGGAACGGCCACAATCACCGCCAGCGCAGGAGGCAAGTCAGCGACTTGTACTGTCAAGGTCTCAGCAAAGATCATAGCCGTGACATCTGTCTCATTGGACAAGACCAGCTTGTCAATGCAAGTCGGCGAAACAAAAACCCTTACGGCCACGGTGAAGCCTGACGATGCCACAGACAAGAACGTGACTTGGTCTTCCTCCGACGAGTCTATAGCAAAGGTTGACAATGGCAAGGTGACCGCCATTAATGCTGGTCAAGCAAAGATAACTGTTGCGGTAGGGAAGATTACCACGTCAAGCGATGTTGTAGTTTATCAACCAGATAATGTCATCATATACACGACAACCGATAAGAAAGTGTTAAAGCCGTATAATGAGGATGCGTTTGGTTCAGCTATAGTCTCCAATACTTATTTTGGCGATGTTGGAATCATTACTTTTGAAAAACCGCTTACAATTATTGGAGGTGAGGCTTTTTATAGACAGTCAAAACTACAGTCTATAATTATACCAGAAACAGTATCAACTATAGGGGAAAATTCGTTTAGACAATGTACTGGACTCTTGTCCGTAAAACTACCTCAAAGTTTGACTTTAATAAAATATAGAGCATTCGAAGGGTGCCGTTCATTAACAGCATTGGTATTTCCAGATAATGTTCAGGAAATAGGTGGCTACGCATTTCAATATTGCAAAAAAGCTTTTGAGAATAACACATTGGCATTACCTAAGAAACTGCAGACTATTTCACAAAGATCATTTGATCATTGTGGGCTACGTCATGTTATATGGAACGAAAAATTGAACTATATAGGAAATGATGCGTTTTGTAGTAACGACTTTGAGGAAATATCAATTTCAGGGAATGTCGCAACAATTGATAACCATTGTTTTGCGTCATGTCTATTGTTGAAGAAAGTAGAATTACAAGAAGGTATTACAAAAGTGGGTGGATACTGTTTTCTATACTGCGTGAAATTATCTAAAGTCATTTTACCAAGCACAATTACAGAACTTGGTTATATATTCCCCCAATGCTATAGTCTTAAAGTTGTATATGTCAAAGCGATGATGCCACCTATTTTAAAATCTGATGTTTTTGAAAGCGCTAATCTAAACCAGTTGTCGATTTGGGTCCCAAGAGCATCAGTAGAGGCATACAAAGAAAAATGGAGCGCCTATAAGGATAACATCAAAGGTTATGATTTTTAGTCAGGTCATATGAAATTATTTAACACATTTATCCAGCAAGCTGCGTATGAAATCTTGGCAGATAATAGAAGAAAGGCTTTGCAGCGTAGCGGTGGCATGGTTCTTCATGGTGATGAGGGAAGAATGACAGCCGAGGAAATTGCCGAGGCAATAAACAAAAATCCGAATTATGGATGGCATTATCTTCCTTTGACGGCTGATCAAGTCAGCGGATCCTTGATGGAGGCCGCGAGGACGGATAAGCATTTTGCGTGGTTCCGATCATTTAACCCAGAGCAGATAAAATTCTGGGCGTACTGTGATGATTGACGAGAGCCGGTCAGCAAGTCTTCTTCACTCGGCCAAACTCTAAATGCAATAAGGCACTGTCATTCTCCGAAACGGGGTATGGTGGTGTCTTTTTGATTTTGGGGATCTAATATTCCTCGGAGATTTCGCAGGAATGGGAGCTTAGGCGACGTTTTAGGGCCAAATCTTTGCTCAAGAATGTCGTGGGGCGCTCTTGAGCAACGATAAAGGCAAATAATGCCGCCCAAGGGTGCAGCGGGCACTCTTGGGCAGCGATAATGGCTTAAAGTGCTGCCTAAGAGCGCTTGAAGTTCCCTATGGTTCAGGGCGGAATCTTTGATGAGTGGTCGAATTTGTGCTTCTTCAATACCAATGTGGCCACCGAACCGGGGCTGATTGAACTTGCCTGGGTTGCCGAGAAGAGAGTTGGAATGAGGGCTTTGCCGAGAGAGAAAGCAGGGAGTTGTGCCTTAACCGGTGGTTTCTTTGGGGGTAAGAAGTGAAAATAATCTGTTTTTTAAGAATCTTATAAGTTTCTTTATCGTTTTTTACGTTGATAATTGCGATATTGCGGATGGATTCCGGCACGTGTTCGGGGTTTTGTGACCAATCAAGAATTAACGCAACTTCAACTATGGAGATTTCAGAGGCAATCGTGCCCGTCAGGAGGAAGACTGATGACCAGACAACCATTAGCCAAAAGACCATTGACCAGAAGACCGTTGGCCGTGACTTAAGCGGCCAGCGGATCGTTGGTCAAGATGATGTTTAATTACGAGGAGGAGCATCCGAATTCCCCGGAAGGAAAGATTCTGTACCATTATCGTCTTCAGGAGGTCGAGACGGTCGAGCCGTTCGGTGATCGGATGTCATTCTATCTGTTGGAGTTGCCGAGGATAATGCGGTACACTGATGAATATGACAGCCCGGTTGCAGCGTGGTGCAGGATATTCAGAGATTTCGCTATCTTTGCCAAATCAAGGTCGGAAAAGGATGCGAGGTTCAGTAAGTTGGAAAGAGCGATGCGCGTCAGCGGCCTTGATGACAAAGAGATTGACAACTATTTCAGCGATATGATGACAGAAAAAGAAATGCGTCCGTACATCAAAGGTGCCGAGCAGCAGGGCTACCGCAAGGGTTTTAAGGCAGGGACCGAGCAGGGTCGGGCTGAAGGCGTTGAAGAGGGCATAGAGAAAGGCATAGAGAAAGTTGCCAAGTCCTTGCTGTCATTAGGCGTCCCGATTGAGCAGATCGGAATTGCCACCGGCTTGTCTTCCGAGAGGATTGAGGCCTTGAGATAGGTCAAAAAGATAGGTCAAAATAAAACAGCGGATTTTAATAACGAGCAAAATCCGCTGCTTTTTCTCTGACCGCTATTCAGCGGTAATATTGTCGATATTCTATAATTGGTGCACTTCGACAAGCTCAGTGACCAATTATCATTGGCTACCGAACCGTGAACCCGACGGGTTCACCTGAGGCGGAGTCGGTGGCCACCCAGAGTTGGAAATCACCGGGCTCTACGACATATTCATTGTTGATGTTCCAGAAGGCGAGGTCGGTGATCGGTAGCGAGAACTCAACGACAGTGGACTCACCGGCTTTTAAGGTGACCCTCTGGAAGCCTTTGAGTTCCTTGACAGGGCGGGCGATGGAGCCGACTAGATCACGCACATAGAGCTGGGCGACCTCTGTGGCGGCATATTCACCGCTGTTCTTGAGGGTGACTTTGACCTTGACCATGTCGGAGGCGGAATATTCACGCTTGTCAATGGTGAGGTCGGAATATTCAAAAGTGGTGTAACTCAGGCCATAGCCGAACGGGAAGAGAGGGCCGTAGCCACTGTCGAGGTAGTAGGAGGTGCAGCCGTTGGAGGTTTGGCCCGCCTTGAGAGGAAGGTCCATGAGGAGAGTCTCCGTGCCGGTGTTCGGACGTCCGGTGCTGAGATGGTTGTAGTACATCGGAGCCTGGCCGACAGTTTTGAGGAAGGTGGCCGGGGTCTTGCCGGATGGAACGGCCTTTCCGCTCAGGAGATCAGTGATCGCCTCGCCACCCATTGTGCCTGGGTGGAACGAGTACAGCATCGCATCGCAGTTCTCAAGATCACGGCCAATCGTCAACGGTCTGCCGGCCATCACTACCACGATGACTTTCTTGCCGGTCTGCCTCATGGCTTCGATCAACTCACTTTGGGCACCTTGCAGATTCAGATCGGAGAGGCAGTGCGCTTCTCCCGAAAGGATAGCCTCCTCGCCGACGAACACAACGATCGCGTCAGCCCTTGAAGCAGCGGTCTTGGCTTTGGCGATTCCGGCCGTGCTTCTGTCACGGCTGAAAGCGGTTCCCGGCTCGTAGATCACATTGTAATTCTTTTTGAGTGCCTCCAATGGAGTGATGGTATGGGCCTCATCCCCGTCAAACGCCCATGTGCCTAGCTGCTCGTAAGGAGCGTCGGCCAGAGGACCGGTCACGAACAACGTCTTGACATTCTTCAAAGGAAGGGCGGCGTTGTCATTCTTCAGAAGGATGGTGGATTCGATGGCGCTTTGTTTGGCGGCCTCCAAGTGAGACGGGTCATAGAGTGTGTTCCTTGATGCCTCTTCATTGACGTAAGGATTGTCGAACAGTCCGAGGCGGAATTTCAGGCGAAGGATGTCCCTGACAGCACTGTCGATCTGTTTTTCGCTGATTTTCTTCTCCTTGACCAATTCCTCGATGAAGGAGATGAATCCGTAGGACATCATATCCATCTCGACTCCAGCGTTGACCGCCAGATAAGTGGCATCCTTGAGATCCTTGGCGAATCCGTGCATGATCATCTCTCCTGAGGAGTTCCAGTCGGTGACGATCATTCCGTCAAATCCCCATTCGCCCCTCAAAATGTCTTTCAACAGCCATTTGTTGCCTGTTGAAGGGACTCCGTCGATGGTGTTGAACGAAGTCATCAGGGTCATCGCCCCGGCATCCACACCAGCTTTGAAAGCAGGGAAATAGACGTTGCGCAGTGTCCTTTCGGAGATCTCGGAGGCGTTGTAGTCCCTGCCTCCCTCAGCGGCTCCGTAGCCTACGAAATGCTTGAGGCAGGCGGCGATGGAGGTGGAGTCTCCGTTGCCCTGGTAGCCACGGATCATTGCGGTTCCCATAACAGCGTCAAGGTACGGATCCTCTCCGGAACTCTCGGCGATTCTGCCCCAGCGCGGGTCTCTTGAGATGTCAAGCATCGGGGAAAAAGTCCATCTCACTCCGCAGGAAGTGGCCTCAATGGCTGCCACACGGGCACCCCTTTCAACCAACTCAGGGTCAAATGTGGCGGCAAGGCCAAGCGGAATCGGGAATATGGTCTTGAATCCGTGGATGACATCCCTGCTGAAGATTATCGGAATCCCTAGCCGGCTTCTTTCAACGGCGGCTTTCTGGACACTGTTGATCTCAGCCGGATCCACACAGTTGAGAATCGAGCCGACCTCACCTTTCCCGGCCGCCTCGGTAAGCCAATCCCCACCGGAAAGCTGGTTCATCTGGCCGATTTTCTCATGCAGGGTCATCTTCGAAAGGAGTTCTTCAATCTTCCTCTCCGTCTCGTCTTTTTCGGCACAGCCGCAGCAAACCACAAGGCCGGCAGCCACAATCATAAGGTATTTGAATATTCTCATTTGCAAACTTTTGCTTATTATAAAACGTAATTCGGCCAGGTGCTTCATCCTGCTATTGCTTCTGGAAAACCCTCACGTAGTCGATTTCGTAAGTGGCCGGCAGACAACTCTCATCGACACCCATCGCTCCGCCCCAGTTGCCGCCCCAAGCCAGATTCAGCTTGAGGTAGAATGGATTGTTGAACGGCCATGTGTCGTAGTTGCCCTTCCCATCGTTCTTGAATGTCAGGTGAACCTCACCGTCAAAGATGAAGTCCATCTTCTCGGCTGTCCACTCCAAAGCATAGGTGTGGAACTCGGACTGGGAGCCCTTGAGGAGGAACTCGTGGGTCTTCTGGGTTTTCTTAGGATGATTGTAGGCGGTACAGTGGATGCTGGAGGAGACATATTCAGCATGATAGCCGACCTCTTCCATTATGTCGATCTCACCGTCCGCTGGCCAGGCCTTGAAATTCTTCGGCATCATCCAGAATGCCGGCCATGTTCCTTTGCCCTTAGGCAGTTTGAGCCGCGCCTCGAAATAGCCGTAGGTCCAGGATTCCTTGGTGTTCATCCTGACAGACCGTACCTTGCCTCCGATCTTCTGGGCGGTGATCTTGAGTGTCCCGTCTGAGACTTCGGCGATTTTCACTCCGTTATAGAGTCCGTCTGCGACATAGTCCTGGAGTTCGTTGTTGCCCCAGCCGCTGTCTCCGGTCTCGTACCACCATTTGCCGGAATCCGGTGTGGATGAGCCGCTTGTGTTGAACTCGTCCTGCCAGACAAGCTTGTATCCAACCGGGATGTTCACTCCGTCCTCCTTGCAGTCTTGACGGACGCTTACGGTCTTTCTTGACGATCCGAAGCGGAAAGTCAGGACGGTCTCACGGGCATCTCTCGTAAAGTTCTCTGTGAGAGAAACTTTCACAGTAGAGTTCCCGGACATACCTCCGCTTGGGGAGACAGTGCACCAGTCCGCAGCTCCGGAGGACACGCCCCATTCGCAGTTGGCTGTCACGCTGACAGTCAGTTCCGTTGCCTCGTAGGATGCGACCAGAGCTTCCTTGTCGGTGGACAGTTCAGGAACAACTTCCTGATCGCCGGAGGAGCTTCCACAAGATGATGAGGAAAGGGCTGCCACCGCTGAAAGCGACAGCAACCCAAACGCTAAATATTGGAATAAACGTTTCATCGTGAAATGAATATATTCGCAAAACTATTAGAAACTGGTCTATTTGTGCTCCTGCAGGCAGATCTTTGTCAGGGAGACTGTGGATCCGGCGGCGCATCTGCCAAGGTCGATGATCAGCAGAGCCTTGTCGTAGTCAACGTCCGGAGCAACGGCCTCCATTTTGAAAGTGGTCGGTTCTCCTCCTTCGACTTCGAAATCATTGACATAGATTGCGGAATGATCGTTGTCATTGCCTTCCCATGCGAGTTTGAATGTCATTGCGGGGATGTCCTGATCGGACTCAACGGTCACACAGAAATCGTAGGTCTTGGTCGCTGACATCGGGATGTCCGTGTGAAAGGCCGTCTGTCCCATCCATTCACTGCCACCGATTCCCTCAGGAATGACGACTTTAAGTCCATTGCCCTCAAGGCTCTCGGTCTCAGGGGTCAGTCCACCGGACCAATCGGATGCAGAGTACCAGTAAGTCATGCTGACGCTCGCACCTTTCCAAAGGTTTCCCGGACCGTCCACATCGAATATATCAGGACCTTCCTCTTCTTCGTCAGCTGAGCCTTCCTTGACAAACTCGTAGTGCCAAGCTATTCCGTCAGGATTGGCTGAGGTCTTGAGGTTGGCCACAAGCTTGAGGCATTTCTTCATGTCAGCCGGCTTGTTCTCCAGAACGAGGTAACGAGGGTCGTCAAGCTCTGTCTGGTCAGCGATGTAGGACATCGGAGTTCCCTTAGGAAGGGTGATGTAGATCTCCTCCACTCCGGCATCGTTCCAATTGCTTTCCACTGAATATGTTGCCGTGGTCTTCTCCCAAGGAACAAGGTAGTCCTCCCCTGTCGCAAGTTCGGACTTCACTCCGGAATTGGCGTTGACAAAAATCTGTCCGTCACCCGGATCGTAGACGTACGAGCCGTCAGCCCCGAATGTGATCTTGTCATCGTACAGACTCCAGTCCTTCTTCTCATCGACTCCGGCGCTCCACCACTCTGTGCCGTTTCCGCCGAACGGACCGCATCCGAAGTGGCCTGCCACCGTGTGGTTCCATTCCCATGTCTTGGTGGAGCCATCGCTGAGAGCCTTGATGTAGGGAGCAGGGTCGAACGGATCACGGTAAGTGTTGTTCAGGCTGAACGCAACCATCAGTGAGCCGATGGAGATTCCGTGGGCGTTGTAGGCCTTGACTTCGACGGTATGCTTGCCCTCATCACGGAAACGGAGGGAGAGCCCGTTTCCTGTGTAGGCGTAATTCTTTCCGGTCACTTTCGATCCGCCGGCATTGTCTATCGGATCGGTCGCTCCGATGATCCAGACAGGCACTATCTCCTTGTTGTTCATGTTGAAGGTGACGTAGTTGGTCTCTTGGTTCACCTCAACCTGCACGTCAAAGTCAGCGGCTTGCGGTAGTTTTGCCTGATCCGGAGTGATGTAGTCCGGTGAGCAGGCTGCCATGAGGGCAGCGGACATCGACAGTGCGAAATATTTAAGGGTTGTATTCATATTCATTCAAGATTAGTAGTTGTTTTGTACGAGGTTAGGATCCTTGTCAAGCTCCGTCTGAGGGATCGGCCAGTATTTCTTGGACTCGGTCCAGTCGTTCTGGCGGTACTCGTGATTGGAAGCTTTGAGGACAGATGCCGCCATTCCTGAGCGGACGAGATCCCAGTAGCGCTTGCCTTCTCCGACAAATTCCTTGTGACGCTCTTGGATGATGTCCTCGCGGCTTACTCCGGTGTCCTGACATTTCGCGCGGTCACGGATTTCCTTTAGGTAGCCGGAAGGATCCTGGCCAAGGAGGACGGAGAGTTCCGCGGCGTTGAGCAGGGTCTCGGCATAGCGGTAAACCCTTTCGTTGTTGCCATGGTTCATGTTCGGGTCCCCGAGGTAGCCGTGGTTTCCGTTGTTGCGGGCGATGTACTTGAGGAGGAAGTATCCACTGTCTTCCCAACGCGGGGTGTAGGAAGCTCCTGATTCCTCAGCGTATTTCGCGAAGTTGAGGATTCCTCCGTCACGGCGGATGTCTGTCTCGTCATACATGTCGTAAGCAGCCTTGCGTACAGTGCCGAATCCCCAGCCTTCGATGAAGTCAGAACTATTTTTAAGAGAAGGGATTCCGGTCAGGACAGAAAAGATGTTGCCTCCTGTCGCGATAGGAGCGTCCCATGAGCGCACTCCGCCTTCGGAGATGTAGTTGATCTCCCAGATGGACTCAGCGCACCATTCGCCAGCCTCTGTCCAGATTCCCGCGAAGTCGTCCACGAGGCTGTATTTGCCGGAAGTCTTGATCTCCTTCATGAAATCGAGGGCTTTCTGGTACCTTGACTCATCATTCTGGTACATGACGGCTTCGGTGTAAAGCATGTAGGCCATCGCAAGGGTCACACGGCCTTCGTTACCTGCGGATGCTTTCATAGGAAGAACGTTCATATCGAAAACATTCTCAAGATTAGTGACAATCTTCTCATAGACAGCATCATGACCAAGCTGCTCAGCGAAATATGGAGACTTCAAATTCTCATCATAATAAGGAATATTCCCCCACAGCTTCCACAGAACGTTGTAATAGAACGCTTTGAGTACCGTTGCCTCAGCCTTGTAGAGAGCCTTGGTCTCATCGCTCATTCCAGGAACGTTGTCCACATTCTCCAGAACCACGCAGCAGCGGTTGATTCCTGAATATGAGATTGTCCACATCTGGTTGCAGACATCAGTCGAAGTGGCTGTGTAGAAATGTGTCTTCACCAGAATAGGTTGGTCGCCCTCGTTGGAGCCACCTGCGTTGATGTCGTCGCCCATGATGTCATAGACAAGGTGCAGGGCATCGTACTGGTAGAAGTAGTCGTACCACTCAAGCGGGTCATAAGCCGCTGTAAGTCCTTGTAACATACGTGCCTCTGTGTTGAAATATTCACTCATCGGCTCGGATCCGTTGTGCTCCGGTGTGACAAAGTCTTCAGAGCAGGAAGAAATGGTCAGGATTGAAAGGGCGCAAAGCGCGTAAAGTATCTTTTTCATCTCGAATCTCATTTTAGAAGTTGACATTTACACCGAAAGTGAATGTTCTGTTCTGTGGATAGACACCGCGGTCGATGCCTACCTCCGTGCCGTAGCCGGAGTTTCCTCCAGTCACCTCAGGGTCACATCCAGTGTAATTGGTGAGAGTGAACAGGTTCTCGGCCTGAACATAGAGCCTCAGTCTGGAGATAGCCACATGTTTGGTCAGTTTGGCAGGAAGGGTGTAACCGAACTGTACGTTTCTTGCCCTCACGAAGGATGCGTCCTCAACCCAGTAGTCGGATGCTCTGTAGTTCTCATTGGCGGAACTGAAAGCAAAACGAGGGTATTTGTTAGTGGAACCTTCTCCTGTCCATCTGTTGAGTATGCTCTTCGGCAGGTTGATGTAGTAGAGGTCGGTACGGCGCGAGACGTTGAATGCCTGAACTCCGAACTGTCCTTGGAGCAACATGCTCAAATCAAAGCCTTTCCATTCGAGGTTAAGTGAAAATCCCAGTGTCCAGTCAGGAATGCCCTTGCCGATCTTCGTGCGGTCGTCATCGTTGATAGTTCCGTCACCGTTGACATCCACGAAGCGGAAATCTCCGGCCTGTGCGTTCGGCTGAAGCAATGCGCCTTCGGAATTGGTGTAGGCAGCGACCTCAGCGGCGTTCTGGAACACTCCGTCTGTCTTCCATCCGTAGAAGAACGGGAATGGTTTTCCGACCTCGCCTCTGGTCAAGGTGCCGAGCTTGTGGCTTGAGCAACTGAGGAAGGTGGCGTCATCGCCAAGGTAGGTCAGCTCGTTGTGGTTGTAGGAAGCATTGAGTTTGATTCCATAGTTGAAATCACTGATGTGTCCCCTATAGCCAAGGTCGATCTCGAAACCTCTGTTGACCATATCTCCGAGGTTCCCGGTAGGTGCAGAGTCACCAGCGTATGACGGCACAGGCATTGACAGAAGCATTCCTGAGGTCTTCTTGTTGTAGTAGTCGATGGTGGCGGTCACCTTGTTGCCGAAGAATCCGAGATCGACACCGAGATCGGTCTGGATGGACTGCTCCCACTTCACATCAGGGTTGGCGAGTCCGCTTGGCTTCACACCGGTCGAGATAGTCTCGGTACCGTTCCCGCCAGCTCCGAACACATAGTTGTTACCTGAACTCGAATAGACAGCGTAGGTGAAGTCTCCGATGTTGTCGTTACCGTTGATACCCCACGAGCCACGCACCTTGGCGGTAGAGAGCCAATGAATATTCCTGAGGAAGACCTCGTTCTTGGCGTTCCAACCCAAACTGAATGAAGGGAATGTACCCCACTTGTTGCTTGGGCCGAATCGGCTGGAGGCATCGCGTCTAACTGTCACCTCAGCCATGTAACGCTCATCGAAGTTGTAGGAAACACGTCCGAAGTATGAGATGAGACTGTAAGGGATTGAATTCCAAGTACCCCATCCGTTACGGTCACCGTTCTCCTGCTTGCCGAGGGTGTTGTTCACGGAGATCTTCCAGGTGTCGTAAGGGTACATCAGACCGTTGGCACTCGCACCGAGGCTGGCGGATGTGCTGCGAAGGGCTGACTGTCCTAGCACGGCGTTGACGGTGTGCTTTCCGAAAGTCTTGTCGTAGGCAAGGACGTTCTCTACCTGCCAAGTGTAGTACCTGTTCATTGTCTGTGAGGCACTTGAACCATAGTTGACCTTCTCGGTCACGCTCACGTTGCCGTCCTTGTCGTAGGTCTCCTTTTCGGTGATGGTGTCGTACTTGTAGGACTTGGATGTCAGGAAATATTCCTTGCTGTAGCTGTGGCCATAGACATAGGCGAGGTCAAGGGAAACAGAGTTCCTGAATTTGAGACCATCGAAGAGATTCAGTTCTGTGTTGAGTCCGGCCACAATCTTGTCAGTGCTGCTTCGACCGCCCGGCATGTCAAGCATGGCTATAGGATTGGCCTGCTCGTTATAGACTCCGGCGTCAGCGATGAAGTAAGGCACACCGTCAGAGTTCCTGATGATGTAAGGATAGCCTTCCGGGTAGAGGGTCTTGTACTTTTCCTCCGCCTGAGCGTCAGCATAGATAGGATCCAGAGGTGACATACCTAGTGCTGAGCCAAGAGGAGAGCCGTACTCAGAGTTAGTGGAGATGGCCGCTGATCTGATGTGGGCGTAAGAAATCTGGTTGCGGAACGTGAGCTTGTTCAGCCAGTTGCGCTCTTCGGTCTTGTCGAACAGAACCACACCGACATTTTCTCTGAGAGTCACTCTGTTATAATAAGAGCGGCCGAAACTTCCACCGATAGTACCCTTGTTTGAAAGGTAGCCACCGGAAATGCTGTAATCAACCTTTCCATTGCCACCGGACACGTTCACATCGTGCTTGACGATAGGGGAGTTCTTATCGAATATGGCATCAACCCAATCCGTTCCTTCTCCTAATGAATATGGATCCTCATAAATCGGGGCCTTGCCATCATTCAGCATACCCTCGTTCATCATTATTGCATATTCAGTGGCGTTAAGGACGGCAGGTTTCCTCCAAGGATTCTGGAGACCGTAGGAGAAATCGTAGCTTACGTGTGTCTTGCCTTCCTTGCCTTTCTTTGTGGTGACAAGGATGACACCGTTGGCAGCCCTGGCTCCATAGACTGCTCCTGAGGCAGCGTCCTTCAGAACTTCGATACGCTCGATGTCGTTCGGATTGATAAAGTCGATGCTGCCGGCCGGCATACCATCCACTATATAAAGCGGGTCAGAATTGTGAATTGTTCCGACACCTCTGACTCTGACCTGAGATCCAGCGTCAGGAGATCCCGAACCTTGGGTGACAAGCACTCCTGAGGACATACCCTGTAGCATGTTGTCAACTCTGGTCTGAGACTGGATCTTGAGGTCATCGGAGGTGATGCTGGAGATCGCGGCGGTCACGACGCTCTTTTTCTGGACTCCGTAACCGATCACGACAGTTTCCTCAATTGTCTCTGTGTCAGGCAAGAGAGTAACCGTCATGTTTTCTGTGGCAGGTAGTTCTTGCGGAACATAACTAATGAATGAAAACTGGAGAATAGCGCCTTGCGGGACTGTGATCTCGAAGTTGCCTTTGGCATCAGTCATGGTACCGTTGGTTGTACCTTTCTGAACTACCCCGGCTCCAATGAAACCAGCACCGTTCTCATCAAGGACGGTACCTTTGACACGGATGGATTGTGACCATGCGGTCGCTGATCCTACGCCGAGAAGACAGATGACTGTCAAAACAATCTGTTTTAGATTTTTGATGTTCATTGTTTCTGTGGGTTTGTATTGATAATAATTGGTTATAACGCATGTCATGCGGTTATTTCTCCACAAAAATATCAATGTGATCTTGAATTTAAAAACCTTTGGTTAAAATAGGGGGATAAGAGTTCTCTTTAAAAGGTTAATTACCTTAAAATTAATGACATAAACCACATAAGAAGGTTAAAAATAGTGGATTCTCAAGGGGCTATCAAACGTTTTAAATTATTTTAAGTGGAAATGTCTAAGTTGTTGATCTTATCTTAGCTATTGAATATTATCGACTTAGCTTAAACGACAAGAGTAAGGAATAGTGGAGAGAATAGCCAAACACTAAGGAATATTCCTTGTTTTATGTCCACTTAATTGCCGATTTCCTTGATTTTCTCCTCGAAATTTTCTCTGTCCCCAAGGGCTGAGTTCTTGATCTGTGCCCTATAATTGTAGATGGTGTTGACGGAGTATCGGAGCATAGCAGCAATGTCCGAGGATTGGGTGATGCCGAGGCGGATCAGGGCGAAGATCCGCAGTTCGGTGTTGAGCAGCTTACCTTTTTTAGGTTCTATTCTGGCATCCTCGCGGAGAAGTCCGTTGAACTCCTCAACGAACTTAGGGTACAGCTTGAGGAACGCCTCATCGAACATATTGTAAAACTCCTTCAGTTCCTTCTCTACATTGTTGGGAGACGAGGTCTCGGCGATCAGCCTGTCCACATTCCCGGCCAAGGCCAGTTTTCGCACGCTGCTTTGATAGGCTTTCATCTTGTCAATGTACTTAGAACACATGCTCAGGAACAGCCCGATATATTCCTCCTTTGCCGCGTTCGCTTCCTTGAGCTCGCGGTTCATCTTCTTCAGCCGTTTGTTGAAATCCGCCAGTGTGTCGGAACTCTGCTTGATTTCCTTGTTCATTTCGGCTATTCTCTTGCTGTACTCTATCTGTCTCCGGTAGAGTCTGAACAGGGCAAATGAGCCGCAAAGAAGCAAAAATGCCAATGTGGACATCACCACAAGCATATTCCTTGTCTTTTTCTGGTGAGCCTGTTGGATGTTCGTGTAGCTTTTTTGGACAGCCGGCAGAATCGCGGCGATCTGCCATTGGCGAAGCTTTGAGTCAAACGCCAATGCATCTTCAAGTGAGAAACTGGAATATCTGAACGCCCGGGCGTAGTCCCCATCGTCAAGCAATGCGATGGCTAGACTGAACAGCGAGGCGTTGTCCTTGGTAGCGGTCTTGATGTCGGCCATCGCGGAGCGGATGAACCAGTTTTTCATCTCTTCATGGCGGTTGAGTTGTTCGCAGATCCTTGCCTGAAAATATGCCAGGTTCGCATAGTCGTGGCTTGCGGGATCCATCCTTGAGAGAGAGTGCCTGTTGATGAAGTCTGCCTGGGCGAAGTTCTTTTCATCAAGGCACTTGCGTACAGTTACATAGCGGCTCAGACCGCTCGAAGGGTCCGCCAATGCCAGCAGCCGTTCACGGTAGTATACCACCTTCCTAAGCATGGATTTGTCCGCACCTTTTTGGTTCTCGTCATAGTCGAACCAAAATCTTTGCTGGACATTGCACCAGGCGATCTCCTGTTCTTTTGTGAATATGGTCGTGTCCACCTGAGACAAATCATTTCTGGCTTCAAGGAACTCTCCCGCAGCGGTGTTCAGCATCGCTTCCTTGAGGTGGACATCATTCAGTTTACTCTTGTCGCAAAGCAGCAGGGCTATCTCTTTCTGTTTCTCAAGAGTTCCGGCGGCCTTACCGTAATTGAAAGGCTGGTATTCATCGAAAAGTTCCCCGTAAATCTTGTACTGTCTTTCTGGTGAGACTCCACGAGAATGGAGGGTGTTCTCAATGGTCTTGATGCGAACTTCTTTTGCCGAGACATAGTAACCCGCCTCTTCGATTGTCTTGTCCAGTTCGTCCAGAAGTTCTTTCTGGGTCTGGGCGTAGGTAACACTTGCCGTCACCAAAAGCATGCAGGTGGCGGCAATCGGAAATCCTATGAGGCGGTGAGCGGGCATATTCAGTTACTCTGAATGATCGAACCAGCCACGATGTTGGCCACAAGGGCACGCAAGCGTCCCACACCGCCCTTGTCCTCCGGGTGAACCCTGTGGGTCAGCAGCACGACGGCAGTCTTGCTTTCCATGTCGATCACGACAGAGGTACCTGTGTAACCGGTGTGCATGATTGTGGTCTCAGGGTTGAACAGATCCCCGCGCAGGCCACTATGCGAACTCTTCTTGTCCCAGCCAAGTGCCCGCCCTACGGAAGGGTCATTCTGTGGTGGGATTGTTGCCATCAGCCTGACTGTCATCGGACTAAGGATTCTGGTAGATTCAAGCGTGTGACCGTTTTTGCCTTTAAGCGCGCCTCCGTTCATGATAGCGGCGCAGATCACGGACAGATCCTCGGCGTTGGAGAACACTCCGGCGTTGCCCGAATTGCCGCCCATTATCATGCGCGCCATCGGGTCGTGAACCTGCGCCACCAGCGGCTTCCCATCGGATTGCACCTCAGTAGGTGCGCAGAGCCTGGCCAATTCGGAAGCGTTGCTGACAGCAGGGGTGTAGATCAGCGGGAAATAGCAGGTGTGCTTCAGGCCGAGGACATCGAAGACATGTTCTTGGGCATATTCATAAAGCTTTTCCCCGGTCACTCTTTCCAGGATTCGTTGCAGGGTGACGAAATTCAGGCAGCTGTACATGAAATCTGTGCCGGGGCGGAAGTTCCTCTTGACCTCGGTGGCGATGTACTGCTCCATCTTCTCAGGATTGTTCCCACCATATTCCTTGACAAATGTGTTGGCATCAATGTAGGGAGTCAATCCGGAGGAGTGTGAGAGCAGGTCTCTTATGGTGATATCAACAGTCTCACCGGTTTCCGGGTTCGTCCATGGCCTGAAATTGGGAATATACCTGTCAACGTTGTCGGTGAGGCGTACGTACCCGTTCTCTATCAATTGCATGAAGGCGAGAGTGGTGCCCACGCATTTGCTGACGGAGGCAAGGTCGAAAAGAGTTTCCGTTGTCATCGGCTCCACTGTCGGCACCACTGATTTGTTGCCGTAGGCCTTGAGATAGACGATGTCGTTTCCCCTGACCACTGAGAGGACGGCTCCTGGTATTTCCTTGGCTGTTATCGCATCATTGATGACTCTGTCAATCTGGGCAAGTTTCTCGGAATTCATCCCATGACGCTCAGGTGAATCGTGCTTCAAAGCTCCTTGAGCAAATGCCGGAACCGCCAGTGCAAAGGCCACAGCGACTGTTAGTAACTTTCTCATTTTGAATATATTCATTTAATTAGTAACCGTTAAATACTAACTTGCTTCTCCATTGTCAAGTCTGCGGTAACTTATTTCTGTTATTAAAATATTAATGTGGCCGTGATAGGGTAGTGGTCAGACACAAATGTCCTGTTCATATACTCTTTAGTGATGGTTTCGTATTCTGTACAACTGCTGAAACCTTTGAACCAGATGTAGTCGATTATGTAATCTGCCGAGGCCTTACCCCAATCATTGTATGTGTTGATGTGGTCGGTCTTGACGGCAACCTCGCGGGCATTCTGCATAACCTTCTTGAGATCATCGAACTCCGGGCGGTCAATCCTCATGTTGAAGTCACCTGTAAGAATCATCGGATAGTTCTCAGGGTTGATGCCTGCGATCCTGTCCACAATAAGTTTCAGGCCGTTCTTGCGAGCCTCCCAGCCGACATGATCAAGATGAGTGTTGACGAAGTAGAACTTTTTGCCACTGGTCTTGTCCTTCATCAAAGCCCACGTGGCCGAGCGGAAACAAGCGGCATCCCAGCCTTTTGACGGCACCTCCGGTGTCTCCGAAAGCCAGAAAGTCCCCCATTTGATCAGTTTGATGGTTTTCTTGTTGAAGAAGATGGACATATGCTCACCCTTATGTTTTCCATCCTCGCGACCTACACCGATGCATTTGTAATCAGGACAATATTCCTCAAGGTACTTGATCTGGAAGTCGAGGGCCTCCTGGACTCCGAATACGTCAGGTTTCTGATCCGAAATCATCATCGCTGACGCAGGGTAGCGGTACTTCCATGAATTGGTACCATCATTAGCCGTCCCAACGCGGATGTTGTAGGAAATTACTTTGATGTCAGCGGGCTTTCCACTTTTGGCTGGTAAGTTGAACGGCAGTGCCACCAGAACTGCCATCAAGACAAGAATCACTCTTTTCATTACAATATCTCTTTAAATATTTATTAAAGACACTATGTGGACTACAAATTTAACAAATTGTGCTAATTTAGCCTTATCATCCTTTGAAAATAATTACTGACACGCTTACGGCGCATCTTAGGAAGCAATTAGACTTTCCTGCATGTGATTCTACAGTTGTGAGGATTGTCGAGTGAGAGTTGGAGGGATGGCTTTGCCGAGAGTGAAGGCAGGGTGTTGTGGTTTAATCAGTGGTTTCTTTGGGGGTAAGACGTGAATAATATCTGTTTTTAAGATTCTTATATGTTTCTTTATCGTTTTTTACTTTGATAATTGCGATATTGCTGATGGATTCCGGCATGTGTTCGGAGTTTTGTGACCAATCAAGAATTAACGCAACTTCAACTATGGAGATTTCAGAGGCAAACGGGCCCCGTCAGGAGGGAGACTGATGACCAGACAACCATTGACCAAAAGACCCTTGACCAAAAGACCGTTGGCCGTGATTTAAGCGGTCAGCGGATCATTGGTCAAGATGATGTTTAACTACGAGGACAATCATCCGAACTCCCCGGAAGGAAAGATCCTGTCTCACTACTGTCTTCAGGAGGTCGAGACGGACGAGCCGTTCGGCGACCGGATGTCGTTCTACCTGTTGGAGTTGCCGAGGACTATGCGGTACACTGATGAATATGACAGCCCGGTTGCTGCCTGGTGCAGGCTATTCAGCAATTTCTCTATCTTTGCGAAGTCGAGGTCGGAAAAGGATGCGAGGTTCAGTAAGTTGGAAAGAGCGATGCGCGTTAGCGGCCTTGACGACATTGAGATCGATAACTATTTCAGCGATATGATGGCAGAGAAAGAAATGCGCCTGTACATCAAAGGATCCGAGCAGCAAGGTTGCCGCAAGGGTTTTGAGGCTGGTGC
The DNA here is from genome assembly GCA_002439875.1 of Bacteroidales bacterium UBA6397. Classification (GTDB taxonomy): domain Bacteria; phylum Bacteroidota; class Bacteroidia; order Bacteroidales; family UBA932; genus Cryptobacteroides. Next base: position 17,961 of record DJQB01000011.1, read on the forward strand.
TGAGCAAGGTATGGCTGAAGGAATAGAGAAAGTCGCCAAGTCTTAGCTGTCGTTAGGTGTCTCAGTTGAGCGAATTATTTGAACGAAATCGCTTTTGTAGAAGCGAATGAGGCTGTTGTGCTTCTGGCTGATCGGTCCTGCCCAGCGATAAGTCCGTTTGCGGCGGAATTGAGTATTCCGTGGCAAATAATGTATTGTTAATCAACTAAATAAAATGATAGTGTGGTACTGATGTAGAGACCTTGAGAGTGCTCTTTTGCCTGAACGCCAGGTGTTTAGATGCCACGGAATTAGTTGCCGTTCGCCTTTTAATATTGCCACATCAAGATCACGCCACGGCCAACCGTCAACGGTTCGTGTTGCGGAGGAGGAGTTGGTTCCGAGCTTGATTATTTGTTTGCCGGAGCTCAGGAAAGTTCTCCTTGAATCAAGGCTGACCTTTTGTGTCAGCCTCTTCCCGGTGAATCTGTCTTAGCATAGGCAGATCCGCTTCTTGATCTGATTCTCTTTCTGTTCGACCAGCTCCGTCCAAAGCCGCGAGTCCTTGAAGTCGCAGGCCGGAATCCTGTCGGAATATTTCCGGACGAATTCCTCGGAGGCGAACTTCTGGCAGCAGCTCCAGTTGTTGATGAGGACCTTCCAGTTGATGTAGTCAGCGAACCGGTCGATGAGCTCAAGGGTGAGACAGTTGTTGTCCGAAAGCTCCTCCCAGTTCCAGTTGTCCTTGAACTTTTCAATCAGCTCGGCCGAGACATTCTCCTCCTGGATGCTCCGCGAGAGCGTTGTCCAGTCCAACTTCCTCTTGAACTTTTCGAGCATCTGGCTGGTCCAGAAGATGTTGGTGTTGCCCGAAACCTCCTTCCAGTCCAGTTTGTCAGCGTACTTCTCCAGCTGAGCCTCGCTGAAAGGAAAATTGCCTGAAATGTTGCCCCACGCCTCTGTGTCCATCATCT
>DJQB01000030.1:0-102044 GCA_002439875.1 Bacteroidales bacterium UBA6397
CAGCGCGGTTACTCTTTTCATGTAAGGATATAGATTATAATTGTTAATATATTCAAAATTAAACTTTTTCCAAAAATGCAGGTGGAATGAATTTAGTTGCAAAAGCAGCGACTCCCTCTATCGTCACGATAAGACGCCTGTCATGCTTGATTCGTTTGATGTAACCTTCATAGCCCTTGAATATCCCGTCAGTCACCCTGACACGGTCTCCTTTGTGAAACTGGGGGCCATCTTCACCCAAGTATTCCAGACCAGAATCTTTGATGTCGCAGAGCTTGATGAAAGAATCCATCTGCTCATCAGGGATGGTCAATGGCCTGCGCGTACGCTGATCGTAATAAGGAGAGACACTGCCAACATGCCTGGAACGGATCATGTCAAGACTCTCAGCAGTTGACCTGACGAACATCAAGGAGCGGATAAGTGGCTCCTGGACATAATTAATGCCACCATCCGAACAACGTTCCACCAGATGATGCGGGTAGAAATAGCGGATCGCGGCAGTGTCCAAGGTCAGTCTCAACGGCTCAATCCGATTGTAGAAAATGCGAAGAGCAAACCAATACGGGATTGATGAATATGCAAGACGTGCGTCACCTATGTAATAATATTGTGGCAAAGTCAACCGGTTCAAGGATTATGGCGTTGTAAACGACAGGGATGTCAAGGTGTCATTGAAAGCGTAGCTTAATGGATAAAGAGAATGTTCCCCTCAACTTTAGCGCAAGGGTAAGTTCTACGGTCGTCAGCATTATGCGTGTCTGATCTCGAAGGACTCCAATCCAAGAGCCGCTTTCGTAACCTGCATTTACTAGACAAAAATAGCATATAATCCACACATAAACAATAGTAAAAAAAGAAAAATGGGATAGTCTCTAATGATATGATTCCAGAGTTTCCCCCCCCCCCCCATTAGATATATTCACCTATTAATCAGCACTTTACAAGCAAACCATTGACAATAGTGCTATCACATCAACTGACAACGATTTGTATTAATTCGACACAAATGGACCCAAATGAACCAGATCAGACCCTCAGAATCTCCTTCGACAGCATTTCTGGTGTGTCAACAATGGAAGAGGGGTTGAATGCGGCCAATTCCTCACGGCTGCGGAAGCCCCAAGTCACTCCGATAGTTCGGACACCGGCGTTGGCTCCTGTCTGCATGTCCACATTAGAGTCTCCTATGTAGACAGTCTCTTCTTTTGAGGCAGAAGGGACTACAGACAGAATCTGATCAACAATGGCTGGATCAGGTTTGATCGGTTGGCCTTCACGCTGACCGAGTACTTTCACGAAGTCATATTCACCGAAAAAGTGCTTCACCAGCTTTTCTGCTCCATCCTGGTACTTGTTAGAGGCAACCGCAAGACGCACTCCCCTTTCGGTGATGGCCTTCAGCATCTGAGGAATGCCGTCATAGGGTCTGGTGAAGTCACACTTATGAGCATCGTAATACGGGATGAAGTAGGAAGCCATCCTCCGGACGTTATCCTCAGAAGAATATTCAGAAGGGATGGCGGCGCGGAACAGGTTGTATATTCCGCGCCCCACCATTTGGTAATATTCATCAATCCTATGAGTTGGGAAGCCACATTGTTCCAAAGCATAATTGGTGGCGTTGCCCAGATCTTCAACGGTGTTAAGCAACGTGCCGTCAAGGTCGAAAATAGCCAGTTTTGTCATTTATTCCGCATTTTCGAAACCAGAATATTCGCCCTTGTCCTCGTAAGGAACACCGGTCTTCATCCATGCCGGAAGAGGAGCGCCCTTCAGGTAATGGTCAAAGAACTGCTGAAGTCTGACGGAGAGGTCCTTGCAGTTGCGCCTCTGGACAAGGTTGTGTGCCTCCTTGTTGTACTGGAGAAGCCATGCCGGTTTGTCAAGCCTGCGGAGATCCGAGAAGAACTCGATTCCCTGGTACCACGGAACGGCACCGTCAGCATCGTTGTGCATGATCAGCACAGGGGTCTGAACCTTATCGACATGGAACACCGGGGAGTTCTCTATGTAGAGGTCGAGCGCTCCCGGCTCCCACATGCTTTTTCCGATTCGACTCTGTCCGTGCTCGTACTGACCGGCACGAGTGATGCCGGATCCCCAACGGATTCCTCCGTAAGCCGAGGTCATGTTGCCGACCGGCGCGCCTGAGCCCGCCGCCGCGAACATGTTCGTGCGTGTGATGAGCCAAGCGGTCTGGTAGCCTCCCCAACTCTGGCCCTGGATTGCCATCTTGCCCTTGTCTGCGATAGGATAGGCTTCGCAAAGAGCCTCGGCACCGGCGCAGATGCAGTTATAGGCACTTTCGCCCGGATGGCCGACCTTGTAAACAATGTCCGGCACGAACACGATGTACCCCCTTGAAGTATAGAATGGAATGTTCACGATCGAGCGTGACGGGGCAGGAGTCCAGAATGAATAAAGGTTGTTGGCGTTCTTCTCGTAGAAGTAGATCATGACAGGAAGCTTTTCGCCCTCCTTGACTCCGTCAGGAACGAACACCAATCCTTTCAGAGGGGTGCCATCGTAGGCCTTCCAATGGAAGAGCTCGGCACGTCCCCAGCGGTAGTCGGCCATCTGAGGGTTGATGGAAGAGACCTTTGTCGAAGTCTTGAAATTGTCATCCGTATAATAGAGGTCATAGCAGTTGCGGAAATTGCCTTTCTGGAAGAATATCCTGTCAGAGTCTTTGGCTCCGGCTATGTATTTGAAACTTAACGTGTCAGTGAAATATTCAAGGGTCTTTGAAGGCTTGGCGAGGTTCACCTTGCCGAAACCGTTCTCCTGGCTTTCCTCATTGAAGACGCTGAGATAGACAGTCTGCTTAGGGTCAAGCGGTTTAACTACTCCGCAGCGGCGCTCGTTAGGTTTCCTGGTGTCCGGCTTCGGATCCATAATCTTGAAGCGGTTATGAGTATGACGGCCGACGCCACCTGTAAGGTTGACTGCTGACGAACCGTCAGGTGAGAACTTCCAGACATCGTAGCGGTCTATGATGAACAATGCAGACTCGTCCTTGAGCCACTTCGGTGAGAACTCATGCGCTGGAGCCGCTGTCGGATGATCGTCCTCCTCATCATAGAAAGGAACACCTGTCTTGGCGGTAAGATTGGCCTTCTCGCCAGTCTGGGTGTTGTAGGTGAACCAGTTCATCTGGTCGTTGTCGAACCAGACAAGGTACTTCCCGCTTGGGGACATGTCGAAACGCCCGACATTGAGTCCTTCGGCAACAACCTTTCTTGAGCCGTCTTTGACGTTGACCAAAGCGAAGTCATAGCGGTTGTTGTAGTCCCACACCGCCGTGCGGGCATATTTGGAATTGTCAGCTGAAAGCACCCACTCCGAAAAGCCTCCGTTCATAAAGCGAATTTTGTCAAAATACGAAGTTGTCAAAGGCACGATTTTCCCAGATTCGGAGAGATCGATGGTGGCCGAATATGTCTTTTTCAGTTTCTTGTTGACATTGAGCCTCTGTTGCGGTGGTGTCAGGATGGCATCCCAGTTCCATATGTCCAACTGAGCGGTCTCGAAATCAACGATCGTCGTGTCCTTCGGAGGACGGATGGCTCCGATGCCGAGGAAGAGGCGTTTGCCGTCAGGGGTGAACTGGAGTTCGGTGTTCTCGTTGAGGGTCCAACCCGGCGTACCATCAACCTTGGTTCCCTGAGCGATGAGTTCTTTAGTTGAATATGCCCATTTGCCGTCCTTGCTGATGACAGTCGTACTGTCAGCGGCAACCGGGGCCGCTTTCTTTCCGGTCTTGACAGCCTTAATGATAGTAAGGTAAAGAGCCTGGCATTTGTTGCGGTTCTTGCTCTTGTCCGTAGAGCCAAGGAACACAAGTTGATCCTCTGCATCGCTGAATGTAAGGCGGCTGTAAGATTCAGCACCTTTAACCAAAGTGTCCAGACAGGCAGGAGCACGGGCGATCAGCACGGCTGTGACCGAGAGAGAATCCTTTTTGTCTTTCTTCGATGTCATCACAAGAGTTGTCCCATCCTGATTGAAAGAATAAGAGTCAATGTACTTCAGGGTGTCTTTCCTGTCTGTGGCAGGGTTCAAGATGATGAGGCCGGACTTGTCGGAGCCTTTCTTGTCGGTCGAATCCTTAAAATGCTTCCAAGTAGATTTGTAGGCGATGTAAGGCTTTGCCAAAGAACCGGTTGTGTAGGAATCGACACGACCGTATTTCTTGACTGTCATGGCAGAGAGATCGACGACAGCGAGCGTGTCCTTGGTCATTTTCTCGGACTTCTTCTTGTCAATCTTTTCCTGACGTGTCTTGGCGAACTGAGGTTTGATGCGCAGGTAGAGCCATTTTCCTTTTGGATCCAGAGAGGCTTGATAGCCGCGTGGAATGCTGATCTCGCGGCAGGAAGCCTTGCCTTTTTTCTCAGGAGTCATATTCCTGACATAGAGGGTGCCGTCCCCTTCCTGAGGGTTGACGCACCACACGAGCACGTTGCCGTCATCGCTTTTCTGGATGTCGGAGACGCTTTGCCACGAGTCATAGACATCGTGGTCCATCGCTTTTTTCTGAGCCGACGCTCCTGTCATTCCGGACAGAGCGATGGCGATCGCCAATGTTGGCAGCAGTTTAAAATTCATGATATTATAAATTTTGATTTTTCGCCTTGCGGATGGCCTCATAGTAGCCGTGACGGGCCGGGTTCTCCGGGAACCAGCCTTTCAGAACACGTTTCTCCTGCTCGAAGACCTCAAGAATGCCCCAGAAGCAGGAAAAAGCAGCGGCTCCAAGAATGGTGGAAACGACTTCATGGTTCGTGAATATGGAAGTCGCGGCAAAAGCAAGTCCCACAAGCAGAAGCAGCCACCAACTGCCTTTTCCCCAATGGTATTCCATTTTTATGACGATGGGATGGCATATTCCGATGATTAGGAAAGTCGCCGCTCCAACTAATATTCCGCTGAAGTTCATATTCATTCCTTTGTTCAAAACTACAAATTTACAAAATAATCCTGACTTTCAATGTTGCTACCTACGATTCACGATCTGAGCCGAGACGTTTACCTACATATTGGTATTGTGCCAACAATAGATGGAAAGTAACTTTGTAATCGGATAGTGATTATCGTCACAAAACAAGAATCTTTTAAGCCAAATGAAATGAAAAAGGCCTGCGGTCGGGAGACTCCGGGCTTTTTTGTTATGTGTCAAAACGGCTATTCCAAAAAACTTCTGAAATTTCTGTAACAATCAATGAAAATATTCGTTTATATTGTGAAACGACAAAGAAACGATGACAAGAGAAGAGTCCATAAAGTTCTATAAAGCGCACGCTGGACGGCTGTACAACATCAGCTGGAGGATAGTCCGCGACAGCGGTGAGGCTGAGGAGATCATGCAGGACACCATACTCAAATTCATCACTTCGGAGATAGTTCCCGGCGACCCTGCCCAAGTGGCCGCATGGTTAAGCAGAACTTGCATCAGAAAGTCAATAGACGCGGTAAGGAAGCAAAGGCGGGAAAAACTCTTTCTTGATGAATATGCAGGTGAAGTTTCCGAATATGCCGATGACACCACCTCGGTTGATGTTCCGCAAATAAGCGTCAGCGATGTGCGGAAGGTAATGGAATTGCTGCCGGAGTCGTGCCGGCTGATTCTAAACTTAGTGTTGGTGGAAGGTCTTGACTATGAGGAGATAGCCAGCATAACGGGGGAACGTGAAGGAACATTGAGAACACAGTTTTCAAGGGCAAAGGCTAAATTGGTTGAACGATTAAAGAGGACAAGAGTATGATTGATCTTAAAGAATATTTCAGCGTGAATCCTGAGGCATTCGATGATCAGGAGCTACCTTTGGGACACGAGAGGAGGTTCGAGGCAAAGCTTGATGCGTTGCTTGAGGCGGGCCATAAAACCGAAGTTAGGAAGACTACCGGGAAACGGAGAATGTTCACTATGATATTCAGTGCTGCTGCTTCCATCGCGGCTGCTGCCACCGCTGCGGTGATATTCATAAACCGTCCTTCCAAGAAAGTTGATTGGTTCGCAGGTGTGGCGGATGATCCAAGATCTGTTTGCCTGGCATATTCAGAGAAAGTCACATCGATGTACGGAGAGATATTCACAAGGGATTTGGAAGATAGATGGGAGAGGACGGTGAGCAGCATCGCTGAGGAAACGATTCCGATGATTGACCAACTGCCGGAAGAGCTTGATGAAGCCACCAAGGCGGTCATATTAAAAGAATATTATGGAGAATTACTTGACGGACTAGATAAAATCAACAAAATAAAAGAGTTATGAAAAAGTTTATGATTTTTGGGGCTGTAGCGCTCCTTATGTTCACAGCGAACGGTGTTAACGCCACAGCGGAGTACACGGCAGAATCGTCGAACCTGACAGCAACGTCTAAGGTAAATGCTGACTACACCAAATGCAAATTCAACTGCAAGAATTTCACGGGATTGGACCTGAGCGGAGTTGTTGAAGTGAACCTTGTCAAGTCAGATTCCTACAAAGTAGAGGTCACACTTCCGAGCGTGCTTCAGGAATATCTTCTGGTCTGGGTGCGCGACGGTGTGCTGAAGATCGGTTGGAACAAGCAGATACCTTCTAAATTGCAGAAGCGGTTGGGAAGTTGGACGTGCAAGGCTGAAATCGCCATGCCGGAGCTTCGCAAAGTGGAAATGTCAGGAGCAACGAGCCTCAGATGCGATGACACTTTTGAACTTGGCAGAGGGGAGCTTTCCTTGGAATTGAGCGGAGCCAGCCACATTAAAACTTTGAATGCCAATGCAGGAAAGTTGGATGCTGAGATAAGTGGGGCGTCTTCTTGTGTGATGTATGGTAGTTATCATGAAGCCGAGCTTGATCTTTCCGGGGCGACCATGACAAGTCTTGACGGAGATTATGGAAAAGTCGAGATCGATGCTTCTGGCGCATGTGAAGTCAACCTTAAGGGGACAGTAGGGACTCTTGAAGTCGATGCTTCCGGTGCCTCTAATGTAAAAGCCATGAATGCTGAGGCAGAGAATGCTATACTAGAGACCTCCGGAGCGGCAAATTGCAGCGTGAACGTGACGCGTTCAATCATGATTGAGGACGCGACAGGGGCGTCAAACATCAGATATAAAGCCCCTAAGGACTTGGGCGTGATGATGAAGTCTATCGGCAGAGCGGCTTCGGTGGAAAGGGTAAACTAGAACGGTCACTGAACTTGTCGAAGTGACATTAATACTAGATAGCTTGCAGGGAGGCGTGGCAAAGGGTCGCGTCTCCCGTTTTTGCCATAAAGAGGTACTCCTCGTCACTAGCCTTGCGGATGCCGAAAGCAACGTCATCACCCCTGCGAACCTCGCGCCTGAAATTGATGTCGATTCTTGTGAAGAGTCCGCTAGACAACACGCTCTCCGGCAAGAGGTTATAGAACATCTCAATGTAATGGGTGTTGTTCAGATGCCCGTTGAAATCACACTCACTGTAGCCAATCTCCTTGTGCTTGATGAAATCCGGCAGGAAGTCCAGGATTCTTCGCGGGCTCTTGCAAGGGATCGGGATGTCCACATCCGAAAGTCCTAACTCAGGAAAAATCGGCTTTCTGGAATTGATGTCAATCACACACCATTCGGTTGTGCCACGGCCTATCTCCTCACCTTCAGAATTTGTGAGCTTGACACATCTGTTGTAGGTGAGACCTTTACCTTTCACAGGCCAGACCTTGACATTATAGTTGTCATAAAGAGCAGGTCTTTCGTCAATCTCAAAGGCCGAGCGAAGCAAAACCCATGAACGACCCGCATTTTTCATTACGTCAATCCCGCATCCTTCCCTTCGGATGTTCTGTCCGATGGCGTTGATGATGCTGCCGCAGATCGACGGCACTGTAGCGTGCCCTTGGAAGTCTATATTCTCCGGAGCCACGGAGTATTCGAAAGTGTTTACTATCTGTGTCATGTCTTGAATGTTTACTATTTAACACCAGCCTTGGAAAACTATTTCCTCAGACTGCGATGCAAAAATATCCAATTCAAATGTCGTGACGAAGAAAGTGTTGTCACAAGTGCTAAAAATGACACCAAAGTGTGGTTTGGCGGAAAAATTGTAGTAAATTAGGGACGAAAAAACCTGATTTCAGATTTTATCCCAATGCCCTTTGGGACAGAAATTTGAGCTTAGGGACAAAACATCAAGCCATGAACACACCTTTAAGAGTCTCTAAAGGCTATGCACGCCAAGTAAAGTATGCGGTTCTGCTGCCGCTGTTCTTTTTCATGTTCTGTTTTGTCTATAATCCGTTTTCGTTGTCGGATTACTACAATGTAGGCGGGAAATCATGGACTTTCCACCTTCTGATGCTATCTTGCATCATGCTCGGAGTGTTGGCTCTGACCAGACTTGTTTTCTCGTTTCTGTACAAGTATATTCCTTTCAAATGGTGGCACTATGTGGTCTGGTGCTTCGGTGAGGTTCTGATCTCAGCATTCTTTTTCGCGCTCTACACGTCTCTATTCTACAGAAAGAGCGGAGGTATGCCTTACTTCACAGCTCTCCCCTACTGCTTTGAGGTCGTCTGTCTGACATTGGCCTATCCTTATCTGTTCAACGCCCTGCTGCGCATAATCTCGAACAAGAATCAAGATTTGGCAGAGGCAGGAAAGGCTCCGGATGAGTCACTTGTCAAGTTCTATGATGAGCACAAAAGGCTGAAACTGACAATAGACCCGGCAGCTGTACTCTACGTGAGCGCTGACGCGAACTACATCAACATTCACTATCTGGAGAACGACAGGGTAAAGACTTACCAGTTGAGAAACTCAATGAAAAGCCTAGAAACGGATGCCCTCAAGCATGGTTTCGCGCGCTGCCACAGGTCTTACTATGTGAATCCAAGGCACATCAAGGTGCTAAGCCGGGACAAGGACGGGGTGATCTACACGGAGTTCATCCGGGATGGGGTCGGGCATATTCCGGTCAGCAAGCAGTACTACGACAGTCTGGCTAAGCTACTTTAAGTAGCCAAGTATCTTGACATTAGGATCACGTGAGAGTTGCCCTGGATTAGTTCCTGGAACACCTTCCGGCACAGAAAGGCCACGTGATGCATAGAATTTTGTCCAAACCTCTGTCACATTTCCGGTGCTGTCCTGAAACGACATAGGAATCGTGCTGAAAACCGCACGTGGATCTTGTCCTTCATCTGCAATTCCTTTCCGGTCATCATCAGGCTTACCCATGAACACAAACGACTTCTGGACGAGTTCTGAACAGTAAATGGTGCTGTCGCTTGGCATGAATATCTCATCATAGGGGCTTCCCGAAAACCTCTCGGCATTCCTGATGCTGGCACCAACATCCAAGCCATCCACTCGCCCAACCAAGACAGCATCGGTCTCAGCTAGCCTAACGATAAAGCTATCCAACTGGCTTCGAGAAACTCCTCGGCCGGGAACTGCTTCGATGATGTCTCCCCCTGCATAAATGGCCACATGGTCGATCTTTAGGCCATCAACGCCCACAGTCACGTCAGTGATGCTGTTGCCAAGGCCGTTCACGACAAAGAGCAGGTCACCGTCCCTTAAATCCGAGACAGTGACACTCCAGGATGAACATCCGATAAGTGACAGAATGAATAGTATAGAGAAAATCTTCCTCATGAGAAAAGCCTATCAGACAAGGAAAAAAAACAGGCCTGAGTTCGTGGAGAAGTCAGACCATTATGATACTCAAATGATTGATCGTGGATTACTCTGCGGAATCATCTTCGCCACCGTACTGGGAAATGTTGTCATCAGGAAGAGCAGAATCAGCTGGAGCATCAGCAGAAGAACCTGCCACCTCCTCGTTCTCTGCATCCTCCTCGCCTTCCAGCCATCTTTCCAATGCCTCGGCATCGTCAGTCTTGACCTTAATCTTAACAAGATAAATTGAATCCCCCGTCTCAACTGTAACTGCATAAAAATAAGTGCCGTCAGGTTTCGGGTACTTGACAAGGTCCGGGAGATAATCACTGAAGCCTCTTGGATATTTTTCGTTAAACGCTGCGGCAAGTGCTTCGGACATATTCTCGTAACTTACCACATGCCTTTTTTTCTGATCTGGTGCCATGCTCATATAACCAAATAAAACTATTCAAAAAAACGGACTGCGACAGTCCTCTTTTTCGGGTACAATATTAAGACATTTTTCCGAATTGCGAACTATAACAGCACTATTTTCTGAAAAAAAATGATTTTTGACGTTTTTTCTTCTCTGGATCACGTTCCACGAAGACAGGTTCCATGGTTCGAGGATCTATTCCGGTGTAGTACATCACGGAAGAGGTGGTCATGGGTGTTGGGGTGAAATCCTGCACCTGATCCATGTATATTCCTTTCAAGGCAGGATTCTTCGATAGATTCTCCATGTCTTTCATCGTACAACCAGGATGCGAGGAAATAAAATACGGGACTATTCCTGTGTGGCGGCCATTCTGGGCACAGATCTTGTCAAACTCACTGCGCAGCCTCACAAACAGTTTGAAAGAAGGTTTGGCGATGTATTGCAAGACTTTGTCCTCCGTGTGTTCGGGAGCGACTTTCATTCGCCCGGATGTGTGGTCAAGAATCAAAGTCTTGAGGTAAGGCTTGGAAGTCTCATCGACAAAACCGTTCTCATCAAGGAACAAATCATAACGGATTCCGCTACCGATGTAGGAATGGCGGATTCCTGGAAGGGCATCAACCTTCCGGTACAGTTCAAGTATCTGTTTATGAGAGCGGTTCATGTTCGGACACGGTGCTGGGAACAGGCATGATTTTCTGCGGCATTTGTCGCATAGATCAGGGTTCTTCCCTCGCATCCCATACATGTTAGCGGTAGGGGCGCCAAGGTCTGAGATATTCCCGGCAAATCCTGGCATCATAGCCAATTTCCTCACTTCCGCAAGAATAGAGGCCTGCGAGCGGGACTGGATAAACTTACCCTGATGCGCCGCGATTGTGCAGAAATTGCACCCACCGAAGCAACCACGATGAGTAATAATCGAGTCTTTGATCATATCATAAGCCGGAATCCTCTTCCCTTTGTAGCGCGGATGCGGCAACTTGGTGAAAGGCAGGTCCCAGAACGAATCCATCTCCTCGGTTGTGGATGGGGAATATGGAGGATTGATCTGCACGTAGCCGTTCCCGACCGGCTCGATGATAGTGGCAGGATGCATCATATTCGCATGGGTCTCAATCAGATGAAAGTTCTCCGCGAACGCTTTCTTGTCCCGCTTGCACTCTTCGAACGAATGGAGGACCAACGGATCCTTGACTTTCCACTTGCCGCTCATCCGGAACGCGATTTGCGGAATGCGATGAATTTCATGAATGTTCCTCTGTGCTTCAATGGCTTTTGTCAACTCAAGCATCGGCTTCTCACCCATTCCGTAACAAAGGTAGTCGGCCTTACACCATTGCAAGATTGAAGGAACGAGTTCATCTTTCCAGTAATCGTAATGGGAGAGACGGCGAAGCGAAGCCTCGACTCCTCCGATGATGACGGGAACGTCTGGATAGAGTTCCTTTAATATGTTAGTATAGACACTGACGGCATAGTCCGGTCTCTGACCGAATTTTCCCTCCGGAGTGTAGGCATCATCGTGGCGGAGACGTTTGCCGGCTGTGTAGTGGTTCACCATCGAGTCCATCGCTCCGGCATTCACCCCAAAATAAAGCCTCGGAGTCCCTAACTTCTTAAAATCCCGTAAGTCATCCCTCCAGTTGGGTTGAGGTACAACAGCAACTCTATAGCCGAAATGCTGAAGCCAACGGGCAATGCACGCAGTACCGAAAGAAGGATGATCCACAAAGGCGTCACCCGTGAAAAGGATGATGTCGATGTAGTCCCAACCTAAGGCTTTTACTTCCTTCTGGGAAGTCGGGAACATGTAATCCGTCTCGGACATCGGGAATTCCTACATTCTCTCAGGCAACTCGATTCCAAGAATGCCCATCGCCTTGCGAAGCACAGCGGAAAGGGTGTCAATCAGAACGAGACGCATCTTTAGGATGTCCGTGTTCTCCTCCTTAAGGATCGGAGTGTCGTGGTAGTACTGGTTGAACTCCTTTGCCAGGTCATAGGCATAGTTGGCGATGACCGCCGGGGAATATGCCTGCGCGCCTTCCGCAATCTTAGCCGGAAATGTGTTCAGAAGCTTTATCAGCCTGATTTCCTTTGCACTTAACTCTACCTTGGGAAGAGGAGAGGCTGCATATTCAATGCCCTTCTCCGCGGCTTTGCGCAGGATGGAGCGGATGCGGGCGTGGGTGTACTGGATGAACGGGCCGGTGTTGCCGTTGAAGTCGATGGACTCCTTCGGGTTGAAGAGCATTGTCTTCTTAGGATCAACCTTGATGATGAAATACTTAAGGGCTCCAAGACCTATCATATGATAGAGTTTCGTCTTGTCTTCCTCGCTCATGTCTGCCAGCTTGCCGGACTCATCGGAAGTCGCTCTAGCCTCCTCGTACATCTTCTGGATGAGGTCATCGGCATCCACAACAGTACCCTCACGGGATTTCATCTTACCTTCCGGCAATTCGACCATTCCGTATGAAAGATGGAATATGTTGTCGGACCATTCAAATCCCAATTTCTTAAGAATCAGCTTCAGCACCTGAAAGTGATAGTTCTGCTCATTGCCCACAACATAGACATGGGAATCAAGATGATACTCGGCAAAACGCCTTTCAGCAGTACCGAGATCCTGAGTGATATAGACTGAGGTGCCGTCCGAACGGATGAGAAGTTTCCTATCAAGTCCATCGGCAGTAAGATCGCACCATACCGAGCCGTCTGGATCCTTAACAAAAACCCCCATATCTAAACCTCTCTGTACCAATTCTTTGCCAAGAAGATAAGTCTGAGACTCATAGTAAACTTTGTCGAAAGTGATTCCGAGAGCCTTGTAGGTCTCGTCGAAGCCTTTCAGCACCCAGCCGTTCATCCTGGCCCAGAGGTCACGTACCTCCTTGTCTCCGGCCTCCCATTTCTGAAGCATCTCGTGAGCCTCTTTTAGGCAAGGAGCCTCTTTCTTTGCGGTTTCCTCGTCCATTCCTCCTGCCACAAGTTCCTCAACCTCTTTCTTGTAGATGTTGTTGAAAGCAACGTACATATCACCAACGAGATGATCGCCCTTGATGCCCGTTGACTCAGGAGTGGCACCGTGTCCGACCTTCAGCCATGCAAGCATGGACTTGCAGATGTGCACTCCCCTGTCGTTGACAAGTGTGGTCTTGATCACGTTGTTGCCGCTGGTCTTCAAAAGCCTTGACACAGAGTCACCGAGCAGGTTGTTCCTGACGTGACCGAGGTGAAGAGGCTTGTTGGTGTTCGGAGATGAGAACTCGACCATGATGTTCTTGCCTGTTTTAGGCAAGTCTCCAAAAGACTTATCAGCAACAATCTCACCGAAGAGTTCATTCCAGAACAGATTGGAGAACAGCAGATTAAGGAATCCCTTCACACAATTATATTCGGAGATTTCCGGCACATTGGTCTTGAGCCATTCCCCGATGGCGTTTCCTGTGTTCTCCGGAGTGGAATGAGACAGGCGCAACAAGGGGAAAACGACCAATGTGAAGTCACCTGTAAATTCCTTTCTTGTTACGGAAACTTGAAGAGCGGTGGGTTCAATGTCAGCGTTATAGAGAGCCTTGATGGCTTCTGAAGCCTTCGTGGCGATGAAAAGTTCAGGAGTCATTAGCCGAGATACGTTTTGAGAAGTTTACTTGCAGACGGTTTCTTAAGCTTTCGGATTGCTTTTTCTTTAATCTGGCGAACCCTTTCGCGAGTCAGATCAAGTCTTTCTCCTATTTCTTCGAGTGTCATCTCCTGGCAGCCGATGCCGAAGAACGACTTTATGATCTCACGCTCACGCGGAGTAAGAATCTGTAGCGATCTCTCAATCTCTGTGCTAAGCGACTCGTTCACAAGACCTCTGTCAGCCATAGGGGAGTCATCATTCGGAATCACGTCCAACAGGCTGTTATCCTCACCCTCAACGAAAGGTGCATCGACAGACACATGCCTGCCAGAAACCCTGAGAGTGTCGGAAATCTTGTCCTGAGGAATGTCTATCATCTCGGAGAGTTCCTCGTTGGACGGGCTTCTCTCGTTCTTCTGCTCGAACTGGGAGAGGGCCTTGTTGATCTTGTTCAGGGAACCTACCTGGTTGAGCGGAAGCCTGACGATCCTGGACTGCTCGGCCAGAGCCTGAAGGATTGACTGGCGGATCCACCACACAGCGTATGAGATGAACTTGAAACCCCTTGTCTCATCGAACTTCTCAGCGGCCTTGATCAGGCCGAGATTGCCCTCATTAATCAAATCCGGAAGACTAAGACCCTGATTCTGATACTGTTTCGCAACAGAAACCACAAATCTAAGGTTAGCCCTTGTGAGTTTTTCCAACGCCTTCTGGTCACCCTTGCGGATTCTCTGCGAAAGCTCTACCTCCTCTTCCGGAGACACCAACTCCTCGCGGCCTATCTCCTGAAGATACTTGTCCAGGGACGCGCTCTCGCGGTTGGTGATTGACTTTGTAATTTTTAATTGCCTCATATATTATAATACACAAATTCCCCCGACGGTAGGAGCGGATCCATTTCCGTCAGGGAAACATAATCCTAAACCTTCATCAACTACTCTTTACTGAATCCGAAGAAGGCTTTTCTACCGTTGGCTGTGACACCCTCGATGTAAACCGCCCTCTTAGCGGACTTGGCGATGTTCAAGACATCCTGAGGTGTGCCGACCTGCTGGTCATTGACATAGGTGATGATCATCCCTTCGGAAGCACCTGCCTCAAGCATCTTCCCGCTGCCGACAGAAGTCACAAGAACTCCTTTCTTCAGTCCATACCTTGCAAGCTCGTCCTTGTCGGCCTCTTTAATTGTACTTCCGAAGAAAGCGATCTCTCCGTCGCCCACAACAGTTCCATTCTCACGGCTCGTGCCGGTGAATGTCACCTCAATCTCTTTCTCTTTGCCGTCTCTGACAATCTTCAAAGTAGCCTTGTCTCCAGGGTGGAAAGAATTAACCTTAACCTGAACAGCGGCACCATCCTTGACAGTTACCCCGTCAATAGCCAAAAGCACATCTCCTTTCTTAACTCCGGCCTTATCCGCAGCGCCACCTTTGACAACCTCAACAATATATACGCCCTCAGCTGAAGAAAGTTTCAATTTTTCCAACATATCGTTTAAAGAATCGTACTTGAGGTCCTTGGCCAAAGCGTCAGTAAGGCCAGCCATGCTCACACCAAGCATCGCCCTCTTCACGGAACCGAAATCAATGAGATCGCTGACAATCTTCTTTACGATGTTGACAGGAATGGCAAATGAATATCCCGAATACGATCCTGTCTGAGAGACAATCGCTGTGTTGATGCCTACAAGTTCACCTGTCTTGTTGACTAGCGCTCCACCAGAGTTCCCAGGATTTACCGCCGCATCGGTCTGGATGAACGATTCGATGTGGACCGTGTTGTTCTCTCTTGGATCATGGGCCATGGAACGGCCTTTGGCACTGACAATGCCAGCTGTGATGGTTGACCTGAGCTGATAGCCCAGCGGACTTCCGACAGCAAGAACCCATTCGCCAAGCCTGAGTTGGTCTGAATCTCCGAACGGAAGAGTAGGAAGACCTTGAGCATCAATCTTGATAAGAGCCACATCTGTGGCGGGATCCGTGCCGATTACCTTGGCATCATAGGTTTTGTTGTTGTTCAAAGTCACTTGAACCTTTGTGGCATTGGCCACGACATGATTATTGGTAACAATGTAGCCATCAGGACGTATGATCACACCCGAACCACTGCCTTGTTGCTCCCTGGTCTGAGGCTCATCATCTCCGAAGAAAAATCGGAACAAGGGATCCACCATCTGGTATTGTTGAGTGACAGTGACCTCGACATAAACTACAGCCTCAACAGCGGCTTCCGCAGCGTATGTCAAGTCAGGATAATCAGACTGTGCCAGATTGACAGTCTTTGTGACCATTCCGTTCTCTGTCTTTGTCACATTGTTTCCTTCCCCAATGGTCGCCGCCTTGACGACGCCGTAAGCCGCCAGCACGCTCAGCAACACTGACAGCAGCACCGTTACCAAACCTTTTTTCATTTTTGACATATTAATTTAATTATACAACTATTCACATTCGCAAGTCTTCGGACAGCGTTTCCGAAGCCCACGCCAAAAAATCAAATATGATGCCATGATTTTAAGGGAATATTCGTATATTTGCCTTTTGCGGAGGTCACCCACCAGCGACCAACTCAACAATGAATTAAAAAAACCACACGAATATGAAATTCAACGTATCAAGCTCCGAGCTTCTGAAAGGGCTGATGGACATTTCCAAGGCCATCCCGGCCAAGTCCGCCCTGCCGATCCTGGAAAACTTTCTGTTTGACCTGAAAGGCAACATGCTAGAGGTCACGGCATCGGATTCCGAACTTACCCTCAGGACAGAGATCGAGGTGGACACAACCGAAGAGGAAGGCAAGATCGCTGTTCCCGCCAGACACATCATCGACCTGCTGAAAGAACTTCCTGACCAGCCGGTCGCCATCAAGACCGCAAGCGACAGTTCAATCGAATGCAAATGGACCAGCGGTAACTCCGTCCTGCCATTCTTTCCCGCCGAGGACTATCCTGAGATCAAGGGGACAAGCGAAGACTCCGAAAAGATCGAGTTCCCTGCCGAAAGCCTTATAGAAGGTATCAACAGCACCATCTACGCAACGGCTGATGACGAGATAAGGCCGGCGATGAACGGAATATTCTTTGATTTCGGACCGGAATCCACCACTCTCGTGGCTTCCGACTCGCACAAGCTGATCTGCTACACAGCAAAGGAGGTAAAGACTCCAGAGAGATGCTCGTTCATACTGCACAAAAAACCTGCGGCGGTGCTCAAGTCGATCCTGGGGAAAGACGACGGTACTGTTGAGATCGCATTCGATTCCAGCACCGTCCTGTTCACTTTCGGCAAGACCACAATGGTGTGCAGACTGATTGTCGGCAAGTATCCTAAGTACCGTGACGTGATCCCCCAGAACAACCCGAGCGTGCTGAAAATCGACAGGGCACTGTTCCTGAACACCGTGAGGCGTGTGGCCGTCTGCGCCAACAAGGCTTCCAACCACATCAAACTGGATCTCAAGCCGGGGCAGATGGAAATCACGGCCCAGGATCTCGGCTTTGCGATCGCCGCGTACGAGAAAATCAACTGTGACTACAGCGGCGATGAGCTTTCGATCGGATTCAAGTCTACGTTTCTCACGGAGATCCTTGCGAACATGAGCTGCGAGACTGTCGTGATGAAATTCGCCGACGCACGACGCGCCGCTCTCATCGTCCCTTCTGAGGACGATGCAGAAAGCGGAAAGATCTGCGGCATCCTTATGCCAATCATGGTTTAAACACTGTTCTAAGGCTATGGAACTTTCTCTTAAAAGACCTTTGCTTTTCTTCGACATCGAGAGCACGGGGCTTAATATAGTTAACGACTGCATTGTCGAGCTCAGTTTCGTTAAGGTGTTTCCTGACGGCCACA
Source organism: Bacteroidales bacterium UBA6397 (assembly GCA_002439875.1). GTDB lineage: Bacteria > Bacteroidota > Bacteroidia > Bacteroidales > UBA932 > Cryptobacteroides. Next base: position 17,558 of record DJQB01000030.1, read on the forward strand.
ACGAGGTGAAAACCTGGAGAGTCTGCCCTTGGGACTATACCTTGCGCAGACAGCATCCCATCAATCCCGAGGCCAGCCAGGTGAACGGGATCAAGGACGAGGATGTCGCCGGGGAGAAGAAGTTTATCGAGATCGCGCCTGAAGTTGTCGAATGGCTCAAAGACAGCGACTTGGCTGGATACAACTCAACCAAGTTCGACCTGCCGATGTTGTCTGAGGAGCTTGAAAGGGTAAGGGATTACTGTCTTCGCAGGCTTGCGGACCCAAAGAACACTCCTGAGAACAAGGAGAAGGCTCAGGCAACACTTGAAGCCACTGACATAGACCTGCACTCCAAGCAGATGATAGATGTCCAGACTATCTACCACTACATGGAGCCGAGAAACCTCAAGGCCGCCTACAGATTCTACTGTGGAGGAGAGGATTTCGAGAACGCGCACTCCGCGGAGGCCGACACGATGGCGACCTACGAAGTGCTGAAAGGGCAGTTGGACATGTACAAGACCCCGACCAAGTACCACGAGCAGGTCCTTAAGAATGATGTCGAGTTCCTTGCGGGAGTGGCGGGACGTCCACGCACCGTTGATTATGCGGGCAGGTTGATCCTCGGCAAGAACGACGAGCCGACAATCAGTTTTGGAAAGCATAAGGGAAGAACCGCCAGGGAGGTCTACGAGACCGAGCCCGCCTACTTTGCCTGGATAGAGAACGGCGAGTTCACGATGGACACCAAGCGCCAGTTCGCCCTGCTGAAAGAGCAGTTCGAAAAGGAGAAGAGGGAAGCCGCCAAAGCGCGGGAAGCCGAACTCAGCAAGCCCCTTGAAGGCGAGGCTCTTGCCAATGCGGCAGAGATGCTAAAGAACAAATTCAACGGCGGGAAGCTCTTCTAGCGCTTCCACCTTAGCTGAATCTTGTTCTATGAATATAATCGTAAAGACTTCATCCGGTCACATCACCGTGCGTCCGGACACAACCTGGGAGAAAGACAACGAGGATTTCTACCCACCTGAGTTCGTTGAGGAGCTGACATATTCCCCTGTATTTTTCGCTCGCATCTTGAAGCCAGGCCGCAGTGTCGGGTGTAAGTTTGCCTCAAGGTACTACGACTCAATCGGTTTCGGAGTCCTCCTCTACCCGGAAAATATGCTGGACGGCACCCCGGAAGGTTACGCCCAAGCCATCTGCTTGGATCACACTTCTTTTCTGCCCGCACCGACGTTCAAGCCGCAAAGACTGGAAGAAGATGGCCGATTCAGCCTATTCAGAAATGAAGATGAGCTTTTCACTTTCGACCACCCATCTCTGAATATGATTGAGGATGCTCTTGTCCAGGCCACCAAGTTGATATACATCCGCACCGGTGATCTGATCGCCACAGAGCTTACCTCCCGCAAACCACTTACAACCCGCCCTGATGCCAACACTCGACTCACCGGCACTTTCGGGCAGAACAAAGTTCTTGATTTTCAAATCATTTTCTAATCAATGTCTCGTGTTGGCTAATAGTTCAGTGAGGTGATTAAGCAAAGAAAGTCTCGCACGGGTATGATGCTATAATTTATAAAAAACCTTAGGATCCGAAGGTCTTCCTGGCGTGGTTTGTAAATCAGTGTTAATAAACATTTTAGATAGGAGTCTTTAGCTGTTTAACACTCAAGGCAAAGTGTTAACTATATGATAATTAATACATTACCTACCACTCGTTGGCACTGAGCGTGTTGCGTTTAGACATAGAGAGGGTGATATTTGTCGCTTCGACAGGCTCAGCGGCCAGAGTGTTATGCCATCAGACGATGGAAACCGGCTGCGATGCGCTCAAGACCTTGCTGGAGACGGGCGCGAGGGCAGGCGATGTTGATGCGCATAAAACCGTCAAGACCGTATATGACACCGGAGTTGATCCAGACTTTCTCATTTGTCAGCAGACTGTTCTCGATGTCGTTCGCTGACATGTTCAAAGCGCGGACATCCACCCAGACAAGGTAAGTTCCCTCAAGTTTGCTGACAGGGAACTCCGGAAGGTTTTCCTCGAAGAACGAGAGAAGTGCGCGATAATTGCCGTAAAGATATTCATTGAGTTCCTTGAGCCACGGCTCGCCCTCGTTGTAGGCTGCCTGAAGGGCAAGGACTCCGAAAGGATTCACATCGCAAAGTTCGTTGATGTTGATGACCCTGTCGATGATCTTTTTCCAGTCAGGATTGTTCGTGATGATGTTGGAGATTCCGAGGCCGGCGATGTTGAAGGATTTGCTCGGAGAATTCATCGTGACGGTGTTGTCCTGGGAGGCCTGCGAGAGCGAGGCCATCGGAGTGAAGTGATAGCCAGGCATTTCCAGTTCGCAATGGATTTCATCGCTGATGACGATCACACCGTTCCTTCGGCAGATGTCAGCCACCTTTTCCAGATCCTCGCGAGGCCATACTCGTCCGCAGGGGTTGTGAGGGTTGCAGAACAGAAGCACCTTGGCCATCGGATCTGCGGCCCGCCTCTCAAGGTCCTCGAAATCAATGTACCACGTGGCCTGATCCCCTTCAGTGTCGTAGATCAGCTTGTTGACCGAGAGTTCACACAGATTGTTCTTCGCAGTGGAGAAGAAGCAGTTGTAAGCCGGACTTTGGATGATCATCTTAGGCAGCTCACCGCGAGGTCCACGGCCACGGTTCGGCTTCTCGACCACCTCGCCGCCAACTATCTCGTACTGTGTCAAAGCCTTGACAACCACAGACATCGCAGGAACTACTCCCGGAATGTAGAGATACCAGTCCCTCTCCGTGTGCCACCCCCTGCGACGCTCCCACCAGTTGATGGCGGCATCGTAGTAGGAATCAGGAACGTGAGTGTACCCGAAAATCCCCTGATCGACACGCCTTTTCAGCACATCCATAATCTCAGGAGCCACCTTGAAATCCATGTCCGCCACCCAAAGCGGAATCACATCCTCAGAAATCGGCCCGACAGGGCTCTCTGCATCCCACTTGACGCAGTTCGTGCCGCGTCTTTGCGTCATCTCGTCAAAATTATATTTCCCCATATAAAATCAAATTGGTCTTCGAAGATAGCAAAAATCCATTAAATTTGCGAAGTATGAAAATCTTTGAATATATTTTCTTGGCGGCGGTGCTTGCGGCAAGTGTCTGCGGCTGCGTGTGGAACAGTGGCGAAATGGCCGCCTCGGACGAGCGCGAGCCATTATCTCTGAATATAGAAACGCTCCCCGGGGGAGGATATTCAGCAATCTCAATCTCGCCATTCGACGGAAGCAGGGACACGTTGGAAATCAGCAAACCACTGAACCGGCTGATCGTGATGAGCACTTCCTACATAGGATTCCTGGATGCCATCGGGGCGGACTCGGTGATTGTCGGGGTGTCGGGCGGTGAATATGTCTGCGACTCCTCCGTGACTGCCGGCCTGAACAACGGGACCGTGACGGACATCGGCTACGACGCGAGTCCGGACTACGAGAAGATCATGGCATTGAAGCCGGATCTGCTCCTGACATATTCAGTCTCCCCAGTCAAGTCTCAGTTTCTCTCAAAGCTTGAGTCTTTGGGGATCAAGACTTTCATCGTCAACGAGCATCTGGAGCGCCACCCTCTTGCCAGAGCTGCCTACGTCCGCCTTTTCGGGGCATTGACGGGAAATATGGCCGCTGCGGACTCGGTGCTGAAAGTCGTCTCGGAGAACTACATTTCCCTGCGGGATTCTGTCCAAGGCAGATCGGGGACAAACGATGCCCATGCGTCTGATAAAAGTGGGTTGAATGCCATCGAGAGTGAACAGGAGTCAGGTGAGACAAGGATGAAGACTCAAAAACCAAGAAAGATCCTGGTCAACATCCCGTACAAGGAACAGTGGTTCGTTCCCGGCCAGGAAAGTTATCTCACGACTCTGTTCAATGACGCCGGCGGTGAGATTCTCGGAGCCAAGGCCGGGAGTTCAGTCTCTGGCCTGATCTCATTCGAGACGGCATATTCATTGTCAAAGGAAGCGGATCTTTGGATGAATGTCGGCTGGTGCAGGACGTTGGAGCAGCTCCTTTCCGTCAACCCGTTGTTCGGTGACTTTTTGATGAATATTCAAGGAAACGCCTCTTCCAGAGGATATTCAGGTACCAAAGGATCTGCCACGGGGTCCAGTGAGACATCCGCAAGCGTGGTCTGGAACGACAACAGACGCCTCAACCCCAAAGGCGGCAACGATTTCTGGGAAAGCGGTGTGGTCCGTCCCGACATCCTCCTCCGCGACCTCATCGGAATCTTCAGCAGGAACGAGGGCTTTACCCCCGTTTATTACCAAGAAATCAAATAGAAGACCTCTCCGTGCGTGAAACTGGCATAATCTCTCACGAAAGGTATCAAATCGGAATCCCGTGAGTAAAACAAAGTTTTCCACTCACGAAGCTGTACAAGAGAAACACCTCGTGCGCCGGATAGTTGATTTCGCTCACAGAGTTTAGATAGACAGTGGGAAGAGACAAAGACGAATTTTGGTAACGTGCTAAATTCGTCTTTGTCTCTTCCCTTTGTCCGCCTTAATCGCAATTCACAGCATAAACATCCGGGAGGCGTGGGTGCGGGGAAGGGTCTGGAGGTTGGTGATGTCTTTGGCGGTAAGTCCAGCGTTAACACGGATGGAGCGGAGGGCCTCGGCGGCGGAGTCGAAGGCAAGGGACGGGGTGTTGTTGTTCTCGCTGAGGTGGCAGAGGAAGAGGTTCTTCAGACCAGGGTGCCAGAAACGGCGGATGGCGGAGGCGCACTCGTCGTTGCTCAGGTGACCGTTGCCCTGACATATTCTCATCTTAAGTTCGTGGGTGTAAGGGCCACCGATGAGCATTCCTGAATCGTAGTTCGACTCGAAGACCACAGCGTCAGCTTTACGGGCATATTCGATGGCCTCGTCTGTCACCCTGCCGGCATCGGTCATCAGGAAGAAGTTGACTCCGTTCCATTCGATGAAATAGCCCACGGTCTGGGTGGCGTCGTGCGGAACGACGAAGTGGCTGACCAACGGGAGTTCCGATTCAGGAGCGTCACTGCGCAGATACATTCTTGAAGGTCCGCCATCCGGTAGAACCCGGCGGAAATCAGCGATGTAGTCCCTCGTGAAGGTGTGACGCGCAAGAGCCTCGTGAAGAACGGATGTGGCATAGACCGGCTTGTTCAGATGTTTGCAGTAAGAACCCAGATTGCGGATGTGGTCAAGATGATCATGTGTCACCAACACGGCTTGGAACGAATCCGTGCCTAGGCCGTGATCCATGAGCGTCTTCTTCAGACGGCGCACGCTGACTCCGGCGTCTATGAGAATGCCGGACTGACAGTCAGAGAGGAAATAGCAGTTGCCGCAACTTCCGCTGGAAAGACTCAAAAACCGCAACATCAATTCTTCTCCTCCTCGCAATATCTCGAGATGACACTATAGGCGTCACCGACTCCAAGTTCTCCGGCACGTGACAAATCAATGCAACCTTTCTCCTTATCTTTCAAATAAATCAGTACAAGGCCTCTGTTGTAGTAGGCGTCCCCCATGTAAGGATAGATGTTGATAGCCTTCGTGTAGCTTTCCACTGACTCAACGAACTTGGAGGACAGACAGTAGAGATTGCCAAGGTTGAAATAGACATAAGGAACTCCCGGCAGGATCCTGTCAGCGGCAAGCATGTCCTCAATGGCCTCGGAATAGTCGTAAGTCCTGCTCACCTGGTCACGCACGCGAGCCCTTGTGGTGCCCTTGTCATCCATAGTCAATGTCTGGACGTTGTTCTCAATGGACGAGATGAAGTCAATCATCTCAGCGCGGAGCACTCCCCTATTCAGATGATAGAAAGCTTTGTAGTACTCTGAATATTTTCCCGTACTTTCAGCGTTGATAGCAGCGTCAAACTGGTTCAGAGCAGTCGTGTACTGCTTTGACTGGACTGAATAGAGTCCGCGGATAAACGATCTGTCCGCATCAGTGAGTGAATTGGGATTTCCAGCGGACAGATAGGAATCGCCATAGAGTGAAGCGTCAATTCCATGAGCGAACACTGGCTTGGCAAGGGAATCGGAATTAGAAATGGTCAAAGTCACAGGAGAATCCGAGATGAACTTGTCGATAAGAGGGTTTTCATAGCGGTGCCGCAGGGCTATGTTCTGGTTGTCCCGCCGAGCCGCCAGGCTGAATTTGTACAGGGGCTTAAGCCGGATGTTGATGTCCCTGTTCTGAAGCAGTTCGTTGTCGAAATCTTTCTTGGCGAAATCGGCGTCCAAGGCGATCAGGGAACTGTACTTCTTTGTAGTGTCCGCGAAAGACCCCCCATCAGTGGCGTTCTTAGCCTGGTACTCACGCACTTTCTTCTGGGCGGTGTCGTAGTCTTGCTTCGAAGACTTCGTACGCCCGAGCATATTCTTTACATACGAGCGGTTGAGGTAGGCCTTGGCGAAATCCGGGTAGAGTTCGATCGCCTTGTCATAGTCGTCCAAGGCATCCAACCAGCGCCCCATCCGGACAAAGTAAGAGGCCCGGTTGTAATATGCCAGCACATTCTCCGGATTTATGTTGATGACATGATCCATATCCGCCAGGGCGTCTTCCATGTTTCCGACCTGCGCGTTGATGAGACTTCGGTTGTAAAGGGTGAGGGCGTTGCCTGGCTCGTCCCTCAGCACCCGATTCAAGTCCTTCATGGCGGCGTTGTAGTCATGCCGGTCATAGTACATCAGCGCCCTGTTGAAATAGGCGAATGTGTTGGCCGTGTCAAGGCTGATCGCCATGTCCATGTCAGAGATGGCATCCTTGTAGTCCTTTCTCAATGCATATACACGTCCCCGCCGGATGTAGCCTTCGGGGTCGAAACGGTCCAGTTTGATGGCTCTGTTATAGTCCTCCAAAGCCTTTGTCGTGTCATTCAAAAAAAGGTAGGACGCACCTCTGTTCAGATAGGCGGAAGGGTCTTTCGGATCCTTTCTGATGTAACGGTCAAAATCTTCCACGGCCTTGTCGAACTGCTGGGCAAGGAAATAGGTGACTCCACGGCTGAAATAGAGTCCATCAAGACCAGGTCTCAGTTCCATCGCCCGTTCCAGATCCTTCAGTGCCTCGTCATACTTTCCAAAGCGGCTGAGGGTTATAGCCCGGAAATGGTAGCCGTTTGTAAAGACTGGGTTGAGACGCACAGACGTGTTGAAATCAGCCTGCGCCCCTCGGAGGTCACCAAGGTTATACTTGGCGATGCCTCTATAGAAAAAGGTCCAGCAATCCGTGGTGTCCAAACGGGCAAGCACGTTGAAATTGCTTATGGCTTCCGAGTATTTTCCCTCAGACAGGGCAGCGCGGCCTCTGAAGTTGAACACATCCTTGTCATACTGCGCATTGGAGACCCAAGCGGAGCACAACAGGATAAACAGAGCCAGTACAGACCTTTTCATACAAATATATTTTACATTAAGGCTTAAAATTCCTATTTTTGCCGTTTGCAAAGATAAACATTTATCGTGCCTTGAAGACGGTTTTAAGTAAAATTTTCATATTCATCCTGCTCTTGTCGGCCTCCGGGGAGATTCACGCGCAGCAAGCGAGCGTGCGGATGATACCTTCCGGAGCCAATGCGGAAAAGGTCATCTCGTCCGAGAGTCTCCGTAGACAGGTAGAGTTTCTTTCAGACTCCACGTTCAGAGGACGCGCGACAGGCTCACGGGGCGCTGTCGAAATAGCCCTTTGGATCTCAAGACGTTATGAAAGCGCCGGACTACTGCCGTTTGGCGGGACTTGGAGCCGTTCATTCAAGGTCGACAGTCTCGTGGGGCGCAACATCCTTGGTTTCCTTCCGGGGAAAAGAGACAAGATTAAAGAGAGGTACACGATCGTCTGCGCCCATTACGACAGTCACGGAGTCATCGACGGCAACCTTTATCCAGGTGCGGACAACAACGCCTCCGGGGTCGTCGCCATGCTGAGTCTCGCGGAAATGTTCCAGAAGATGAAGCAGTTGGGACGTTCGTACGGGAAGAACTTGATCTTCGTTGCGACTGACGCCAAGGAAAGGAACTCGGCAGGGGCGGAGGCATTGATGGATGACATACGGAAAGGAAGGCTAAAGGATCCGGTTAACGGAGAGACCATCACTCCGGACAAGATACACTCCACCGTTGTACTTGACATTCTGGGCAGCACGCTGGCTCCGCTGCACAAGGACAGGAATGATTTTCTCATCATGCTCAGCGGCGGGCAGTACACTTTCGACCTGACAAGGGCAAACGAAGGCAAAGGGCTCGGGCTTGACATCTCCACAAGCTATTACGGGAGCAAGAGCTTCACGGAGATGTTTCACAGCAGGTTCGGAGACCAGAAGGTCTTCACTCAGAACGGTCTGACCTGCGTTGTCTTCACTTCCGGCATCACGATGCTGACAAACAAGACCGGTGACACCGCCGACACCCTGGACTACGAAATACTACGCAAAAGAATATTCCTAATCTTCCACTGGTTGGAAAAAATACTCTGACAATGAAAGAATTCTGGTCAATGATCAAGCGCTATGTCGCTCCTTTCAAGAAATATCTCGCCGGCTCGGTCGTGCTGAACATCCTTTCGGCGGTGTTCAACATCTTCTCGTTCGCGATCATTGTGCCTATCCTGCGCATCCTGTTCAAGATCAACGAGACGGTATATTCATTCACCCCGTGGGACGAGGTATGGCAGATGCCGTTCAAGGATCTCGGGGACGCGTTCATGTCCAACGTTTATTGGATGCTGGAGCGGCAGATAGCATCCGTAGGGGCATCCACGGTTCTGCTGTACCTGTGCATATTTCTTGTCGTGATGACGGCGCTCAAGACCGCCTGCTACTTCGGCTCGTCAGCGGTCATGGTGCCGATCAGGACCGGCGTCGTGAAGAACATCCGAATGGACATCTACAACAAGATTCTGTCGCTTCCTCTCGGCTTTTTCTCAGAGGAGAAGAAAGGCGACATCATCGCGAGGATGAGCGGTGACGTGCAGGAGGTCGAGAATTCCATCACAGGCTCGATCGAGATGCTGATCAAGAACCCGATTCTCATCCTCTTCTATTTCACCGCTCTTCTTGTCATCAGTTGGCAGATGACGGCGTTCACGATCCTGTTCGCCCCTCTGATGATTTGGGTGATGGGAGTCGTGGGCAAGAACCTGAAGAGGAAATCACTTGAGGTACAGCAGCTTTGGAGCGACGTGATGGCGCAGGTTGAGGAAACTCTCGGAGGACTCCGCATCATCAAGGCGTTCATCGCCGAGAAAAAGATGTCAAACAGGTTCGACAATGTCACAGAGGCGATGCGCAGAAAGAACAACCGGGTGACCATCCGTCAGTCACTCGCCCACCCAATGAGCGAATTCCTCGGCACTGTGCTGATCATGATCGTTCTTTGGTTCGGCGGAGCGCTGATCCTCGGAGGGAAATCCACCATCGACGCTCCTATATTCATTTACTACATGGTGATTCTCTACAGCATCATCAACCCGATCAAGGATTTCGCCAAAGCCGGATACGCCATTCCGAAGGGCATGGCCTCGATGGAGAGGATCAACAAGATCCTGGACGCGGAGAATGACATCGTCGAGTCCAGAGAACCGAAGGCGCTGAACGGTTTTAACGGCAAACTATCTTTCAACCATGTCAGCTTCCGTTACCCCGACGGGCACAGGATGACCCTGGACGATGTCAGCCTTGAGATTCCAAAGGGCAGGACAATAGCAATAGTGGGAGCGTCGGGAGCCGGAAAATCCACACTTGTGGATCTTATTCCGAGGTTCTATGATCCGACAGGAGGCTCAATCACAATCGACGGGACCGACATCAAGGATGTCAGGATAGCCGATCTCAGGAGTCTCATCGGTAACGTGAATCAGGAATCCATATTGTTCAACGACACTATTTTCAACAACATAGCATTCGGTGTTGAGAACGCCACGATGGAAAGTGTTATAGAGGCGGCCAAGATAGCCAACGCCCACGATTTCATCATGGAGAAAGAGGGAGGCTACAGTTTCAACATCGGAGACCGTGGAGTCAAGCTGTCCGGCGGTCAAAGGCAGAGGATCAGCATCGCAAGGGCTATCTTGAAGAATCCTCCGATCCTGATTCTGGACGAAGCCACGGCATCCCTTGACACGGAATCCGAGAAGATCGTGCAGGAGGCTCTCGACAGGCTGATGTCCACAAGGACGACGATAGCCATCGCCCACAGACTCTCCACCATCCGAGGCGCTGACGAGATCATCGTCATGGACGAGGGGCGCATTGTGGAGCGGGGAAAGCACGAGCAACTCCTGGCGCTTAACGGCTATTACAGGAAACTCAACGACATGCAGGCGCTTTAGTTTTATGAACATATTTAAGGATAATCATGAGAAATATAGTCAGACAGATCAGGGTTCCCCTTGTCGAGGGGCTTGAGACGATGGATTTGCAGGAACTGGACCTCGCCATGGAAAGAGGGGCGTCAAAGTTCGCGGTCTGCGAACGGAACTGGCCCAAGGACGCGCCTTACGCCCCTGATTGCAACGGATCGATCGCGCGCACGAAAACCCATCTGGCGGTGATGTTCCACGTCAGGGGTCTGGATCTCCGGGCCACGGTGATGGAGGACAACGGGAACAGCTGGGAAGACAGCTGCTGCGAGTTCTTCGTGACGGATCCGTACGACGGTACCTATTACAATTTCGAACTGACCTGCATAGGCTCACTTCTTGCGGCAAAAAGGACAAGCAGGTCCAACAAGACTATGATTTCACCCTCACTTCTGTCAAGTGTGGCCAGACGCTGCTCGCTGGAAAGAAAGGCAGTAACTGTCCAGGACAGAATTTTCAGCTGGACAGTGGCCATGTTGATTCCGTTCGAGGTGATCGGACTGGACAGGGACAACCTTCCGGTCAGCCTGAGGGGCAATTTCTACAAATGCGGAGACCTCACCGAACACCCTCATTTCCTGAGCTGGAATCCGATCAGGACTCCTAAGCCGGACTTCCACAGGCCGGAGTTCTTCGGCGAGATCATCCTTAGGTAAGACAGCCATTATGAAAAAAAGGAATCTCCTCGCACTGCTTTTGTTCATTCTCTATCTGGGAGCCGTGGTGTACTGCTGTTTCGGACATTTCAGCGATCTGACGGAAATAGGGAGTGACTCCTTGTTCGGGATTCCAGCGGACAAGATTGTGCATTTCCTCATGTTCTTTCCGTTCCCTGTCTTATGCTTACTGGCATTCACAAGACGCACACGCCGGCCATTACACACGGTACTCACCGTGGGAGGTGTCTTTCTGACAGGCTGCGCTATCGCCGCCGCTACCGAGATCGGGCAGTCCTTGACTGACTACCGAAGCGCCGACATGCTTGATTTCGCAGCCGACACCGCCGCCTTGGCGGTATCTTCGGTTATCGTGTTGTTCATTGATCTGCACTTAATTAAAAAACACAAGAATCAGATATAACTATGCTCAAAAGATTCATAACGGTCGTATCACTTCTCTGTGCCTTCTCCTCCGGTATGGACGCGCAATCCATCAAGGAATTCAAAGACGCCGTCGACTCACTCCAGACGCTGCTTCCGGAAAAAATGAAGGTCCAGGCACAGGTCAAGGCTAATAAGGTTGTAAGAAGAGGCTATACCCTGGATTTCTATTTCACGCCCTCTATGGGTGATTTTCCATGGAGAGACGAGGATGTGGCATGGCTCAGGGAAACCATCAGGTGCCTGATGCCCCAATCGTGCTCAAACTATCTCATCGGGAATCTTTTCGTTGGGAAGAACAAGTTGGAGTCCTATGTCGTGCCGGCTGTCGGCAACGACGGCCAACCGATAGAGAACGAATTCAGGGCAAGGGACTTTCGCAATGTCCATCCGTTTGTCACAAGGGTTGATGAGCAAGACTTCGGGAAAGGGCTAACTGGACGCAACATCGCCCTTTGGCAGAGTCACGGAAGGTACTTCGAGGAAAAGACCGACCGCTGGGAATGGCAGCGCGCTCCGGTGTTCCAGACAGTCGAGGACATGTACACCCAGAGCTATGTGCTTCCATTCCTGATCCCCATGCTTGAGAACGCCGGGGCCTATGTCATGACACCGCGCGAGAGAGACCCTCAGACCCATGAAGTGATAGCGGACAATGACCCGGCCTTTGAAGAAGGCAGAGGCGAAGGGGTAAGGCTCGAGGGGAGATATTCAGAGACAGGCACTTGGTCGGATGCCGGAGTCGGGTTCGCCGATGCGAGGGCGACATATTCGGGAATAGAGAATCCGTTCCTTATGGGCACGGCACGTCAGGCCGAGTGCGCCGGGCGCAGGAGGGACAAGGCCGCCGAGGCGCGCTGGACACCGGACATTCCCGAGAGGGGGGAATATTCCGTCTACATCTCCTACAAGACCCTGCCGCACAGCACTCCGTGCGCCCATTACACCGTCAGACACCGCGGCGGTGAGAGTGAGTTCATCGTCAACCAGAGAATGGGCGGTGGCACGTGGATTTACCTTGGCACGTTTGAGTTCGACAAAGGCGCTGACGGGTGCGTCATCCTTGACAACCGCGTGCCGAAAGGCTACAATGTCGCCGGAAACGCTGTCATCACGGCGGATGCGGTCCGGTTCGGAGGCGGAATGGGGAAGATCGCCCGAGGCCGCAAGAATCTGCCTGTCAATGAATATACCACCTCCGGCATGCCTTCTTTCACAGAAGGAGCGTTCTACTGGATGCAGTGGGCGGGAGCCGATTCCACCATATTAAGCAAATACGAAGACGACTACACCTCCGACTACGGCAACCGCGGAGCATGGGTCGGCTGGATGTCCGGAGGCTCGAGGACAAATCCCGACGCGGAGGGTCTGAATATTCCCATAGACCTTTCGTTCGCTTTCCACACGGATGCCGGGACGACTGTTAACGACTCCATCATCGGCACCCTGTCCATCTACACACTTCTCTGCGACGGCAGCGACAAGTTCGCCAATGGCGAGCGCAGGCTTCAGCAGAGGATGTACGCCGATTTCGTGCAGACTCAGATTGTGAATGACATCCGCAGGAATTTCGACCCGGACTGGAGCCGCAGAGGACTTTGGGACCGCTCATACAGCGAGTCACGCACGGCAACGGTTCCGGCGATGCTTCTGGAACTGCTGTCACATCAGAACTTCGCTGACATGAAGTTCGGCCTCGACCCATCGTTCCGCTTCACGGTCAGCAGGGCGATCTACAAGGGTATGCTGAAATACCTTAGCGCCCGTTATGGATGCGAGTACGCCGTTCAACCGCTGCCAGTCAATTCAATGGCGACATCTTTTGAGAAAGACGGAAACGTCCGTCTCAGATGGAAGGCCACGGTTGACTCGCTTGAAGTCTCAGCCACACCTAAAGGATATATTCTCCAGACACGAGTGGATGACGGAGCTTTCGATGCCGGAAGGATATTGGACAATACGGATGTCTCAGGAGACGAGATCTCGGCGAGACTATCCATTTCAACCGGCCACGTCTACAGTTACCGGATCATAGCCTTCAACGACGGCGGAAAGAGTTTTCCTTCCGAGACCCTCAGTGTCGGTGTCCCGGAATCCGGCTGCGGGAAAAGTGTCCTGGTGGTCAATAATTTCACAAGGGTCTCAGCTCCCGCATGGTTCGATTCCCCTGAATATGCCGGATTCAACTCCGACCTTGACGCCGGTGTCCCTTACGGCAAAGAGATCAACTTCATCGGCCCGCAGTACCAATTCCGCCGCGGGCTTCCGTGGATGGATGATGACAATCCCGGTTTCGGAGCGTCATGGACAGACGAGGCCGGTAAGGTCTTCGCCGGGAACACCTTCGATTACTGCGGGATACACGGCAAAGCACTTATGGCGGCCGGCTACGCGTTCCATTCATCAAGTGTGGCCGCTTTCATCGAAGACTGCTCCTTGGCCGGTAAGGACGTGGCGGTAGATCTGGTCTGCGGGAAACAGATCACCACAATGGTTGGAACGGGACAGGTTCCGGACAGGTTTCAAGTCTTCCCCGCAGGACTCCAGAAAGCGATCACCTTTTACACAGGGCGCGGAGGAAATGTGCTGGTCTCCGGAGCGAACATAGGCACAGATGTCTGGGATGGGATTTACCCGGTCCACAAAGACAGCGCATACTCGGTTTCCACCATGGAATTCGTCGAGAAGACCCTTGGCTATAGATGGATGACAAACTACGCAAGCCGCAGTGCGACGGTGAAGGCGAAGAATAACACGGCGATGGTACTGAATGAATCCGAGATCGCGTTCCATAAGAAACGCAACCCACTCATTTACTGCGTGGAGACTCCGGACGGAATCGTCCCGTCTTGCGACAGGTCCCAATCATTCCTTCGCTACACAGACACAAACATCCCAGCCGGTACCTGCTTCGAGGGGAATGGCTACAAGGCAGTCTGCATCGGATTCCCTATCGAGGTGATCACCGAGGAAAAACAGATTGAATCCCTGATTAAAGACATAATGAAGTTTCTTGACAACTAACCGATTATGACTCCTAGAGAATCCGAATTCATCGAACTCCTACACAAGGAAGTCAAGCCAGCCTTAGGCTGCACCGAACCGATCGCCGTCGCGCTGGCCGCCGCCAAGGCGACGGAAACCTTGAAAACGAAGGTTCATGTTCTCTCTGAATATGAACTTGACGTAGAGGTCAGCGGGAATATTCTTAAGAACGGAATGGGAGTCGGAATCCCAGGGACAGGAATGGTCGGACTTTACATCGCCTCGGCTCTCGGAGCTGTCTGCGGGAGGAGCGAGTATGGTCTTGAGGTTCTCAAGGACTTGACCGAAAATGATGTTAAAGAGGCCAAGGCTTTGGTTGAGGCAGGCAAGGTGCGGATCAAGGTTGCCGAAAACCCCAAGACTCTCTATGTCAAAGTCACAATCGAATCATGCGGTCACAAGGCATGGACTGTCATCGAGGACGAACATGACAGGATTGCAGAGACGGGGCTGGACTCCACGGTCTCTGATTTCAGGAACGGTGGAGACGGAGAATCCACCCCTTCAAAAAGCACATTGGATTATAACCTTACTGTCAAGGAAATATATTCATTCGCCCGGAGTGCGGCCTACGAGGACATAAGCTTCATTCTGGCTGACAGGGACTTGAATCTTGCGCTTGCCCGCGAAGGACTGGAGGGAAACTATGGATTAGGTGTCGGCAAGGCGATAAGGGAGAACCAGCAGGAGGTTTTCGGTGATGATTTCATCAGTTTCGCGATGGGGATGACAGCCGCTGCCTCAGATGCCAGAATGGCTGGATGCAAGCTTCCGGCAATGAGCAATTCCGGAAGCGGAAACCAAGGGATCACGGTGAGTATGCCCGTGATAGCTTACGCCATAAAATACGATGTGGATGACGACCATCTCGCCAGAGCTCTGATTCTCAGCAATCTGGTAGCAATCCACATTAAAGGTTTTCTCGGCAGACTGTCAGCCCTTTGCGGCTGTGTGATAGCATCAACAGGATCCGCGTGCGGAATCGTTTTCCTCCGGGGAGGAAACTACGAACAAGTCTGCGCCGCAATCAAGAATATGATCGGAAACATCACCGGGATGGTCTGCGACGGAGCCAAGGTTGGATGTGCGATGAAAGTTGCATCAGGCGTGGCCTGCGCCGTCCAGTCATGTGTCCTTGCATTGAGAAACACCTGCATTAAAGAGACAGACGGCATAATCGACAAAGACATCGAGAAGACAATCCGGAATCTCGGCCGCATCGGATCGCTGGGAATGCAGTCAACCGATCACCTCATCCAGCAGATCATGCTCCGCAAAGAGTAGTTTAAGTCCGAGTCAAGCAGCGGGGCTACATAAAACATAATCCCGCCGACTGAAAACCTTGCACACATATTCAGAAAATATTTTCCGCGCATCGGAGTTCATCCCCAAGGCCAAGCCTCCGTCCGGAATCTATTAAATAGGCCGACTCTACCTGTCAATGAAGACACTCTTCAGTCTCTTGAATATGTCCGTGTTGTCCATCACACCGCTGAATTTCCATGAAGACGCTCCGTAAGCGTACAGGATTACAGGAGACGCGGTGTGACTTGTTGTGGAATATTTGACGCCGAGTCCACTTTCCCCTTTTGTGAAGTTCTTGCTTCCGGGAACAAGGGTTATTCCTCCGGTCTCATGATCGGCGGTGACGAGAACAAGGGTACCTTTGTGGGTGTCGGCGTAGTCGAACGCGGCGTTGATAACATTGTCGATCTCCTCCATCCACCACAGCACCTCTTCTGTGTTGTTGGCATGGGCAGCATGATCAATGAGAGAGCCCTCTACCAACGTGAAGAATCCCTTTTTGTTCTTTTCAAGGATTTCCCATGTGTGTTCAGCCAATTCCGTGAGAAGATCGGAATCAGTCTCGGTGGCATCCACCTGTGCGCTCTCGTCAAGAAGACCGAGGACAGGTGTGACCTGCGTCGCATAGAAGTCCTCCGGGGTCTCCACATAGTTGAATCCGGCGCTTTTAGCCTTGTCAATCAGATTCTCGTCAGTGTACTTTCTCTCCGTGAAATACTTACGACCTCCACCCATAATCACATCCGGTCTGAAGGCAATCAAGTCCTCCGCTATCTGTTTACTGTCATTCCGGCTTGCGGCATGGGCATAGAATCCCCCGGGAGTGGCGTCCAGGACATAGGAAGTGACGATTATTCCGGTTGACAGCCCATTGTCCTTGGCAAGTTTGGCTATGCTGGACGGCTTGACGCCGTCAGGTAGCATTCCGAGCATGCCGTTGTTGGTCTTGTGTCCGGTTGCTATGGCAGTGGAGGCGGCCGCAGAATCGGTCGTCCTGCTGTTTGCTGAATATGTCTTCACGACAGCGGTGTACTGTGCCCTGTCAAAGCAGGTCGGACCAAAGTTCTGATTGACCATCCAGAAGGCTGTGGCCCCAAGACCCATTCCGTCCCCGATGATCAAAATCACGTTCTTAACCTTTTCATTCTTGGGGATCTTATCCTTCGCACCCAGCGGAGCGACCATCAGAATCGCGAGCAGAATCAACGTGAATGTCCTTTTCATTTTCTTATTGTTTTATGTTATACGCGAGCAGCAGGAACACACAAGGACGCCTGCCGATCGTGAATCTCACTTTCTGCCATTCCTTTACCGTCTTGGTCAGGATGGTCTCGTCCGGAAGTGTCAGATCCACTGCAATGCAGAGACGTGTCCCAGGCTGAAGGGTCGCCAACAAATCCCCCATCATCGAATCGTTGCGGTAGGGAGTCTCAATGAATATCCCAGTCTGATTCAATTGCGAGGATCTTCTCTCTATCTCCCTGATGGCCTTTCGGCGCTCGTCTGTCTTGGCGGGCAGGTAGCCGATGAAAGCGAAACTCTGACCGTTCAGACCCGATCCCATCAACGCCAGCATCAGCGAGGAAGGACCGACCATAGGCACGACCTGTATTGCATGGACATGGCAGAGCGCCACCAATTGCGCCCCCGGATCGGCCACCGCCGGAAGCCCGGCCTCCGAGATAAGCCCGACATCCGTCGGCGAGCCGTCCGGATCGGAGAACATTGACAGCAAAGCCTCAACCTCGGCCGGTTTCGTGTGCTCGCTCAGCTCACGGAGTTCAAGCTCGGCGATATGACCTCTCAGTCCGGCTGCCGAAAGGTAGCGGCGCACTGTCCGAGCCTCCTCGACAACATATTTCCGGATAGTCCTCAACCGCTCCAGCACCGGCGCCGGAATGACCTCATCGGGCTTATATTCCCCCAAAGGCGACGGAATCAAATAGAGTTTTCCTTTTGTCATAGATGCAAAGTTACAAATTCATTTTGAATGTCATCGTGGGACGGCATCGCCTTGTTTGTCATATTTCACGGATTTTTTGTCTAAATTCGCAGGAAATAATTTTGAATATGGACTACGAAGGCATAATAGAGCTTGATGGCATGGAATTCCACGCATACCACGGGTGTCTGGAAAAAGAGCGCCGTGAAGGCAACACTTTCACCGTGGACTTTCACGCTGAACTGGAACTGAAAAAAGCCGCAAAGACAGATGACCTGAGCAAGACCATCGACTATGGACGCGTCTATGACATTGTGGCGGAGCAGATGGCCATTCCTTCCAACCTGTTGGAGAATGTGGCGGGGAGAATACTTGATGCCATCCACAAGGAATTTGAAGACTTTCTCTTTCTGAAAGTCAGAGTGTCGAAGAAGAATCCGCCTGTGAACGGGGCATGTGCTTGGTCCCGCGTCACGGTGATGTACGGTGAACCAATCTGGAAATTTTAGTATGACTATTGCGTTTCTGACACTCGGCTGCAAGCTGAACTACGCCGAGACTTCGACTTACGAGAGGGGGTTCGTCGCGAACGGCCTCACGGTCGTGCCGTGGGAGGAGAAGGCCGATGTCTATCTCATCAACACTTGTTCGGTCACGGAGAGGGCGGAGAAAAAGTGCCGGAATGTCATTCGCAAGATGCACCGCACCTCGCCTGGCGCCAGGATCATCGTGACCGGCTGCTACGCCGAACTACGCAGGGACGATCTTCAGACCATCGATGGTGTCGCCCTTGTGTTCGGTGCAAAGGAAAAGTCCAAAGTCGTTCCCGAGACTATGCAACTTCTCCTGAACGGTACCGACGGAGGATATGACGCCACCGGAACCGTGGCCGCCCGTGGCCACGTGAACGGGTGGACCGCTGTAGGCGGGACGGGACGAAGCGCGAAGCGCGAAGGTTCCGGTGGCGTCATATCCGCAGACGGTACAAACATAAACATTAAGGAGATCTCGAAGGAGACTATGGCGGCGTTCTCATCGGAGGAAAGGACGAGGTCGTTTCTCAAGGTGCAGGATGGATGTAACAACTTCTGCGCCTACTGCACAGTGCCTTACGCGAGGGGCAATTCAAGGAATATACCGATTTCGGAAGTGCTGGAGCAGGCCAGGAAGATCGCGGAGTCCGGAATCAAGGAGATCGTCATCACGGGGGTGAACACCGGGGACTTCGGCAGGACGACAGGAGAAAGTTTCCTTGACCTGCTCAAACGCCTGAACGATGTGCAAGGAATAGAACGTTACCGTATCTCCTCAATCGAGCCGAACCTCATCACCGAGGAGATCATCGACTGGATAGCCTCAGGCACAAAGTTCCAGCCACACTTTCATATTCCATTACAGTCAGGGTCGGACACAATCCTGAAAAGGGTCGGCCGCCGCTACACGACGGAGTGCTTCGCTGACAGGATTGACTTCATCCGCTCCGTGATGGACCCTCGGCCCGAGGACTCTGACAAGCCGTTCGTGTTCTTCGGCATAGATGTCATCGCGGGGCTTCCGGGAGAGACGGACGAACTCTTCGAGGAGACATATTCATTCCTCAAGGACCGCGTCAGACCGGCGTTCATCCACGTCTTCCCGTATTCCCGACGCCCTGGCACTGTGGCGGCCGGTTGGAAGGATCAGGTCAAGGATTCCGTGAAGACGGAGAGGGTGGCGAGGCTGGAGGCCCTTTGCGGCGAGCTGCATTCTGATTTTGTGGCGAAGAACCAGGGCAGACGCTCTCAGGTGCTGTGGGAATCAGATGTCAAGGACGGGCTGATGGGCGGCTACACCGGCAACTACATCCGCGTCGAGAGGCCTTACGACCCAGGGCTTGTGAATATGGTGGAGGACATCACGATCTGACAGTCAGCCTATGGTGTCAGGCACAGCTCAAAACTTACAGACAATCACAATTTCAGACATTCACAAAATAATTTACGAATATCATGGACAAGGCAAAGCTGACATTCTTGGGCACCGGGACCTCACAAGGGGTTCCGATCATCGGCTGCAAATGCGATGTGTGCAAATCCCCGGACTCGAAGGACAAGCGGTTCCGCTCCTCTGTGTTCGTTGAATATGGCGGGCTGAACATCCTTGTGGACGCCGGGCCGGATTTCAGGATGCAGATGCTTGCCCACGATCTGTGTCACCTGGACGCCATCCTGCTGACCCACAACCACAAGGACCACACCGGAGGTCTTGACGATGTGCGTTCGCTCAACTACATCGACAAGCGCGCAGCCGAAATCTACTGCGAGCGGAATGTCCTCGATGAACTTATCAAGGAATATCCCTACGTCTTCGCCTTTCCGAAATACCCGGGGGCTCCGGAGTGGCACCTGCATGTGATCGATGAGAATCCGTTCCTGGTCTATCCGAACGCAAAGGACATGGAACTTGTCTGGGTTCATGATGTCGGCTATCACTACAGGAAGCCTGACGGAACGCTGATTCCGACAGGCCGCAAACTGGAGGACATCATCGACAAGGCTGACCCGGCATCAATGGCCACCTCGACCGGAGGGGTGAAGATTGTCCCTGTCAGAGGTCTTCATGACAAGCTGCCCGTTCTCGGATTCCGTTTCGGAGACATCGCCTACATCACGGACATGAGCTTTATCCCCGAAAGCGAATTCGGGAAGCTGCATGATCTCAAGCACGTGACCCTCAACACGGTAGGCTACAAGAAGCACCACTCGCATTTCAGTCTTGACGAAGCCCTTGAGATCGCCGACCGCATCGGCGCCGAACACACCTGGCTCACCCACCTATCCCACACATTCCCCCGCCACGACCAGTTCACCAAAGACCTCGAAGCCCTCTGCCGCGACCGTGGCATCCACTCAATCGTCCGTCCCGCCTACGACGGTCTTGTCATAGAATGATCACCTGTACATCGGGACATCACCGTTGTCGATGAGGTGACGGAGGATGTCCATGTAGTCGGGAGAGTAGTTTTTGGAGGGGTTATCGAACTCAGCCACAATCTCCTCAAGGGAATATTCACCATCTTTAGCGTTGATATATTCAATAAGTTTCCGCCTTGTTATCTGTTGCATGGTGCGGGCCGGCATGGAGGCGCGGCGGGCGCGGCAGATGTCGCAAGTGCCGCAGTCGGTGGTCTCGGTCTGGCCGAAATAGCGGAGGAGATAGCGGGAACGGCACTCAGTGGTCTCACTGACATATTCAAGCATAGCGGAACTGCGGTTGTGGAAAGCCTCCTTTAGCATCGCATAGCGGGACGGCATCAGGTTGACGTTGCCCGGACGGAGGCGATCATGGTGAAGGACAACGACATCCGAGTGGTCCGTAGGCACATAGCTGATGACGTGGGCCAAAGACAAGTGGTAGAGTGACTGCCGGAGTTGGGAGACTGTCTGGCCGGCGCGGCGGGCGACATATTCCTCGTCAATCTGCTGAAGGAAAGAGAATATGCCTGTGTAGCTCCGCATCAGAGCCTCCAGCACCGCGGCCTGCCCCCTATCCGCCAAGTCAATGTCATACAGCGCCTTGCGGTCCACATTGATACGCACCTTTGTCGGGATGTCAACCTCCTCAGAATATGTCAGATGCTCCGTCCGCTCAAGGTATTTGAGCGCATAGAAAGCCGGAGCCCGCTGAAGACCGAACCGCTTGCAGAAATCCTCTATCCTGAACTTCAGCTGCCGCCCTATTCCTGTGTCATAGGGAATCTCGAAGAACACGTGAAGTTTCTGGTAGATGTCCTCAATATATTCAAGAGACGGGAAAGAGACCTCCTCTATCTGCTTCGCCCTCCGCACATCGACTCCGTTCCAAAGCTGAACAGCGAACGAGCGCTTCCCGTCGCGGCCCGCGCGGCCCGCCTCCTGAAAGTACGCCTCCAGGCTCTCCGGAAGGTCATAATGCACCACAAAACGCACATCCGGCTTGTCGATTCCCATGCCAAAGGCGTTCGTGCAGACCATCACCCGGATCGCCCCGCTCTTCCACGCCGCCTGACGCTCCGCCCTTGTCTGACCGCCAAGTCCGGCGTGGTAGAACGAGGCGGAGACTCCCTGAGCCCGAAGGAACTCTGCCATCTCCTCACATTTGCGACGATTCCTCGCATAGACTATTCCTGTTCCCAGAACCCCGTTGCAGATGTTCAGTATCTGGGAATATTTATCCTCCACATGCCGCACTATGTAACTGAGGTTAGGCCTCTCGAAGCCACTTTTGAGCAACAGCTTTTCCATGAAGCCCAGACGCTCCATGATGTCCTGCGCGACCGCCTGAGTGGCAGTGGCTGTCAGAGCTATCACCGGCGCGTCAATCCGCTCCCGAAGATCTCCTATTTTAAGGTAGTCAGGTCTGAAATCGTAGCCCCACTGAGAGATGCAGTGTGCCTCATCAACAACTATGAAGCTGACGTCCAACACATCAAGGTAGGACTGAAACAGCTGGGTACCAAGTCTTTCCGGAGACAGATAGAGAAACTTGTAATCTCCGTAGGCGGCATTGTTCAGAGCAAGATCCACCTCGTGGCGGCTCATCCCGGCGTGGATCGCAAGGGCCCGCACTCCCCTGTCGTTCAGATTCTGCACCTGATCTTTCATTAGGGCAATCAGCGGAGTCACTACCAAAGTGATCCCATCCTTCATCAGGCCAGGTACCTGAAAACAAACCGACTTGCCACCGCCCGTGGGCATGATGGCCAGCACATCCTTTCCCTCTAGGGCTGCCGTTATGATCTCCTCCTGCATAGGACGGAAGCCATCGTAGCCCCAATATTCTTTCAACACTTCTGACGGTGACATATTCATTAGTCGTTAAACCGTTTTATCACAACCTTTTGCGCATTCCGCTGGCAAACTATTTGCAGTGAAGCACGCCTGCGAAAGCAAATGTACGAAATTAATCGCTTACTCATTTGAGTAATGGATAAAAATTCCTTAAATTTGCGGCGTTTTTGAGAGAATAAGTTTAACTTTATAAAACACATTTTACTATGCCTAAGATGGATTTAAGCAAGTACGGAATCAAGAATGTGAAGGAAGTCCTTTACAATCCGACTTACGAGGTTCTCTACAACGAGGAGACAAAGCCTGAGCTTGAGGGCTACGAGAAAGGCCAGGTTACCGAGCTCGGCGCCATCAACGTTATGACCGGTATCTACACCGGACGTTCTCCTAAGGACAAGTACATCGTTATGGACAATAACTCAAAGGACACCGTATGGTGGAACACTCCTGAGTACCCTAACGACAACCATCCGATGTCAGAGAAAGTTTGGAAGGTGGTCAGGAAGACCGCCCAGCAGGAGCTTTCCGGAAAGAGGCTTTTCGTCGTCGATGGTTTCTGCGGAACCCACAAGGACACCCGCATGAAGGTCCGCTTCATCATGGAGGTTGCATGGCAGGCTCACTTCGTGACCAATATGTTCATCCGTCCTAAGAACCAGGAAGAGTTCGACCAGGAGCCTGATTTCGTTGTTTACTGCGCTTCAAAGGCCAAGGTCGCCAACCACGAGGAACTGGGGCTGCGCAGCGACACCTGCGTTGCTTTCAACGTGACCAGCAAGGAGCAGGTAATCCTCAACACATGGTACGGAGGCGAGATGAAGAAGGGTATGTTCTCAATGATGAACTACTACCTGCCACTCAAGGGCATCGCATCAATGCACTGCTCTGCCAACACTGACATGAACGGTGAGAACACCGCCATCTTCTTCGGCCTCTCCGGAACCGGCAAGACCACACTTTCCACCGACCCTAAACGTAAGCTTATCGGTGACGATGAGCACGGCTGGGACAACAAGGGTGTGTTCAACTTCGAGGGTGGCTGCTATGCCAAGGTGATCAACCTTGACAAAGAGTCAGAACCGGACATCTACAACGCGATCAGCCGCGACGCCCTACTTGAGAACGTCACCGTTGACGCGAACGGCAAGATCGACTTCTGCGACAAGAGCGTGACCGAGAACACCCGTGTCTCTTACCCTATCTATCACATCAAGAACATTGTTCGTCCTGAGTCACAGGGTCCTGCGGCAAAGCAGGTCATCTTCCTCTCAGCCGATGCCTTCGGAGTTCTTCCTCCGGTGTCAATCCTTAGCCCTGAGCAGACCAAGTACTACTTCCTCTCAGGCTTCACCGCAAAGCTCGCGGGCACAGAGCGCGGAATCACCGAGCCGACCCCTACCTTCTCAGCCTGCTTCGGACAGGCCTTCCTTGAGCTTCACCCTACAAAGTACGCCGAGGAGCTCGTGAAGAAGATGAAGAAGAGCGACGCCAAGGCTTACCTCGTGAACACAGGCTGGAACGGAACCGGAAAGAGAATCTCCATCCGTGACACCCGTGGAATCATCGACGCAATCCTCGACCACAGCATCGACTCAGCTCCTACCAAGACCATTCCTTACTTCAACTTCGTGATTCCTACAAAGCTTGAGGGGGTTGATCCGCACATCCTTGATCCTCGCGACACCTACGCCGACCCGGCTCAGTGGGAGGAGAAGGCAAAGGATCTTGCCGCAAGGTTCATCAAGAACTTCAAGAAGTATGAGTCACACAAGGCCGGAAAGGCTCTTGTAAAGGCTGGTCCTCAGCTCTAATCGACTACTGTCATACACGAATATGGCTGGTCAGGTTTCTGGCCAGCCTGTTTTTTTGTCCTACATCAGAAAATCCTTGAGGCGAGGCTGCCAAGGTACAGGAACATCAAGCCGAGGACCAAGCTCAGCACTGTATAAAACAACGAACTGAGCAATTCTCCTCCCTGAAGCATGGACATATTCTCGTTCATGAATGTCGAGAATGTGGTGAAACCGCCGCAGAAGCCGACGGTCAGGAACGTAAGCATGTCCTGAGACATTGCGTCGTGGCGAGAGGCGAGACCGTAAAACAAGCCGATCAGAAAGCAGCCGGCGACATTGGCCACCATCGTACCGAGCGGAAGTGTGGCGGCAGGGAACAATTTGCCACAACCGGTTTTCACCAAATATCTTGCGATTCCCCCGAGGAAACTTCCTCCACCAATTAAGAGTAATGTGCGCATCATTTGTCACCTCACATTATCGTAAAATCCTCCACATATTGTAGTACAAGTTCCGGATTCTGCATATTCATAAGTTCTTATCGCACCCGCTGTCCTTCAATGACGCCAACAGTCCCTTGCACCCTTCTGTTATATCCCGGTAGGTTCTCTCGAAATCCCCTGTGTACCACGGGTCGGAAACGTCAGAAGCCTTGCCGGCATATTCCATCATCTTGTGAACCTTGGACATATTCATAGGGCAGAGAATCCGCGAGAGAAGCCTCTTGTTCGACGTGTCCATGATGACAATAACGTCATATTCAGAGGCTTCCGCATCCGAGATGCGGTGGGCGTGATGCCGTGAGAACGGGATTCCATGAGCCCGCAGCGTCCGTTTAGCCGGCGGGTAGATGTCATTCCCTTCCTCCTCGTAAGACACTGCCGCCGAACCGACCCGCAAAGCCACCCCGGCCTTCCGTGCCATGTCTTTCATTATGAATTCCGCCATCGGACTCCTGCAGATGTTCCCGTGGCAGATGAAAAGAATACTTTTCATGTCATATGTGATTTCCACAATGCAAATTTACATAAAAACTTGCGCATTACCGTCCAGCCCTACAAATCAGTCCTTGGATTATAAGTCAGGAGGTACGATTTTATCCGCAATTTTGTACATTTGTGGTTTACGTCCTGGACACGATGGTGCGAAAGACGGAAAAGATTTGCTAAAAGTACAAGATATGAACGAGTTACTATCCAAGCTTCGGAGATGCGGAATTGTCTGGATCACGGTGTTTTTGCTGACGCAGGTGACAGCCGCGGCACAAGGGATTGTGCTTACAGGAAAGGTGACGGACACGGACGGCGCGCCGGTGATCGGAGCCGGGATCATTTCGATGCAGAAAAAAGCCTCGGGAACAACCACTGACGTGGATGGAAAATTCAGTTTCAAGGTTCCAGCCGGGACAGAATCGGTGCTCTTCTCATCGGTCGGAATGAAAGACGTTGTCTATAAGATAGTTCCCGGCAAAACCGAGAACATCACGATTGTGATGGAGTGGGAAAGCACGCAGCTGGATCAGGTTGTCGTGACGGGATACGCACAGACCACAGTCAAGAGGATAACCGGCTCCGTGGCGGTGATAGGCTCGGACAAGTTCGAGGCCAAGGCCGTCTCGTCAGTAGATGCGCTGATGCAGGGTGAGGTCGCCGGCGTGGCGGTCTCCGCGACTTCCGGCCAGCCGGGAACCCAGTCCAGAATCCGGATCAGAGGGTCGAACAACCTCTCGGGGACCAGCCAGCCGCTCTGGGTGGTGGACGGAGTGCCGATGCAGAGCGACTCCCCGAGCCTCAGCTCCGAACAGCTTGCCACCGGAGGCTTCGACGACATATTCGTGAACGGCGTCGGCAACATCAACCCCAACGACATCGAGAGCATCACCATCCTGAAAGACGCGGCCGCGGCGGCGATCTACGGATCCAGGGCTGCGAATGGTGTCATCGTCGTGACCACGAAGAAGGGAGAGGCCGGGAAGATGAGGATCAACTACAACAACACGTTCACGATGTCGATAAAGCCGCAGAGAACCCTTAACCTGATGAACTCCGCCGAGAAACTAGCCTGGGAGGATGAACTTTGGAACGAGTTCTCGGCGAAGAAATACGAAGAGTCTCTGGAAGACAACACCGTGGTCTATCCGGTGGTCGGCATCGTTGGACAGATAAGAGCGGGACTCGGGGATTTCGCCAAGTACAAGGGTGATGTCAACGCCCAGAACGAGTACATAGCGTCTCTGAGGAACAACGACACCGACTGGTACGGTCTTTTGTTCAGGAACGCATTCTCGCAGGGCCACCATCTTTCCCTCAGCGGAGGCTCGGAGAAGAACACCTACTACGTGGCGCTCGGAGTCAATGACGAGGACGGAATGCTGATCCACAACAGTTACAGAAGGTACAACGTCAACTCCAAGATGACCCTCAAACCTGTGGACCGGGTCCGGATCGACATCGGCATGGAGGCGGCGAGGCAGGAATCCAGAATGCCATATTCAAGCGTTGATCCGTTCTATTACGCCTATTTCTCCAATCCGTACGAGAAAGCGTACAACGCTGACGGCTCTTACGCTGCTGACAACACTTGGTTCACCCTCGGCTACTACAACGGCCGCGGGGCCGAGCAGGTTATGCCTAAGAATGGTTTCAGCCTGCTGCGCGAGCTGGACTCCAATTACAGCTCAACCAATAACACCACCGGAACGTTCAGGGCGCAGGTCGATTTCAGGATCGCGGAGCCGCTGCACTTCGTCGGGCTGGCGTCATATTCATTCGCGAACAACTCCACCGACAAGATCGTGGACAAGGACACCTACACGGCCTTCCGCGACAGGCTCGGCAGCGACGACCGCTCGCAGACCAACCTCTACGGTAGCATATCCCAGAACAGGACCAACAGGAACAGCTATGTCGCGCGCGGTCACTTCGCCTTCAACAAGACATTCGGGGAGCTTCACACAGTCAATGTGCTGGCCGGAGCGGAGCTAAGAGGCTCTGATGCCAAC
This sequence comes from Bacteroidales bacterium UBA6397, assembly GCA_002439875.1. Classification (GTDB taxonomy): domain Bacteria; phylum Bacteroidota; class Bacteroidia; order Bacteroidales; family UBA932; genus Cryptobacteroides. The sequence continues at coordinate 44,924 of DJQB01000030.1, forward strand.
ACCATATTCACAAAGCGATACAACTACGACCCAAAGACCGGAACCACCTCGCTGCCAAGCATCAGCGGTCCACAGGACGAATGGCTCAGGGAAGTCGAGAAGCTGAACGGGGAATATTTCAGCAAGACACGCTACGCCTCGTTCTACGCCTCGGCCGACTACTACCTCGGCAAGACGATCGTGCTCAACGCCTCGTTCCGTACCGACGGAAGCTCGAACTTCGGAAGCAACCGGCAGTTCAACCCTACCTGGAGCGCGGGAGCGGCGTGGCATCTTGGCGAGGAAAGCTGGATGGGGAATATCCCCGCGGTCTCCCACGCCACACTTCGCGCCGCCTACGGTTTCACCGGCGACGTGAACACCAGCACCTCACACCTCCTTGTGATGCAGTACCTCCAGCAGCAGTACCGCCACTTCGGGGACGAGACCTTCAACCTCGGCACCATCCCGTCTGCGCCGAACCCGGATCTCGGCTGGGAGAAGACCCGTGACGCGAAAGTGGGGCTGGACTTCGGCCTCTGGAAAGACAGGCTGACGGTAAACACCGAATATTACTACCGCCTCAGCACGGATGTGGTCACCTCCTCCCCTGTCCAGAGCACGACCGGATTCACCTACGTCTATTTCAACGCCGCCGACATAATGAACAGCGGAGTGGAGGTCACGGTGAACGGCAAACTCATCCAGAAGAAGGACTGGACAGTAAGCGCTGCCGTCAACTTCGCCTACAACTACAACAAGGTCATGAAATACAACCCCGTCTCCACAAGCGGAATCACATCCAAGGACCGCTACGTGGAGGGCTATCCGACCGGGGCTATCTTCAGCGGAAAATATTCTGGGATAGCACCTGATACCGGCCTCTACCAGTTCAAGCTGCGTCCGGACGCCCAGATAGCGACGGCCACCGACCTCAACAAGCCGGACAACTACCGCTACTACCTCGGCACGACGATCGCCCCCTACACCGGCGGATTCAATCTGAGCGCTTCATGGAGGCAGCTCAAGCTGAGCGTCAGCGGAATGTTCTCGCTCGGCTCGAAGACCTTCGAGAAGATGCGCTACCCGGCCAGCTACAGCAACACATCCCACAGCGGAGTCAGCACCGAGACCGTACAGTCACAGTTCAGCGACCTCTACGGCAACCACCTCAACGTGGAGAAGGACAGGACTGACAGATGGACTCCAAATCACACGACCGGGGTGAAATACCCTCGCATCTACGACTACTACGACGCCAAGTACAACTTCTCATCCTACAACCCGATGGATGCCAGCATAATCGACGCGGTCTATCTGAAGAACAATTCCTACGTACGCATCAAGTCGGTAATCCTTACATACTCTCTGCCTTCCGAGGCCGTGAAAAAACTGAGGATGAGGGGCTTGAGTTTCAATGTCTCGATGAACAACTTCTTCACGATCACCGGGTACGACGGAATGGATCCGGAAATCCCGGGAGCGACCTACCCGACCACCAGAAGTGTGTCCGGGGGCATCAATGTCGAATTCTAAATGATTTGAAATGAACAATATGGAAATATTCAAGAATATATTCAAGTGTGCCGCCGCTCTTGCGCTTGCCATGGGTGCCGCCGGCTGCAAAGGCTATCTCAGCGTCCAGCCGCAGGGAGAGGTCATCCCGGAGACAGACGAAGAGTTCACCGCCATCATCCACAACCACCTGCGCGACATTGAAGGCGGAGGCGATGAATATGTCATCGGGAACATGGACGCTCTGACGTTCCTTGAAGGCTGCGCCGACAATCTGGACGCCAACATCCGCACGGGCTCCAACCTTACGTTCTTCGCCGGCGAGGAGATAGACAGCCGGCAGAGGGTCTATGAGGAAAGCTGGGAGGTTGTCCGTGACTGCAACATCGTGATTGAGAACATGAAAGACCGGACCTCCGACATCGCGCTCGGCGCCCTTTCGGCGGCATATTCAATGAAAGGGATCGTCTATTACAACCTGCTGCGGGAGTTCTGCCAGCCGTGGCCGGACTCAAAGGCCGGAGAATTGCCTGGCATTCCGATCGTGGACAGGTTCAACATCAACGACAAGCCTTCGCGCGGAACGATCCGCCAGACCTACGACTACACGAAGGCCCAGTTCGAAGCCGCGCTCGCGTTGAATCCGACTGACCCCAAGTACATATTCACGGAATGGATCATCAAGGCCTACGAGGCGAAGCTTGAGTTCTGGTGCCAGAATTGGGACAGCGTCATCTCGCTCTGCGAGGACATCATCACCCACAGCGGAATATCCCTGACCCCGGTTTCTGAATATGCCGACATGATCAACGCACAGTATGACGCGAAGGGAGAGGTGCTTGTCCGCTCGCACATCAACAACTCCAGCGAACTGGACTGGTACTTCAGCTACACGAAAAGCTATCTGGCCTCCAGACCCGCAAGCGCCAGACTCATCAGATTGTTCGGCGACAAGCCCTGGGATGATGTCCGCTATGCGGCCAGTTTCAACAGCAAAAGGATGAATGTCAAGACTCCGGAATGCAAGGTGCGCCTATCCGAGATCGTTCTGATGCTCTCCGAGGCATATTACCACAAAGGTGACAACACCTCCGCCCTCAAATGGCTGAACGAGCTGCGCCGGAACAGAATCAAGAACGTCACCGGCCTGACAATGGCTACTCTTCCGGAACTACGGGATGGTGAAAGAATCGTCGTGGACTGCACCGGCAAGGCCGTCACTCCCCTGCTTCAAGCCATTTTCGATGAAAGGCGCAAGGAACTCTATATGGAGGGAGACCGGTGGTATGAACTCAAGCGCAACGGCCGTCCGGAGTGGTGGGTTATAAGCAACGGACTGAAATACACCACGAAAGAGTACCTATACACCTCTCCGATCTCGAAATCCGATGTGGATCTGAATCCTGGGTTGGAGCAAAACCCAGGCTATGTTTATTAGCGCAACTTACATTTTTCAAGCATTATGAACACAAAAAGAAATATATTTGCTATATTAGTCGCCGTTTTTATCGGCACAACCCTTTGTGGATGTTCCTATAACGAACTTCCGCCAAAGACTTCCGATGCCTCAAAAAGCTATATCAAACCGAAAGGGGAAGTTCCTACGGCCGCTGAAAGAGAGGAAGTCAAGGCCATCAAAGCCGAGTATGAAGCCGCGATCAGCACCGGCGATAGCAAGTAAGGTTAGCATCTGTAAGTTATAGATGCCGAATATGACTGAAAAAGTAGTGTATTATAGTAGTTTTGTTAATTTATTGCAGTATGTTTAGAAGATTTCTGACATTTGTGGCGGCGGCAGCGGCTGCCGTGACAATCTCATCCTGCCAAAAGGATGACAAACCGACGGTTGAGTTCGAGAAAAGTCTATACACCGTCTACGCCAAACGCAGCGTGGATATAAATGTCATTCTCAGCGAACCTGCGGCAGAGAATGTCTCCGTGCAGATCACAACAGCCGGAGCAGTGACGGGAACTGATTTCGAGATAACTGGTAATCCCGTGACAATAAAGGCAGGAGAGACCACCGGAACGTTCAGCGTGAAGAACCTGAACCTTACCGACGCAAATCCTCTCAACCTTGGCATTGAATGCCCGTCAGGCTATAGCCTCGGGGCCAAATTCGTGACGATTGTCACTCCTGATCCTGAGGAGACGCTTGTATATTCATTCCAGACCACCAAGGCTGATGTCCTCGGTTCATACGTCGCCAACATCAAGGTGACCGGTGTCACTTCAGGAGACAAGATCTCTCTTGGCGAGGATGTGATCATCCCTCTTAAGATCACCGGAGACGCCGCACAATACGTTGTCTTTGATTCTGAGACAAAAGCCGTTGACAAAACACCTGGACCTCACGCCGTCCTCAAGGCCGGCAAATCCACGGCCACGTTCAGGTTCTCTCTCAAAGACGGTTTCAAGGACGGAGACAAAATCGGCGTGACTGTTGACACTGACGAGGCAGTAAGGTTCATCCCCGGAGACAACGAGAGCGCCGAGTACACCCTCTATTCAGTGAAAGTTCCGGACGCGATCCTTGGCACGTGGGCATTCAGCAAGGTGTTCGCAAAGGATGAAGTGGATTATTTCTTTGAAGAAATGGAAGACGATCCGACTCTTCTTCCGTTGAAGAACGAAGGGTTCACTCTTACCTTTTCCAAGGATGAGTCAGGTGTGGTGACCGTAACGCCTAACGACAAAGGCGATTTCGCAAACTATTTCAGAGAGGCCACAGTGACTCCGACAGAGCCTAAGAATTATTCCACAGATGGTACGGTCATCGGTAAGAACACAGTTTCAGAATGCACGATGTTCATGGGCAGCGATGGCTACAAAGTCCACACCAACATGTACTACCTGCTTTCAACGGCCAACAGGGCTTTCAGCAAGGCCGAGGAGAAGATCGGTGAGTCTGTCATCGTGTTCACAATCATTGACGGAAACCTGATTGTCGAATTCCGTGACTATGACAAACCTCCATTCGGAGAGAACTGGTGGAGCGACAACAAGTTCGACGCCGACATGTTCAGCTTCGCATCCCTCTTCGTAAAGCAGTAATCTACAGAGATATACATAAGAAGTTTCAAGAATGAACGAGGACGGCTATTAATTGTCAGCCGTCCTCGTATTGTTGCGTAACAGCCCTATTCTCTCCCCCATAATGTTGTTGGGTATAAGTCTCGGGGACGGTAACGGACTTTCGGCGTCCGTGGCTCAATGAAAACGAAAAAGCGAGTCAGGCGCGATATATCCTAACTCGCTTTGCGGGTTCCCGGCGCTGCGGCTATCAATCTTGTAAGTTCCAGCCTTGATCGTCGCTTACATCTCAAAGACACTTCTTATTCAATTTTGAGTAGCATACCACTCTCGTATTTGTAAAATTTCTACTATATTTAAGGGAAAATCGAACTTTTGCAAGTATTATCGCTTTCTCATGCTCACTGGATGAAGCACATTCTCTATCGATTTTGCAAAAATATTAGAGCCTCTTTTCAACCAAATTGCGGAAGAACCACCATTCTCAAGGAAGGTCACAGGTATCGGTATATTCGATAACTAATTATCGAATATCGGGAATTTTGTTTGGGATAACGAATATTTTGATGTAAGTTTGCCGTATTGAATAATTGAATGATATGCCTATAGTCGTCAATGTCGATGTGATGCTGGCAAGGCGGAAGATGTCCTCCGCTACCCTAGCCGAGAAGGTCGTGATCACCCAGGCTAACCTTTCCATTCTGAAGACGGGGAAGGCAAAGGCTGTCAGATTCTCCACCTTGGAGGCTGTGTGCATGGCGTTGGATTGCCAGCCTGGGGATATTCTTGAATATATTGATGAACAATAATAATCCTAAAGATAGATTAGTATGAAAAGATTTTTGATTTTAGTCTCCGCTTTCCTTCTGAGTGCTTCGGCATTCATGGTAAGCGCGCAGATGCAGCAGCTTCCGAATGACCCGGCAGTCAGGGTAGGCAAGCTGGAGAACGGTCTGACCTACTACATCAGACACAATGACAAGCCGGCTGGAAGGGCTGAGTTCTACCTCGCCACCAATGTCGGAGCCATCCAGGAGACTCCTGACCAGGACGGCCTCGCGCACTTCCTTGAGCACATGTGCTTCAACGGCACGAAGAATTTTCCGGGTAAGGGCATTCTTAACTGGCTCCAAAGCATCGGAGCTTCTTTCGGTGGCAATGTCAACGCCTCCACCGGAGTTGATCAGACAACCTATATGCTCAACAATATCCCTTTGGTAAGGGAGTCTGTTGTGGACACCTGCCTTCTTATCCTGCACGACTACTCTCATTTCGTGACGAACGATCCAGCCGAGATCGACAAGGAGCGTCCGGTGATCATCGAGGAGAGACGTTCCCGCAGAAACGCCGGGTGGAGGACTTTCGAGAAGTCCCTTCCTTACATCTATGGCGACACCAAATACGCCACCTGCACGCTGATCGGAAGCAAGGAAAACCTTGAGACCTTCAAGCCGGAAAGCCTTGTGAATTTCTACAAGACTTGGTATCGTCCGGATCTTCAAGCGGTGATTGTTGTAGGAGATGTCGATGTGGATGCTGTTGAGGCCAAGATCAAGTCGATTTTCTCTGACATCCCGGCGGCAGTTGATCCAAAGCCAAAGGAGAAGATCCAGTTCAAGGAATTCACTGAGCCACGTGTGGCTGTCATCACCGATCCTGAGACGACCACAGCGTCTGTTGAAATGGTTTGGGAAAGCGAGGCCCGTGACGAGGCCCTTAACGCGACACCGGCAGGACTTATGGTTGATCTGATCGAAGAAGTGGTTCAGACTGTGATGAGCGAGCGTTTCGAGGACATAACCTCCAAGGCTGACGCTCCGTATCTTTCCGGAAGTTTCGGTTTCGGCAAGATCTGCGAGGTCATTGAGGGTACTGATGCCAGTGTCGCCTTGAAGGAGGACAACATTCTTGGCGGATTCAAGGCTTATCTTACCGAAGTGGAGAGACTGAAGAGATACGGCTTGACAGAAGGCGAGGTGACCAGGGCTAAGGCCAACATCCTTGCCGGCTACGAAAAGGCCGCCAATCAGGCGGACACCCGGAAGAACAGTGAGTTTGTCTATCCTCTCATCAACAATTTCTTCGCCAACTACGCTTTTATGGAGCCTGGTGCCAAGTTGGATCTTGTGAAGACTATCTTCGGGCAGATCAACGCCCAGGTGATGAACCAGGTACTTGCCCAGGCCTTTGCCGATGAGAACAGTCTCGTTGTCATCTACAGCGGCCCCGAGAAGGAAGGCATCGCCACTCCTACTGCTCAGCAGCTGCTTCAGGCCATCGAAGATGTTAAGAAGTCCGAAATAGCGGCTCCCGTCGAGGAAACCTCCAATGAGCCTCTGATGGATTCCTCTGTCTTGGAAGGTGGCAAGGTCAAGAAGACTAAGACTTCCATCTATGACGCCACAGAGTGGGTTCTATCAAATGGAGTGAAGGTTGTTGTGCTCCCTACTGACCATAAGAAAGACCAGATCTTGTTCTCTTTATACAAGAATGGCGGCAAGAGCCTGATTCCGACCGAGGACATGCCTTCATTTGACGATAACGTTTATGGACTGTTCCTGCGCTCGCAGGGTGTGTCTAAGTTCAAGGGAACTGAACTCACCAAGATGCTGGCGGGCAAGGTAGTCACTGTCACCCCGACTGTCGGGGAGTTGTACAACGGCATCTCCGGCAACTCTTCCGTGAAGGATTTAGAGACTGCGTTCCAGCTTCTTTATCTTGAGTTTACGGAGCCAAGATTCGACCAGGAGGAATTTGACAACGCGATTGCCCAGCTCAAAGCGGTGCTCCCGAACCTTGAGAACACACCGAACTTCGCCTTGCAGAAGAGGGTTGTGAAAACCTTGTACAACGATGATCCAAGGGAAGAGGCCATCTCGATGGAGAAAGTCGGGAAGGCGAGCCTTCAGGCCATAGAGAAGAATTACCGAAGACTCTTCGCGGACGTGGCCGGAGCCACGATGGTGATTGTGGGAGATGTCAACCTTGACACCCTGAAGCCTCTTGTCGAGAAATATGTCGGTTCTCTTCCAAAAGGAAAGAAAGCTCCTAAGTGGGCTGATGTGCAGCCGCGGCTTGTCAAGGGAAATGTTGTGGATGTCTTCGAGCAGAAGATGGAGACACCTCTCTCGACCGTGCTCCAGGTCTATAGCGACTACCGTCCATTCTCTGTCAAGGAGCAGACCCTTGCCGAAGCCGTCAGCTACATCCTCGACCAAATCTACACAGAGACTCTCCGTGAGGATGAGGGTGGCACCTATGGAGCCTCCTCAGCCAGTGAGGCGCAAAAGTATCCTGGCGGAAGATACCTACTCCAGGTCGCATTTAACAGCAAGCCTGCCATGACGGAAAAACTGAGGACTCTTGCGAAGGATGGCTTCAGGAAACTGGCTGAGGACGGACCTACCGACGAGCAGTTCACCAGGACAGTGGAGAATTTCAAGAAGAATGTGCCGGAAAAGAGGATCAACAATTCTTACTGGCTGCACAACATTCTCAACTATTTCCGTGAAGGTTATGACTACGACAAGGAGTGGGAGGAAGCTGTGAACAGCTTGACCAAGGAAGGTATCCGCGAGGCGGCCGCCAAACTCTACAACTCCGGCAACTTCGCCGAGGTCGTTATGATGCCGGGCGAGACTACCGAGGCAGAGTAGTTTTACGAATATATTCCCGGACATTTCGTCCAGTTAAAAAGTGATAGAGCCATCCCCGATTTGAGGATGGCCCTATTTTGTTTGTTGTTGTGCTTTCGGTGCTTCGGTGCTTCGACAGGCTCAGCAACCCCTGTTAAAGTTCCCTGAGGAAGCGGGCCATCGAGGCGAGGAAGTCACTTCTATATTCGTGGATAGGGTCGTCACCGTACCTGACGTTCTTGAAGCCGTAGCCATGTCCGCCACTGGGGAAAGCGTGCATCTCGCAAGGCACTCCGTTCTTCACGAGGGCGTTGAAGTAACGAACCTCATTCTCCGGAGGGACACCATAGTCATTGGAACTGAATATGATGAATGTCTTTGGAGTGTCCGTGCTGACCTGCTTGTCCAATGAATATCTTTCCTTGAGTGCCTCGTACTTCCTCTTGTCCTCGTTCCAGGTCACGAAGTCCTTGCCCTTTCTGTTGTACCAATCATATTCGGTGCCGATGAGATTGTTGAAGCTGCCTTCGTGCCAGACTCCCTTTTCCGATGAGATGACAGGATAGACAAGGATTGAGAAATCGGGCCTCGTCACCGCATCAATGTACTGTGTGGATGCTGTGGCGGCAAGATGCCCTCCTGCCGAGAATCCCATCACACCGATCTGCTTCACGCCCCACTCCTTAGCGTAATGACGGCAGTAACGGAACACGTTCTGCACATCGGTCAACGGAACATTCCAATGACCGTACGGCAGACGGTATTTCAAGACAGCAGCACTGATTCCCTGACTGTTGAGCCATTCGGCCGCATACTGACCCTCATGTACGTAAGCCGTGAACCAATAGGCGCCTCCCGGGCAGATGATGACCATTTTCCCGTTAGGATTCTTCGCCAGATATAGCTCGAACCTCGCGCTGTCCCCCGTGAACTTAAGATTCATATCCTTTGTCAGTTCCTCTTTCTTTGTGCAGCCGTTGCTCTCGCCAGGGCCGAGCGTTATTCCCTCGATTCCCTTATCTACATTCTGACCTTCCGGATAGAGATAGACAACCTTGTCGGGCTTGCGGGTGAACTGTTCCCGTGCGACTTTCGGCAACTCTTTCTTCCCGTTCACACTTTCCAACTGCTGACCGAGCCATCTTTCCAAAGCTGCGGAGAACTCCGGTCTGCATGACCCCAGATTGTCCTTGTAGACTTTAGGGTCAATGCCGATGTCAGGATCAGTGAAACCCCATCCGTGGCCTCCCCTTGGATAAGTGTGAAGTTCTGCCGGAACCTTGTTCATGACGAGGGCCTGATAGAACTTTACAGAGCTGGTCACCGGTACAGTGTGGTCATAGGTGCTGACCCCAATGAATGTCGGTGGAGTGGTAGGGGTGACATCGTGGCAGGTTGTGTACATTCTTTTCAATCCGTCATATTCATTCAGCCCATTGTACCATAGGGTGAATGTTTTGTCCTCCCTGCCGGTCCAGGATGCCTCGCCACCGAGAAGGTTGTCCACGGAGCCTTGGTGCGTCGCTTTCTCATCCATTAGGATTACAGGGTAGATCAGGGCCGCGAAATCAGGTCTGGTCGTGGAGTCCACGTACATGGTAGCGGCTGTGCTCGCAAGGTGCCCACCAGCAGAGAATCCCATCACACCGATCTGCTTGATGCCCCAATCCTGTGAATGGTGTCTGCAGTAACGGAAAGCGTTCTGCACGTCCCGAAGCGGGACCTGATAATGTCCGTTTGGCAGTCTGGATTTAAGAACAACGCATGCTATTCCTCTGTCGTTCATCCATTTGGCAACGTACGTTCCCTCAAGCCAAGTGGACAACCCCCAATAACCACCGCCCGGACAAGTGACAACCATCTGACCGTTCGGATTCTTTGGAATGAATATGTCGATGCGCGCGCTGTCTGTGATGTTTTGTATTCCTCCCCATTCATCTGCCGTTTCCGGCCCTTTAAGGCCGTTTGACACCAGTGGACCCTGCGTCACTTCGACTCCGTCCTCGACTATTCCTTGATTGACATTCTGCCCTTGGGGATAGAGGAATACAGTCTTGGTGGGTGAAATCTCAATTCCTGGTTTGCCCTTCACCCTCATCTTTTCCTCTGCTGGCATAGCAGCCTTCGCCTGGGTGTTGACATAGACCACCGATCCGTCCAGAACCAGCTTGCTTTTCTTCGCTTTTCTCTGTGCGGACGCATCCGTTCCAGCGCAGACAACCATCGTCAAGACGGCCGCAAGAATAATTGCCCTCTTCATATTTTTCTGTATTTTAAATTCATTCTATGAATATGCCTGCAAATATAACGAAAAGGAACGGCTGAACAGCCGTTCCTTGCAAGATTACTTATCACTTTGCGGTTTCCCTAAACTCCAATAAGTCTCCAGGCTGACAGTCCAGTGCCTTGCAGAGCGCGTCGAGTGTGCTGAACCTGATGCCCTTGGCCTTGCCGGTCTTCAGAATCGACAGGTTCACCGCTGAAATCCCTATCCTGTTGGCTAATTCGATGGAAGTCATCTTCCGTCTGGCCAGCATCACATCGACATTTACTACTATCGGCATGACGATTATTTTTCAACGGGTTCTTCTTGAGACTGCTCTTCCGGCTTGGCTTCCTTGCCTTTGAGATATTCAGGAAGATTCATTCCGGCCATGTTGAACAGGTCCTGGAGCGGAGGTACGGAACCCATCAGACCGGAGATGAAATTCGCGGTCGACGTCTTGCCGTTCTTGCCTTCACCATTACCGTCCCAGACGGTCACCTTGTCAATCTTTATGCCTTTGACAGCCTCGACCTGAGTCTTGACGAGTTCAGGAAGTTTGTCTGCAATGAGCATGAGCACGGCCTTCTGAGGGTCTCCGGCGGCTGCCTTTACCATCTCGTTGAAACCATCGGCCTGCTTTGAGAGAATCTCAAGGGTACCGCGGGCCTGGGCGTCCATCTTTGCGAATATGGCGTCGGCCTCTCCCTTGGCCAGTCTGCGGACCTTTTCGGCCTCGGCCTCTGCTTCGATGATGAGTTTCTCCTTGTCGATCTGTGCAGGAACAACGATGTTGGCCTGCTGGGTTGCCCTTTCTCTCTCGGCACGTGCAAGCTCAGCGTCACGCTCACTCTGATAGGCCTCCTGAAGGGCCTTTGCGGCCTGTACCTTCTCTGCCGCTACGGCAATGCGCGCAGCCTCGGCCTCTTTCTCACGGCGCTGGGCATCGGAGTTGGCGATGTCTATCTTAGAGGTGTTCTCTCCCTGTACAGCAAGCGCGTTGGCTGCAGCGGTCTTGATGCGGGTGTCCCTCAGGGTCTCAGCGATTCTGATGTCCTTGTCCCTGTCGGCCTCGGCCTTGCCGATCTCACCATAGCGGTTCTGCTCCGCGACGCTCTTCTTGGCGTCGTTGATGGCCTTCGCCGCGGCTTCCTTACCGAGAGCCTCGATGTAACCGGACTCATCCCGGATGTCGGTCACGTTCACGTTGATGAGTTTGAGGCCGATCTTGCGGAGCTCAGCCTCGACGTTCTGGCTGACAGCCACGAGGAACTTGTCACGGTCGGAGTTGATCTCCTCGATGTCCATCGTTGCGATGACCAGACGAAGCTGTCCGAACAGGATGTCGGTCGCGATGTTCTGGATGTTGTCGATGGAAAGTCCGAGAAGTCTTTCGGCTGCGTTTGTCATACTGTCCGGCTCTGTGGAGATACCGACTGTGAAGCGGCAAGGAACATCGACACGGATGTTCTGCTTGGAAAGCGCGTTCGTAAGGTTGCACTCAATCGAGATCGGCTTGAGGTCGAGGAACGCATAGTCCTGGAACACAGGCCAAACGAAGGCGGCTCCTCCGTGGATGCAACGGGCCGAAGAGATCGAACCGCTCTTGCTCTTGCCGGTCTTACCGTAGATGACCATCACCTTGTCGGAAGGGCAGCGGCGGTAGCGCCTGAGAATCGCTGAAAATGTCACGAATATGACTGCGACGATGATAAGGATCAGAGATAGTTCCATATTCAAAATGTTTAATGGGTTTAAAATTTTCTTTAATATGTTTGATCAGGTTAGAATATTAGATGAATGGTGACACGCTCGGTCAGATGATTGTCGGGGTCAGTTCCTCAACCAATAGGATGTAGTCATTGATGACCTCGATGACCTTGATGGCGGTGCCGGTCTTTATCGTATCTCCGTCTGTGACAGCGTCATATTCCCTGACAGCGTTGTTGATGGAAATCTGGACCTTGCCTTCCCCCTTGCGCCCGCCTGGAATCGTAAGGTAAGCCTTTCCCTCGCATCCGACCGCAGATTTGTGCACGTCGATGTTGCCTGTCTGCTGCATTCCGCTGAGCCATTTGAATATCCACATCACGACTGTGACCAGTAGCACGCCCACGATGACCGAGACGATGATCAGCAGCGCGTTGGACTGGATCTTGTCGTGCATCAGCACCGCTGTCCAGCCGAATCCGAGGCAGAAATTGACCAGATTCCTGAACGTCAGGAGGTTCATCGAAGGATCAGTGTCAAAAGACCCGTCCGATGTGTCCAGATCGAAATCAGTGTCATGATCTCCCAATCCCAGGAATGTCAGAATAGTCTGAATGACGAAAATCAGCGATGCTGAGAGTGTGACGGCCCAAAGGACCTGCATTGCCGTACTAAGTGATGTCCACCAGGTAATCATATCTATTAGTTTTTAGTTAGGCGGCCCAGATTCCTTTCTGCACCGCGTCTTTTGCAAATATATTAATTAATTTATGAAAAACAATAATTATTTATAATAATTGCGGTGAGAAGATAATGCGAATTTTTACCATGTAGAAATGATTTACCGATGATTCTGTTTGATAAACTGTGAAGGAGATATTCCGTATTCATTCTTGAAACAGTTGCGGAAGTGGCCGACATCGTTAAAGCCGCATGAATATGCAGCCTCGGACACATTATGCCCATCATTCAACAACTCGTAGCCCTTCTTTAACCGGATTTTTCGAATGAACTCATTCCCCGACATGCCTGTAAGGCCTTTAATTTTTCGATAAAGAGTCGAATGGCTCATACCGAGAGCGTCCTGGATGTACGTCATGTCAAGTTCAGCCATTGTCAGATTATCTTCCACTATCCTTGTGAATTTTTGGATGAAGCATTCATCAAGTTTACTGATTTTAGGGTGATGGACTTCATCTGCGCCTGTTGTGGCAGGATTGTATCCGGAATGGCCGCCACTCAGCCCGGAGGAAATGAACGCAGCCAATGATTTCCTTGAATCCAGGATGTTTTGTATGCGACTTGTCAGTAATTTGGCGCTGAATGGTTTTGTTATGTATGAGTCCGCTCCTGCCTCATAGCCGGTTTCCTTGTCTTGTATGGAATCCTTGGCGGTCAGGAGTATGACAGGAATGTGGCTTGTACGCACATCGTCTTTGATCGACTTGCACAATTCCGTTCCATCCATCAGCGGCATCATAATGTCACTTATGATCACATTGGGAATATGGCTCTTGGCAATATTGAGTCCCTCTTCCCCGTTGGTAGCTGTCAGAACCTTGAATTTGGATTGCAAAGATGATTCAATGTACTCACGGATGTCATCGTTATCCTCAACAACCAGCACCACAAGTTGTCTGTCCGATATTTCTTTGATTTCATTTTCATCAGCCTCGGAAGCCGGTCTCCTTACCGCACTTTCCTTGTGTAATGCATTAGGGTAAGTATTGAACATCCGAAGGCGTAAAGTGAACACAGTCCCTTTGCCAACTTCGCTTGTGGCTGAGATTGTGCCTTCGTGTAGGTCTGACAGCGAGCGCACCAAGGCGAGGCCGATGCCGGTGCCTGAAGCTTGGTGCATTCCCTCAGCCTGGTAGTATCGGTCAAAGATGTGAGGCAAAGAATTCTCGTCTATTCCATAACCTGTGTCAGCAACCTCAATTTCCACAAAATCCTCGTTGGAGATTTTGACAGATCTTAGTCTTAATTCGATGGATCCTTCCGGAGTGTATTTTATAGCATTGCTCAACAGATTGTTCAATACTGTGTGTATGACATCACTGTCAAAATAAATATCAGGGAGACTGTTGTCGATGTCAAGATTTATCGAAACTCTTTCATTATGGTTCAGTTCCTTGTACCTCAAACCGATTTCCGCCACGACGGAAGCTATCTGTCCTTTTGAGACAGTCAGGCGTCTGTTATTTGTTTCGGCTTTACGGAATTCCAGAATCTGATTGATAAGATTTAGCAGTTGCAAGGCACTGGAATGTATTGTCTTTATCTTCTTCCTGAAAGGGCTTGGCAGCTTATCATCTGAGTCAAGATCTTCTAGTGGTCCAATAATGAGAGTTAGCGGAGTGCGGAGCTCGTGAGTGATGTTTGTGTAGAACCGTAACCTCTCATCATTGAGTCGTTGCTCGTCAATGCTTTTCCTGCGTTCCATCTCAAGCGAGCCCTTAAGCATAAGCCTACGCTTGTATATTCTAATGATTATCCAAACAGACAGGGTAATAAGAAGCGCATAAAACGCCTTGGCATACCAGGTCAGCCAAACAGGAGGGGTCACAACGATTTTCAGTCTGGCAAGATTGTCATCGTCCCAGTCGTGGTTTCTCTGACGTGCCCTGATCAAGAATGTGTATGTCCCCGACGGCAGGTTGCGCAGGATTGCATCGTGTTCACGTCCGGCAGAAATCCAGTTTTTGTCAATTCCTTCCACCTTGTAAGAATACTCTACCGTATGTCTCAGAGAATAATCAGTCACGGAAAAGGTTATTCTCAAGGAGTTCATGTTGTAGGGGATTTTGATTTCTTTTACACCGGAACTTCCTATGGCCACTTTGATGGAGGTGTCTTTGGGGGCATTAATGTTAAGGCAATCAACAATCTGAACCGGTATACGTCCTCCAGCATCTGAAAATAGCTCAGGCCTGAACCCGCACACTCCGTTCCTTGAACCGAAATAGAGCTCCCCGTCAGGAGTCCCACATGCGGCGCGATCCATAAAACTGCTCATCGGAAGCCCGTCATTGTAATCGTAGTTGTCGATTTTAGAGGTATTTCTATTCAATCTTGAAATGCCATTGTTGGTGCTGAACCATAGATTGCCTTCTCCGTCTTCCTGTAATGCGCGTATATGTGCATCGTCCAAGCCGGATTCATAACCATAATTCCTGATTTCATTGAGACGATCGGTGTCCGCGATCTGACTTAGTCCGTCCTGTCCCGCGACCCACATACATCCTTGTGAATCAAGATAAAGTTGCTTTACTGCATTTGAGATGATTCCTTTAGATTCGTCAAGGTGATGAATCATCACGCCTTCTTTGTTAAAAATGAAGATCCCGTCACCGTATGTTCCTATCCACAATTTTCCTTGCCTGTCGACTGTGATTCCGTTAGGAATAAGATTATAGATTGCAGTTGAGATCGTTATGTCTTTTTTTAGTTCACCATTGGCATATTCATAAAGCCCGTCCTGCATTCCTAAGTACACTTTACTGTCCGGCAGTACGGCAAAGCAATTGGCATAATTCTGACTCTCAGGCGCGCTGATCCGTCTGATGCCTCCGATGTTTATGTCCAGAGCGAAAATTCCATCTTCATAAGAACTGAACAGAATTACATCTCCGATTCTTACTAGGGAAGATATGTATTCCCGTGAACTTTTAAGATGAGCGGACAAATCATAGGTACGTTTCAATGCTCCATCTTCGAAAACTTGTATTTTGCTTTCTTCACCGGTCCAGACATAGCCATTCCCATCTGTATGGATAGACCAGACGGGCCGACCCTTATCGCTGTTCGCGTTGGCGCCGAATGACGGGAGGAGGTTGAATCTTGGGTGAGTGTGGCTTATAAAATCCAGACCTTCGGAATAGTTACCGATCCAAATGTTGCCGTATGAATCCTGAAAAACCTTATGGATATTCATAGAGGATATGCCGTATCGGCCACCGGAAGACGGAAGCACTGTGAATTCCAGCCTGTCTGGGTTGGACAGTGAAAGGTCACGGATGTTAAGTACACCAACACCTCCCAAATCTCCACCTATCAGCAGGTCTCCTTCATTAGTCTCTGTTATGGAGTAGATGTTGGGCGAAGGAGTTTTCCAAGACGCCGTGTTATGATTCAGGAATGATCTGAACTTTTTTGTGGATGGATTAAACAGTGCCAGGCCCCGACTGGTACCAAGCCAGATGTTTTTGTACCTGTCTATAAAAATTTCTCCAACATCATTGCTCGGAAGGCTTTCTCCATTGCCGGGGATGTGAATGAAATTCTCAACCTTTCTTGTTTTAAGATTCACAACACTGAAGCCATAGTTGGCGTGTCCTACATACAAGTTTCCATGGCCATCGTAAGCTATGCTTCTGAATGACATCGGCAACAGTGGAAATGCGTTCTGCCTCAACACGTCAATCTTGCCGTCTTTGTAGTGCAATAAGAAGTTATAGTGATTGACGATATATATGCCTCCGTCCGCAGCGCGGCAGAAATCGACCACATTGACGCTTCCGAGGCTATCCGGCAATTCCGGTTCTTCCAACCTCAATGCCTCACAATCGAGGACATTCACGCCTCTTTTTGAGCCTATCCAAAGTTTATCTTCAGTTTCATCATAAAATAAAGAATTGATGGAGTTACCTTTGAGTCGGGAGTTCCGCTCGCTGAATATTTTGAAATTCACTCCGTCAAAACGGTTCAGCCCCGCTTCGGTCCCGATCCAGAGGAATCCATGCTTATCCTGAGCGATGTCCGTCACGAAATTATTGGAGATACCGTCTCTCAGTCCGATGTGCTCAATTACAGGATGCGAGCTCACTGGTTCCCCTTCCGCAGCAATAAATCTTAGAGTCAAAAACAGTACTAATAGAACGTTTCTCATAAAATGTGGTGACCTATCGTAGTATGGCAAAGATAATAAAATCGAGGTGATTAATTGAACGATTTATCACTTTATTTGGTCATTTTGTCTTAAAATTTTAAATAGATTATGGTGCTCAGGGTTATTATTATTCGAGAAAAGTCAGTCTGAGATAATAATGAAATAATTGCCGTCATAAACGAACTATCGGTCATCATTGGTTTTCTTTTTTTTTCGCTACTTTTGCAACGGAAGCAATAACACTTTTAACCAAGTATTTTTCTATGAAACCAAATTGTTTACAAAACAGCAAACTGTATGTTGTATTGTTGCTGTGTGTCGGTTTCTTCTCCTTGGCACTGGATTCTGCCAGTGCCCAGGTCAAAGCGGACACTATCGCAAGACAGAAGTCAGAAATCACAGTCAAAGGTGATGTGAGCGATGCCGATGGCCCGGTTATCGGGGCGTTCGTGTACGAAAAGGCGAATAAGGCGAACGGGACAATGACGGATGTTGACGGTCGCTTTACTTTGAAAGTCACTGATGGAGCCGTGTTGGTTGTAAGCTGCATCGGCTCGGAAACATTGGAGGTGAAGGCCGTATCAGGCCATGAGATGAAACTGCTGCTCAAGCCTGACACTTCCTTACTTGACGAAGTCGTTGTGGTGGGCTTCGGTGTACAGAAAAAAGTGAATATGACAGGTTCGGTAAGCGTGGCTGATCAAGAGGCTCTGAAAGACCGGCCTGTGACAAGTGCCGCCCAAGCTCTGCAAGGTGTCGTCCCCGGACTTCAGATAACATCAGCCGATGGCAAGCTTGAGACAAACGCTTCCATTAAAATAAGAGGTAACGGCACAATAGGAAGCGGGTCAAGCGGCAGTCCTCTTATTCTCATTGATGGAATGGAAGGAGACATCAACGCTGTCAATCCGCAGGACATCGAAAGCATATCCGTACTGAAAGACGCGGCTTCCGCTTCAATCTATGGTAGCCGGGCTCCGTTCGGTGTCATTCTTGTCACGACAAAGAAAGGATCACAAGGCAAGGCAACGGTCAATTACAACAATTCGTTCCGTTTCAGCAACCTTGTGAACCGCAATCACACTATGGACTCCAGGTCCTTCGCCCTGTTCTTTGATGACGCATGCGTCAACACACCGGGATGGGGGCCACATTTTTCAAAAGAAACGATCGAGAAGATCGAACAGTATCAGGCCGGAACCCTTCTGAATTCAAAGGGTGTATTCGATCCCCTCTACACGATGGATGACATCTATGGCAATGGCAACTGGCAGGATGTCCCTTATCACGGAGGGGCCTGGGCCAACACAGACTGGTTCAGTGCCATCTACAAAGATTACAGTTTCTCTATGGAGCACAATGTGAGTGTAAGTGGAGGCTCTGATAAGATCAACTACTATTTTTCGGCAAATTATCTTGATAATGACGGAATGCTTGCCTGGGGTGAAGAAGGACTTAAACGCTATACCTTGACCGGCAAGTTCAACGCTGACATAACAGAATGGATGACACTTGGGTTCTCTCATAGGTGGGTCCGCAAGGACTATGTACGCCCGTCTAGCCTTACTGACAATTTGTACGATGATCTGGGCCGCCAAGGTTGGCCTGTGATTCCTATCTACGACCCGAACGGGAACATCTTTGATTGCCCGTCCCCTATAAACGGACTGGAAAACGGAGGAAGCGACAGGACTCAGCCTGACAGAAACTATACCCAGATCAGTCTCGTGGCGCGACCGGTGGAAGGATGGGATATTCATGCTGAGTTCAACTATCAGGTATATTCGGACTCCCGCCATTGGGACACTCAAAAACTTTACGGGTACGATGTAAACGGGAATGCCTTCGAGGTTTCAAGCGAGAGCCACGTTCACGAGGAGTACACCAGAGAGAATTTCTACAATCTCAATGTCTATTCCAATTATGAAAGGACTATAGGCAAAAAGAACAACTTCCATTTCATGCTTGGTTTCCAGACCGAGAACATGAAACAGAAGACATTCGGCCTTCAGCGTGACGGCATTCTGGTCTCCAGCCTGCCGGAAGTGGACCTTACCACTGGAATAGGCTCTGATGGGAATCTGGTGACTCCGTCAGTAAACGGAGGGCGTTCAGAATGGGATAATGCTGGATTCTTCGGACGTGTCAATTATGATTATGACAGCCGTTACATGATAGAAGCCAACTTGCGTTATGACGGAACATCGCGTTTCCGTCAGAACCGACGTTGGATATGGCTCCCGTCTGTGTCCGCTGGATGGAACATAGCTAACGAAAAGTTCTGGGAGAACTTGACACAAGTGTGCGGCAACCTTAAGCTTCGCGCTTCGTATGGAATACTGGGCAACCAGAACATTGACAACTGGTACCAGACCTACCGCACCCTTTCCATCAAGCCAAATAATGGAGAGTGGCTTCAGAACGGAGCGAAACCGACAACAGTCGGGTTCCCGGCCCTTATCAGCCAGTTGCTGACGTGGGAGAAAATCTACAATTACAACCTTGGCCTTGATTGGGGCTTGTTCAACGGCCGGTTGACCGGAAGTTTTGAGTATTATATTCGAGACACGAAGAATATGGTGGGGCCTTCCGCCGAGTTGCCGAACATCCTTGGAACCGATGTGCCGAAAACAAATAACTGTGACCTCCGCACTCATGGCTGGGACTTTGAGATTTCGTGGAAAGACTATCTTTCCTGCGGCCTGTCCTATGGAGCGCGTTTTGTCCTCTCGGACTCGCGCACGAAGATCACCAGATATGCGAACAACCCTACAAACTCCATTGACTCCTATATCCAGGGACGCTATATTGACGAGATCTGGGGATATGAGACTTTGGGAATAGCGAAAACGGATGAGGAATATATGGATTACCTCGACATGCTTGATGCTAATTATACCGCTTATCACGGATCCGCTCCCGCAGAGGCCAGAATGGGAATGCAGTCTTTGGGTAAGGATTTCGCGGCGGGTGACGTTATGTATAAGGATCTGAACGGTGATGGAGTCATCAACGGTGGCGACGGGACATTGAACAATCTCGGGGACAAGAAACTCCTCGGCAGCAAACAGCCTCGTTATATGTTCTCGCTGGATCTCAACGCAGCGTACAAGGGCTTTGACCTTCGTGTTTTCTTCCAAGGGGTAGGAAAAAGAGATTATTTCCAAAATCATAACTATTTCTGGGGTGCTGACAATGATATGTGGTGGATGCAGGCGCTTACACCTCATGAGGATTATTTCCGTAACGAGAATTCGTGGTCTGTAAAGGAAGGATATGCCGAGACCAATTATGATTCATATTATCCACGTCCTGTGGTCTCCGGAGGAAGCAAGAACCGCCAGGTACAGAGCAGGTATCTTCAGGATGCCTCCTACATACGCCTAAAGAACCTTCAGATAGGTTACACCCTTCCGGACAGAGTCACCGAAAGGGCAGGGTTCAAGAATGTGCGCGTGTACTTCTCCGGGGAGAACCTTTGGACAGGATCCCGTCTCTCTAAACTCTTTGACCCGGAAACCATCGGTTCTGGAAAAGGTGGCTCAGCGTATCCTCTGTCACGAACCTACTCGTTTGGCATAAGTGTAACACTCTAAAACATATAACAATGAAAACCAACATACATCATTATATTCTCGCTGGCCTTATCTTATCAGGCTTCGCCCTTGTCTCCTGTAATGGCTATCTTGACAAGGAACCATTGTCTGCTATCGCTCCGGAGCAATATTTCAACAATGAAAGCGATCTTCAGGCTTATTGCAACGGCCGCTATACCGAAGTTCTGCCGAGCCATCAGAACTGGAGTTACGGAATCTATAGCGACAACGCCACAGATATAATGTCGGACATCTATCCTGACGCCAAGTACCAGAACGGAGACTGGAAGACAGATCTCAAGAACGACAACTACAAGTGGGAGAACATAACAACAATCAATTTTTTCTTCGACAACGTGCTTCCAAAATATGAGGCCGGCGGAATCAGTGGCAATCCGGCGAATGTGGCGCACTACATAGGTGAGATGTATTTCTTCCGGGCTTTTGAATACTTCAAGCGTATGAAACTGTTCGGAGACCTTCCGATTGTCACATCTTGCCTTCCTGATGAGACCGAGGCTTTGACAGACGCCAGCAAACGTGCCCCGCGCAATGAGGTCGCGCGTTTTATCCTTGAAGATCTTGACAAGGCGTACGAACTTCTCAAGCAGTCAAAGATGGCGACAACCCGCGTCAACGCGAACACTGCCATGCTGCTGAAGAGCCGTGTCGCCCTTTATGAAGGCACGTTCGAGAAGAATTTCGCCGGAACGGCATTTGTTCCCGGGACCTCAGAATGGCCTGGAAAATCAAAGGATTACAATTCCGGTTTCGCTTTTAAGTCTGGTTCTCCGGAGGCGGAGGTGAGATTCTTCCTCGAAGAGGCAGTGAAGGCAGCGGAGATTGTTGCGGAGGAGGCAAAAGGTTCTTTGATGACCAACACCGGAATCGTGCCGCAGGAAGAAGGCAAATCACTTGCGGATTACGAGTCGGAGAATCCTTGGCTTGCGATGTTCGGGTGTTCGGATTTGAGCAAGTACCCGGAGGTTCTTCTGTGGCGCCAGTACTCCAAGGCTTTAGGCATAAACCATAATGTCGTGGTCCAAGCTCAGAAAGGCAATCAGGGCATCGGCTCCACCCGTGGACTTGTCGATGGCTTCACAATGGCCAATGGTCTTCCTATTTACGCCTCCGGTTCGGGTTATCATGGGGACAACACCATACACGACGTCCGTCTTGACCGCGATCCGCGCCTTGTTGTTCTTCTAAAGGAACCCGGACAGAAGAACGTGCTTATCGCAAGCAGCGATGGCACCCACGCCAATCCTGTAGAGGGAATTCCTGCGTTTTGGGAGACAAGCAATGAGCAGAAGTATTCCACAGGCTATGCCCTCCGTAAAGGCAATACTCCGGATGCTGCGGAATGCGGCAATGGGCTGTGTTCGACCGCATGTCCCGTTTTCCGAAGTGTAGAGGCTCTTTTGAATTACATAGAGGCTTACTATGAGTTGAACGGGACGCTTGGCGGAAAATGCGATGAGTATTGGCGTGCGGTTCGTGGACGTCATACAGGTCTTGAGCAGGACTACAATGTCACTATTGACGCGACGGTTATGGACGAGGAGGCCAAAGGGGATTGGGGAGCCTACACGGCAGGTAAGATCATAGACCGTGTGCGCTACAACATCCGACGCGAACGCAGGAACGAACTGATGGCTGAGGGCTATCGCTGGGACGACCTCGTGCGTTGGCGCGCTCTTGACCAACTTATCACCGAGCCTCGCCACATAGAAGGATGCCATCTTTGGAATGCCGGAGATGAGATGATTGAATATTTCGCCAAATTCGGGTCAGGTGATTATGCCGATCCTGCAAAGCTGAAGGCAAAGATCGAGAGTGTCGTGTCCAAAGCAAGCGAGAGTGAATATGTCCGTCCACATCGTGGCAACAACTCCACTCAGGTGGTCAACGGCCTGACTTGGCACATGGCCCACTATCTTCAGCCAATGCCTATCAAGCAGATGATGCTTACGGCACCGGACGGTGCCACAGTGTCGGACTCTCCGCTTTATCAGAACCCTTATTGGCCTTCGCAGCCAAGCCAACCGGCGGAAAAGTGATCGTGCTATGAGGAGAATAGTTGCGACTGTCAGCCTGTTGATCTGTCTGTCAGCGGCTGCACAACAGAAAATAGTGTTCAACGTTAATCCTGGACTGCGATATCAACAGATAGACTGTTTTGGGGCTTCTGATGCGTGGAGCATGCGTTTTATTGGTGAGATGCCGGAGCCTGTGCGGGATGATGTCGCCAGATTGCTGTTTAGTCCGGAATTTGACGACAATGGAACCCCCGAAGGTATCGGCCTCAGTATCTGGCGTTTCAATATTGGAGCCGGAAGTGTGGAACAAGGAGATGACAGTCAGATCAACCACGGAACAAGGACGGAATGCTTCCTTAACGCTGACGGGACCTACGACTGGAATAAGCAGCTTGGGCAGCGGAACTTTCTTAAACTGGCAAAGCGGTATGGAGTGCCATATTTGTTGGGTTTTCTGAATTCACCGCCTGTGCATTACACAAAAAACGGCCTTGCCACCAACACAGGACGCGATGGGACATTCAATCTCAAGGACGATTATTATGATGATTTCGCCAAATTTATGGCTGATGTGGTTGATGGACTGAAAACGCACGATGATGTGACTCTTGATTACATCTCACCCGTGAATGAGCCTGATGGCGGTTGGAACTGGCAAGGTCCAAAGCAGGAAGGGTCTCCGGCGACTAAATATGAGATAGCCAGACTTGCTCGCATCCTCGACAGCGAGTTGCGGTCACGAGGATCCGATACTAAGATAATAGTCCCGGAATCTTGTGATTACAGGTGCATGATGTCAACTCACGGGACTGGGCCTGAGCGAGGGTATGAAATCCAGTCGTTCTTTTCTTCCGACAGTACAGACACTTATCTTGGCAATCTTGGCAATCTGCCAAGACTGATGGCTGGACACAGTTATTGGACAAACACTCCGGTCGAGTTTATGAAAGAGTGCCGCAAGGCTCTTCGGGACTCTCTGCGGAAATATGATGTCGGCTTTTGGCAAAGCGAAGTTTGCATAATGGGTAATGATGAAGAGATAGGAGGTGGAGGAGGTTACGACCGCACTATGAAGACGGCTCTGTATGTTGCCAGAATGGTGCACCACGACCTCGTCTTTGCTGATGCGAGAAGCTGGCAGTGGTGGAGAGCGGTTGGAGGAGACTACAAGGATGGACTGCTTTTCCAATACCGAAGCCCGGGGGCGGTTTGTGACACAATAGTGGACTCAAAACTTTTATGGTCATTCGGCAATTACAGCAGGTTCATCCGGCCGGGGGCGGAACGACTGTGTGTGACACGCGGTGAATCCCGAGATCCGGACAGCGCCACAGACCCTTGGGGATTGATGTGCTCTGCTTTCCGCAACAAGGACGGACGCAATGTGATTGTCGTGATTAATTATGGCGACAGTGACGAGACTATCACTGTCAGTGGAGTGAAATCCGGTTCATGGAGCCTATACCGTACTTCTGATGTGGCGGAAGAGTCACTCGCTTTTGTGGGAAAGCATAAGCATTTAAACTCCATAACGATCCCCAAACGATCAATAACTACTTTCGTTAGCCGATAGTACAATATAGAAAAAAAATGAAACTCATAAAATTTTTAAAGATTACCGTGCTTCTCCTGATGTTGACACACACTTTGGGAAGCCATGCCAAGGACATAGTGAACGGGGAGATATGGCTGGACACCTCCGGCAATCCGATCAACGCCCATGGTGGAGGCATAATGTACCACAATGGCAGATACTATTGGTACGGTGAGTATAAGAAAGACAAGACCGTCCTTCCGGAAGGTGCCGGATGGGAAAGTTACCGCACGGATGTCACGGGAGTGTCTTGCTACTCGTCCACTGATCTGGTCAACTGGACATTTGAGAGGATCGTGCTTCCGGCTGTGACTGATGACCCGTCACACGACCTCCATCCATCCAAGGTGCTTGAGCGTCCCAAGGTTGTCTACAACTCCAAGACCGGAAAGTTTGTGATGTGGGCTCACGTGGAAAGCGCAGACTACGGAAAGGCCACGGCGGGAGTCGCTGTGAGTGACTCCCCGACCGGGCTGTTCACCTATCTTGGGTCTTTTCGTCCGAACAACGCTATGAGCCGTGACCAGACAATATTTGTCGATGATGACGGCAAGGCTTACCAATTCGCAGCTTCGGAGAACAACCAGACTCTTTACATCAATGAGTTGACGGAGGATTACTTGCGTCCTACCGGGCGTTTCACGCGTAATTTTGTCGGACAAAGCCGCGAGGCTCCGGCTGTCTTCAAGAAAGACGGAAAGTACTATATGATTACATCCGGTTGCACCGGCTGGGATCCGAACACGGCTGAACTTGCTGTCGCTGACTCTATTATGGGTGTCTGGACTATGGCGGGCAATCCGTGCGCAGGTAAGGATGCCGATAAGACTTTCTATGCGCAAAGCACTTATGTGCAGCAAATCTACGGCAGTAAGAATCTGTACGTCGCGATGTTCGACAGATGGAACAAGTATAATCTGGAGGATTCACGTTATGTATGGCTGCCGGTCTTGTTTGACAATGGCGGTGTGAGTATCCCGTGGCGTGAGAAGTGGAGTCCTGACGAATTTGCCGGGCGGGAAAGATTCGAGGCGGGAGATTCGACTTTCCTGCTCAATGGCAGGCCATTCATCGTAAAGGCGGCGGAGCTTCACTATCCGCGCATTCCAAAGGAGTATTGGGATCATCGTATCAAGATGTGCAAGGCTTTGGGAATGAACACTGTCTGCCTGTATGTGTTTTGGAATTCCCACGAAGCGGAAGAGGGACGGTTCGATTTTTCGGGTCAGAATGACCTCCGGGAGTTTGTCGGGCTCTGCGAGGCGAACGATTTGAAGGTCATTCTCCGCCCCGGCCCTTATGTCTGCGCTGAGTGGGAGATGGGAGGACTACCGTGGTGGCTGCTTAAGAAGAAGGACATCCGTCTGAGGGAGAATGATCCATACTTCCTTGAGAAAGTCGATATTTTCCAGAAAAAAATAGCGGAGCAGGTCGGAGATCTCACGATCGACAAAGGCGGCCCGATCATAATGGTTCAGGTTGAGAATGAATACGGTTCTTACGGCATAGACAAGCAGTACGTTTCCGCAATACGTGACATCATCCGCAAGCATTTCGGCAGCGACATCACGCTTTTCCAGTGCGACTGGTCCTCCAATTTTCTGAACAACGGCCTCAATGATTTGGTATGGACCATCAATTTCGGTACGGGGGCGGACATCGACCAACAGTTTGCTCCGTTGAGGAAGGCGCGCCCGAATTCTCCTCTGATGTGTTCGGAGTTTTGGAGCGGATGGTTTGACAAATGGGGAGCCGGTCATGAGGTGCGGCCAGCTAAGGATATGATCGCCGGGATTGACGAAATGCTGTCCAAAGGCATATCCTTTTCACTGTATATGACGCACGGAGGTACGAACTGGGGGCATTGGGCAGGTGCGAATTCGCCAGGATTCGCTCCTGATGTCACCTCCTACGACTATGACGCTCCGATAAGCGAGTCTGGTCAGACGACAGAAAAGTATTGGGCGCTGAGGGAAACCTTGGCCAAGTATCAAGACGGTGAGAGGCAGGCTCCTGTTCCCCCGGCTATTAAAACGATGGAAGTCAAGAGGTTCGATTTTACGGAAGTCGCACCCCTGCATGAGAACCTTCCATCGCCCAAATCGGATGTCGACATCAAGACTATGGAGGAATATGACCAAGGCTTTGGATCGATCTTGTATCGTACAACCCTCCCGGAATTGGATGTGCCGACATTGCTTACTGTGAGCGAGGCCCATGATTTCGCTCAGATATTCATTGACGGTGAGTATGTCGGCAAGCTCGACCGCCGCAACGGTGAGCGGGAGTTGATGATCCCGCCTTGTAGGAATGATGCCTGTCTTGAGATCCTCGTTGAGGCTATGGGGCGCATCAATTTCGGACGTGCGATCAAGGATTACAAGGGAATCACTGACAAGGTGACGCTGACTGCTGAGGTTGAAGGTCACAAATGGGAGAGTGTCCTCCGGAATTGGCAAGTCTACAACATAGCGGATGAATACCAGACTTACGCATCGATGAGATATCGTCCGATATCAGAAAAGGACAGATCCGGAGACAGGATGGTCAGGGGGGCATATCGTGCCACCTTCAACATCAAAGGAAAACCTTCTGATACCTTTCTCAATTTCGAGACATGGGGTAAGGGGCTGGTCTATGTCAACGGTCACCCTCTTGGCCGCATCTGGGAAATAGGTCCGCAACAGACCCTCTATATGCCGGGATGCTGGTTGAGGAAAGGTGTCAATGAGATTATCGTGTTTGACATACTCGGTCCTCGCGAGGCTTCTTCAGAGGGATTGCCGGAACCGAAACTGGACCAGCTTCTTGTAAAGAAACGTAAGACTCATCGTGAGGAAGGCCAGACACTTGACCTCAGCAACGAGGTGCCTGCCTATTCAGGAACATTCAGTCCTGGCGGGGGATGGCAAGAGGTGAGGTTCGGTGCCACGGTTAAGGGTCGGTACGTCTGTGTCGAAGCCCTGAACTCCATCAACGGGAGTGAAAACGCCGCGATTGCTGAGATGTATTTGCTGAACAGCAAGGGTGAGCGCCTGCCTCGTGAGCCTTGGACAGTCCTATATGCTGACAGTGAGGATTTGGACGGAGGAAACCATTCCGCTGACAAGTCTTTTGATCTTCAGGAGTCAACCTATTGGCAGACTGTTCCAGGAATGGCTTTCCCTCACACCATTGTCATAGACCTCGGTGCGTCACAAGACATTTCTGGATTCCAGTATCTTCCCCGTATGGAGGAAGGTGTCCCAGGTGCTGTCAGTGATTTCAGAATCTACGTGAAGGATCGTCCATTCATATATTAGGCTTATACAATCCGGCACAAAAATTAAAAGAGGGAGGCTAAAGACTTTAGCCTCCCTTTCTATTCTATATTCGTGGAACACTACTTGCCGGCGAGGCGTAAGCATTCGAGGAAGTACGTGCGTCGATAAAGTTTGACTGCAACTTGCATCAGTGTGATGCCGATTGCAGTCTTTTTATGGGAGTGTGATATTGGTTCGAGTCGCTGTGGGCAGACCTCCGCTCACCACCGGAATGAACCCTTCCGGAACATCGTGTCTGGCGTACTTCCGTTTCCACCAGAAGTACTGGCTTGCGGGGATCCCCCCTTTCCTCCATGACCTTCTTGACCGGTTCCCCTTGCTCCAGGCTCGCGGCCTGGATCTCTTCGATTTGTTCGCGTGTTAGCATATGACTTTGTATTTTCGGCAAAGTTATATCACGCTGGAGACAGATGACAGTCGTACTTTGTCGGATGCTTACGGCGTTTCTGGCACGAAAAAAGCACCGGACTTCCAGCGCTTTAATCATAAGTTATTGAAAATCAATCAATAATGTTTCAATAATACCTTAATATTCCTCCTCGTTAAAGAAGAAATCATCCTTTGTAGGATAATCCGGCCAGATGTCTTCGATGGATTCGTAGACTTCACCGTCATCCTCAAGTTCGGTTAGATTCTCGATGACCTCCTCGGGGGCGCCGGAGCGGTTGGCATAGTCGATAAGTTCTTCCTTTGACGCTGGCCATGGAGCGTCGTCCAGGCTGCTGGCAAGTTCAAGTGTCCAATACATATTCGTGAACAATTAAATTGTTAATAATCATTAATATAAATCTAAAAGTCGCAAAAAGCGACCCTAATGACCTCAAAGATATGCAAAAAATCATAACAATAAGTATTTTTTGCCTAATTTTGTAGACCTGGAAGGTTGTCTCAACAACCGTACCAAAAAGAAGAGCTTAAGTATATGCCATACGAGAAAAAGGAAATATACGAGAAAAATACAACCGCCGAAATCGCCACGCACGTCAAGGAGATTCTCCGGCTATTAGGCGAAAGCCCTGACAGAGAGGGACTTGTGAAGACTCCAGAGAGAGTGGCGAAGGCGCTTCAGTTCCTCACGCAGGGATATTCACAGGACGGAGCGGAGATCATCCGGTCCGCCATATTCGATGAAGAGTACCGTCAGATGGTGCTGGTGAAGGACATAGAGCTTTACTCCACCTGCGAGCATCATATGATGCCGTTCCTGGGAAAGTGCCACGTGGCGTATATTCCCAATGGCAAGATAACGGGGCTGAGCAAGGTGGCGAGGGTCGTGGAGACTTTCGCACGGCGGCTTCAGGTGCAGGAGAGGCTTACTGTACAGATCCGGGACTGCATCGACAACGCGCTGCATCCGCTCGGGGTAGCTGTCGTGATCGAGGCGATGCACACCTGTATGTCGGTCAGGGGGGTGCAGAAGGCCAATGCCACGACCACAACATCCGCATTCTCAGGGGCTTTTCTGACCTCGGCGCGAACGAGAAATGAGTTTCTGAACCTAATTAAATAAAACAATACAGACTTTAATGGCATGATTTGGCTGAAGGGGTAAAATACCAGGATCAGATTTCAATATCAGGCTAAAAGATAAGACGACAATATATTAACGAACTAAAAAAACATAAGATATGTCAAACAAGATAATACTGACAGGCGACCGTCCCACAGGACGCCTCCACATCGGCCACTACGTCGGCTCCCTTAGGAACAGGGTGGCCATACAGAATGCCGGCGACTACAAGAAGATGTTCGTCTTCATCGCTGACGCGCAGGCGCTTACCGACAACTTCGACAATCCGGAAAAGGTCCGTCAGAACATCATCGAGGTGGCACTTGACTACCTCTCAGTCGGCCTCGACCCTGACAAAGTGACAATATTCATACAGAGTATGATCCCTGAGCTCACCGAGCTGACGTTCTACTACATGAATCTTGTCACGGTGGCGAGGCTTCAGCGCAACCCGACCGTCAAGGCTGAGATCCAGATGCGCGGCTTCAGCCAGGACGGCGAGGAGCAGGCGTTCGGAAGCGGCCTTCCGGTCGGTTTCTTCTGCTACCCTATCTCACAGGCCGCCGACATCACGGCTTTCAAGGCCACAGACGTGCCTGTCGGCGAGGACCAGAAGCCTATGCTGGAGCAGGCCGTGGAGATCGTGCGCAGCTTCAACAGGATCTACGGCGAGACTCTCGTCGAGCCAAAAGCCGTCCTGCCTTCCAACGCCGCCTGCCTCAGACTCCCCGGCACTGATGGCAAGGCGAAGATGAGCAAATCCCTCGGCAACTGCATCTACCTTGCTGAATCAGCGGACGAGATGCACAAGAAGGTGATGTCGATGTACACGGACCCTCAGCACATCAATGTCAGCGACCCTGGCCACGTGGAAGGCAACACCGTCTTCACCTACCTCGACGCGTTCTGCCGCGACGAGCACTTCGGCCGCTATCTACCTGAATATGCCAACCTCGACGAGTTGAAGGACCACTACCGCAGAGGCGGACTCGGCGACGTGAAGGTCAAGAGGTTCCTTGAGAAGATCCTCAACGAGGAGCTTGAGCCGATCCGCGCCCGCAGGAAGGAATACGAGAAGGACATCCCGGCCGTCTATGAGATTCTCAAGAAAGGAAGCGAGGCAGCCGAAGAGGTCGCCGCCGCCACTCTCTCGGACGTGAAGAAGGCGATGAAGATCGACTATTTCGACGACAAGGAGCTCATCGCGGAGCAGGCCAAAAGGTTCAGCAAGTAGTTAGGAATATACCAACCATAGTGTTTACCTAGCCCCGGTGCGCGGCAAGGCCGATGCCACGCACGGGGATGGAGTCCAGGGTGGCTCGTGCGCGGTAAGGCCGATGCCACGCACGGGAAATGACGGCAGAACTATGTCCAGCGGATTGACAGCATAACTGACCGCATAATTGACAACCTACAGACAGAATGATTAGAAAAGCCACAGAGAAGGACATACCCGCAGCGATGGAGCTTTTCTCCGTTGCCAAGAGTATCATGCGCTCGGACGGGAACATGACTCAGTGGGGGGACTGCTACCCGAACGAGGGGATCGTGCGTTCTGACATCAGCAAGGGAGGAGCGCATATTGTCGAACGCTATGGTCAGCCAGCCGGCTATTTCGCCCTGCTCCCCTCGCCCGAGCCGACATATTCATCAATAGGCGGCAAGTGGCTGGATGACACGGCCCCATATTTCGTGATTCACCGCATCGCCAGTTCCCCGGAAAGTCATGGCGTGTTCCGTGAGATCATTGAATATGCCCTCACGGTCTCCGGCAACCTTCGCATAGACACCCACCGGGACAACCACATTATGCGGCACGTCTTAGAAAAGGCCGATTTCTCCTGCTGCGGAGTAATCTACCTTCATGACGGTTCCGAAAGATTGGCGTACCAGAGAATCTGATTACATATTATAAAATAAATATTCATCAATCGCGCGGTTTTACAACACATATAACACCTTTAGAGCATTTTTACAATCCTTAAGAACAAACTTTTTTCACTAAAAGGAACGATTATCAATAAATATTACGTAATTTTGAATCTTGCGTTAAAGATTCATCATAAAATGAAAAAGTATGCAGTGAAAATGTTCTGGGACAAAGGGTTGCCATTCTGCCTGCGGTCTGGCATAACTGTCACAAAGAGACGAAGGAATAGGCGCTATCTGGTCAGAGTACGTAAACACGCGCTTTAATGTACGTCAGACCAAATCCTGCGCTGTCAATAGGCCTTGAAGCAATAGCGCATGAAAGTGTGGATTTTGTAAAACCGCGCGATTAGCAAAATAAAATATCACTATATAAAATAATTTAAAAATGAGAAGATTGCTTGTAATGTTCGCAATCCCGCTGCTTGTGCTTTCAGCCTGCGGCGAGACAACGAAGGAGGAGATCGCAGATGTCCTCCTCATCTCTCAGGACGTCGTAGCTTTCCCGAAAGAGGGAGGCACAGCCACCATTTCCGTGGCATGTCCATCACAGTGGCACTCCACAGTGTCAGACCAGTCCTGGATCACAACCACGGACGGTGAAGGCAGGTTGACGATCACCGTCGCCGCCAACGAGACCGGAGACTCAAGAAAAGCTTCGGTGACCCTCGAATCAGCCTCAACAAAAAAGGAGATCAAGGTCTCACAGTCATGGTCAGGGGCGGTGCTGTCGCTGAAAGTCAACGGCCCTGAGAACATCGAACTCGATTCCGAAGGCGACAGTTTCAAGTTTACTGTGGAGGCAGACGCGCAATGGAAGGTTGAGTCAAGCGCGGCATGGCTGACAACAAGCACAGACGGAACGCTAGTAAACGTCACAGCGGCAGCCAACGGCGAGGCTCATCGCGACGCTGTTATCAAAATTACGGCTACCGTGGGCGGCAAGTCAGAAAGCAAGGAGATCAAGGTCTCGCAGATCTCCCGCGAGGAGAACCCGTACTTCCAAATGCTGGGAAGTTTCGGACTTTACGCGGAACGTTGGTACTACGGTGGCAACGCGATAAACGTTCCCACAATAGGAGCATACTGCACTATCGAGCAGAAAGAGTATGGCAAGACATTCACCATCAAAGACCTTTTTGTGGAGGGCACAGAATATGAGGCATCCTACGACAAAGACACAAAGAAGATGGTGCTTACGCTTGGCTCACTGTGCCTGACCAGAGCTTTCGAGCAATCAGACACATACTATTATTATCTGGTACAGCCGAACATCACGGAGAGGAAATTCGAGACCGGAATCCTCTACGGAACAGTCGGGACTGCCAGTGACGGAAAGAGTGACAATTGTCAGGCCATACTGCTTGATGGCTTCGACGAGGCATACGGTTCCCTCGGGCTCATCGTCAGGATAGGTGCAACCTCGGATTTGGCCATGCTCAGCGATGTGTACTATGCCGACGGTAAGATGTACTTTGTGAGAGCCGAGAAAAAAACACAGGATTAATCATTTCAAGACTATAGACAATGAAGAAGATAATATATTCAACATTGCTTGCCGTCTCATTCTGCGCATGCACCAAGGAGACGATCAACTACAAGAATCCGGTTCCCGGAGAGAACGGGGCAGAAGCCAACGCCACGCTGGCTTTAGCCACCAGAAACACATTGTTCACGTCCGAGGACGGCTCCAAGGGGAGCATCGCCTTCAAAAGCCTCGGAGGTACGGTTGTCCTGGACGTCAACACAAACGCAGACTGGACCTATGAGGTCGCGGGAGACTCCTTTGTCAAAGGAGAGATCAATGAGGAGACCAGCCAGTTGACGCTCTCATGCGGGCGGAACACGGTTGACAAGAAACTCTCGGCCACAGTCACCGTCAAGGCCGGAGACAAGACCGCGACCATAGAGACGACGCAGAATGCCTACGGAACTCCGGAGATCGTAGCTTCGGAAAACAATTTCCACCTTGCGGCCAAAGGTGAGGTCACA
This sequence comes from Bacteroidales bacterium UBA6397, assembly GCA_002439875.1. Classification (GTDB taxonomy): domain Bacteria; phylum Bacteroidota; class Bacteroidia; order Bacteroidales; family UBA932; genus Cryptobacteroides. The sequence continues at coordinate 77,933 of DJQB01000030.1, forward strand.
GCGTCCTTCGAGGTGACTTCCACCGACCCGGACTGGACATTCGAGACATCAGGATGCGAGTGGATGCTGGTCAGCAAGGACGGCAACACCATCAACATCAGCGCTTACCCTAATGAGGAATATACCGACAGGGATGTAAAGTTCGTCCTCAAGGCCGGAGTCGGAGACAAGGCGGTCACTGAGACAATCGATGTGCTTCAGGACAGAGCGGCCCTCATCGAACCATCCGTCTCGACAGTTCCTGTCACGCCATTCTCAAACGAGGCAAAGGAAGTCGAGGTAAAGGCGAACTTTGACTGGGAATATTCCGTCTCAGGCAACGAGGATGGCTGGCTCACGGTTGAAAGGACCGACAAGGGATTCAAATTCACGCCGACTGCCAATCCTAACGCCGGGACAAGAACCGTAAAAATCATAGTCAAGACCGGCGACGGAAAGGAAAACACCGATTCCAAGGAGATAACAATCTCACAATCCGGCATAGACAAGGATGCCTTGATCCTCGGACTTCACGTTCAGAAGGCTAAAGGCAAGATCGTCACATCAATGCTGCCTGTCGAAGGCGTGACAGAAATTACGGTTGACTGGGGAGACGGCACCGATGCCGAAAAGTTCACAACCGACAATCCCACCCATGAATATGCTGACACAGGCTACTTCGTTGTCTCAGTGAAAGGACAGACTAGCGGAATCAGCGTGAACTCTCTGTCATACGACCAGAAGGACCAGATCGAGCAGGTCTATAATTGGGGGAGGCTTGGACTGACAACAATGGAGTATGCGTTTGAAGGATGCGGCTACCTGACTGACATCCCAAAGGACGACACGGAGGCCTTCTCAAAGGTCACGACCTTTGAGTCCGCTTTCAGCAATTGCGATGCGCTCAAGGCCATTCCGGAAGGGCTGCTTGCCAACGCCGGCGAGACCGAAAGCGTCAACAATATGTTCTACTCGTGTGACTCCCTCAAGACTATTCCAGCCTCTCTCTTCTTCAACTGTCCGAAACTTTCAGACGCAGGATCCGTACTCAGTTACTGCGAGGAAGTGACAAGCATCAGCAAGGATCTCTTTTCCAAGAATCCGGAACTCACGGACTGCAGTTCAGCGTTCTCGGGAATGACCAAACTGAAGTCCGTTGACAAGGATCTGTTCGCCAACAACCCTAAGATCACTACGTTTAACGCGGTGTTCTCCTACGATGAAGCCCTTACGTCAATCCCTGCCGGAATCTTCAGGAATCAGACGGAATGCGAGACTTTCAGGATGGCCTTCAACGGCACAGGCCTGACCGAGATTCCTGCCGGGCTGTTCGCCAACAACACCAAATGCGAAAATTTCCAGCAAACGTTTTCCGGAACAAAGATCAAGAGTGTTCCGGCGGACATATTCAAGGGATGTAAGTCTGTTGACACTTTTATGTCCTGCTTCAGCGGCTGCTCGGAACTTCAAAGCATACCGGCGGACCTTTTCAAGAACTCGGGATCACAAAGTGTCGTCTACGGAAAGAAAGGAAACGGAATGAGGATGCTCTTCAACGGCTGCTCCTCCCTGAAGGAGATTCCCGCCGGTCTTCTTGACGGATTCACGGAAATCACGAACATAGAGAGCATCTTCAACGGCTGCTCCTCCTTGGAGACCATCCCGTCCGGATTGTTCAAGGACGCCACAAAGGTGACGAAATTCAGCAACGCCTTCAGTGGCTGCACCTCACTCAAGTCCATTCCTTCCGGTGTGTTCAAAGGGCTGGCGAAACTCAAGACATTCTCCGGCATTTTCAAGGGCTGCACAAACATTGAGGAAGTTGGCGAAAACCTCCTTGAGGGATGTGACGCGTGCACCTCAATCTCTGACCTGTTCAACGGCTGTACAAAACTCAGCAAGGTTTCAGAGAACGCTTTCGCCGGAGCGGCAAAGGTCACAGACATAAGCGGTTTGTTCAGCGGGTGTGCAAGCCTCAAGACAATCCCAGAGGGTCTCTTCTCTCCTATGACGAGCCTGGAGACGGCAAGCGACGCATTCTCTTTCACCGGAATCGCATCCGTCCCCGTCGGATTGTTCGCAGGCAACACAAAGGTCACTACATTCGAGAATGTGTTCAACGGATGCACATCCCTATCCAGTATTCAGGGGGGAATGTTCGGAAACAACAGCAGTGTGGAAAGTTTTGAAAGCGCGTTCAGCGGATGTGTCTCACTGGCAAGTCTTCCAGACGGCTTGTTCGAGAAAAACAACAAGGTATCAACCTATGCGAACGCTTTCAAGGGATGCACGGCTCTGACTTCAGTAGGAAATATTTTCGGCGCCAACTCCACCAGCAAGCTCAAGCTTGAATCTGCGTTTGAGGGATGCGTTTCATTGAAGTCACTTCCTGCCGGATTCTTTGACGGGCTCACGGGCGCGGACTCATTCAAAAAAACGTTCTATGGATGTACCGCACTCGCCACTATTCCTGAGAAGTTGTTTGTCAATAACACAAACGCGACAACAACGGAAAGTTGTTTCCAGAACTGCACCGCGCTTAAGGGCGTTCCTGCCGGGCTGTTCGGCACGACCACAAAGACAAAGACGTTGACGTCTATGTTCTCAGGATGCTCCTCTCTAGAAGCGATCGCATCCGATGCGTTCAGCGGGATCAACGCAGCCTCAGGAAACATGTCCAGCATATTCCAGAACTGCTCAGGACTAAAGGAGGTTCCATCTGGCTTGTTCAAGAACAACGCCAAGGTCAACAACTACGGCAATGCGTTCAAGGGTTGCTCTGGATTGGAGAAAGTTGGCTCTGAGATATTCAACTGCGCCAACGGACCAACAATCACTGGAGTGTTCGCCGGATGCACATCACTGAAAGAGGTTGGTGACAACATCTTCCTCAATCCTGAGAAAGTAAGGTACATCAACAACATCTTCCAGAATTGCTCATCCTTGACATCAGTGCCTGTCAATGTCTTCGATAATTTCAAGGCTTTGACCAGCGCAACTTACGCATTCGACGGCTGTGTCTCGCTGACCGGAGAATCTCCTTACACCGTAGTGAATGGTGTCAAGTACCACCTCTACGAAAGGACAGCGGAGACAGCGGACATCACCGGATTCGCAAACCTCAAGAATCTCAAGTCAATGTTCAAGGGCTGTACAAAACTCACGGACTATGACAAGATTCCGGATGTTTGCAAGACAGACGACTAATTTTCCAAACGATTAAGAATATGAAACTCAATTATATCATAACAATGATCATGGCAACCGGAATAGCGGCCGGCTGCACTGAGACAACAAAGGTCGCTCCAGATACCTACGAGGCGCCATTGTTCCTCAAGTCATCCGATTCCAAAATCTTGTTTGACAAGGAAGGAGGCAAGGCACTTGTCACAATGGCGACCAACGCCACGAGCTGGAGTTATGCCGCCCAGTCGGGAGACTGGTTCGCTGTCAGTGTCGACGCCGACAGTTGCCTCGTTGTGGAAGCCCAGGCGAACAATGGTTCCGTCAAGACCGATGAGATAAAGGTCACTGCCGTGAGGGGTGATGAGACTAAAGAGGTTTCGCTGAGAGTCTCACAAAGGGCCGACGAGGCCACAGACCTCAGCGCGGACGGCACAGCCAACTGCTACATTGCCAAAACCAACGGATCCTACAAGTTCCGCGCTGACATCAAAGGTAATGGTGGCAAGGACGGAAAGAGCAAGTACATCGAGACAGAGGGACTTGAGATAAAGGATGTCGCCTACGCTGAACTTCTTTGGGAGGCCAGGAACGACGGAGACCGTACGATGTCGTATGAGATCATCGACGGCACTCCTTCCTACAACGGAGGCTACATTTCTTTCTCTACCGGAAGAAGCGAGGGCAACGCACTCATCGCCGTAAAGAACGCCAAGGGCAAGGTGCTCTGGAGCTGGCACATCTGGGTCACAAACAATGACCTCAATGTACACGATCACATCGGCCCTGAGGGCAACGTCATAGCTCAGATCATGGACCGCAACCTTGGAGCGCTCAACAACACACCGATGGACATAAACAACAGAGGAATGATCTACCAGATGGGCAGGAAGGATCCGTTCATTCCGTCTCGTTCACCTTATGCTGATTATAGTGGTATCACGGACTATGACAACGCAGTAGGCATTTATTGCGCCAACAAGCCGGAATGGAACAAGCCAAACACAGAGGTCGGCGACGGCACCGGAGAGTGGGAAATAGACTCAAAGTTCAAGGCAAAGGCATCTTTCGCGGCGCCGGGCAACATCCCGTTCGCAACTGAACATCCGATGAGATTCCTTGTAGGTTACTTCTCGACAAGTTATTCATGGTACATCGACTCCAGCGACGAGGACAGTGTGCAGCCAGGACTTTGGGGCGAGGAGAAAACCATCTTCGACCCATGTCCTCCAGGCTACAAAGTGCCTGGCAAGAACATGTGGGGCAAGGCTGTAGGCGACGAGAGCATCAAGACTGGTGGCAAGCATGGAGACTACGATGAGACTGGGGTCAGCAAAGAATTCCTGTGGAACAGGGAGAAAGAATGCGGACGAGTCTGGAGGACGACAGGCGATTTCTACCCAATGGCAGGAAACATCTATCCGTCTTCGTATTCACCTGCCGGGACAACACCCTACAACTACGCGAGCGGTCAGACTTTCTACCTGACAAGTCAGGAAAAGACTTATGATTCCGAAAAGGAAAACCAGAGCTGCGAGTACTATGTGGCGGCATTTAACGGCTACTGGGCATTGTACGAGACAAGATCACAGGTCTATTCAGGCCAGGTGAGATGCGTGAAGGAATAAACTTTTGACAATCAATAATGAAAAACAGATTCTTGACAATCACTCCACTGCTTGTGATGCTGGCGGGGTGCAACGGAATCGGTGGAAATGAGAACAATGGGCCTGGGTCGAAAGACTACGGGCCTATCGTTGTATTTTCACCGGAAGCGGCCGTCCAAGGCGAGATCATCTTAAAGATGAAGGCTGGCGCCGCTGACGCGACCCTCACAAGGGCGGGAGGCGTGACCTCAGGCAACACACAGATCGACAGGGTTCTGATGAATGTCGGCTCTGTAAGCTTCGAACGGTTGTTTCCTTCCTGCGGACGGTTCGAGGCACGGACAAAAAAGGAAGGATTGGACAGGTGGTTCATAGCCAGGTACGATGAGACAATTCCAGCGAAGGAAGTCGCGGAAATGCTCTCTGGGTGCGACGGGGTGGAGGTGATTGAGTATTCCATCCCGACGGTCGCGGCGTCATATTCAAAGTCCACGACAGCCGAATATGAAGAGCCGGTCGCTACGAGGGCATATTCTTCGGCAAGGAATATTCCTTTCCCTTTCAATGAGAGCGTCCGCTCGCAGAGGATGCAGTGGCACTACAACAACCCGGGCAATGTCTATTCAAACTCCACTGTGGTGGGGGCTGACGCGGATGTCTATGCCGCTTGGCAACTCTGCACCGGTAACCCTGATGTTGTCGTCGCAGTTGTGGACCAGGGCGTCAAATACGACCATGAGGACCTCGCGGCCAACATGTGGGTCAACAAGGGAGAGATTCCAGGCAACGGAATCGATGACGATGGCAACGGTTACATCGATGACGTGAACGGTTACAATTTCACCGACAACAATGGCAAATTGACTTTCTCCTCGGAGAATATGCACGGGACACACGTCGCCGGCACCATCGCCGCGGTCAACAACAACGGAATCGGAGTCAACGGGATAGCAGGTGGATCAGGCAACGGTGACGGAGTCAGAATCATGTCCTGCGAGACTCTTGGAGCATCGGAATCAGGAAACTCCGGTGGTGGACTAGGGGCACAGGTGCGCGCGATCAAGTACGCTGCCGACAACGGTGCGGTGATTTGTCAGAACAGTTGGGGCTACACAGCGGGATCGCTGTCCAAGAATGACTGGACCAGAGGCAATTACTCAGCCCTTGCCGATGCCATCCACTATTTCATCAAGTACGCGGGACTGGACGAGAACGGAGAGCAGGAAGGCCCTATGGCCGGCGGAATCGTGATCTTCGCGGCGGGCAACGACGCTTCCAACGAACTCTCCTACCCAGCCTCGGATGAGGCTGTGGTCAGTGTGGCTGCCACATCCTGGCTCGGGACACCGTCCTATTTCACTAACTACGGCAAATGGGTAAGCCTTTCCGCCCCTGGCGGTGACCTTTCCCTCAACTCAACCTACGGCGGAGTCTACAGCACAAGCGTGGCCGAGGACGGCGGCTCAGCCTACGAGGGAATCAACGGAACATCAATGGCTTGCCCGCATGTCTCCGGAGCCTGCGCACTCGCTGTCAGCTGGTACTATGGAGAGGAGAAGAAAAAAGGCCTGACCAGCGAGATGCTGAAGGAAGCCCTGCTTTCAAGCGTCACCCCTGTCGATCCGTTCTGCGAGGCGCCGTATTTCGGGAATATGGGAGCCGGCTCACTGGACACCTACCAGCTTCTGCTGGCCGTGAAGAAAGTCGCAATGATCCCGGATGTCACCGTCAGCCGGGGTGGCGAGACGAGTGTCAATCTCTCTGAATATTTCTACAAGACAGATGTGCTGACATATTCAGTGGCGGCGCAGGGAATAGTGGATGTGAGTCTCAAGGATAGCGTCCTGACAATCAAGGGCGTGTCCAAGGGCAAGACTGTAATCAGGATCACCGACGGCAACCAGTCCGTCAGGACCATAAACGTGACTGTGGAATGAACAAGACTTCAAAAATTATAAAGTCAGCCATCATGATGGCTGCGCCATCTGTCCTCCTCCTGCTCGCAGGATGCGGTCAAGACACAAAGGAAGAGACTTTGAGCGAGACACTGAAGACACCTGAGGCAAAGGTCAGCGAGGTGACCGTTTCAGGCTTCCGCGTGGACTGGGGCAAGGTTTACGGAGCGGAGAACTACACCTACTCCCTCGACGGTGCCGAAGCGGACTCCACCAAGGCCTTGTCCGTGGCATTCACAGGTTTGGAGGCTGCCAAGGAGTATGTTGTCAGGCTACAGGCCGAACCAGCGAAAGGCAGCGCACGGACATCTTCCGAACCTGTCTATATCCACGTCCGCACCTCGGATGTGAGCCAGCTGGAAAAGCCGGAGATTACAGTAGGCAGCACCTACGCATCCAAGACAATCATAAGCTGGAGCGTCATCCCCGGAGCCGGGAGTTATGAATATACCGTCGGCGACATCAGCGGGACGACGACAGACAACCGCGTGACACTTTCAAACCTGGCGAAGGGAACAGGCTATGTATTCACAGTCAAGGCCATCCCGGCTGAAAGCGGCAGCACGGCGTCGGAAACGGCCCAGACCAACTTCACGACCTCGTCAGATGACGTGCCGGCCTTGCTGATCGTGCCGGAAAACACGCTTGCGGACGCGGTGGTGTTCGATGTCTATGCGACACCCGACGCGACATATTACTACGACGTTGTGTCGTCCTCGTCTCTGATGCAGTTTGATGAGGCGACCATCATCTCAAGATACAGGACAGCGATCATCGAATACGCTAAAAGCAAGGGCATCAGCCTCCAGCTCGCCATAGCCTCCGTCCTTAAGGTAGGTACAAACACCATAGGTGTGTCCAGCCTGGCCTCCGAGATGAGCTACGACATCATCGCGTTCGGAATGGACTATGACGGCAATGTCACCACTGGCCTCTACACAAAACGGATCACCACGACAGCCACCGGCTGGTCCTCCGGCCCGAACTACGGTGGAGCCGGCTGGTTCAATCAGAACTTCTACATAACCAACTCCTACTTGGGAATCTCTGGCTACGGATGGACAAACTCCGTCTGGACGACTTGGAAAGGGCAGGATGTCAAGAGCATCCGCTATCGTCTCCTGCCGACTTCAACATTCAACAAGGTTTTCAGCGATCCTTACGACAAGGAAGCCATCAAGACTTTCCTCAGGGACACTTCCTACAGCTACGCCGTCAAGCCGAACTATCTGGAACTTGTGAACTCCTCCAACGGCTACAACTCTGTGACACCTTGCAACTCCGGAGTGTCATACACAATGTCCGCGCTTGCGACATCCGCATCCGGCGAGGAGGAACTGACCGTCAACTCCATCACGACCAAGACAACAAGCAAGGCCTACACATGGTTCTCGCTCGCGGCGCTGGTCAACGAGAAGTACGGACCTACCTCCAACACAATCGCATGTGTGCTGAAAGGAGTAGGAATCGAATCCGGAAAGCTGATTATAATAAAGAGTTCAGCCTTGGCAGACATTCCTGAGACCTCATACCAGGCTCTTATCGCGGACAAAGGCACCGATTTGAAGGAGTCATACATAGAATACATCAATGGAGACGGTCTCGCTCTGCTTGTCGGCGCCGAGCCGCAGACATCCTACACAGTCATGGCCACTGTGGTGAACAAGGCCGGCGACAAACTGACCAGACACGCGTCTGTGACCACAACAGCCGCAGAAAGCGCCACTTCGGTCAGAACAAGGGCAAACGTCAACTTCGAGAATCTTGCCGTGAACGCCGAAGCGTCCCCTGTCGGATTGAGGCTTGACGGAGTGGAAGCCATTCCTGTCCTTGAGACACAAGCCTCGGCAGAAGATCTTTGGACAATCATCCACAACATGAACATACTCGGAACAAATTATGAAAAATAGCATAAAGAGAGCAATCACCGCAACTTTTCTGTCCTTTCTATGCGTTCTTTCGGCCACGGCCCAGAACATAAATGTAAAAGGAAAGGTCACCGACAGCGGCAACTTTCCGCTTGTCGGAGTGGGGGTCTTCATCGAAGGCACCACGACCGGCACGGTCACAAGCGCTGACGGAACCTGGTCGATTTTCGGGATTCCGTCCGACGCCGTGCTTACATTCTCAAGCATCGGTTATGTCACCCAAAAAATACATGTTGCGGGCAAGTCTGTGATTGATGTGGTTCTTCAGGAGGACACAATTGACGACGAGATAGGTGAGGTCATGGTTGTCGCCTACGGCACGGCCAAGAAAAGCAGTTTCACCGGCTCGGCCTCCGTCGTGAAAGGTGACGAACTCCAGAAAAGGGTCACCGGCAACATCACCAAATCCATAGAAGGCACCGTGGCCGGACTTCAGGTCACCTCAGGAGGCGGGCAGCCTGGCGAGGGAGCCTCGATCATGATCCGAGGCATCGGCTCCATCAACGCTGTCTCAACACCTCTGTACGTTGTGGACGGAATCCCTTACGACGGCTCTCTCAGTGCCATCAACCCAGCTGACATCGAGTCACTTACCGTCCTCAAGGACGCGTCGGCCGGCGCGCTTTATGGAGCGAGAGGAGCCAACGGTGTCATAGTCATCACCACCAAGAAAGGCAGCGGCGAACGTTCGGTCGTCAGTTACAAGGGCAGTGCCGGAATCGCCTCACGTTCCCTTAAGCGTTACGACCTCGTGGGCATGGACGATTTCATCGAACTAACCTATGAGTCCCTCAGGAACAGCGCGCAGTACAGCACCGGAATGGATTTCGAGGGCGCCAGCGCCTATGCGGCAGCCAACCTCGGCCAGACCATCGGCGGTCTGAAGAATCCGGAATATTACAACCCGTACAAGAACTACACATGGTCAACGGTGATTGACCCTGCCACAGGCAAAATAAAGGACGGTGCGGTTGCGGCTTGGGACGAGAACTGGATGGACGAGATCAGCGACAACGCCGCCCTGCGCACGGAGCACATCTTCTCCGTGAACGGAGCGACCGAGAAAATCAACTACCTCATCTCGATGGGTTACTACAAGGAGAACGGTATCCTCCAAAACACGGACTTCAACCGCTACACCGGCAGGGTAAATGTGGACTCCCAGGCGAACTCATGGATGAAGGTCGGAATGAGCGCCAACTACTCGCACACCAAAGCCGACTACCAGAACTTTTCCGGCTCGTCAACGTCCAACGTCTGGTACACGGCGCAGTTCATGGCACCAGTCTATCCTGTCTATCTAAAGGACATGGAGGGAAACAACGTCCTGGACGAGGCTGGAAACCTTCAGTATGAATATGGTGACGAGGATGACAACGGCTACGCCAACCGTCCTGTCGCCCAGGGATTCAACTCAAAGGCAGAACTCTACAACAACAAGGCGTACTACTACCGCAACACCTTGTCGGCCAGATCGTACATCACATTGGGCACGACAAGGAAGGAAGCCCTTCTATACGGCCTGCGGCTGACTGCGAACCTGGGAACTGATTTCAATGACTACCAGCGTACCGTCACAAACGACAAGTACCACGGCAACGCTGCCGACCAGGGAGGCCGTCTGAGCAAGACCAACACCCGCACCCTCAGCTACACCTTCAACCAAATCCTGAACTACGACCGCTCGTTCTCCGACCACGACATCAAAGTTCTCCTCGGCCACGAGTACTACCGCTACAGGTTCAACTACGCGATGGGAGAGAAGACCGGAATCATGGACGGCATCGACGAGCTCGATCCGGCGGTCACAACTTCCGGCAACTCCAGCTACTCGAACAACTACGCCATCGAGTCATGGTTCACAAGACTGAACTACGGATTCAGGGACCGCTACTATTTCGACGCGAGCTGGCGTACCGACGGTTCCTCCAGATTCTACCGTACTGACCGGTGGGGTAACTTCTGGTCGGTAGGAGCTTCCTGGAGACTCTCTCAGGAAAAGTTCATGGAGCGGTTCTCCTCATGGCTGGGCAACCTGACCCTCAAGGCTTCCTATGGAGTGCAGGGCAACGACAACCTCGGAACCTATTACGCATGGCAAGGCCTTTACGACTACACATGGGCCAACGGAAGCGAGGCCGGCGCCTTCGCCTCCAAGCTTGAGAACAAGGCTATCACTTGGGAGAAGAACGGCAACCTCAACACCGGAATCGAGGCATCTCTCTTCGGAGGGAAGGTGACTTTCACCGCTGAATATTACAACCGCAACACCCGTGACATGCTTCTTGAGAACCCACTGGCCATCTCGACCGGATTCACCGGTTACGATGCCAATGTGGGATCGATGAGAAACCAGGGTTTCGAGTTCTCCGGAAGGATAAACATCATCGACAGGCCGAAATTCAGGTGGGATGCCAACGCGATGGCCTCGCTGAACCGCAACAGGGTCACAAGCCTAACATCCTCACAGGACTTCATCAGCTCCGGTGCCTCGGTCATCGAGGTCGGCAAGCCGATCTACACATTCTACCTTTCCAAGACAGCGGGAGTCGATCCGGCAACCGGAAAGCGCCTCTACTACGCCTACTGGAAGAGAGGTGTGGACGAGACCGGAGCAGTCAGCAATGTCAGGTGTGATGAATATGTGACCGACAACGTCTCCCTCGCCTCCCTGAGCAAGTACTACATGGGAAGCCGCGAGCCTGCCGTGTCCGGAAGCCTTGGATCGAGCTTCGTGATATTCAAGAACATCGACCTGTCCTTCCTGACAACCTGGTCAATCGGAGGCAAGGTCTATGACGGGCTGTATTCGGGAACAATGAATGTGCAGTACGCCGGCAACAACTGGCACAAGAATGTCCTGCGGAGATGGCAGAAGCCTGGTGACGTTACGGATGTCCCAATGGTGGAGATAGGAGGATCAGCCCCGGCGAATGACTCCGCCCTCATCAACGCATCATATTTCGCCATCAAGAACATCACGTTTGGCTACACGTTCCCTAAGAACTGGCTCTCCAAGATGGAGATCAGCGCCCTGAGGCTCTTCATAACCGCCGACAACATCGTCATGTTCAACCATCTCGACGGAATGGACCCCCAGTACAACTTCACGGGCAGCGTGTCATATTCCTACACCCCGTCAAGAGCGATAGTGGCAGGCATCGACATTCAATTCTAGGAGGATATTCAATGAAAAAGAGATTATATATTCTTGCGGCACTCGCCATCGCTTCAGTTTCCTGCGACAGCGACATGCTTGAGTTCAACCCGACTGATTCGGGCTCAGGAGAGGAGTTGATGAAGGAAGCGTCCACAGCCATCTCCTCCATCAACGGAATCTACCGTTCGATGTGGACCGCCGGATGGTCAACCTCCGGCAACACTCACCAGTGTTTCGGCATAGCCGCTTACAACCTCGCCCAGGAGATGATGGGGGACGACCTCATCATGCAATCCCAAGGCAACGGCTGGTTCTGGTACGACCATGTCTACAACGTAAAGAACCAGTACACATCCACAGCGTTCAGGTCCTACGATGTCTGGTATGCAAACTACAAGTGGATAGCCAATGCCAACAGCGTCATCTCCGCCAAAGGGACAATGGGAGGAGGTTCCGCTGATGTGTCCTATGTCGTGGGACAGGCCTACGCCATCAGGGCACTCTCCTACCTCAACCTTGCGACTTGGTTCGCCAGGGCACCATACAACCCGATGACGGACAAGTACCGCTGGAGCGACCCGGGAGTGCCTGTTTACACCGAACCGACCTCAATCGGTACGGAAGGCAAGCCAAGGGAGAACCTTGAAGTCGTTTACAAACAGATTGACTCCGACATCGACTCGGCCATCGTGCGTCTATCCAAAGGAGAGGCATCGACTCTGAACAAAGGCAACAAATCCCACATCAATGAATATGTCGCTTTGGGGATCAAATCCCGCGCATGCCTCGCCGAAGGAGACTGGGAGGGTGCCTACAAGGCGGCATCCCGGGTCATTGACGGAGGAGTCTACGAGATAGGAGGTGAGAATGAGCTTATGGGAGGAATGAACTCCATCAGTTACGGCAACGTGATGTGGGGGGCCGGAATCGAGACTTCCGAACAGTCCGGAGCCTACGCCGGATTCTTCACCCACATGGACAACACCGACGGAGCCTACGCCAAGTCCGCTCCGAAGCTGATCAACAAGCAGCTCTACAATCATATCGGCTCAGGCGACATCCGTCTCAGATGGTGGGATCCGACTGACAAGGAGTCTCCTTACGTCTCGAAGAAGTTCGCATTCTCCAATGTCCAGTCATGGCTCGGAGACTACATCTACATGAGGGTCGAGGAGATGTACTTCACGGCCGCCGAGGCCGCGCTCAGGCTCGGAAACCAGGATGAGGCGCGCGACCTGATGAACAAGGTGATGGCGAAGAGAAACCCTAAGTACAATGCCTACAACTACTCTGGCGCCTACCTCGGGGCGACCACGACCACATGGACTGGTTCTCTACTCGAGAACATACTGATCCAGAGGCGGGTGGAGCTTTGGGGTGAATATGGCCGCGTCTTCGACGTGCGCCGCACCGGCCAGGGCATCGACCGCCGCACCGAGGATGGATTCGCCGAGGAATGCATCTCAGCCATGAAGAGGAACGGCATCGACCTCACCAAATCCGACACCTACGATTGGGTGCTGACAATACCTAAGGACGAGCTCGACGCCAATCCTAACATCAACGAGGAGGATCAGAACCCTTAGCGGCATTGAAGAATCCTTAACCACACTTGACCTATATGGCACAGGTGTTTGTTCAATGGTTACTTAACAGTATTTAGACAAAATGAAATATTCAAAAACAATATCATGCCTCGTGGCGTCGCTGCTCCTTCTTGCGGCCGGTTGCGACAAGGAGCAGGCCGGAACGATCTACAGCCCTGGCTCCGAGGACGCCAAAGAGATCCACTTTATCCAGTCTTCCCTGACAAAAGAGTTTCCACAAGGGACCGAGACCGGCACGATCGAGATTGAGTTGGCACGCCCGAGCGACAAGGGAGAACTGTCGGTGGGTCTTCAGAAAAAAGGCGAGAGTGAGGACTCTTTCACTGTCCCGGAAACCGTCACCATCCCAGACGGAAGCTACTCAGTGAAAGTTCCGGTGGAAGTGAACCTTGGAAGGCTTCTGGCCGGTTCGTCACTCAACACCACGGTTCTCATCTCCGACCGACAGGAAGAGGCGGGGAACGGAGCGTATGTCACCCAGTTCTCGGACAAGATTGCCATCAGCGTCTCCTACGCCCTTGAGTGGGAGACCTACTATAGGACCGACGAGAACGGCGACAAAGTACCTCAGACCGCAACCTACCATTACAACGCATTCTACACAGGACGGGACTCCGGACTTGAGGTGGAAAAAGCGGTGGGTGCCAACATATTCAAGGTCAATGATTGGGCAAGCGGGGTGTCTTTCAAGTTCATCCTCAACGAGGACAACTCCTGCACCGTGCCGGCACAGTCGATCGGCTACTACAACTCCAACTACAATGAATATGTCAAAGTCGCCGACATGGCAGAGTACACCGGCAGCAAGACAGCGTACAACTCCTACCCATGCACCTACGACGGCAAGGGAACTTTCTCGTTCTACCTCATCTACTATGTCTCAGCCGGCTATTTCGCCCAGGGCAACGAAACCCTGACGTTCGACGGCAACGATGACAAGACCCCAGCGGTGGAGATCTCCTTCGACGGCATCGAGACCACGGAGACCGGCTTCAAGGCTCCGAGACTCTCTTTCTACAAGAATGAATATGCCAAATTCTACAAAGCGACCGTGGTAAGCGGCGACATCACCGGGGACTCCGCCCGTCAGGAGGAGGTAAAGAAACTGCTTTCCGAGGATAAGATGCCGGGAAGCTCTCCTGTACTCACCTTGTATGACGACAGTTCCGAACTCTGGAATGTGGGTTCCGGGAACTGCACGGCAGTCGCGCTAGCCTACGACTCCACTTCAACCGCCACTGTTCTCTACATGCAGCGGTTCACTTGCGATCTTGACGGACAGTACCTTCCGAGAGTCAACAAGTTCGAATGGAAAAGAAATGAGTCCAACACCCTATACTCCCCTTACACCACATTGTTCTGGGACATGCAGGCGGACAACGCCGTGTCCCTCAAATACCTCTGCATGAGGGCCGACTTCCTTGACTATATGGTCGAGAACCTTGGCCAGAGCGCAGCCGAGATAGCTTGGGAAAGGGGCAACGAGGTCAATGAGGAGTTCGTTCAAAAGCTCGGCTCCGACGAAGGTTTCGCGACTGTCTTCAACACACTCAAGCAGGGTACGACATACACCCTGTGCGTCTGCGTTGTCAATGAGTTTGGAGACACGTCATTTGTCAAGAAGACCGCCTCCACAAAGGGCTACACATCAGCGGATTTCGACCGGAGCAAGACGGTGGAGGATTTCATCGGAGCGTTCAGGGCCACAGCCACGGTTGACGGCACGTCCTCGTCTTCAGAGGAGTCATTCCGTGTGGACATCTACAGCCTCGGCGGCAACGATGTCACGATCAGCGGTCTGTCCAACATCAGTGACTTCACCCCGGACGTGAAAGCGTACTTCGACCCGGAAAGTCATTCGATCATCATCGAGCCTCAGAAACTGGGCCGCTACAAAGGCAACTACGTCACCCTCGGTTTCTCTGACGGTCTGTCCATCTACTGGGGTGCCAACAGCATAGCCCTCGGCTTCATCGACGGCGTGATCCACATGACCCCAAGTCCTTACGCCAGCGCTGCCGTCAACAGCTACCAGTTCCTGTTGTTCAGCACCGAGAACGCCACAGGCTCATCGTACCTGAGGCAGAGCGTAGGCTCTAAGACCTACAGCGCCCTCACCCTAGATCCGTTCGGAACTTCCACCAAGGCATCGATGTCCGCACAGGCTGACCCTTTCCTCGGAGAAAAGGCCGTCTTGACACGATAACGGTTTCCAATGAATATGGTAGGCCGGATTCCCGCTATGGAGTCCGGCCTTTTTCTTTTGGCCATGTTCATTAATCAAATTCATTTCACTAAATTTGTCTTAGATTGAAAAATTCCTGACACATGACTTCATCTACCGCAAAGATATTCAAACTTTCAGCAGTGACCATAGCCCTTCTGGGCGTCGGCACATTCATTTCCACAGCACAGATTTACCCGCAGGAGGAGCTGCATTTCAAGGCTCCGGCAGTACCTCGGCAGATCATATTCGCCGGAGACACCGTGCGGTTCGACAGGAGTGACCTTTACGAAAGAATGGACAGGGAGCTGATCTCGTTCACCTACATGCACTCCAACTCGATCCTTATGCTGAAGAAGTCCGAACGTTATTTCCGGATGGTGGAGCCCATACTTCGGCTTAACGGCATTCCGGATGACTTGAAGTACCTCATGGCGATTGAGAGCAACCTCAATCCGAAGGCATATTCATCTGCGGGGGCGGCGGGCCTCTGGCAGTTCACAAAGACTACCGGCAAGGAATATGGTCTTGTCATTGATGGTGAGGTTGACGAGCGCTACAACATTGAGAAAGAGACGGTAGCAGCCTGCAAGTACCTCCGCAGAGCCTACGAGAAGTACGGTGACTGGATGACAGTCGCTGCCAGTTACAATGCGGGACAAGGAGGAATATCCCGTCGTCTTTCCGACCAAAGACAGGAGTCAGCGATGGATCTTTGGCTAGTCGAGGAGACTTCCCGGTACATGTTCAGGGTGCTTTCCGCCAAGATGTTTTTCGAGAATCCTTCTGCATTCGGATTCAATGTGAAGGATTTCGAGAAGTACCCGTGCTATTCTCCAAAAGAAGTAGTGACGGTCAGCGGTTCAATCGCCAGTCTGGTTGATTTCGCGCAGGAGCACGGAGTGACCTATTACCAATTAAAGGAAGCCAACCTTTGGCTTCGGGACAACAAACTGCTCAACAAGGCCGGACACACCTACAAGATCATCATTCCGTCCGGGAAATAATGAAGGGTCACGAAGTGAAATGATTTGTTGTCCCTGCACAAGGAGCGAAAAATAAAAACCTCAATTTTGGTCTACCGTGCAATTTTTTTTCGCTGCCCTCTTAGGCAAAAATGCCCCAATCTAAACTATAGCCAATTCAAATCCAATAGATTAGCAAAATCATCAATGATGTAGTCCGCTCCAGAGGTCTGAAGCTCCTCGCGAGTGGAATTGCCATAGGTGACACCGCAGGTTTTGGCACCGGCATCGCTCCCCATTAATACGTCGAATGGCATGTCGCCTACAACCAGAGTCTGCACCGCGCTGAATCCCAATCTTTTTAAGGTAAGAAGGACCGGCTCCGGATCCGGCTTTGCTTTCTTCACGTCATCTGCGCCAAGTACAAGCGAGATTTCTTTGTCGAAACCGAAAGTCCTGACAAAATCCAAAAGCGAATGATTGGAGCGCGAGGAGGCGATTGTCAGCACGAAACCTCTTCTGCGGAGCTCTTTCAAAGTCTCGGGGACATTAGGAAAAACCTTTGGAATAAGCAGTTTCTTGTTCTCCTCGAATATGTCCCTATAGGCCTCCGCACAATCCTGAGACTGCGTCTCGGTCAGAGACGGGAACAAAACCCGGAAACTTTCGGCCAAAGGCAGACCGATTGTGGCAGCGCAGGCATATTCATCAGCCACAGGCAGACAGAGTTTCTCCATCGTCATCTGAAGGGTTCTGACAATGGTATTTCTGGTATCGCAAAGGGTACCGTCAAAGTCCAGAATTATAAGTCCGTTGTCCATAACGCGGCAAAATTAGCTCAAATTGTCGAGATTCCAAGTTCCCGGCATTGAAAAGAAAGAGTCTGGTGTGACGGTGGCACATGACTGAATGAGAAAAGTACTCATGACAAAAAAGATTGCCGAAGGTGATGCAAGTTATTATACTAGGGAAACGAGCCACGAAAGTTAGCTGCACTATGGCCTCAGGCAACCTATCGGGACAACAAGAACTCCGTCTTCCGGACGCTTGTAAGCGAAGTTGCCGATGCCGGTCAAAACCATCAGGAACGAAGGTGCCTTCATCTTGGTCGAATCGATTTTTGAAGATAACGCCTTAAGGCTTTCCGCACCCTCCCTGATTGGCACGGCCCCGCCTATTTTCACTTCCACCAATCCATAGGAGCCATTCCGCAAATGCACAACAGCATCACATTCCAGGTTGCTCTTGTCTCGATAATCACATTAATAACAAACAAGTTAAATAAAAATCGATGTGACAGTTGGCCGGTTTTAGATGTGACAGTTGGCCGGTTTTAGATCAAAATCCTTTCGCACATTATTATGATCTTTACAAGAGGCCAAAACAGCCATCATAAAAAAGAAGAGTGGCCAAATCTTAGCCACCCTTCTCTTATGTTGTTCCGAACGAAGTCTTTACATCTCCTGTTGCTTGCGGTGCCGGTTGAGCATCGGGAGGAGGAAGGAAATCACTGCGGCGCCGAGCCAGAACCAGCTGACGCAGGTAAAATCGTGTTTCGTCACAGTCTCACCTATCTTGTTTACGACCTCAACAGTGTTGTTGTCCAGAAGAAGGCTGGAGACGATGTTCTGCAATCCTGCCGCAGCGTATGATGCGACTCCGACGATGCCAAGGGCGGCTCCTGAGGCCTTTCTCGGAACTAGGTCAATGGCCATCAGACCTCCGATGAAACTGATCAGCACACCGATCGCGATTCCGAATAGAACCATCAAAGGATAAGCGTGAAGTGGCTTTCGCCTCCAAATAGGGAGAGGACTGGAAACAAGAGCGTTTCCAAACTTTGTCAGTGTTCTCAGGCTCTACTTGAATGAAGATGGTTCACTAATCCTGAAAAAGTCGAGAAATGAAGTCATTATCCATGAACATCATGACAATCGTAACTAGAACTAATCATGCAATCCCCGGCTGCGAAGGCACTCAAGCAACTGCCCCGGTCGATCTGTCTGGATTAGAGACGCACCATAGCCAATGATCTGATCATAGACCGTTGCTGGATCACCGCAGTCAAAGGTCTTGTCATCGTCTAGGTAACCACAACAACATATTTAAAATGAGGGTCGTGCATCTAAGCCACCATTCGCCTGCTTGGGTGAACGTGTAAGTACTTGAATATGACCCGGCCTTGAGACGGATCGTGCCAGTACGGTCAGCCCCGGTCGTGTTAGGCTGGGTAGTGATGACGGATTCGCTCACTCCCTGCGTTCCCTTGGAAGGCTCGATTGTAAACCAATCCTCTCCTTCGAGCGCCCAGTCACATGTGGCGTAGATTGTTATCAGATCTGTTCCTCCTCCTACCAATGTAGCCGGAGTCTTGGCCGATAGTTTAGTCTGGATGACGACCGTGTCATGCACCTCAGACTCTGTTTGTTTCTGGCAAGCGAGCCCGCCTAGAATCAGCGGAACGGCCAGAATGAGTTTTGTTATGAGTTTTAGTTTCATAGAGCTTATAAACGTTATACATAAGATAAGACACCTTAAACACCCTATATGCTAAAAACGATTAAGAAAAAAGTTACACTCCTAGTTGCGTGGCGGTTAAACCATTCATGTTCAGGTACATAACAAGATATCCCAGTGCTGTTTATAGCACAGAGACACGTTGTTAAAACATTCATTTATAGCGCATTAAGCGCCACAGCTATTTCTTAAGGCCGGAGTTCAGGAAGTCGATGAAGCCCTCGATGGAAAGGTTGTAGCCACGGACTGGGACTAGCTGGTTGCCGTCTGCGTCCAAAAGGGCGTAGTTCGGCTGGGCGTTGACTCCAAAACGGGTGCGGGCTATGTACGAGTTGACACGGCCGATCTCCTTCAGGGTCTTGCCTTCCGGTGTGGTCAGCCAGTCCGACTCTTCTAGCTTGCTCTTGTCATCCACATAGAGAGCCACGAGGACATATTCATTTCTAAGAATATCCAGCACTCTTGGGTCGCTCCAGACGCGCTGCTCCATCTCGCGGCAGTTGACGCAGCCGTGGCCGGTGATGTCCACGAAGACTGGCTTGCCTTGAGCTTTGGCAGCAGCCAACCCTTCATCCAAAGTGAAGTAACCGGTCAGTCCAAGGGGCATCTTAAGATCATATTTCTGGCCGTAGTTTGACACTCTGGTCTCTGAACCTGTGTTTCGGCCAAGCTCACCAACCATCGAGGCTCCAGCGGGATCAGTCACTTCGGCATGCTCAGTGACCGCTCCGTGCATTCCGATCGCAGAACCTGCCGGAGCGCCAGCCCCGACAGATGAAACGGCATTGTTGTAAACCACGAAATCCTGGGTCTCCAACGGTGGAAGATACCCGGACAACGCCTTCAGCGGAGCACCCCACATCCCTGGAATCATATACACCACGAATGTGAACACGGCAATCGCAAGGCCGAGTCTCGGCACAGAGACGTGCTCCACCGGATCGTCATTCTTGAACCTCAGCTTGCCGAGAAGATAGAATCCCAGAAGCGAGAATGTGACGATCCATATTCCAAGATAAACCTCCCTGTCGAGCAGTCCCCAGTGATAGGTCTGGTCTGCGACACTGAGGAACTTGAAGCCCAAGGCGACCTCGATGAAGCCCAAGATGACCTTCACGCTGTTCAGCCACGAGCCGGACTTACCTTTCATCTTCTTCAGAAGTGACGGGAACATCGCCAGAATAGTGAACGGAAGTGCAAAGGCTACGGAGAACGCCAGCATCGTGACCATCGGTGTCCAGAACTCACCCTGCGTGGATTTGATCAGCACCGTTCCGACAATAGGGCCCGTGCAGGAGAATGACACCAGCACGAGGGTCAGAGCCATGAAGAATATTCCCCCAAGTCCTTTGGTGCCAGACTTCGCGTCACTCTTGTTGGCAAGGCTGGACGGCAGTTCAATCTCAAATGCTCCGAAGAAAGAAGCAGCGAAAACCATGAACACGATGAAGAATATCAGGTTCGGAAGCCAATGCGTCGCAAGCCAATTGAATATGTCAGCAGTTACTGTGTTTCCTCCGATGATCCATGTCAAACCTATGATCACACTGATCGGGACTGTGTAAAGGAGCACAATGAACAGTCCGTAGATGAAAGCCTTGAAACGGCCCTCAGCAGCAGTCGTGGACTGCTTCATGAAGAACGACACCGTCATCGGAACCATCGGGAAAACGCATGGGGTCATCAGCATGGCAAAGCCCCAAAGAATCGCTTCGATAATCAGAGCCCAGAGAGAGCCTTCGCTCTTGCTTTCATCACTCGAGACCGTGAGTGACGAAGAGGTCTCATCGGTCTTGGAGTCATCAGCGACGACATCCGAGGCGACAGAGTCATTATCCTGAGAAAGCGTTGTCTGAACAAGGGATTCTTCCGAAGCGGCACTCTCTGTCAAGGCTGGCTTGACGGCGACTTCCGACACGAGAGGCACGGAAAACTCCCACGACTCCGGGGCCGCGCAGAATCTGTCGTTGCACCCGCTCCAGGAGACCTCGCCTTTGACCGTGGCCCCGCTTCCGGTCAATTTAACCCTCCGGGTGAGTGTGACGGAATCAAAAAAGACTTTCTCTCCCTGATAATCAGACGGTTTCGTCACCTGCTTGAGGTCTCCTGCCAATGAATATTCCTGACTGGGCGTAAACTCAATGACAATAGGGTTATACTCATGATCAACCGTGTAGATGTGCCAACCGTCCTCGATAGTGGCCTTGAAAGTCAACTCAAAAACGTTGCCGGAAACAGCCTTGCTTGAGACAGACCATCTGGCGGTCGCCTCCGGAGCCTGAGCGAAAGAGGCCACGCTCCCGATAAGGAGCGCAGCCACCAACGCCACAGCTTTCTTGAAAGTATGTGTCATAGCGTCAAAACATTTGTCGTTATATTCGTAGATTATTATTTTGCGTAAGCAACAGAACGGGTCTCCCTGATCACTGTGATCTTGACCTGTCCAGGATAAGTCATCTCCTCCTGGATCTTCTGGGCGATGTCCGCCGAGAGTCTTCCAGCCTGATCGTCGCTGACTTCCTCAGCACCTACAATCACGCGGAGTTCACGACCAGCCTGAATTGCATAACTCTTAGTCACTCCAGGATAGGATGCTGCAAGGTCTTCCATGCCTTTAAGTCTCTTGATGTAAGATTCGATGACCTCACGGCGGGCTCCCGGGCGGGCCCCGGAAATCGCGTCACCGATCATCACGATAGGGGAAATGATGGAAGTCATCTCAATCTCCTCGTGGTGAGCTCCGATGGCGTTGCAAATCTCAGGCTTCTCCTTATACTGCTCGGCCAATTTCATACCAAGCAATGCGTGAGGCAGTTCCGGTTCCTCCTCGGAAACCTTACCTATGTCGTGCAGGAGACCTGCCCTCTTTGCTAGTTTAGGATTAAGCCCCAATTCAGCGGCCATGATAGCGCAGATGTTGGCGACCTCACGGGAGTGCTGAAGAAGGTTCTGGCCGTAGGAAGAACGGTACTTCATCCGTCCGATCATCTTGACAAGCTCGATGTTCAAGCCATGGATGCCAAGGTCGATGCAAGTTCTCTTACCAGTTTCAAGGATTTCATCTTCAAGCTGTTTCTGGACCTTGGCGACGACCTCCTCGATGCGGGCAGGGTGGATACGCCCGTCAACGACAAGCTGATGAAGGGCAAGTCTGGCCACTTCCCTGCGGACAGGATCGAAAGCGGAAAGGAGGATCGCGTCCGGAGTGTCATCAACCACGATCTCGACACCGGTAGCGGCCTCCAAGGCACGGATGTTACGGCCCTCACGTCCGATGATGCGGCCCTTGATCTCGTCGTTATCTATCGGGAATGTCGTCACGGCGTTCTCTATGGCTGTCTCAGTCGCCGTTCTCTGGATGGTGTTGATGACGATCCTCTTGGCCTCCTTGGTAGCGTTCAGACGCGCCTCGTCCATCGTGTCGTTGATGTAGGCCTGAGCCTCGGTCCTCGCCTCGGCCTTCATATTCTCCATCAGGACATTCTTGGCGTCCTGCGCGCTCATCCCGGCTATGGTCTCAAGCTGCTTGTTGGCCTGGGCGCTCAGCCTTTCATATTCCTCCGTCTTTTTCGCAAGAGCCTCCTGCTGTGCCTGTAAACTTGACTTGGCGTTGTCCGCGTCACGCATCTTTCTCTGAAGCTCGGAGTTCTGCTGGTTCAACGAATTTTCCTTCTGCTTGATGCGGTTCTCAGCATCCTTGAGCTGGCTGTTCTTCTCGTTGATGTACTGCTCGTGCTCGCTCTTGAGCTGAAGGAACTTCTCCTTCGCCTGATGGATCTTGTCCTTCTTGATTCCTTCGGCCTCGATCTCGGCCTTGGCGATGATCTCGTTCTTCTGTCCTTTCAGAACTATTCTCTGAATGATTATGTAAGCCGCCAATGCGATTATCGCACCGATCAGGACTCCTATAAAAAATAACAACATAATATCAATAATGTTAAAGTGTTCAATTCCATACCTTCAAAGGCAAACCTGCGGCAAGGCGGTTGTTCCCGATGACTTCCGGACATGAAAAAACGACCGGCCGTCTCCTCTTCCGGAAACAGACCGATCGTGGAATGATAAAAAAGCCGTTAGTCGCTTGTCAGAAACCTTAAACGAATAAGATTTGAGATCCGCACCGGTTCAGAGATCCATCGTCACGCCTAAGGCGCAATCCCCGAAGGTAACCTTGGCCCGTCATTGCCGGCTCGAGTAAACTCGGTTCCGAAGAACTTGTTGATTTGAGCACGTGGGACTAACGGCCGTCTTTTTCAACACTCTTAATGTAGGATTCGACATCCTCCTGAAGCTTCTTCGACTCCGCGTCAACATCGGCCAGTCTCTTCTGGCAGGCAAGTCTGCCGACGGCCTCGTTCAGCGCCACAAAGGAAAGTTTGTCGGAAAGGGTCTTGTTCGGGTACTTCGCATCATAGGCCGTCAATTTCTGATTGATGGCCTCCGCGGCAAGCCTCATCATCCTCTCCATCTCCGGAGATGAAGCGACAAGAGGATACTCATTGCCGGCGATCTTTATCTTGATGTTCTGTCCCATTCCTAATTCTCGAGCAAGGAAATGCACCTGTCTATCTCCTTGATCAGTCTTTCTATCTTTTCCTTTGCCGCGGAGCCGTCTCCGGCGATTCCGAAAGCTTCGGACAGATGAAGGTTGTTCACCTGTTGTTCCAAATCCTCAATCTGTTTCCTGCAGGACTCATTGTCAGCCTTACTCCGCTGAAGTTCAGCCTGAAGCCTTTCGCGCTCCGACCTTTCCGCCTCATAAAGAGCGATCAACTTCTCAATATTTGTCTTAACACCTTCAAGCATATCATCAAGGCCTAATTCCCCTGCCCGATTGCAAAATTAGCAAAATATCTTCATTTGCACAAGAACTTCAACTGACATCACCCATTAAAGCCAAAGGAATATCATACCCCGTGCGCAAGGACAGCCACCTCACGCACGGCAGTACCCTCCAGGCACCCATCGTGCGTCAAGGTTCCTTTTC
>DJQB01000030.1:102170-153267 GCA_002439875.1 Bacteroidales bacterium UBA6397
CACGGCTGTACCCTCCAGGCACCCATCGTGCGTCAAGGCCCCTTTTCCACGCACGGCACAACAGATTGCCAAATCAGTCAGAGCCTGATTTGTTAAACTTAAGTAAATATTATAATTTTGCGGCTATAAGACAATAACAGCATAACCATGACAATAACAGTGGAAAACAGGGAAATACCGGTGCTGCTCCTGACGGGATACCTCGGAAGCGGCAAGACAACTTTGGTCAACAGGATACTCTCCAACAAGAAGGGCATCAAGTTCGCGGTAATAGTCAACGACATCGGAGAAGTGAATATCGACGCTGACCTTATCCAAAAAGGAGGCGTTGTCGGCACAACCGATGACAGCCTTGTCCCGCTCCAGAACGGCTGCATCTGCTGCACCCTGAAAATGGACTTGGTGGCTCAGCTGAACGACCTCTGCCGCACCAACCGATTCGACTACATCGTCATCGAGGCCAGCGGAATATGCGAGCCGGCCCCTATCGCCCAGACCATCTGCTCCTTCCCGAAGCTTGTTCCTGAATATGCCCAATCGAATATTCCGAAACTTGACTGCATAGTCACAGTTGTGGATGCGCTTAGGATGCAGAGCGAGTTCGCCTGCGGAGACGCTCTCAAGAAGGACAACCTGAAGGAGGATGACCTTGAGAACCTTGTTATCCAGCAGATTGAGTTCTGCAACATCGTGCTTCTGAACAAGGCCTCCGAGGTTAAGCCCGGGGAGCTCGGCAGGGTACGGAGCATAGTGAAGGCTCTTAACCCGAAGGTGACTATATTCGAGTGCGACTACGGCAACATCGATCTTGACAAGCTCTTGAACACCAAGATGTTCGACTTCGACAAGACAGCCACTTCCGCTGCATGGATCAACGCCATCGAAGGTGAAGGCAACGAACCGGATCACGATGACGACCATGACGATGAGGATCACGATCACCATGAAGGGCATCATGACGAGGATGGACACGACCATGATCATCACGATAAAGACGGGCATGACCACCAAGAAGGGCACGGCCACGAACATCACCATCATCACGACCATGAGGGCGGTGAGGTCGAGGAATATAACATCGGTACTTTCGTCTACTATCGCCGTCAGCCGTTGGACATCAACAAGTTCGACTGGCTTGTCTCAAAGAAATGGCCGAAGAATATCATCCGTGCCAAGGGGTTGTGCTACTTCGCTGACGAAAAGGACAAGTGCTACCTCTTCGAGCAGTCCGGAGTGCAGAAATCCATCAAGGACGCGGGACTTTGGTTCGCGACCATGCCTGAGGATCAGCTTCAGGAGATGATGCGCAGGGACAAGAACCTCCGCAAGGACTGGGATCCGGTCTATGGCGACCGCATGATCAAGATCGTCTTCATCGGCCAGAACCTTGACCGCAAACAGATCTCAGACCTGATGGATTCCTGCCTTGTGGAATAGTCTCCCGTTCATCGAATATCTGAACAAAGTCGCTTTAGGGCGAACGCGAAAAAAAAGAAAATTCCAAATTTTGCACGTTACCAAAATTTGGAATTTTATTTTTTCGCTATCGCCAGTGAACGTTATCGTCACGTAAATGAAGCCTAACAAAAGATGGTGAAAAAAGATAAATTATTTCGCAAGTAAGCGCTCGACGACACCATCGGGAGACGAAAAGCGCGGAAAACGTTTCCTAAGAGTGTACGATACACTCTTGAGAATCAAAAGAGGTCAAAAGTGCTGCCGATTGAATCAGGTGCAAGTCAAAAAGCATAATCCCGAAAAACTTTGTCCGTAGGAAAGGGCTTTCACCGGACAAAAGCAATAATAAAGGTACTTTGTCCGGCCATACGCCCTTTCACCGGACAAAAGCAGCCAAACTCATCTGATTACCGGGCGGAAAGGCGGGAACGGAGCCAGATTCCGAGATTGGTGTCGTGCTCGGTGAGACCCAACTTGCGACGGATGTCACTGCTGATGATGTAGTTGCGCTTCTTCTTAAGATAATTGCCGACATCCTTGCCTTTGAGTCCGAGGACATAGAGGCAGCAATAGCCGATCTCCCAATCCGTCAGGCCGTGGAACTTCAACTCGGCCACGAACCCAGGGTGGCTGTCACGGAAAAGAACCATAGTGGAACGCAGGAAATCATCCTGATCGGAGACAAGGCGGTCAAGTTCTGCCTCGGCTGTCTTGTCAAAGGAGCAGTCCGAGGAGAGTCTGGAGGCGAGGAACTTGTCCAGAACCGACATTCTCTCACGGATTATGGCCATCGCCTCATCGTCCGGTTTCCGCTTCAATTCATTATGCGTCTTTCTGAACAGACGCACAATTACAATCAAAACGGCAACCACAAAAACCACCAACAGGCACAGAAGCCAGATGGACTTCCCTCGGTCAATGATCGCCTGCTTGTCGGTGTAACGCTCCTCGATCATCTTCTGCTGTTGAAGGGCGAGAGTGTCCTTGTGGACGGAAGCCGCGTTCTGATCGATTATATTCTTATAATACAAAGCCTTTTCCTTCATCTCCTCGTCTCCCGAAGAGGAATAATAGTCCACGGCGATGTTGATTATGCTGTCGGAGGTGATCTCCATTCCGACTTTTTCCAAAGCGATAGTGTAAAGCAGGGCATGGCGGGCGCGAAGTTCCTTGGTGCCCAGCAGACTTCTGTCCAAAGAATCAAGCGCGACGAATGCGCTGTCAGGCTGGGTTTCCAACTTGGCCTCGATCTCATCCAGAAACTGTTCCGCTGTCCTGAACGAATGAGCGCAGGAAGCGAAGCAAAAGGAAAGAATGGCAATGAATATGACAGTTCTCTGTTTCATCCGGCATAAAGTCACTCACGATATGTTCAAATCCGTGGCGAATCATCATTAACGCTTACTAAATTAGCAAAAAAAAAACTGCAATGTAAGACTATGTGAAAGCACAAACAGCGAGAAAATTCTCCAACACATTATTTTTCAATAAATTACAATAGAAGAAAAATC
Source organism: Bacteroidales bacterium UBA6397 (assembly GCA_002439875.1). GTDB lineage: Bacteria > Bacteroidota > Bacteroidia > Bacteroidales > UBA932 > Cryptobacteroides. The sequence goes on from DJQB01000030.1 coordinate 105,140, forward strand.
TAAAGAAAACTCTTGTGTAAAACTATTTTGAGATAATTTTGCCGGCAAAGATTATATACCATGAGTCATAAAAGGACATATTCAGTATTGGGAGTTCTCGCTGTTTGCATTCAGGCAGCTGGCTTTAGTCCGGTCACTTCAGCGGTTGGTGAGCTTTGTCGAACCACAAGCTCAGTGAGCGGGACGGAGGGGCCTGCGACCGAATATATTGTAGAAGTTCCGTCCTCTTTGGTCACTTCGGCAAGGGTCACTTCAGCGGTTGGTGAGCTTTGTCGAACCACAAGCTCAGTGACCGGGCAGATTGACACTCTGAAGACAGCGATAGCGACAGAGCGGACGGACACCCTGAAAGCAGCGGTGTTCACGGGGAGAAGCGTCAAGCATTTCAGCGACCATCAGAAATTCTACCTGAGCAACGAGGACAGAAACGCCCACGCAACCGCTTTGGAGACATTGAAACTGATACCGGGCATTATGGTCAGGGACGATGAAGTCACTCTGGTGAACGGGAAAGGCCTGACTATCCTGTTGAACGGACTTCCGACAACAAGTGCTTCCCTGTCGCTTCTCACCCCGGCGGACATCAAAAGCATCGACTTCTACCAGAACGCCCCGGCAAGATATTCATTCGCGGGCAGCGGCTCTTTGGTAAACATCATCACCCGAAGGCCCGGAATCGGCGGCAGCCTGATGCTGAACCTCAAGGAAGCGGTCACAACTCCTTGGGGCAACAACGCTGCCTCGTACCGCCAAGTCCTGAAAAACACGATGCTCGGCATTGAATATTCCGGGAAACCGAGCAAAAGCGGAGGCTACGGCATCGATGAATTTCTTGAATATGAAGCCGGAGGCAACCGATACACCAAGGAGAAAACAAGTTTGGACACTGATTTCACCCGCAACCAACATTACGCCTCGCTCGACATTGTCAGGATGAAAGACGAGAAGAGCGCCTTGAAAGCGCAATTATCCATAGGGTACGAGAAAAAGGACTGGCCGGTCCGCCAAAGCGTCATCAAAAAAGTGACAGACATTGAATCCGGAGAAAACACAATTTCGGAAGTAATTGACAGCAAAGACGTTTGGTCAGAATATCTCTCCCCTTCACTCGACATCTACTGGAACCGCAAACTCTCCGACAAACACGAACTGTCGGTAAATTTCGTAGCCACCGTCTACGACACAAAAAGCCGCAAGGGGTTTCATGAATATGACGGAGCGACTCCTCTGATTTCTTCTGTAAGCCTGACAGACGGGCGGAAATATTCCGGTATCTTCGAGGCTGTTGATGACTGGAGAATCTCTGAAAAGCACAAGCTCAGCTTCGGCCTCCGCTCAATGGCCAACTATTCCGACCAAAGCAGCAGGAACGGGGATATTCAAGTTCAGTCAGAAATCAACACTTGTCTGAACAGGCTATGGGGTGAATATTCAGGAAACCTTGGAGGCTTCAGCTATTCGCTCGGTGCTGCGGTAGAGCATTACGGCTACGGCACCAATGAATCCTCAAGGAAAGATTGTCTCTACCTCCGTCCGCTCGTTCAGCTGAACTACACATTCAACGACCATTCCTCGATGTACCTTAATTATTCAAGCTCGGTGGAGACCCCGAAAATCGGATGGCTGGGCACGGCCTCCTACCTTAGGGATGACAAATGGCTTTCGACAAGCAACAGCGAACTCGAAAGCTACACGACCAGAAGCGCGATGATCGGTTATACATTTAATAACTCTTGGCTGTACATCGATCCGTACGTTTACGTTTACCACAACGGCAATCAGATTATTCCGTTGTTCAGCCAAGAGGACGGGTATTTTGTGGAAAGAAAAGAACATTCAGGGAGCATGCTGGCGGTGATGGCCGCTCTCGGAAGCAGGATCAAACCTTTCAGGAATATTCCTCTCTCGCTCACCATCTATGCCATGTACAATGACCAGAGATTGACGGGAGGAAAGGCGGACAGATCTGTCAAAAGCCTTGGCGGCATGGCCATGCTGAGATATTCAGGGAAGAAATGGATCGCTGAGGCAATGTACAACCAACCTTTCAGAGCCATCAGTGACCTCGGCATCGACAAAGGCGAGAACTATGGCTACTTTGAGTTCGCGCGCAGGATCGGGAAGAACCTCCGCATCGGTGCCGGAATGCGATACCCGTTCTACGACTGGAAAGTCAGCGAGGAAACCGCATCAGGCTCTCCGCTGACCATGAAAAACACAAGCAGGATGACCAGTCAGAAAAACACGATCATCCTTACTTGTGTCTATAATTTCTCCTACGGAAAGAAAGCCCGCACTGTCAACAAGAAGGTCAACAACTCCGACAGCGACTCCGGGCTATTCTAAGCCTACTCCAGTTCCGTCACGAAACGGTGCTTGCCAGGGGCGAGGGTTTTGGTCTCGCGGGAGCTGTCGGGACCTGGGACGAGGGCGGTGGCGGTGGTGCCGGCCGGAATCTCGACGGTCCACTCGAACCTGGAGCCGTTGCGCTTCCAGTTGCTGACAATCTTGCCGTAAGGGGAATCGTACGAGCAGTTCACCCAGTCAAGGCCTTCGATCGGGTAAGGCTTCAGTTCGATTGACTTGTAGCCAGGCTCAGCGGGACGGATGCCGCCAAGATATTCATAGTACCAGGTCACAAGGTCGCCAAGGAGCATCACGTGGTTGCCGGAGTTCATCGCTGGGTCAGCGGTGTTGCCGTTCCAAAGCTCCCAGATCGTGGTCGCACCGTTCTTCGCCATGTACCCCCAGCTTGGATAAGTCTCGTTGCTGGCGATCTTCAAGGCAAGATCCGGTCTGCCGAACTCGGTCAGGGTGCGCATCAGGACCATCATGCCGACAACTCCGCAGCTGACGTGGCCGTCACAGTCCACCTCTGTCTTGCGCACGATGTGGTCGAACACATCCCCCTCACGTCCCGCCGGGACCATACCGAAATAGAGCGGGAGAAGGTTGGCGGTCACGGTGTTGTTGCCGTAGAAACCTTCCTTCGCATCGAAATACTTGGCGTTGAACGCCTCACGGGCCGCGTCAGCATATTCATTGAAAATCTTCGCGTCCTCCGGATGCCCGGCTATCGGAGCGAACTCAACCATCTTGTGAAGGAGGAAGTAATAGAACGGAGTGGCGATGAGCGGCGCGGCTGTCTTTCTTGCGGGGTCCTTGGAATGGATCAGATCCAGAGACTCAGGCGGCATGCACCAGTCCCCGTAGGTGTCCTTGATCATGACGCCGTCCTTGAGGTACTTGGACCTCATATATTCAAGCCACTTCTTCATCGCGCCGTAGTGGTCCTTGATAGACTGGTCATCCCCGAAGCGGCGATATACCATGTCCGCGCCGGTGAAGAAAGCACCCGGCCAAGTGAAATTGTCCTGATAGAGAGTCCAGTAGCGAGGGCAGACATCGGAGATGCGGCCCAACTTGTCCTGCCCGTCGTGGATGTCAGTCAACCACTTGGAATAAAGGGCGTGGTTGTTGAATATGTAGGATTCGCCGTAGCATCCCATCGTTCGGTCGCCAAGCCAGCCAAGCCTCTCGTCCCTCTGCGGACAATCGGTCGGCATGCCGCGATAGTTGCCCCTGATTCCCCAGAAAGCGTTGTGATAGATCTGGTTGAGGACAGCGTTGGATGTCTCGAAATGACCTGTCACGGCCATCTTGTCGTACATCACCTGTCCCTCGAAATCGCCGAGTTTCGGCTCCTTCTTAAGGCCTTTGATCTCAACGAAACGGAAACCGTGATAGACATATTCAGGATGCCAGACAACCGGTTTGCTGTCCTTTGCGATGTAGGTGTCCAGGACCTTGGCCGTACGCAGGTTGGCAAGGTAAAGGGTGCCGTCAGGGTTCAAAATCTCAGCGAATTTCATCGTGAGGGTGTCGCCCCTTTGTAGCCCTTTGGCCTTGATCTGAAGACGGCCTACCATGTTCTGCCCCATGTCCAGGATGTAGCCGTGGTCGGTCTTGGTGACGGAGACAGGCTTGACGATGTCCATCACGGCGATGTTTGGGTTCGGCTGGAGGACGAGTTTACCACCCGGAGCGCTCATCAAAGAAGCGTCCGTCCAAGCGGAATCGTCATAGCCTACCTTGGTCCAACCGGTCAGTTCCTTGCGGGCGTCGTAGGTTTCTCCGTCAAACTCGTTGTTGGCGCGGATCGGACCCTCGCAGGTAATCTTCCAGCTCTCGTCACTGACCACGGTCTCTGTACGGCCATCAGTGTACACAATGTCCAACTGGCACCAAAGCCTCGGAACTCCGAAGCCCTTCATACCCGGTTCCCTCATCGTGGTGTAACGTCCGCATCCAAGGCTCACGGCAAGGGCATTCTGTCCTTTCCTAAGAGCCTTTCTGACATCGAACTCATTGAAATACACCCTTGTCCTGTACTCGGAGACAGTCGGGGAAAGCTCCTGGTCACGGGTGATATATTCCCCGTTGATCCATGCGTCATAGACTCCAAGGCCGCTGATGCGGAGTGTCGCTTCCTTCACCTTGCCGTCCAGAGTCACCTCCTTTCGAAGGTAGCGCGCAGGAAGGACAGTGTTGCCCTTGAGAACATCACCCTTGTACTCACAGCCGATCCACTTGCCGTCATATTCAGCGGCGAAGACAGACAGTGCGGTGGCAAGAGCCGCGAAGGCAGTCATAATTCTTTTAATCATTTTTTGAATATTTTAGTGTTACTTCTTGAATATCAGGTCAATGTCCCGCTCGATGGCAGGGCCTGCGATGTTCTCCGGAACGAAAGACCAATGACCGATGACAGCAGGATCACCGATGACGGCAGGGTCGATCACTTGATTCTTTTTGAGATATTCATAAAGAATCTCACGGATCTCAGGGTAATATTCAACTGTCCTCTCGGCTATTTTGTCCGTGTCGATTCCGATCTCCCTCAAGAGTCCGCCGCCACCGCTGGCGCGGTAGGAGGTCATCGCGACGTTGTAGGTCTCATCCATACCGAACGGCTTTCCATCCGCCATAGAGGCGATCACGACCCTTGAGCCGAAAGGCTTGGTGACATCGACCGTGTAGTCGATTCCGGCAGCGGAGTCAAAATTGTAGGCCCTTTCGATGAACGACCAGTCCTTCTGACCAGTGCGTGGGTCATCCTTCTGTACGATGTTCAGCACATGGTCGGTCGGTTTTGAAGCCGTGACGATCCAGCGGTTGTAGGAGGCTTCAAGATAGTCCTTGAGTTCCTGACCGGTCATTGTTATGACATAAAGCTGGTTCTCAAAAGGATATATTGTGAAGAGATCCTTGTAGATGAGCGTACCTGCCTTCACGAACCCGTCGTAGGTCAGCGGAGCCGCGATCGAGATCTGAGCGGGGGCGCAGCCGAGGCAGAGCGTGTGGACAAGGTTGACATAGTCGCACATCCCCTTGTAGGCGTCACGCGTGCGCATGTCCACCTTCAACTCACCGACCTTCTGGGTCGTGAAGACCTGGACGGCCAGATAGTCCTCGTGGAACTTGACCTCCATCCCGGCGTCAATCCTGTGAGCGTCAACAGGGATCAGCTCAGTAGTGAGTTCCCGCTTCACCATCTTGCCGTCATCCAGAGTCATGCGCAGGGTTCCGTGTCCCACAAAGCGGCAGTGGCTACCGGAATTGATCAGTCCGATGCTGTCACACGAGGTCACGAACGGCCTGTGGTCGTGCGAGCAGATGATGAAATCCACTCCGCGCAGGCTCTTGTACAAGTCAAGTCCCTGACTTTCAAGCATCGATCCATCTCCGTGGCCGGTTCCTGAATGCACTGACACAATCACGACATCCGGTTTCTCCTTTGCCCTGACCTTGTCCACGTCCTCCTGAACCAGAGGCACAAGGCTCTCGAATGTCATTCCGCTCCAAAGTTTCTCCGACAGCCAGTTCTTCATGTTGGCGTTGGTGAAGCCCAGCACGGCTACCTTCAGACCACCTTTTTTGTAAATCTTGTACATAGGAAAATACGGCTTCCCGTTGTCTGTGCGGATAGCGTTGCCTGCCAGAAACGGAATCCCGTAAGACTCAAGGTCACGGGCAACGCGGTCATAGACCTTGTGGCCCGTCTCGATGTCGTGGTTGCCGACGGTGATGGCATCGTAGCCCATGTATGCGACAAGACGGGGATAGACGTGAGGAGAAAGCGTGTCAACATAGTTGAAGTAGTATGCGGCGTTGTCGCCCTGAAGGCAGTCCCCTGCGTCAATCAGAATCACATTCTCCGCTCCTGAAACCGCGCGGACACTGTCCACAATTGGTTTTACCGCATAAAGAGACTTTTTCACTCCTCTGCCTACATAAGTGGAATCGAAATAGCACCCATGCACGTCGTTAGTTGTCAGAATCTGGAGAACATAGTCCCCATCCTTGGGGCCAGAGGAACAAGCCGCAAGTATAAAACAAACGGCTGCGGCGATGACTGGTATGTATCTTCTTAGCATAATAATTATAGGTATATCTCAATATTCCTTCTTCCGCGTGACCCGGAGGTCTGTCCTTTCCGTCGTGAGTCTTTCCCGTTCAAAGCCCTCTCCAGATCAAACACGACACTCAACTTCTGCTGGCTGCCCTGAAATCCCTCACCGGCAAAATGAAAGACTGCCGAAAGGCGAAGGCTGACAAAGTCGGCGATGTAAGGCTGCCAGTAAGCCTCGGCCCTGTTGTAATACCCTGAATGCTTCCAGCTCGTCCCGTCCGTCCGGATCCGGTAAAAAAGGCTGCCCTGATAAAGATCCTTGCCGTAGACATTGCCGCCGGCGTCAAGCCAGTCGAAATAAGGCATCTGCCCGGTGCCGTAGTAGGCGTCATTCAACAGGCCGAATTTTCTGTAGGCCAGATTCAAAGTGAGTTGGCCTCCATAAGTGAGGTCTAGTCCGGTCTCACGGGCGCGCTCCTGATGTATTCCTTGAATATAACTGAGTTTGGCGCTCCAATGGAAATCCCTTACTCCGGAAGTCAGCATCACAAACGGAGACACGAGAACATTGTCCACAACACCCTTGTACTCAAGAGTGTTGGCAAAATGGTACATCGTGCCGGTCCAGCCAAGATGGAAGAAATCACCACCTATACCGAAATCTCCGTAAGTGAATATCTGGAAGCGTTCCCGACGAAGATGCCCGATCATACCCATCCAGTCAAGCCCCGCCTCGCAGTAGCCACGATGTGTCCTATACTTCAGTAGGAGACCTTCGATGTTGTTGTCATAAAACCTGTTCGCCGCGGAGATGAAGACTGTCGGGATGTTCTCGTAGGATGAATATTCCCAATGCGGGTACTGAGATCCGAACACCGAGAATCTTCTCGGAAAGATTCCGGTGTACATAGAGAACCGCCTGTCCTTATGCCCAGTCTCCAGTCCGTACCAGAAAATGATTTCCCTGAGCAAGTCCTCGTTCAGCAGATCCTCATTCTCCGCCGAAGTCGGTGACTCTCCCATGTTCTTCATCACGTCTATTCCAATGCTCAAGCGATGCATGATGTCACCGTCGTCAACCTTCACCCCAACCATCGGAGTGAGTCTCGCGGCATGGATGGTTCCGGAGTTGTCGAAATGATTGCCGCCACGATCATATTCCTTGTTGTCAAAATAATACTGAAAATCAGCCCCGTAGGTCAAAACCGCCTTTTTCTGGGCATGGCAGACGCAAGCCGCCAGCAACAGTGCTGTAACGATTAAACTTCTTCTCATATAATCATAAACCATAGCCTCGCACCTGCGCGCCAAGGCATTTTATGCAAAATTACTTATTATTTTGTAATTTCGCACTCGTATGGAAGAACTCAAACTACAGACTCACGTCGAAGCAGGCCGAAGCAAGGTAAGCATCTCCCTGAATGACAAGTTGTTCATTCTCGGCAGCTGCTTTGCGGACAACATCGGGCAGAAGATGATCGACCTCGGTTTTGATGTCTGCGTCAATCCGTTCGGCACCATCTACAACCCAGTCTCGGTCTGCAACTCAATCGCCAGACTGTCCTCCGGAACCCCGTTCTCCAAAAACGAGTGCGTCCAGATGGGCGCCGGCGCCGGACTCGTCTGCTCTTTCAGCCACCACACCTCCTTTGCCCGCCGCACCGACGACGAGTTCCTGAATGTCGCCAACGCGGCTCTGAAAGAAGCCGCACGCCGTTGGAAAGCGGCCACCAAAGTCATCATAACCCTCGGCACGGCATGGATTTATGAGTATTCCCGCACAGGCGAGGTTGTCTCCAACTGTCTCAAGATCGACGCGAAGGATTTCACCAGACGCAGACTTTCCGTCCGTGAGTCTTCGACGCTGCTTATGAATATGCTCGCCCGGCACCCTGACAAGGAATTCATCTTCACCGTCTCCCCTATCCGCCACCTCAAGGACGGCGCGCATGGCAACCAGCTCAGCAAGAGCACCCTCCTGCTCTCCCTCGACGAGGCCCTGGCTAAGTTTCCGGACCGCTGCGACTATTTCCCCGCCTACGAGATAGTGCTTGACGAACTCCGCGACTACCGCTTCTACACCCCAGACATGCTCCACCCGTCCGCCCAGACCGTGGATTATCTTTGGTCCAGGTTCATAGGGTTCGCCGTCCCCGATTCGGATCTAAATGAGTTGAGTGCCAGACAGAAGGCTTTTCTCCGCTCGCTCCACCGCCCGATTCATTGAAGAATCAAATCCACACAATCGTTTTCGGTTGTTCCATAGTCGAATAATGCCGAAAAATGTACCAATTATTTTGTTTTTTTACCATAAATATGTTAGATTTGTAATCCCTGATATAAGATGTCAACCACATCTGAGATCAAGTTTTTTATTTGATTTTTATTTGTCCAACGCGCACATTAACAAACCATAAGTTAGTACAAAACCTTTTAGTAAATGAAAAAGAATCGCACTTACAGAGTAAACGCCTTTCTCATGATGCTGCTCGCCGGCTCATTAATGGCCGAAACGACCTCGTCTGCCGCTGAGCCCAAGGCCGGTTCATTGTCAAAGGCCACCGCCTCTGAGCAACAGAACCGCACTGTAACCGGAAAAGTCATCGACGCTTCCGGTCAAGGTACGGTAGGCATCGGTGTGATGGTTAAAGGTACCTCAAACGGAACCCTTACCAACACTGACGGAACGTTCTCACTTTCGAACGTGGCTCCAGGGTCCACAATCGTTTTCTCCAGCATCGGCTACAAAACCATCGAGGTTGTCTGGAACGGACAGACTCTCAACGTCACGATAGCCGAGGACAACGAACTTCTTGACGAATCTGTTGTGACAGCCCTCGGAATCAAGAGGGAAAGGAAGTCCCTCGGTTATGCTGTGGAGGACATCAACGCCTCCGAGCTCATGAAGAACAAGACCGCCAACGCGATCAGCTCCCTGTCCGGCAAGATCGCCGGTGTGAACATCACCCAGTCATCCGGTGCCGCCGGATCCGGCGCGCAGATTATCCTTCGTGGAGGAACTTCCGGGTCGGAAGGAAAGGATAACCAGCCTCTGTTTGTTGTTGACGGAATCATCTACGATAACTCAACGAATGTTGTGGGTAACTCGGCTTTTGATGGCAGTATGAGATCCGCCACAACTTCCTCAAACCGTGTGATGGACATCAACCCTGAGGACATCGAAAGCATGTCCGTCCTCAAGGGACCTGCCGCCTCCGCTCTATACGGATCACGCGCCGCAAACGGTGTCGTGCTCATCACAACAAAGAAAGGCAAGGATGGCAGAGTTGAGGTTAATTTCAACTCCAAGCTTTCCACATCCTGGGCCACAAATCTGCCTAAAGTCCAGAAGCAATACGCCAGAGGTGAGATGAAGGACGGTTATGACAATGACGGGAAATATACCGGCACAACATATAACATGTTCACATATGATTCATGGGGCGAGAAAACCAACGCTGCAACTTACGATAACCTTGGCGATTTCTTCCAGGGTGGCACCATACTAGACGAGAGTCTGAGCGTTTCCGGAGGAACAAAGAACAGCAACTTTTACCTTTCAGGCTCTTACTACGATCAAGATGGTATTGTGCCGAACACCGGCTACACCAAATATTCATTCCGTTTCAACGGAGAGCAGAGGGTTGGAATATTCACTTTCAACGCAAGCGCCGCATATTCTGACGCTCACACCGACAGGACTTTGACAGGCGCCGCACTTTATGGTTCATCCGGTACGGGAGCACTCTATGCCGCCTATAATTGGTCTCCGTTCGATGACATGAAGAAATACCTTAACGACGACGGCACACGTTATCGCCTGTTCGGTAATATGATAGACCCTTGGTCGGAAAGAGACAATCCTTATTGGATTGTGAACAAAAACCACATGTACGACAATGTCGAGCGTTTCACAGGCAGCGTCAGCGTCAAGGCCGACATCGCCAAATGGTGGTACGTTCAGTACAAGGTTGGTGTTGACTCTTACACCCAGACGGCATCCAATAGAATCGCGGCCAACGGAGCCATCAAAAAGGCTTGGCAAAAGGGTATGATGAGCGACAACACATCGGATTTCAGGTACATATCCCACAACTTCATCTCCAACATGAACAAACAGTTCGGGGACATCGACCTCAATCTGCTTCTCGGCGCACAGTTGGATGACACCAAGATTGACAGCAACTACAAAATGGCGTGGAACTTCTCAGTTCCTGATTTCTTCTCCTATGCAAACACCACAACGAACAACAAGCAGTTCCGCCATGCATTATCGCAAAAGAGATTAGCCGGCCTATTCGGAGAGTTTAGGGCATCATGGAAAAACATGCTTTACCTGACAGTCACCGGACGTAATGACTGGACATCAACCCTACCTAAGGCCAACAGGTCATATTTCTATCCGTCAGTGAGCGGATCATTCGTGTTCTCAGAACTCCTTCCGAAAAACAGTGCTTTGTCTTATGGAAAACTCAGGGTTTCCTGGGCGAAGGTCGGAAAGGACACAAATCCTTACGAGACAGCCACAACTCTTTGGCCTACCGGAGTTTATCTTGGAGGAAAAGTCGGCGTCGGTAACACATGGACTAAAGGAAATCCGATTCTCAGACCTGAGATGACAAAATCCACAGAGATTGGCCTTGAGATGAGTTTCTTCAACAACAGGCTGCGTTTTGACTACGCCTACTACACCAACGACTCATACGACCAGATCCTCAGCCCTCGTGGTCCTCAGTCCACCGGCTACATATTCTATTCAATGAATGCCGGCAATGTGTACAATAAAGGTATGGAACTCACAGTTTCCGGAATTCCGATTGAGACTAAGGATTTCAGATGGGATGTCGGCCTGAACATGGCCGGTAACCGTGGTACTCTCGACAACCTTCCACAAGGACTGGACGTTATGTATGTCACAGATGTTCAGTATGCCGGAATGCAGGCCGCATCATTCAACGGAGGCAACTTCATGGCGATCGCCGGAACAAAATGGAAAAGAGATGACAATGGCAATGTTATCCTTGACAAGAACGGAATGCCTACCTACACCTCCTCATTATCTGAAGAAGGAAACAGGGAACCGAAGTTCACGGGAGGATTGAACAACACCTTCACGTGGAAAAATTTGTCCTTCAACATGCTGTGGGAATTCAGGGTCGGAGGTGACGTTGTAAACGGAACACAGTATGCCATGGACATTAATGGTACAAGTGAATTCTCCGGTGACATCAGAAACCAGGCGTTGACTGTTTCCGGCGTCAACAAAAATGGTGAGTCTGTCACCAACACTTGGGAGGCAGACAAGACCTACATTTTCGACGGAAAGGAAATGAGCGGCTACAACATAATCAAGAATTATTATTGCACATATTATCCTAAAGAATCTTCGAACTACATCACTAAAGTGAACCTTTTGAGACTTCGCTCGATCTCTTTGTCTTATGACGTTCCAAAGGTTGTTTTGGATAAGATCGGATTCATCAAGAGGGCAAGTGTGTCAGCGTCAGCCAACAATCTGCTCTTGTTCACAAACTACAAGGGAGATCCTGAGGTTGCTGCAGCCGGAGCCGGTGTCGGAGGTTCTTCATCTGTAGGATTCGACTACTGTGGAGTACCGGCAACGGCAGGAATGACTTTCGGTGTTAACCTCACTTTCTAAAATTTATCATTTAACGATTATGAAATATATCAAATCATATATTCTCGGATCTATCTGCCTTCTTGGTCTTGCCGTGACATCATGCGACGAATGGCTGGACATCAACAGTGATCCTGAGAACCCGACGGCTGATAATGCGCCGTATCAATCACGTCTGGCGCACATAGAGTTCTATACGAACAGCGCGACACAATTCGCGGCATGGAGGACAAGCATGTCCATGGGCGATTGGACCAGAAATTATGACGGTGGTAATTACTGGAAGATGTCATATTGGGAGCCACAGATGGGTGCGGTCACAACTCCGTACCAATGGTGGTTCTGCGGAGCGGCAAGCAATGTTGATGACATGTACACCAAGGCTATGGCCGCCGAGGCGTGGCACTATGCGGGAGTCGCCAGAATCATCAATGCATACGGGTTTATGCTGATGACTGATCTTTACGGTGAGATGCCTTATACCCAAGCATGTGGCCCATACGCCACTCCAGAATATGACACCGGCAAGACAATCTACCTTGGATGTCTAAAGGATATCGACGAAGGTCTTGAGCTTTTGGCTAAATCTCAATCCTCTATCTTACCGGCACTGTCCGAGGGCGATTTCTGGAACAATGGAGATGTCAACAAATGGATAAAGTTCGGCAATCTGCTCAAGGCAAGATATTGTCTGAAATTGTCAAAGAAGCAAGCAGGAAACTATCTCGATGGCAAATACGATGTGGACGCTATACTGGCGGCCCTCGCCAAGGGACCGCAAAGCAATGCGGACAACACTCTGATCTACCATACTGACGACAACAGCAGCACTCATGACAACCTTGGTTGGGATGAGCCTGTTGACTACTCTCCGTTATTCTCCGTATGTGGCATGAACTCTGGATATTTCGTGACAAAGATGCTTTATGACAACCTCACAAATTTTGCCGGCTATGGTGTTGAGGATCCTAGGGCTGACAAGATAATCCCGTGGGCTTGGTCACACAAATCCGAGAGTTCTCCGGCAGGAATAAAATGGAGCGGCAACTGGAGACGTTCACTTGGAGTCGACATGGTATCAAGTGAGTCACCTACAAAAGTCGGCGGCCCGCTCAGGGCAATGTATGGTCCGAACAAGGATGCCGACAAGAACGGCATCCGAAATGGCAACTTCAGATGGATCAATTCCAAAGAAACGGCAAGACTTGGAGACACCGTATATGTTGAATGTACAAGTTCATCCAAAGGGTACCATGCCAATCAGGATCTTCTTTATAGATTTACCGTTGACAAAAAATTAGTGGAAGATTCCAAGGAATCCGGTTCATTCTACACCAGGGTCTCTTCTCCGACTTACATAGGAACATATTCAGAAGCATGCTTCATAAAGGCGGAGGTCCTTTTCAACAAGGGCGATAAATCCGGTGCTTTTGAAGCGTACAAGGAGGGCATAAAGGCCAGTATGGAGCAGATGAACATCACTTTGGCTTCATGGATAAGCGGAGACGCTTCTTTGGCGGACTGCCCGTCATTCACGGTCATGTCAGATTCGGACATGAAGAATTTCCTTGACAACGGTATAGGCAACTCTGGAGATCTGACTCTTGGAAAGATTCTTACACAGAAACGAATCGCACTTCACTTCTCGGTGGAAATATGGAACGACATGCGTCGTTACGACTTCAATCCAGATTATTTCCTCGGATGGGGCATTCCTGATTACTATAGTTACTCCGCCGAAGCCAAGAAGGCCATTCCGGAAGGCAAATATCTCCGCAGATGGAGACAGTGCTCCCACGAGACAAACTACAACTCCAAGAATCTGAAGGCAATTGGAGAGTTGGTCCCAGGAGCCAACACGTCATTGGATCAGTGGAACTCCGCTGATGACGCATGGACAATCAACGTTTGGTGGGATTCTGACCAGCAATAATTCAATTGCCCGAATAACATAATCGAAAAGAGGACGGTCATCAGTTTGGCCGTCCTCCTTTATTATAGTAAAGCGATTACTCCTCGGAAACCTTCCAGGAGTCCAGTGTCCTTGTGGCGGATGAGATGTTTACTCCCACCTTGACGCACCGGCCTTCCTTCTTGTAGGGGATCATGTAGCCTTTGTCATCGATCTGTCTCAGTGCGTCCTCAGCCGAGCCGTCCACCTTGAACTCGAAGACGTATGTGCAGTCCTTTGTCCTGCAGACGGCGTCCGCACGTCCGACGGCCGACTTGACCTCGGTCTGGGTGTAGTAGCCGAGGAGCGAGAAGACAAGGTAGATGATTGTCTGGTAGTGTTTCTCAGTCTTGTTCTCCAGGTCGTATGGGATGCCAGCCATGAAAGATTGGAGAAGTTCAAGGGCACTGTTCACGTCGCCGTTGTCCATCGCCGTGAAAAACCTGGCGACAAAAACAGAACCTGCTGACGTGTCCCTGTTGTATCCGGCCAGCAAACATTGTGAGAACCCGATTCTGACCTCTTCATTAGGATAGCCCAAAGTGTAGAGTCTGGTTCTGGAATCATAGCCTCTGATTGTCAAGTAACCAGTCTGGTACAGGACAGGAAGGGGGCTGTCGCTGAGTTCCGGTGAAATGTCGAACGCGGCCGCAGGGATGTAGGTCATACGGTCAAGACCGGCCTCGTCAATTTGGGAGCGCATGAGCCACTCCACCAGAAATGTCGGTGTGCCGGTCTCGAACCAGTAGGAGCCGAACTCCTGGGCATCAAGGCATTTGATCAGGCTGAACGGGTTGTAGATGTCCTCGGACCCGTGGCAGAAGTGGTAGCCGTCGTAGTTGTGCTTGAGCTGCTTTAACGCCTCTTCGTAGGTGATTCCCAAATTGTAGGCCAGATCACGCACAGGCTCCTTCATGTCCCTTTCCAGCTCGGATTGCGTGATTCCGCAGATGGAGGAGTACCTTGGCATCATCGAGATGTTCTGGAGGTTGTTCAGCTCGCTGAATATGCTGAGCTGGGCGAACTTGTTTATCCCGGTGATGAACACGAACCTCAGGTACGGATCAAGGCTTTTGATGGGGCTGTAGAAGTTCCTCATTATCTGCCGCATCGGGGCCAGCCTCTCCTTGTCGTTCATCACATCCAGCAACGGGGCGTCATATTCATCAATGATTATGACCGCCTTCTCGCTGGTCTTCCGGACAGCCGCTTTGACAAGTCGCTCAAACCGTGCGTTGATGTCATCCTCCGCTATGCCGTGATCCACACTCAGTTCATCCTCGTATTCGGATAACTTGTAGGACAGTGTCCTTTGCAGCTGCTCCTCATTAAGATGCTTCGCTGTGGACATGTCGAAGTGGAACACCGGATGTCGGGTCCACTCCTTCTTGAGCAGTCCCGCCTCCAGACCCTCGAACAGTTCCTTCTCCCCGGCGAAGTAGCTGTGGAACGTGGAGGACAGCAGCGATTTCCCGAAACGCCGCGGTCTGCTTAGGAACACGTACTTGTATGTCTCCGCCAAGTCGTGAACAATACCCGTCTTGTCGATGTAAAGGTATCCTCCCTCGACAATATCTCTGAAAGTCTGCACCCCGATCGGGTACCTTATCCTTTTTACCTCCATATAGCCAACCATTTGATGTCCATTTACCAAAGATAATGAATATTCCCGGATTCCCAATCATCTTCAGGAATGGGTGATTGGGAAATCTGGCAAGTTGAAGAAGGAGGAGATTTGTACCGGTGGTCTTGATGTATCAGAATAGTACATAAAGAAAAATATTTCTGTTTCTTTTGAATCGTATACGTTTCTTTTCATTTTTTACGTTTACAATGCCGATATTGTGGGCAGGTTCCGGAAAGGATTCCGAGACCACATATTACCAACAATCAACATACAGGAAGTTGAGACTTCCGAGCCATTTGGCGATCAGATTTCGTTCTACCTCCTTGAGTTACCGAGGATCATGCACTACACGGATGAATATGACAGTCCTGTCGCGGGATGATGCCGAATATTCAGGAATTTCGCTATCCTTGCCAAGTCGAGGTCGAAGGATGACGAGCGGTTTGGCAGATTGGAGAAGGCGATGCGTGTAAGCGGCCTTGATGACAACGAGATTGATAACTATTTCAGTGTTATGTTGACAGAGAAAGAAATGCGTCCCTACATAGAATGTGCCAAGCAACAAGGCTATAGATCTGGTCTCAAGGATGGTATGGAGAAAGGAAAAGCAGAAGGTAGAGCAGAAAGGCGCGATGCCGCCATGACAGATGTCGCGAAGTCATTGCTTGCGCTTGGCATGCCTGTCGAGCAGATAGCACAAATCGCTGGGCTGTCAATTGAACGGATAAGATCTCTTTCAAAGGAACAGTTTTCACCCAAGCGGGCCTAACGTGACGTTACTGTCATGTCTATGGATTTAAGTCCTTTATAACGTTCCTACAATTTATAAAAATTAAGCGTGGCCGAGCTTTTCTCGGCCACGCAAGTGAGAATTTATTTCAGATTATTGCTTTTACTTGTCCCAACCGTAGTTGTTAGGAAGAAGGTTGGGATTTAGATCTGACTGGCCTGAAGGGATTGGCTCAAGATAGTTCTTAGGATCGTAAACACGTGTTACGTAGTCACCCTCTTCCGCATCAATGTAGCCTTTCTCGTCAACCTTGGTATATGCCTTGAGAGTACCAACCCATGCTCCCTTACTGTAGGGTAGTTAGGCCGGTTGATGGCGCACGGCTCCAACCGATGTTGTTGGAATACGAAACAACGGCCTTTTCAGTCGTGCTATCTGATTTTGTCGTAATCATAACGACACCGAATGCGGCTCTTGTACCGTAGATTGAGGCGGAAGCAGCATCCTTGAGCACGGAGATGTTAGCGATGTCTTGAGGGTTCAGGTAAGAGATGTTGTCAATAGGAACTCCATCAACAATATACAATGGGGTCGATGTTCCCTGTTGGAGAGAGTACCGATACCATGGATTACAATGGTAGGCTCATCGTTGATGTTACCACTGGTGGAAGTAATGGTAAGACCTGGGACAACTCCTTAAAGAGCTTTCACAACGGAAGCTATTGGCTTGGCATCAAGTGTCTTGGACACATTGACAGAAGACACGGCAACCGTGAGGTTAGCATTCTTCCGAGAGCCATAACCAACGACAACGACAACGACGTCGCTCAGCATCATTTCCTTGAGGACGACCTTCATGCCGTTTTTGGCTTCATTGTGAGGGTGGTGTAGCCGAGACAGCCAATTTCGGCCTTGGTGCCTTCGGCGGTATTTTCTTTTACTAAAAGTTTTTGTATCAACTTAAGGTTTGTTAATGTGCGGTTAATGTGCGCGTTTAACAAAAATTTCTTCTTCCAATGGAATTGCTTATCTTTGTAGGTTACTATTAATTGGCTACTGAATATGTTCGATAACTTACAGGAGAGACTTGAGAGATCCTTCAAAATTCTGAAGGGCGAGGGCAAGATCACAGAGATCAATGTCGCTGAGACGCTGAAAGACATCCGCAGGGCGTTGCTGGACGCGGACGTGAGCTTCCGCGTGGCCAAGGATTTCTGCGACAAGGTTAAGGTCAAGGCGATGGGACAGAATGTCCTCACGGCCGTGAAGCCTCAACAGATGATGGTCAAGATTGTCCACGACGAGCTGGCCGAGTTCATGGGGAGCGCCTCGCAGGACATCAACATCAAGGGCAATCCCGGGGTAGTTCTGGTAGCCGGTCTGAACGGTTCCGGTAAGACCACGTTCTCGGCCAAGCTGGCTAACAACATCAAGAGCAAGAGAGGCATGAAGGTGCTCCTTGCGGCCTGCGACACGTTCCGTCCAGCGGCCATAGAGCAGTTGAAGGTACTCGGTGAGGGAATCCAGGTTCCTGTCTATACTGAGGAGGGAGTCAAGGATCCGATCAAGATCGCCAAGGACGCCATCGCCAAGGCCAAGGCGGAAGGATATTCAGTGGTCATCATAGACACCGCCGGCCGCCTGGCAGTGGATCAGGAGCTGATGGACGAGATCTCAGCCTTGCACAAGGCCGTCAACCCGACCGAATCTCTGTTCGTGGTCGATGCGATGACCGGTCAGGATGCCGTAGAGACAGCCAAGGTGTTCAACGAGAGGCTTGACTTCGATGGAGTCGTGCTGACAAAGATGGACGGAGACACCAGAGGCGGTGCCGCACTTTCCATCAAGTACGTCACCGGAAAGCCGATCAAGTTCATCTCATCGGGTGAGAAGATGGAGGCGATGGACGTGTTCCATCCTGGGCGTATTGCTGACAGGATTCTCGGAATGGGTGACGTTGTCTCCCTCGTCGAGAAAGCCCAGGAGCAATTCGATGAGAAACAGGCCCGCGAGACCAGAAAGAAGCTTGCCAAGGACAAGTTCGGACTGATGGACTTCTACAACCAGATCCAGCAGGTCAAGAAGATGGGCAACATCAAGGATCTTGCAGGAATGATTCCTGGGCTTGGCAAGGCAATAAAGGACATTGATATCGACAACGATAAGGCATTCAAAGGAATAGAGGCAATCATCATGTCAATGACTCCGGAGGAGAGAGACAATCCTGAGATCATCAACGGAAGCCGCCGCAAGAGGATAGCGGACGGAAGCGGCACCAACGTGGCGGAAGTGAACAAGCTGCTCAAGCAGTTCGAGACCACCCGCAAGATGATGAAGAGCGCGCTGACCGGAAACCTCGCACAAAGGCTTCGCGGCTTCAGAAGATAGGATTATTACAACAGCAAAACAGCCGCCTCTTCTTTCCGAGACGGCTGTTTCTTATATTCATAAAGCGAAATAATCCTTCCGGCGGGGAGCCTCAAGAAGGCGGTCTGAATATACCGCCGGGGCGAAAGGGCGCATGTTGTAGTGCGAGGCCATCACCTGGCCGTAGGCCCCTGCGCTGCGGATGGCGATAAGGTCTCCCCTGCGGCTCTCCGGAAGCGAACATTCCTTCCCGAATGTGTCCGCCGACTCACATACCGGACCGACGACATCATAGACGCATGCCTCTCTCGAATCCCCATCCTGATAATGAGCGGTAATATTCTCTATCTTATGGAACGCTCCGTAAAGCGCCGGCCGTATCAGGTCATTCATCCCGGCATCCACCATCAGAAAGCTGCGGTTCTCCCCTTTCTTGACATACACAACTTGAGTTACCAGCGAACCACATTGAGCCACAATGGAGCGCCCCGGTTCGATGTGCACAGTCTGATCAGGCCTACGGACAAGGGTCCTATCTATGGTCTTGAACCATGTGTCAAAATCAGCCATAGGGTTGGCATCCGGGTCTTCATAGTTTACACCAAGGCCACCTCCCAAATCTATATTCCTCACAACCAATCCCTTGGATTCAAACAAAGCTACGATTTCACTTACTTTGGCGCATTCAAGGCTGAAGACATTCTCCACGTCCAGAATCTGAGAGCCGATGTGAAATTGAAGGCCGAAAAAATCCAAAGCAGGATCTGACTTCAACATCGCCACCGCACCATCAAAACTCCTGTCAGAAAGGCCGAACTTGTCCTCATAGAGACCGGTTGTGATGTACTGATGCGTGTGGGCATCAATGTTCGGATTGATCCGTAGGCTGATGGAAGCCCTGCGGTCCAGCCTTCGCGCTAACGCCCCTATCACCTCAATCTCCTCCAACGACTCAACCACGAAAGCCCCGATTCCTGCCTGAAAGGCCTGGCAGATTTCCCGATCCGTCTTGCCTACTCCAGCAAAGAAAATCTGTTTCGGGTCGTAGCCGCATCCAACAGCGAATTCGATCTCATCCCCGCTGACACAATCCGCTCCGAAGCCCTTGGAACTCAGGATGTCATTCAGGCGCCGGTCCGAATTGGCTTTTATTGAATAATGCGCATGGATTCCGTAACGTGCGGATAGTTCAGCCACCTTATCGGCTGTGCGCTGAAAAAGATCTATGTCGTAATAATAAAATGGTGTAGCCACCTTGCGGAATGATTCGTAATCACCTATCCTTAGCATATTCGGAAAATCACTTCTTAAACAATCTCACCATATTCTCAAAACAAATTGCCGCTTCCTCAGAAGCGGTTTTGCTTTGTTTGTTTGAATATTTTCCCCTAAAATAAAAATTCAAACAATCCAAAACAACTTCCTGTTTTAATATATTCATGGAGAATAAAACATCTTCAAAACCAAAACAATTGCAAAAGTAATCTAAAATTTCTAAATTCGCATACTATTGTACGTTCAGAGGAGTTTTCTGACACGAGATAGCGATTGAAAAAATACTTTTAACATTAGGACAAAAAATGGAAAAAGGACCTATTTCACAATTCATCACCCACCACTACCGCCACTTCAACTCGGCTTGCGTGGTTGACGCCGCGAAGGCCTACTGCGACCTTCTCGACAAGGGTGGAAAGATGTTCCTTGCTATGGCGGGTGCGATGAGTACCGCCGAACTCGGACTTTCCCTCGCGGAAATGATCCGTCAGGACAAGTTCTCGTTCGTCTGCTGCTCAGCCAACAACCTCGAGGAGGACATCATGAACCTCGTCGCCCACTCACACTACTACAGAATCCCTGGTTACCGCGACCTCACTCCTCAGCAGGAGCAGGAGCTGCTTGAGAACCACTACAACCGTGTGACCGACACCTGCATCCCTGAAGAAGAGGCTTTCCGCCGCCTTGAGGGAGCGCTCGTCGATGTGTGGACAAAGGCGAAGAACGAAGGAAAAAGGTATTTCCCTTATGAATATCTCTATCAGATCCTCCGCAGCGGCGTTCTGGAGCAGTACTATGAGATCGACCCTAAAGACAGCTGGGTAATGGCCGCCTGCGAGAAGAATATTCCTATCATCTGCCCGGCTTGGGAGGACTGCACCACCGGCAACATATTCACAGCCCACTGCATCCGCGGCGAGTTCCCGACCGACCTCGTGAAGACAGGTGTCGAGGTGATGATGTTCCTCGTTGACTGGTACAAGACCAACGCCACCGGAGCCGGAGTCGGATTCTTCCAGATCGGCGGCGGCACCGCCGGAGACTTCCCTATCTGCGTCGTTCCTATGATGGAGCAGGACCTGGGTTGGAAAGGCACACCGCTCTGGTCATATTTCTGCCAGATCTCCGACAGCACCACATCCTACGGTTCATATTCAGGAGCCGTTCCAAACGAGAAGATCACCTGGGGCAAGCTGTCCCCTACCACCCCACGCTTCATCGTGGAGAGCGACGCGACAATCGTCGCTCCGCTGATCTTCGCCTACGTGCTCGGCTGGTAGCCACACCAATTTCAGACTTACAAGCAAGGTGATGGCCGAAAAACAATCTTCGGTCATCACCTTTTCCATAAAACCATAACATCCAATTGACCGGCTACTTATGAGAAAGAACACAGGCAAAAGCAGCTCGCTGCTTGCAAGCATTTCACGAAAACTTAAGAAAGTCAACAAAAACAACCTGGGAGGAATCCTGAGCGGCATCAATTCCAGAAAGACCCTTGACAAAGTTGAGCGGAAGCTCAATCTATGGATCAAGGAAGGTAAACACCATGAATCCGACTGTTCGATGGATGACATACTCGACGACCTCGGACTGACAAGGAGAGAACTGTCCTTCTTCTGCTCACGGGTGCTTAAGAAAAAGTTTCTGACATGGCGCAAAGAGTTGAGAATAAACGAAGCCAAGGATCTACTGCTCAAGCATCCCGAAGCGCCAGCCTGCCACATAGGGTTCGTTGTGGGGCTGAACGACAAATCTAATTTCCGGCAGCAGTTCAGGGATGTCGTGGGTTGCACTCCGAAGGAATGGAGGGAAATGAATCTTGATGAATGTGCAAACTCAAAGAAGTGAGCTGTCACTGCGGCAGACTCAGTGACATGATGGAGATGTTTTGACTTAGAGTCCGCGCAAACGGTTGCTAAGCTTTCCAAGCCCGGAATCGTAATGAGACTCAGACAAAAATGTCCCCCCCCCCCAAAAAAAAATCTTTGAATATCAAAAAAAATCATTATCTTTGCAGTGTATTAATAAACTATTACACTAACAAGATATGATTGAAATCAAAAATCTTGCTTTCAGCTACGGTAAGATTCCCGTCCTGAAAAGCATCACGACAAACCTTGAGGAAGGTCGCATCTACGGCCTTCTTGGTGAGAACGGAGTCGGCAAGACCACTCTGCTGACACTTTTGTGCGGCCTTAAGAAAGTGACCGAAGGCAGCATCACCACGGATGGGGAAAATCCTTTCGACCGCACCCCTACCCTGCTCCGGAATCAATTCTACCTTCCGGACGAGGTGCTTCCCGCCGCCACGGGAGCGGAACGTTTCGCCAAGGAAAGAGGAGCATTCTGGCCGAACTACGACCATTCCAAGTTCCTTGAGATCATGAAGGAATTCGAGAACGACCCGGCCAAGAAAATGAACCAGATGTCAGCTGGACAATTGAAGAAGACCTACATCTCGCTGGCACTGGCCTGCAGCTGCAAGTACATGTTCATGGATGAGCCGACTAATGGCCTGGACATTCCTTCCAAAACGCAGTTCCGCAGTGCCATCATGAAGTACACTTCAGATGACTCAACAATCGTCATCTCCACTCATCAGGTAAGGGATCTGGAGAACATCATCGACCCGATCATAATCCTTGACCGTCAGGATGTTCTGATGAACGCCTCAGTGGAGGAAATCACAAACAAACTATACTTCGACTACGGCACTCAGCTCCACCCTGAATCCCTTTACAGCGAGCAGCTTCCGGGAGGATTCATTCAGGTTTACCCTAACACGACCGGAGAGGACAGCAAGATCAATGTGGAGGCTCTTTTCAACACCGTACACAAGAACAAGGAACTGCTCAAAGGGATGTTCAGCAACAGATAAGGAGGAATGAATATGGACAATACATTTAATTTCAACAGATTCGGGAAATATTTCGTCTATGACCTCAAGAAACAGTGGAAAAACATCGGGATGCTGATGCTGATCTTCTCCCTGTTCCCTGTCATATATTACATGCTGTACATGTTTTTCGGAACATTATTCGAAGGAGGTCTGTCGAAAATGTTCTCCGGGACAGCTGTAGATGGACCAAACGGGGGTCTCAGATTCGGTTTCTTTGCCTTGATGACTACAATATTTGTGATGCTATACCCATCCAGGGCATACGGTGAGATCACTGACAAGGCAAAAGGGGCGGAATGGCTGATGCTGCCGGTGTCAAAGTTTGAGAAATATGTCTCCATGATGCTTACCACGCTGGTTTTCATTCCTGTCGCCTTCGTAACTGTCTACCTTCTGAGCGATGCTTTCGTCTGCCTATTCGACAAATCCTGTGGCGCCCCTATGATATCATTCAGAATAAACAACTTGATAAACACGACCGACATCACTATCCCTGCAAACGGGTTATGGATTCTTGCCGCTGGCATAGTGGAACACGCAAGTATATTCCTGCTTGGAGGCTTGATGTTCAAGAAATGGAAGGTTGTGGGCACCGTGCTTGTACTCTTCGCATTGGGCATGGTGTTTTCCGGCCTGTTCAGCGCATTCATCACCAACGCTGATCTTGAATGGTGGGGAAATTGGTTCAATGACTGGACAATAAGGCACGCCGACAACATCGACTTCTGGCTGAATGCCTTCTTCAACTTGTGGCTTCTGCTGATTGTGGCGGTCTGCGGCACTTGGTCATGGTTCCGGATCAAAAGGCTTCAACATTAAAGATTCTTGACCATGGAATTCAATTCAAACAAAGCTATCTACCTACAGATCAGCGACATAATCTGCGAGAAGATTCTCTCCGGTGAACTGAAGACCGATGACAGAATCCCGTCGGTGCGGGAATACGGAGCCACGATCGGTGTGAACCCCAACACGGTGATGCGCACCTACGAGAAGCTCACCAACGAGGGCATCATCTACAACAAGCGCGGCATCGGCTACTTCATCAGCGGGCGGGCCAAGGACATAGTGCTGGCGAACGACAGGAAAGAGTTCCTCGAAGTCGAGCTGCCCGCTTTCCTCAAGAAGGCGGAACTTCTGGGGCTCGATCCTAAAGAATTGCTAATCAAGCGATAAATGAATATATAGATTACTGAGATTTATGAATATTATGAGAATATTTAAGAATATCCTGACCGCCACCGCGATTGTACTTATGGGAGCAGGCCTGTCATCCTGCTACTTCAGATTCAGTGATGACGCGAAGAAACAGTTCAAATACGACCTGCGATACAGAGTTTCCGACTGCGGTGGAAAGATTGACACAGTCACCCGCAATGTCAGCGAGTTCAATTCGATAGACATAGACATCCTTCTCAATGATGTGATGTTTGTCCAGACAAAGGATGAGTTCAAAGTCGAGGTCATTGCCTATGATTATCTCATTGACTCCATTCACACCACAAACGACAATGGAGTGCTCCGGATCTACAACTGCAAGTATAAATCAAAAATCCAAGGGATGACACAAGTGCGTGTTTACGCTCCGGCGGTTAACAGCATCACCAACAGAGGCAGTGGTGACTTACGGATCTCCGGATACACTGGAGACTCTCTGAGAATTGAGACTGTCGGATCAGGAGACATCAAGGCGTTCAATCTTGAGCTCTCAGGAAAGCTGACAATCCGCGGAACAGGAAGCGGTGATCACGAATTCAAACACATCAAGGTTGGGGAAATGGTCATCGATAAGAAAGGTTCCGGTGACGGAGATTACAGTGACCTGGATGTTGGCACGCTATCTGTTACGTCAGCAGGTTCGGGAGACGCGACACTTTCCGGAAAGGCCGATTCCGTCACATTCCACAAGACCGGCTCCGGGGACATTGACGCCAGCGGATTGAAAGCCGACAACGTCCGCTCCGACCGCGCCGGCATCGGCTCCATCCTGTACTAAACCACACATATCACCTTCAACCAATTGCATACTTGCAGGATGGCCGCCAGATTTCTCGATACGGCCGTCCTGTTTTAGTCTCTTTGGCAAACTCCGCAACCATAGAAGAGCAGTCACACCGCCAAGTTCTGCGACCTATAGCCAGATAACACAGGTACGCCTACATCGGTCACAGAACCTGCCGAAGTGATCTAAGTAATGCAACTCATTAGTCTGCCATCCTTGCCTGTTTTACGAAACGCCTTCAGGCCAATCGGCCACAGAGCGGTGTCAATCAATGAATATGCTGAAAAACTCATTCGTTAACATAAGACTTTTTCAGCATATTCCTTATTCTACAGCGTTATGTTCAAGGTTCGGCTGAAAGCGATTTGTAAAAAGCAAGATAGGGACCGAACACGCCTTCGTCCGGCAGAGCGATTCGATGTCAGCGGGTCTTGCCGAAGATGGGCTCAAGGATATTCTTGTCGAGCATTGTGACTCGGCTCAAAACTGACAATGAATATGTGCGCCTGTCACCCCAGAGTTTCTGAGCGATGGCCACCCGCTGCTCCACACTGGCTTTCGTGACCGAAGCCAAACCCCACAAGGCACCACAAACAGCCCTGGCCTCCCTTCTCAGTTCGGTTTCAGACGCTTGATGAACAGATGAATTCGATGAGCATTCACGATCAATGGCAGCCTCGACATCTTTCTTCTGGCTCATAAACGCAAGAAAAGCCCTTGGGCTCTTGAACAACGCCTCGGCCGATTTCCAATCGACATAAGAATGGGGCAGAAGTTTGCCTTCATCATCGCAGCGCCACGCCTCCGGCAAGGCTGTCAATGTATGGAACATTGACCGGCGAGTCAGGACCGGATATTCGGAGATTCTTCTTCCCCGTCCGGCCCAAAGGTCATGATCCACGAAATATATGTCCCCCGGTCCCCACTCATACGCCCAAGGAGCCAACGGGAATCCTGCGGCTATGGCGTTCCTATAGACATACATAAATTTTGTCTTCAACTCATTCACAGTGAATATGGGATCGTTGCTCACACGTATTTTCCCATTGACAGCATGACGTCTTTCTGTACGGGTAAGGAACGACTCCAACTTCACTCGCGCAGAACGAGAAAACCTATCGCAATCCTGCGGCTTTCCTCTGACAATAAGATGGAAATGAGTCCCCATAACCTGCATCACAAGGATAGTCACGCAACATTGGAACGCAGTCACCGCAAGGACATTCATTCCAAAGATGTGATCCTCGCGTGAATCGAAGAGCAAACTGACATTCGTTCCGTCGGAATAGATGTGGGCGTAGCCATCAACAGGTCTGTCAACCCATCCTGACTGTGACGGATTCTGTGTCCCGGCTCCGGGAACGTCACTATGATTTCTGATGTCGTTCATAATATAATATGGTTAATGGTTCAAGTACAAGTGATTCTGTAAACATAGGGCAAAAATCACAGGTTCGCAATGAATCATAAAAAACATATCGAAAGTATTTCTGTTTTTTTATCAAGACAGCATAAATATCAGTATCGATAAAGTTTAAATTTCATCTAAGAAAAAGATTTTTCCTTACTTTCGGACAATCAGGATGGTCGCAATATGCGATGATGATACTGAGTTCTCACGGTTTTCACTATATTCATACAAAAGAATGCAAGAAATCCGTGAGATTGGATTTAGAATAATGTCGTTGGATCACAAACGTCTATCAAGCAGAAGACACAAAGCACAATACTATGAATATTATGAAAAGAATCATTAACTTATTGGCCGCAGCCTTGGCACTGTCCTCCGCAGCATCGTGCGACATCATGTACACACTGGATCTTGAGAACCGATACACAAAAGGAATCTACATCTGGTCACAAGAAACCGGTCTCAAGACAGGAGATGATCCGGTCTCTTTGGATGACCTCAATGACAAATGGTACCTACACCACATCAGACCAGGAGAAATGGGATCCTTCGCCGACCTGATGGTAGGAGTGAAATTGAGCAATGGACAGGTTGTTGACGAAATCTTCTATGACACCGACACATTGTTTGTAGCGATCTTTGACGCAGAGGAACTTGACAGAAACCGGGGCAGGGGAAAGATGTCCGACAATGTCATCCAAAAGTACTGGCTTGCCAAGGACGATGTCATAGAAAATGACGGCAAGACCTACAAGCAGATTTCGTTTCCTCCCAATAGAGGTATGAAATCTGTCAGAATGGATCCGGTCTACGGAACCTATAATACCAAGTAGCAAGGATTTACGAAACGCCTTCAGGCCAATAGGCCAAAGAACGTCACCAATCAATGAATATGCTGAAAAACTCTTGGGTTAAGCCATAGGTTTTTCAGCATGTTCCCTATTCTACTGTGTCCTGTTTTAGGGTTGGGATGAAAGCGATTCGTAAAAAGAAGGAAAAACACTCGCATGGGGATGCAAGGGGAAAATAAGGAATGCATGGGAATACGCTGGCGATCAGAAGATGTAAAACTCTCTGCGGTACTGGTAGTTGGAGCGGAGCGACTCGAAGTTCTCGGGAGCCATGCGGAGCATGAAATCGTCGGTGAAAATCGGGTAGTTGTACTGGAGGACGGATGCGATCTCACCTTGGGACTTACCTTTCAGATCAAGGCGTATTGACTCAAGGTCAATGATTTCGGTCCTTGGGAAGAAGTCGTACAGAGGGGCGATGCCGAAGAAGCGGGCAATGGCGCGGACGGCCATCGTGGTGCCGTTCTGCTTGCCCTGATAGGAATAGCCGGCGATGTGCGGAGTGGCGATGTCCACCATACTCAGAAGTTCACGGTCAATGTTCGGTTCGTCGCTCCATGTGTCGATGATCACCGGGCCCAACTTCGGAATCGCACGCTTCAACGCCGACTCATCCACTACCTCTCCACGGGAAGCATTTATGAATATCGTTCCAGTTTTCATCATACTGAAGAACTCGTCATTAGCCATCCCTCTTGTGGTCTCGTTCAGAGGAACATGCATTGTCACGATGTCCGAATTGGCCAAAAGGTAGTCAAGAGGGCAGAAACCTTCCATTCCCTCCTCTTTCATGCGAGGTGGGTCGTTCTTCAACACCTTGAATCCCAGAGATCCGGCCACTGAATCAACACGGCGACCGACATTGCCTACGCCGACAATCCCCAACTTGTCCCCCTCCAGACGTATTGCCTTGCGCGCGGCCACACCGTAAAGGGCCGAGAAGACATAGTTCATGACTCCTCCGGCATTGCAACCCGCCGAGTTCCGGACTATGATTCCTTTCCCATTGCAGTACGGAAGGTCTATGTGGTCCATACCGATTGTCGCCGTCGCTATGAACTTCACTGGAGTGCCTTCAAGCAGCGAAGCGTCACACTTAGTTCTCGTTCTGATAATCAGCGCATCGGCACTCACAGCGTCGTCATGGGAGATAGCACGGCCATCCATGTACCTGACATCCGCATACGGTTCCAAAACCCCTTCGATGAACGGGATCGCCTGATCTATTATGATTCTGACCTTATTGCCCATAATTTCAAGAAACAGAAAAGCCCTCCGAAATAGAAAATAACAATGATTATTTAAGAATCAATTCTTTGACATATCCAACCCTGTCATAGTCCTTGACGAACAGATCATCCTTCTCCAGAAAGCGGTTCATAGCCTGGATCAAGGCCGGTTTCTGGAACTCCAGATGACTCCGCAGCATCGAGGACGAGATTGTCACGTAAAGTTTCCCGTCCCGGTAGAACTTCCGAAGTGTCTGAGACGAAATGCCTGACACTGCGTCCCAAGCGGCGAAAACCCGCTGCGTGTTGAGTCCTGCGCTCAGCTTCAGAGCCCTGATGTACAACGGGATAAGTTGATCCATCCCCAAGGCCTCCTTGCGGGGCGTACCCTTGATCTTTTTGAACTCAGCCATCGTCAAATCTCCCTGAACTCCCCACCGACGGCCTCGAAATAAGCCCTGTCGGCGGTCAATCCATCGACAATCCCCGACATCCTGACCTTGTTGCTGTCAGTTATGAATATCTGGCCAAAGTCGCTCCCGGCCACCATTCCGAGCAGATTCGATATTCGGCTCATGTCCAGTTTGTCAAACACATCGTCAAGAAGCAGCATCGGAGGGAATCCGTACCTGCGCTTCATCAGCTCGTACTGGGCGAACTTCAGCGAGACCAGAAACGACTTCTGCTGCCCCTGCGAACCACATCGCCGGATCGGGAACCCGTTCATCTCAAAAAGGAAATCATCCCTCTGGATCCCGGCGGTGGTGTACTTGAATATCCAGTCCTTCTCCCGGGAAGCCTTCAGCAACTCAACCAGCGTCCCTTTCCGAAGATCCGACCTATAGTCGATCGACACGGTTTCTCGTCCTCCCGAAAGCGTGGCGTAATGCTCGGCCACCAACGGGAGTAGATCCTTGACAAATGCGTCCCTCTTGCCGTGAATCACACCGGCATATTCATTCATCCTTTCGTCGAACACGTCCAGAAGAGACTCGTCGAAAGTGCCGTCCTTCAGCATCTTGTTGCGCTGGAAAAGGAGGCGGTTGTACTGCTGCATCGCGGCGAGATATTCCCTGTCCATCTGCGACAGCACCGAATTGACGAACCGCCGCCTGTCGTCACCGCTCTCACTGACAAGCGACGTGTCCGAAGGCGAGACCATCACGATCGGCAGCACCCCGATGTGCTCAGAGATTTTCGAATATACCTTGTCGTCCCTCCGGACCTTCTTCTCGCCTTTGGAGTCCACCTGAACCGAGAACCGAGCGTCCGGACTCATATTCATTGAATATGTTCCCGAAACGGCGAACGCATCCGTGCCGTGCCGGAAGTTGAACCTGTCCGACGAAGCGAATGCGCTTTTGGTCATCGAAAGATACCATACGGCATCCATAAGATTTGTCTTCCCCTCCCCGTTGTTGCCTGATATGCAATTGATGTTGGGAGAGAAAGACAATTCCTGAAACGCTATGTTCCTGAAATTCTGGACGACTATTTTCTTCAGGGCAGGCATCTGAACTTTTTCTTACCCCACAAAGATAGTCAATTTCACGGGAAATGAGATAGGACTTCCAATAATTGCAGGATTAAACATTTTTTTCTATTTTTGTGGGCTATTAGCGGCAAATAACGATTACTCATCCGATAATAACAAAAACTGTATAAAAATGTCAAAACAAGAAGCAATTTTAAAGGAGCAAGAGCAGGAGCATGAGGAGAAGGTCATAGAGACCGTGTCCAAGACCGACCTGTTCTTCCGTGAGAACAAAAAGACAATCTACGGTATTCTTATCGCCCTCGTGGTGATCGCCCTTGTCCTCGTGGCCTACCAGAAGCTCTATGTTCAGCCAAAGAGCGACGAGGCCGCCGCCCAGATGATTCCTGCGGAAGCAAACTTCAGGAACGGCGAGTTCGAACTCGCTCTCAACGGTGACGGCAACGTGCTCGGATTCGCCCAGATTATCGAAGACTTCGGAGCGAAAGGCGGAAAGGACATCTACTACTATGCCGGAGTCTGCGAACTCCAGCTCGGGCACTATCAGGAGGCTATCAACTACCTCAAAAAGTACCGCGGTAAGGATTCCATCCTCTTGGCCCGCGCAAAGGCATGCATCGGAGACGCCTATGTAGGCCTTGAGAACTACAAGGAGGCCGTTGGATATTTCGAGAAGGCCGCCGCTGCCGCCGACAATATGTTCGCCGCAGGTTACCTCCTTAAGGCAGGCGTGACCTGCGAGGAGCTCGGTGACAACGCCAAGGCACTCACCTTCTACAAGAAGATCAAGGATCAGTACCCTCAGTCAGTCGAAGGCTACGACATCGACAAATACATCACCCGCATCGAGAACCAGACCAAGTAACGGACTATGGGAAGAGCGTTTGAATTCCGCAAGGAAAGAAAATTGAAGAGATGGGGCCATATGGCCAAGACCTTCACTAAGATTGGAAAGGAGATCACCATCGCTGTAAAGCAGGGCGGTCCTGACGTGGTCGGCAACTCCAGACTCCGGGCCCTCATGGCGGAGGCCAGAAGCGAGAACATGCCCAAGGACAACATTGAGAAGGCCATCAAGAGAGCCCTTGAGAAGAACCAGGGGGACTTCAAGGAGGTTGTGTTCGAGGGTTACGGCCCTCATGGGATCGCCTATCTCGTCGAGACGGCGACCGACAACAACACCCGCACCGTGGCCAACGTAAGAAGCTACTTCACTAAGTGCGGCGGTTCCCTCGGGACCAGCGGCAGTGTCAGCTTCATGTTCGACCACAAGTGCGTGTTCCGCATCAAGTATAAGGACGGAATGGACATCGACGAGCTTCAGCTCGCCCTCTGCGAATGCGATGACGACCCTGAGGTGTTCATCGAGGAGCAGGAGGACAAGGACGGAGAAATCACAAAGGATGTTGTGATCTACGGAGCCTACGAGTCCTACGGCGCGATCCAGAAGTACATCGAGGACAACGGCTATGAGCTAATTTCCGGAGGATTCGAGAGAATCCCTAATGTTGAGCTGAAAGACGTGACTCCGGAGCAGCGCGAGACCCTGGACAAACTCACTGATCTTCTGGAGAACGATGACGATGTCACCAACGTCTACAACACGCTGAAACCGGCTGAGTAATACTCACTTGAATATTAGGGGCTGACTGAAAGTTGTTTTCAGTCAGCCTTTTTCTTCATATCATGGGGTCTCATTATGGGCGCAAAAAATTTTCCAACAGCAAATTTTTCACGTTACAAAAATTTGCCATGGGAAAATTTCTTTGCGCTATGGGAGACATCAGGGGGTAAAATCATATTCATAAATCTGTATTTTACCACAAGCGACGGGATTTTACGATTTTGCGGGCAGGAATTTTGAATGAAACGGGATTCTTGATAAATTTGTGATTCTGAAAATTTGATTAAAGTACAGAAAGTATGAGCATCCAGCAGGATAACATCAAAAAACTGGTCGAGCGCAGGGCCGTGGCCAGGATGGGCGGAGGCCAGAAAAGGATCGACGCCCAGCACGCGAAAGGTAAGCTGACTGCGAGGGAAAGACTCGCGCTGCTGCTTGACGAAGGAAGTTTCGAGGAATTCGATATGTTTGTCCGTCACCGCTGCACGAACTTCGGAATGGAGAGGCAGCATTTCGATGGAGACGGGGTTGTCACAGGACAGGGCACAATTGACGGACGTCTGGTTTATGTGGCGGCTCAGGACTTCACAGTCTCGGGAGGATCCCTCTCGAAGACGATGGCCGAGAAGATCTGCAAGGTACAGGATCTGGCCACAAGAAACGGAGCTCCGTTTATCTGCCTTAACGACTCCGGTGGGGCGCGAATCCAGGAGGGAGTCGATGCGCTCGCGGGCTACGGTGAAATATTCGAAAGGAATATTCTCGCGTCGGGAGTTATCCCGCAGATTTCAGGAATATTCGGTCCTTGCGCTGGCGGAGCGGTCTACTCCCCTGCCCTCACTGACTTCACGGTGATGGTCAAGAACACATCCTACATGTTCCTCACCGGCCCGGCTGTCGTTAAAAGCGTCCTCGGAGAGGTTGTCTCGCAGGAGGAACTCGGCGGAGCCAGTGTGCACGCCTCCAAGAGCGGAGTGGCGCATTTCGCGGCAGAGAACGAGCAGGAAGGAATCAACACAATCAAGGAACTCCTCAGCTACATTCCTCAGAACAACATGGAAGAGGCTCCAAGGGTTCCGACCAATGATCCTGTCGGCAGGGTTGACGACTCACTCAACGAGATCATCCCGGACAACCCGAACCAGGCCTACGACATGTACAAGGTCATCACGAGCATCGTGGATGACGGGAAGTTCTTCGAGCTCCACAAGGAGTTCGCCAAGAACATCATCGTAGGATTCGCCCACATGAACGGCCGGAGCGTCGGCATCGTGGCCAACCAGCCTAAGATGCTCGCTGGAGTGCTGGACATCAACGCCTCACGCAAGGGAGCCCGCTTCGTGCGCTTCTGCGACGCGTTCAACATCCCGATCGTCTCACTCGTGGACGTGCCGGGATTCCTCCCTGGAACCCAGCAGGAGTACGGAGCCGTCATCACAAACGGAGCCAAACTGCTCTACGCCTACGGTGAGGCCACAGTCCCTAAAGTAACAGTAGAGCTTCGCAAGAGCTACGGTGGTTCCTACATCGTGATGAGCAGCAAGCATCTGCGCGCCGACCTTGTCTACGCATGGCCATCGGCCCAGATCGCCGTGATGGGAGCGGACGGAGCTGTCAATGTGCTCTACGCCAAGGACATCAAGGCAGTTGAGGATCCAGCGGAGCAGCAAAAGATCCGTGCCGCAAAGAAAGAGGAGTACGAAGAACTCTTCAATAATCCTTACCAGGCCGCGGAAAAAGGCTACATCGACGATGTGATCGAGCCTCGCAACACCCGTTTCCGCATCATCAGGGCCCTTGAGCAGCTGGCCGGAAAGAAGCAGCAGATGCCCGCCAAGAAACACGACAATCTTCCTCTGTAGCGATTATGAAGAGATTAGGACAATTACTTTTATCGGTCGTCTTTCTGCTCTCCGGGCTGGGGCTCCGCGCACAGAACCTGGCGGATCTGAGAATCGGAGAGGTTCTCGTGGAGAACACGAACGGACTTACGGACGGCTACGGACAGCGGACCGGCTGGATCGAGATCTTCAACAATTCCTACGGAAGCGTGAAGTTCGCCGGCTGCTACCTGTCCGATGACAAGGACAACCTAGGGAAGTATCATATTCCCGCATCCGATGCTTCGACAACTCTGAAACCACGCCAGAGCGTTGTCTTCTACGCAAGCGGGAACGCCTCACAGGGAACTTATTACACCAATTTCACCCTGCGCAACGGTTCCACAATCTATCTCGTCAGCAACGATGGACGCACAGTCATCGACACTCTTGACATCCCGGCTGACCTTCCTGCTGACTGTTCCGTGGTCAAGGTCCCGACTGGAGTCAAGATGATGGATTTCGAGACTAGACTCACCTCACAACCTACTCCGGGATCCTATAACGGGGATGTGGACGCGAAGACCAATAGCCAGATAATGAAAGAGAAAGACCCGCACGGATGGGTTCTCACACTGATTTCAGTGTCGACCGTGTTCATCGCGCTCACCATCCTTGCGTTCATCTTCGGCTGGATCGGCAACGCCAACAAAAAAGCTGCCGCACCGAAACCGGCAAAGGCGGCAAAACCTTCCAGGAATGTGAATATGACTCCGGAGGTCGCCGCAGCGATCTCGATGGCTCTCTCGCAGGAATTCGGAGGAGAGGTCTATGCGGCCATCGCGATGGCGCTTGACGACTACCTCGGCGGAGGAATCCACGACGAGGAAAGCTTCGTCATCACGATCCGCCCGTCAAAGAACAGCAATTGGAACGATAAGGTACAGAATTTCAGACAATTACCAAGATAATAAAATTAATGAATATGAAATCTTACAAATTCAGGATCAACGGCAACGAGTACAACGTTGAGATCAATTCAGTGGAAGGGAACATCGCGGATGTCACGGTGAACGGAGCGGCTTATCAAGTCGAGATGGAGAACGCTTCCGCACCAGTCCAAAAACCGGTTCAGGCACCTGCCACGGCAGCCGCTCCGGCAACTACTGCCGCAGCACCTGCACCGAAACCGGCAACCCCTGCAGGAACAGGCAAACCGGTGACATCCCCTCTCCCAGGCGTGATCATCGAGATTTCCGTAAAGGAAGGCCAGGCCGTGAAAGCCGGTCAGAAAGTGGCCGTCCTTGAGGCGATGAAGATGGAGAACGAGATCCAGGCCCCGTCTGACGGAACCGTCACCGCCATCCTCGTGAACAAGGGCGACTCAGTCCTCGAAGGCGCAGAAATCGTCAAGATAGCATAGAAGGATGGACATCATATTCGAAAGTCTAAGACAGTTCTGGTACTTCACCGGGTTCGCCAACGCGACTTGGCAGAATCTGGTGATGATCCTGATCGGTATTGTGTTCATCACGCTGGCCATCAAGAAGGAATGGGAGCCGCTCCTGCTCGTTCCGATCGGATTCGGAATGATCATCGGCAACATTCCGATGTTCCCGGGACTGAACATCGGAGTCTATGAGGACGGATCCGTGCTGAACATTCTGTACCAAGGCGTGAAGCAGGGCTGGTACCCGCCTTTAATATTCCTCGGAATCGGAGCGATGACTGATTTCTCCGCCCTGATTTCACAGCCAAGGCTTCTGCTCATAGGGGCCGCCGCCCAGATGGGAATATTCGGGGCATATCTGCTCGCCCTCGCCCTTGGGTTCGACCCGAATCAGGCCGGAGCCATCGGCATCATCGGAGGAGCGGACGGTCCTACGGCCATATTCCTCTCCTCGCAGCTTGCTCCGGATCTGATGGGAGCGATCGCTGTGAGCGCATATTCATATATGGCACTTGTGCCGGTCATCCAAAGACCTATAATGCTTGCGTTGACTACCAAAAAGGAACGCTTGATAAGGATGCCTGCCGCGAGACAGGTCAGCCAGAAGGAGAAGATAATCTTCCCTATCGTCGGCTTCCTCCTCACCGCCTTCATCGTACCTTCAGGACTTCCTCTTTTGGGAATGTTGTTCTTCGGCAATCTTCTGAAAGAGAGCGGAGTGACAAGGCGTCTGGCCGAGACCGCCCGCGGTCCGCTGATTGACGTTGTGACCACCCTCATCGGTCTTACCGTAGGAGCCTCCACCCAGGCGGACAAGTTCCTCAGCGGGAACTCGGTCAAGATATTCATTCTTGGT
Organism: Bacteroidales bacterium UBA6397; assembly: GCA_002439875.1. GTDB lineage: Bacteria > Bacteroidota > Bacteroidia > Bacteroidales > UBA932 > Cryptobacteroides. The sequence continues at coordinate 140,780 of DJQB01000030.1, forward strand.
CTGCTGTCATTCGTGATCGCCACGACATGCGGAGTGCTGTTCGTGAAGATCTGGAACCTGTTCCTGAAGGGCGACCGGAAGATCAATCCGCTGATTGGCAACGCCGGTGTGTCCGCCGTGCCGGACAGCGCCCGTGTCTCCGAGATTGTCGGCAGGGAGTCCGACCCGGACAACCATCTTCTGATGCACGCCATGGGACCGAATGTCGCCGGGGTCATCGGATCAGCGGTCGCCGCCGGAATCCTGCTCGGCTTCCTCGGATAAACAAGCACGGCAAAAAGACGGAATACACTCGTTCCGAATTTTCATCTTACACAACACAAGGAAAGTTGAGGCATTCGCTTCAACTTTCTTGTTTATTTAGTATATATGTTAAAAGATTAATCTAAAATGTTTTGCCAAGAGGGTTCTTTTGGTTATATTTGTAGGATTAAGAAATCAACACACAATTCATAAATGGAAAACAAGCTACAGGAACTGACCGACAAGCTCTACAAGGAGGGACTGTCAAAAGGTAAGGAAGAAGGCGAGGCCATCCTTGCCAAGGCCAACGAGAAGGCCGCAGAAATCGTTGAAGAGGCAAAAAAACAGGCCGAGGCCATACTTATGAAAGCCAGAAGGGAGGCGGACGACTACCAGGCGAAAGTGGAGGGAGACGTGAAGATGGCAGCAGCGCAGAGCCTCCAGGCCACCAAAAAGGACATCGAGAACCTTATGGTCGGAAAGATGACAGACAAGCAGGTCTCATCAGCACTCTCGTCAGCCGGTTTCGTCAAGGAGATCATCAAGGCCGTGGCAGAGAAATTCAACGCCGAGGAGGCCGAGGATCTCAACATCGTGCTTCCTGAAAGCCTCAAGAAAGAGCTTGAGCCTTTTGTCAGCGGCGAGTTGGCGGGCATCCTCAAGGGCGGGGTCACAGCGGAGTTTTCCAAGAAGGTCGCCGGCGGGTTCACCATCGGACCTAAGGACGGCTCTTATTTCATCAGCCTAACCGACGAGACGTTCAAGTCCCTGATCGGCGACTACCTCAGACCTGCCACACGCAAGATTCTCTTCGGCGAGTAATGAACAACTACGAGTACATAATCTCCAGCCTTCCGGCCATCTCGCTTGACTGGAAGTTCGGGGAGGGCACGTCCTTCGACACCTACGTCGGATGGATCAAGTCCCAGCTGAGCGGCTCCGACATCAAGGTCGTGGACCGTCTGCTGGACGGATTCAAGGACGAGAACCTTAACCGGGAGTTCTACGAGGCCGCCCTGAAGGACAGCGACAGGTTCCTTAAGGAATATTTCACCTTCGACCTGAACGTGCGCAACGGCAAGGCCCGCTTCCTGAACAAGGCATTCGAGAGGCCGCTGGATCAGGACACGATCCAGTTGGACACCGGTGAGTTCGCGGAAGGCCAGAGGCTCGAGGAGGCGCTGAACGCCCCCGACCTTCTGTCCCGCGAGCGTGGTCTGGATTCCCTGATGTGGGACAAGATCAATGAGATCACCACGTTCAACTACTTCGACCTTGACGCCATCCTCGGCTTCATCGCCAGACTGCGCATCATCGGCAGATGGTTCGCCCTCGACGAGAAGACCGGGCGCGAGATGTTCCGCCGCCTCGTGGACGAGGTAAGAGGCACCTTCAAGGGCGTGAAATACGAACCTGCAAAATAGAAAATTGAAATAACTGAATATGAAGACAAAAGGAAAGGTAACAGGAATTGTTTCCAACCTTGTGACGGTTCAGGTGGACGGACCTGTGGCGGAGAATGAGCTCTGCTACATCACCCTTGCGGGTACTCCCCTCCTTGCCGAGGTCATCAAGGTGAACGGTGACAAGGCCTCGGTCCAGGTGTTCGAAAGCACCCGTGGACTGAAAAACGGAGACCCTGTGGAGTTCGAAGGCAGGATGCTTGAGGTGACCCTCGGCCCTGGCCTTCTTTCCAGTGTCTATGACGGTCTCCAGAACAATCTGGCCACGATGGAAGGCGTGTTCCTCAAAAGAGGAGAGTACACAGACCCTCTGGACCACACTAAACTCTGGGACTTCACCCCGATCGCCAAGGTTGGAGACAAGGTCGTCGCCGCCGACTGGCTTGGAGAGGTGAAGGAAGGCTGGTTGCCTCACAAGATCATGGTCCCGTTCTCATTCAAAGGGGAATATACCGTGAAGAAAATCGCAGAGGCCGGGAAGTACAACATCGACATGGTTGTCGCCGTGCTGACCGACACCGAAGGCGAGGAACATTTCGTCACCATGACCCAGAAATGGCCGGTCAAGGTCGCCGTCAAGGCCTACAAGGAAAAACCTAGGCCACAGAAGATCATGGAGACCGGTGTCCGCTGCATCGACACGTTCAATCCTATCGCCGAGGGCGGCACCGGATTCATCCCGGGGCCTTTCGGCTGCGGCAAGACCGTGCTCCAGCACGCAATCGCCAAGCAGGGTGAGGCCGACGTGATCGTGATGGCCGCCTGCGGAGAGCGCGCCAACGAGGTCGTGGAGATATTCACAGAGTTCCCTGAACTCATCGACCCTCACACCGGCCGCCACCTGATGGAGCGCACCACCATCATCTGCAACACCTCGAACATGCCTGTCGCCGCCCGTGAGGCCTCGGTCTACACGGCTATGACGATCTGTGAATATTACAGGGCGATGGGTCTTAAGTGCCTTCTGCTCGCGGACTCGACCTCCCGTTGGGCACAGGCCCTGAGGGAGATGTCCAACCGTATGGAGGAACTTCCTGGAGCCGACGCGTTCCCGGTTGACCTCTCGGCCATCATCTCGAACTTCTACGCCCGCGCCGGGATGGTGGTCCTGAACAACGGCAAGACCGGAGCCGTCACCTTCATCGGAACGGTGTCCCCTGCCGGAGGAAACCTCAAGGAGCCTGTGACCGAATCCACCAAGAAAGCAGCAAGGTGCTTCTACGGACTGGAGCAGAACCGCGCCGACCAGAAGAGGTACCCTGCCGTCAACCCGATCGAGTCATATTCAAAGTACCTTGAATATCCTGAGATCATCTCATGGCTCGACGAGCAGGTGGAGCATGGCTGGGTGGCCAATGTGATCAAGGCAAAAAATCTCCTGCGCAAAGGCCGCGAGGCGAACGAGCAGATAAACATCCTCGGTGACGATGGAGTTCCGGTAGCGTACCACGTAAGTTTCTGGAAATCAGAACTCATCGACTTCGTGTTCCTGCAGCAGGACGCATTCGACGAGACTGACGCGCTCTGCCCTATGGACCGCCAGAAGTATATGCTGGACCTCGTTCTGGACATCTGCGACATCGATTTCGACTTCGAGGATTTCGAGAAATGCCGCGAGTTTTTCAAGGAACTCATCAACGAACTGCGCCAGATGAACTACACCAAGTTCCACAGCGAGGAATTCGAGAACTATGCTAAGAAGATCAACAAACTGATTGAAGACTATGGCAAATAAGGCTTATCAAAGAATATACACAAAGCTTGAAGCTATCACCAAGGCCACTGTTTCGCTCAAGGCCAAGGGAGTTTCCAATGACGAGCTTGCCGTAGTCGGAGGCAAGCTTGCCCAGGTCGTAAAAACCAAGGGTGATCTCGTCACCCTTCAGGTGTTCTCCGGCACTGAAGGCATCCCGACAAACGCTGAGGTGACGTTTCTGGGCGAACCACCTACAATCAAGGTCAGCGAACAGCTCTCCGGACGTTTCTTCAATGCCTACGGAAAGCCTATTGATGGAGGCCCTGAGGTGGAGGGAGAGGAAAGAGAAATCGGCGGACCATCTGTGAACCCTTACAAGAGACGTCAGCCGTCCGAGCTGATTCCGACCGGAATCGCGGGCATCGACCTCAACAACACCATAGTGTCCGGACAGAAGATTCCATTTTTCGCTGACCCTGACCAGCCGTACAACCAGGTTATGGCCGATGTAGCCTTGAGAGCCGATGTCGACAAGATCATCCTCGGAGGTATGGGTCTGTCAAACGATGACTACCTGTTCTTCCGTCAGGCATTCGAAAGTGCAGGCGCACTTGACAGGATCATCTGCTTCGTCAACACCACTGAAGACCCACCTGTGGAGCGTCTCCTGGTTCCGGACATGGCTCTCGCCGCTGCCGAATACTTCGCGGTTGACAAGAACGAGAAGGTGCTCGTGCTCCTCACGGACATGACCCTCTACGCCGACGCTCTCTCGATTGTGTCCAACCGTATGGACCAGATTCCATCCAAGGATTCCATGCCAGGCTCTCTCTACTCCGACCTTGCAAAGATCTACGAGAAGGCGGTGCAGCTCCCTACCGATGGCTCCATCACAATCATCGCCGTGACCACGCTGAACGATGGAGACATCACCCATGCCATCCCTGACAACACCGGTTACATCACCGAAGGACAGCTTTTCCTCCGCGCTGACTCCGACTCCGGAAAGATCATCATCGACCCTTTCCGTTCACTCTCCAGGCTCAAGCAGAGGGTTCAGAACGTCAAGACCCGTGAGGACCACAGCCAGGTGATGAACGCGGGAGTGCGTCTGTACGCAGATGCCCAGAACGCTAAGACCAAACTGGAGAACGGTTTCGACCTCTCCGACTACGACCACCGTTGCCTCGACTATGCAAAGGAATATGCCACCAGACTTCTCTCCATTGATGTCAACATCTCCATCACCGAGATGATCGACACGGCTTGGGAGCTCTTCGGCAAGTATTTCACCAAGGCCGAGACCGGAATCAAGCAATCATTGATCGACAAATACTGGAAAGGTAAGTAATGCCTATCAAGTTTCAATACAACAAGACTGCGCTTAACACCCTGCAGAAGCAGCTCAAGATGCGCCAGAAGGCACTCCCGACCTTGCAAAACAAGGAGAGTGCCCTAAGGCTTGAGGTGCGCAAGGCCAAGGACAAGAGCGAGCGGCTTCTACTGGACCTCGAAGAGGCTCAGAGGAAGTACGACTACCTTGCTCCGCTGTGGAATGAGTTCGAGCCGGGGCTGGTCTCCATTAAAGACATCGACCTCGTGACCGTCAAGGTCGCGGGTGTCAAGTGCCCGGAGCTCAAAAGCATCCGTTACGAGATCAGTCCTTTCAACACGTTCATCAAGCCCGCGTGGTACATCGACGGCGTGGCCATCCTCAAGGAGCTGTCCAGACTCGGGATCGAATCCGAGGTCTATGAGGAGAAGCGACGCATCCTCGACTTCCAAAGGAAGAAGACCACACAGAAGGTGAACCTCTACGAAAAGGTTCAGATTCCTGGCTATCAGGAGGCCATCCGCAAGATCAAGCGCTACATGGAGGACGAGGAGAACTTGAGCAAGGCCTCGTCCAAGATCGTCAAGCAGCGTCACGCTGAGGAAGAAGCAATGGAGGAAAGCAACGATGATTGAGAGAATGACCAAATACTCCTTCATTCTTCTCAGCGGGAAGACTGAAGAATTTCTTAAGAGTCTTCAAGAGCTTGGGCTGGTGGACATCACCAGATCGTCAAAGCCTGTTGATGAGCACTCTGCGGCTCTACTCTCTGCTAGCAACGAACTCAATAAGGCTATTTCAAAACTTGAGTCATACGATTTCACGCAAGACCAAGACTTGGAAAAGATCGAGGCCGAAGTGGATCCTGACGCCAAGTATGACAATCCTCTGGAAAGTTTTAAGGAATATTCCGCAAAACTCGAAACACTAAAGAATGAGTTGGCGCAGGCCATTAAGGATGTCGAGAACATAAGACCTTGGGGATGCTTTGACAAATCCGCTTTTGACGTTCTCAAATTAAAAGGCTACAAAGTTCATTGGTACAGCGTCTCCAAGAAGTCCTACGACCCATCATGGGCTGGATTATACCCTCTTGAGGAAGTTTTCGATGACGGGAGAAATGTCTGGTTTGTCACCATCTCCGATGACCCGGAATATTCATTGCCAGTTGATGAATGTCCTGCTCCAGAGGGAGATCTCAGATTTGCCGAACGGAAAGTTATCTCTCTGAAAGAGAGCATCATAACTTACAAAGCACGGCTTTTAGAGTTGAAGGAATATACTTCCGAAATGCTTCGTCAGCGTGACGAAGATGTCGCTGACCTTCAGTTATATCTTGCTGATGCAGGTGCAGGGAAAGCAGCGGAGAACATGATCACCACCTTCATCGGCTTCGCTCCAGTTGAGAATGACGCCACTCTCTGCGCCAAGTTCGACAAGATGGACATCGTCTATCTCAAGGAAGATGCCGTCAAGGATGACAATCCGCCTATCAAGTTCAAGGAGAACAAGTTCGTGAAGATGTTCACGGTTCTGACCGACATGTACGGACGTCCGGCCTACGATGAGTTCGACCCGACACCGTGCATCTCCATATTCTTCACCCTCTTCTTCGCCATGTGTATGGGTGACGCGGGCTATGGTATAGCTCTCGCGCTCATCGGACTCGCGATGAGGAAAGCCAAGGGATTCATCGGCTCGATGGCCCCGCTCGTCACCACTCTCGGTGTAGCGACAATCGTGATGGGAACAGTGCTGCACACATTCTTTGGAATGGACATCTCTACAGCGACATGGGTTCCTGATTGGCTAAAGTCCTGCATGATCAAGGGAACAGTGGCCGGATACGACGCGCAGATGCTGTTCTCTATCCTTATAGGTATCGTGCACATCAGCGTGGCCATGCTCCTGAAGACCGCCTACGCCATCAAGCGCAACGGATTCGCGAACTCCTTAGGCACAATCGGCTGGACTCTCCTGATCGTGGGAGGTGTCATCGTCGGAGGTTTCGCCCTCGCAGGTGTCATTGACTCGACTGTTACCAAATGGATAGTCATCGTGCTTGGAGTAGTTTCCGCTTTGGGAATATTCCTGTTCAACGACATCCACAGGAATCCGCTTGTAAACATCGGCTCAGGCCTCTACGAGACCTACAACACCGTCACCGGGCTACTTGGCGATGTGCTCAGCTACCTTCGTCTCTACGCTCTTGGACTCGCCGGCGGAATGCTTGGCAACGCGTTCAACCAGCTAGGTCTATCTGTCTATGGGATTGACGTTCCAGGGATAAACATCCTTTGCTTCGTCCTCATCGTCGGCTTCGGCCACATCCTGAACCTTGCGATGTGCTGCCTCGGAGCTTTCGTGCATCCTCTGAGACTCAACTTCCTTGAGTTCTTCAAGAACAGCGGCTATGAAGGGACCGGAAAGGCCTACAGCCCGCTGACAACAAACGATAATAAAGAATAACAAAATAAACATCAAATCATTATGAACGAAATTTTAGGTTATCTCGGTCTGGGCCTTATGCTGGCCCTTTCTGGAATCGGTTCTTCAATCGGAACGACCATCGCGGGCAACGCCGCCGAAGGAGCTCTCAAGGTAAACCCTGAGAAGTCAGGAAATTATATGGTGCTCTCAGCCCTTCCGGCCACACAGGGTATCTACGGATTCGTGGCCTTCTTCATGTGGCTCGGCAAGGATTTCGCTGTTCAGGGTCCACTCATGTTCGGTGTCGGAATCTCTGTAGGACTTGTCTGCATGATCTCCGCCATCCGTCAGGGTATGGTCAGCGCCAACGGTATTGTCGGCATCAGCCAGGGTCATGACGTGTTCACCAACACACTTATCTACGCTGCCCTTCCTGAGTTCTACGCCATCCTTGGACTCGTGGGTGCCATCATGGCATAGTAATGCTACGATGCTTAAAATAGACAAGAGTCGCTTACAATAGAGAGCAATAAACGACACAAACATGTCGCTGATAAAATCAATTTCCGGCATACGCGGAACCATTGGAGGAAAGCCCGGAGACGGGCTTTCTCCTATTGACATAGTAAAGTTCACCTACGCCTACTGCGCCACACTTCCTTCAAGGAAGCCGCAGCCGAACGGGGTTAAATACAAAATAGTAGTCGGCAAGGACGCCAGACTGTCCGGAGCGATGGTAGAGAATCTTGTGATTGGCACACTGATGGCCAGCGGAGTCGATGTGGTGAGGATCGGACTCGCCTCCACTCCGACCACAGAGATGGCAGTGACCTTCGCAAAGGCAGACGGTGGAATCATCCTCACAGCATCACACAATCCTCGCCAATGGAACGCCCTGAAACTTCTCAACGAGCGCGGAGAATTCCTTACCGCTGTCGAAGGACGGGCGATCCTTGACCTAGCTGAGACTGAGCATTTCAATTTTGCTGACGTGGATGATCTCGGCCACGTCACCGGACACGACTACACCGACGAGCATCTGGACGCCGTCCTCGCTCTTGAGGCTGTTGATGTACAAGCAATTAAAGACGCGCATTTCAAGGTTGTTCTTGACGCGATAAACTCAGTCGGTGGAATCATCATGCCACGACTCCTTGAAAGGCTTGGAGTCGAGTGCGTCAAACTCAACTGCGACCCCACAGGCGACTTCGCCCACAACCCGGAGCCGCTGCCGAAGAACCTCACGGATCTCAGCGAGACCGTGGTAAAAGAACACGCAGACCTCGGAATCTCAGTCGATCCAGATGTTGACCGACTGGCTTTCATCTGCGAGAACGGGGAACCTTTTGTCGAGGAATATACTCTCGTCAGCGTGGCCGGCTATCTCTTCGAGAGAGCCGCCTCAATCGCACGAAAAGAAGGCAGAACCCTCGCGGAAGTAACGGCTCCTTACAAACCTGTCTCCTGCTCCAACCTCTCTTCCAGCCGCGCCCTGCGGGATGTGACGGAGGAATATGGCGGTGAATATCACGCCGCTGCGGTCGGTGAGGTCAATGTCACCACGAAGATGCGAGAGACCGGAGCTCTAATCGGTGGAGAAGGCAACGGAGGAGTCATCTACCCTGCCCTCCACTACGGTCGCGACGCTATGGTCGGCGCGGCTCTGTTCCTTTCCAACCTCGCCCACAAGAAAATGAAGGTGAGCGAGCTGAAGAAGACCTATCCGGAGTACCACATCGCCAAGAATAAGATAGAGCTCAGCGACAAGGCACTCATCGACAAGATTCTAGAGGAGATGAAAAAGGAATATGCCGCTGAAGACATCAACGACATAGATGGAGTGAAAATCAGCTTCGAGTCCAAGCGTCAGTGGGTTCACCTGCGCCGCTCCAACACCGAGCCGATCATCCGCATCTACTCCGAGGCCCCGACCCTCGCTGCCGCGGAAGCGCTTGCCAACGAGATAATTGTGATAGCCAACAGGATTATTAAAGGAAACTAAGAATATTATTATAGACTATGTTTTCATTTAGAACGACAGCGCTGGAGAACCAGTTGGACAAGGCGCTATTGGACGGCAGAGTCGGATGCTTCTGCACACAGAATTGTTGGGACACGGCTCGTGGAAGGTACATGTACGACATGTTCAGCGAGCGGGGAAACCTCAAGGCTGTGTTTAGTCCGGTAGGGACCGAACTGACACCTGGCACCAACCACATCTCGTTCAATGAAGACGCAGTGAAAGACCTTGACGCCATCGTCGTGGAGATCCAGGACGCTGGCTCAAGGTATTTCAACTACACAAAAGATGTTTTCCATCTAATGGAAGTGATAGCAGGGATGGAGAACCCTCCGTCACTCTACATTGTTGACCACATCAACCCTGCGGGAAGAATAGTGGAAGGTTCGATGCCTGCAAGTACAGTGGAGCCACACACCCCTAAAATCGCTCACAGACACGGACTCACACTCGGAGAACTCTGCAATCTTTGGTACAACGAAATAGGGGCCACATTCGCCCTTCACGTGATCTCCGCCCTTGCCAGCGACTCCACGCGCCAACTACTACCTTGGACAATCGCCCCCGCGTCTGACATTCCAGGAATGTTCACCTGCGAGATGTACAGCGGAGGAGGACTATGGAACAACACGACCATCACTCCCGCCATCGGAACCGCCAGGCCTTATGAATATCTCGGATCACCTTTCATCCGCCACAACCGCATGGAGGTACTCCCCGCCCCCTCCGGAGTCCTGATGCGTCCCTGCACCTTCACTCCGTCCACAGGACGTTACGAAGACCAGCGATGCAACGGCTACCAGATAATGCTCCAGCCCGGCACTGAGTATCATTCCCTGCTGCACACTCTTCAACTTATGCGTTACTTTCTGGATAGATATTCCCAATTCGAACTCCTTGAAGGATTCGAATCAAAAATAGCCGATCCAGATATGATCAGCTACCTCAAAGGTGAGATCCAGTTCCAAGAACTTCGCGAGCATGTCAAGTTTGAAGAGCAGAAATGGATCCGTAAGGCAAAACGCTACAGTCTTTACGACGACCAACCGTACCGCATCAAATAAGGTTTTTCGAACCTCAATCCTTATTGCAAGCCACCGTGAATGGATTCTTTTCAATTTCCGGTGGCTTTTCGTTACAAACCACAGCATAATCACACATGCGAGAGCTGACCAATCCCAGAATTATCACAAAACTTGCGGAATATTTCTAAACAACTAAGTAATTATGTCAAAAAGAGCAAATTCACGCAAGACAGAAAGAGTGTCAGTCATGGAATACATGGAACGACAGATCACTGCATTGAATGCAATGAACAGACTGGGGACAGCCCGCAACTACACTAGAACAAGAAACAGCCTCAGAACTTTTCTGAAAGGGCATGACATTTCCTTCACAAAGATGAATGACAGCCTGATTCTCCGCTACAACAACTGGCTTAAGCAAAGAGGCGTTGTCAAAAACACAATTTCGTTCTACATGAGGATTTTGAGGGCCCTTTACAATAAAGCAAATAGAGACAAACTGGCAAAACCTGACAACCCTTTCAGAAATGTCTATACAGGAATCGACAAGACTCGGAAGAGAGCCTTGGACGAAAAATCAGTTAGAAAGCTCATGAAACTTAACCTCAAAGACTCTCCCGCCCTCGCCTTATCCCGCGACCTCTTCATGTTCAGTTATTTTATGCGAGGGATGTCTTTCGTCGACATAGCGTACCTACGCAAGGAAGATTATGATGGGCTTTACATTTCCTACAAAAGGCAAAAAACCGGTCAGAGCCTAAATGTACTAGTGGAACCGTGCATAGAACGGATAATCAAACGCTACATCGCTTTGACAGCAAGGACGCCATACATATTTCCTATCATAACATCATCAGATCCCAAAGAAGCCTTCCGCCAGTACCAGACAGCACTGGGTTACCACAACCGTAAGCTCAAAGAACTCGCTCTAATGGCGAATTTGAACATTCCTTTATCTTCCTACTGCGCCAGACACTCGTGGGCAACGGCCGCAAGAAACCATCACATTCCTGTCTCGGTTATAGGTGCCGCAATGGGACATACTTCTGAAAAAACAACTCAAATCTACCTTGCGTCTTTGGAGAACTCTGTGATTGACAAGGCGAACCGATGTGTTATTGCGGGACTAAGATGTGCTGTTTCTCCATAAGAGACGGCACATTTTGTATCAAAGATAGCAATATTTGGATTACATTACCAATAAAATCAATCATATTTTTCGATTTTTTCACCAACTATTAGCAAATCAAATCGTTGTACAGAGCTTGTTTCAAGGTGCTGATGTCCATTTGAACAACGAAACAGACATCATTTGAACCATTGTGAACCATCATATTAATTGCGAAATGTCTCGGCAATAAGATTGAATTATGGGATATATTGCTACTATTATTATATAATCGACAGATATTCAAGCCTTTACTACAATGTGCCGTCTCTTATGGAGAAACCTTTGTTGCCGTCTCTTATGGAGAAACAGCACGAGTGGTTATATTATGGGCTATTCTGCTCTAACTAATTGAAACACAGACCAATGCCAAGATTGGACTGAACTATGGATTTGCCAAACCGATGGAGAGGAATAGAAAGAGATGGATGAAATGAGAGAGGCTGAAAGGGCTGAAAAGACCGCAATCGACCCACGCGACTGGGCGCGATGGTTCGTCATGCGCGCCTACAAATGCGAAGGAAAAGCGGAAGAGAGACTCTCCGGTGATGGCGGTTTGGACTATTTCATACCTAAGCACTACGCCCTCAGATCCTATCATGGAGTGAAATCACGTCGGCTGGTTCCTGTCATCCCTAGCCTTGTGTTTGTGCGGGCGAGTAGAAGACAGCTTATCAACTTCAAGAAAGACAATAACTTCCTGCAATATGTCATGAACAATACCAGCGGAGGAAGTGAGTGTCTTGTCGTTCCTGACGATCAGATGAGCAATTTCATCAAGGTTGCTTCACAACTGGAAGAGAATCTGACATATTTCAAACCGGACGAGATTGACATCAAGAAAGGGACGAGGGTCAGAATCCACGGTGGGGCATTCGATGGAGTTGAAGGGGTGTTTATGAGGACGGAAGGGGTTCGTGACAGGAGACTCGTTGTCCTGCTGGAGGGTGTCATGGCTATCTCGGCAAAGGTGCGCCCTGACCTTGTCGAGGTCCTGAAATGACCATTGCTGTTTTCCTTGAATATATTGGAATACATCGGAATATAACGAATATCATACTTAAAGCATAACAATCTATTCCTACAGACATGAAAAGAGTAACCGCGCTG
>DJQB01000031.1:0-33255 GCA_002439875.1 Bacteroidales bacterium UBA6397
ATATAATAACATTAAATTCGGATGGCATGAAAAGTAAGCTATTGACATGCTTGTTGGTGCTCTTCATCGGAAGCTCACTGACAGCCCTTGCGCAGACGAAGACCGTGACAGGTACCGTTAAGGACCAGTCCGGGCTTGGTGTCATAGGGGCCAGCATCCAGGAAAAGGGGACCAAGAACGGTACCATCACAGACTTGGATGGCAATTATTCAATCACGGTCAAGGACAATGCGGTCCTTGTCTTCACTTCGATCGGCTATGCCGCTCAGGAAATCCCGGTTTCAGGTAAGACCAAGATCAATGTCGTGATGGCCGAGGACACACAGTTTCTTGATGAAGTTGTTGTCGTCGGTTATGGTACGATGAAGAAGAGCGACCTGTCCGGTGCATCTGTCTCCATGAAGGAGTCGGATCTCAAGGGGTCAGTCATCACTAACCTTGATCAGTCACTCCAAGGTCGTGCTGCCGGTGTGTCCGCCGTGCAGACCTCCGGAGCTCCGGGCTCATCGTCATCAATCCGTGTCCGTGGACAGGCTACGGTCAATTCCGCGGCCGAGCCTCTGTACGTGATTGACGGTGTGATTGTCCAGGGTGGCGGTAATTCAGGCGGAGACTTCGGTCTGGGATCCCTTGGCAACGGCAAGATCTCCACGATCTCTCCTCTTGCCACCATCAACCCTGCCGACATCGTCAGCATGGAAATCCTCAAGGACGCCTCGGCCACCGCGATCTACGGTGCGCAGGGCGCGAACGGAGTTGTTCTCATCACTACCAAGCGTGGTAAGGCCGGTGAAGCGAAATTTACCTATGATGGTATGGTTGCGGTCAACCGCCAGACCAGCAGGATTGACATGATGGACCTTCGTGAATATGCCGAATACTACAACGACATGGTTTCCATCGGTGAGCTGACAGCGAATTCCTATTACACCGACCCATCCATTCTCGGCAAGGGAACCAACTGGCAGGACGAAATTTTCCGCACAGCGATTCAGCATCAGCACCAGATCAGCGCACAAGGCGGTTCTGACAAGGTTCAGTACTACATCTCTGGCTCTTACATGGATCAGGAGGGAACTTTGATCGGTTCTGACTTTAACCGTTACTCCGTGCGCGCCAACATTGACGCCCAGCTCAAGTCTTGGTTCAAGCTTGGCCTGAACGCCACATTCGCCAACACCAATGACAACATCAAACTTGCGGATGGTACCGAGGGTGTGATTTTCTATTCCCTTTCGACCCTTCCTGACATCCCTGTCTATGACATTGACGGGAACTATTCGACAACCGTGCGCGAAGGTTACACGAGCGCCAACCCTGTCGCATTGGCCATGATGGATGAGTACCTTCTCGGACGTCAGAAACTTACAGGAAACCTTTACGCTGAGTTGACCCCGGTGAAGCATTTCGTGTTCAGGAGTGAGCTTGGTTTCGATGTCAGTGCCTCCAACGCCACGACCTACAAGCCTATGGTTGATCTTGGCGGCTGGACACGCAAGTCTAACACGATGAGTTGGCAGAAGAACAACAGCAAGTTCTGGCAGTTGAAGAACTATCTGACCTATTCAAATACATTCGGACGCCACAGCGTCACAGCCATGCTCGGCCAGGAATGCTGGGAGTCAAGCTGGAACTATCTCAGCGGCACCAACACCGGCCTGCCGTCCGATGAGATTCACAACATAAAACTCGCCACGGGTGATGCGACTCTCAATTCCGGTTTCGGCTCATCTGCCATGGCTTCGTTCTTTACGCGTGAGACCTACAACTACGATGACCGCTACCTCTTCACCTACACCTACCGTTATGACTGCTCCTCCAACTTCGGCCCGGACAACCGTTGGGCGGGATTCCATTCATTCGCCGGCAGCTGGAGATTCTCCAACGAAAAATTCCTTCAAGGGATGAAGGAGGCGCTCGGAATGAGCAACGGCAAGATTCGTGTCGGTTGGGGACAGACTGGTAACGCGAACATCGGTGCCGGCGCATGGGAGTCCGGCATGAGCAAACTGCCTTCCGCCCTTGGTGACAGCCAGCGTCCTTCTATCATCCCTAACACCGGCATTCACTGGGAGAAGCAGGTTCAGACCAACATCGGTCTCGACCTTGGATTCTTTGAGGGAGCCGTCAACCTTACTGTTGACCTTTACAAAAAGAAGTCTTCCGACATGTTGATGTCCCTGACCCTTCCGGCCTATATGGGAACCCACGGCAACGCTTCCTCAGCTCTGGCTGCTCCTAAGGGAAACTACGGTACCATCGAGAACAAGGGTCTTGAGATCACTCTCGACGCCCATCCTATCAATCACAAGGATTTCGGTTGGGACAGCAACTTCCAGATCTCATTCAACCGCAACAAGCTGGTGTCTCTTGACGGCACCGCCAACGCCCAGCTGGTAGGTTACGGCCAGTGGAGCGACATTGTCAGCGTCACCGAGGTCGGCCAGTCGCTCTACAATTTCTATGGCTACAAGGTGGCGGGTGTCTATACTTCGTTGGAGGACATCCAGAACTCTCCGAAGCCTGAGAAATACCCTACAGACGGAGTGTTCAACAGGAACACCACGGTCTGGGTCGGAGACCTTAAGTTCGAGGACATCAACAATGACGGGGTGATCAACGAGAGTGACAAGACCAACATCGGCTCTCCTCTTCCGAAGTTCACCTTTGGCTGGACGAACACCTTCCGTTACAAGAATGTTGACCTTAGTGTCTTCATCAACGGCTCCTACGGCAACAAGATCCTCAACTACAACATGATGGGACAGGGACATAATGGACTTGTCCACATGAACAGCGCTTGGGTTAACCAGCACACGTCCATCAAGGACCGCGCTCGGCTTACGGCCATAGATCCGCAGAAGACCTATGCGAGTGGCAACTGGTACGAGGACATCACCAATGTGACGGTCGCAAATCCGGGCACGAAGACTCCGCGTCCTTCGATCTCCGATCCTAACGACAATGACCGCCTTAGCGACCGCTACATCGAGGACGGAAGCTACATCCGCCTTAAGAACATCACTTTTGGCTACACATTCCCTAAGGCAATTCTGAAGAAGGTGAAGATTGACAACGTGCGCGCCTACGTGAACATCCAGAACCTCTACACCCTGACCAAGTACACGGGCTATGACCCAGAGGTCGGAGCCAGCACCCAGGATTCCACAGGTCTGACATTCGGAGTGGACAACGGACGTTATCCTTCCCCTACGACCTACTCCTTCGGACTGAACATCACATTCTAATTATGGAGGAAATGACAATGAAAAATATAGTTAAAGCATTTGCTGTCGCCATACTGGCACTTGGAGCGGTTTCCTGCGATGATTTCCTCAACCGTCCGTCTGAGGACAGCTACACAACCGAGCAGTACTACAAGAACGATGAGCAGTGCGAGCAGGGTGTGAACTACCTTTACAACTCTCCGTGGTACGACATCATCCGCTTCTACATCTACGGAACCGAGACAATGTGCGGCAATGTCTATCAGGGACAAAGCGCCTACACGACCCTTACGGTGAACGGCACAGACGGAGACCTGAAGAACATGTCCTACTCGCTTTGGGCGGTTAACGCTCATTGCAACACGGTCATCAACAACATTCTCCGTTCCGAGGGACCGTCACAGGCGAAGAAAAACCAGAGCATCGGTGAGGCTCTCTCGTGGAAGGCCATGGCTTATTTCTTCCTCGTCAGGACATTCGGAGACGTTCCGATCATCCATGACAACACCGAGTCCATCAAGGAAGGAAACTATAATGACATAGAGAAGGTCCAGAAGGCAGATGTCTATGAATATATCATCATGACCCTTGAGAAGGCGATGGAACTTCTTCCGAAGAATGCCTACAAAGGAGTCTATAACCGCATCGACTACTATGCCGCGGAGGCTCTCCTCTCAAAGGTCTATCTGACCAAGGCTGGTGTGAGCGGTTCTCTGAATCAAGATGATCTGGCCAAGGCGCGGGATTACGCCAAGGATGTCATCGAGCATTCCGGCAGGTCTCTTACCCCGGTATATTCAGATGTGTTCCGTCTCTCACCTAAGGTCTTTCAGCAGACGGGAGAGTGCTTGTTCTCCTGGCTTTGGACAAGTACATCCGGTATTTGGACCGCTCAGAACTCAATCCAGAGCGATGTCGGCATGGGTGGTTTTGACGAGTTCGGTGACTGCTGGGGTGACTGGAAAGGACCTTCCGTGGATCTTCAGGACGCTTTCGGAGTCTCTGCCGACGAGGACCCGGAAGTCAGAAAAGCAAACGACAAGGATGACCGCCGCGCTGCCACAATGATGATGTTCGGTGACCAGTACAGCTATTTCTGGACAGATCTGGGAGGATTCGATTTCTACCGTTTCTACTATGATCCAAGCTATTCTCCAAACAGTACCAACGGCAGCTTCCAGTGTGGAAGCGGTGCGAATTACTGCAAGCATCTGTACGGGAACGGTGCTGACCATAAGGCAGCCCTCGGAGTAAGTGCCGGTAACATGACCAACCAGCTTCCGACCCACATCCTGAGGCTAAGCGACATCTATCTTGTCTGTGCGGAAGCTTGCCTGCTTACCGGTGACTCCGGTTCGGCTCTTGAATATGTCAACCAGGTCCGCGGACGTGCAAATGCGGAGCCTCTGAAGTCCGTCACATTCGAAGACATCTGGAAGGAGCGCCGTCTTGAACTTGCCCTTGAGGGTGACCGCTGGTACGATTTCGTCCGCCGTTCCTACTATGACGTGAACAGCTGCATCTCCGAGCTCCTTGCCCAGAGAAGGTCGGCGTGGGATGGCCTTGCCAAGGCCTACGGAAACTATGTACTTGACGCTACCGGAGAATATGTCGGGCCAGGAGCCAAAGCCTGGGACAACTCGGAGATCAAGTACAAGGGTGACGAGGAGCTTGTCGATGTGAAAGCGTCCATGTTCACGATGCCGTTCCCATCAGAGGATGTTGTCCTCAATCCTAACATGGGATCGGATGTCGAGGGAGTCCATGTTGACGTCCGTGAGACTTATAAGTATGACTTTTAATCAGTGAGAAACTTATGAAATCAATCATAAAATATTTTGTTGCCGCTCTCTGTGTGGCCGGCCTCTTCTCCTGCGACAGGGCTGACTACCCGGATCGTTTCAGACAGGCTGACGGCAAACCTACCGTTCATTTCGTAAGGCCTGCGGATCAGGATGTGATCATCACATCGGCAAGCCTTGAGCAGATCATCTGCATCGTGGGCGAGAACCTCAAGAGCGTCCATGACATCTATTTCAACGACCAGCCGGCCATTCTGAACACAAGCTACATGACCGACAATACTCTGCTTGTGGCCGTTCCTAAAAATCTGCCTGTTGTCACGACTGACAAGATGTACCTTATCACAAAGGACAGCACAGTCGTGGACTATGACTTCAAGGTGCTGCTTCCGGTTCCTAAAGTGAACGGAATGTCTTTCGAATGGGCTAGCCCTGGCGAGACTGTCACCATCACCGGTAACTACTTTGCAGAACCTCTAACGGTCGAGTTCCCAGGGGCTGAGGCTACCTCAATCTCCAATGTGACAATCAACTCGTTTGATGTCGTGGTTCCTGAAGGCGCGCAGCCTGGCAAGATCAAGGTGACGACCGAATCCGGAACCGCTCAGTCCATCTTCCAGTACAAAGACAGCCGTGGCATGCTGTTCAGCTTCGATGACGCCCGTGGAAACCATGGTTGGCACGCCATGACTATTCAAAGCGATGAGAACTCACTGGACGGCAACTATCTCCAACTCTACGACGCCGGTGGCCTCAAGGCCGATGGTACCGACTGGGCTGACACAGGTTACCACTTTGAGTACTGGCCGGGAAACTGGAACACTCCGGAGACTTACGATGATCCTGAAGGAATAGACCTTAGGAAAGTTGTGGATTTCACGAACTTCGCCAACATGGCCCTCAAGTTCGAGATGCGTATTCCTGAGGATCATCCTTGGACTGGATGCCCGATGCAGATCTACTTCGCAAGCCTCAGCATGTGTACGCTAGCCACTGCGAACAACACCTACTTCCACGATGAGTCAATTTCTCTTCCACGTGTGTTGTACAAACCTTGGAAATCGACCGGCTCATTTGACACAGGTGGAAAATGGATCACTGTGACATTCCCGTTCTCCAGCGACTTTGTTTGGTACTGGGATGGAACAAAGGCGACGGGTACGCTCTCTGCTGATTCGTTCTCAGGATTCGAGATCTTCATGGCAGCCGGAGAAGCTGAAGGAACACCTTGCGCTCCGCTGATCCAGATCGACAACATCCGCGCTGTCCCTTACAAATAATGAATGGAGGAAAAGAACATGAAAAATATATTTAGATATTCAGCACTCTTGGCTCTCTGCTCCGCGTTTGTCGGTCTGACAGGCTGCGGACAGGATGAACTTGAAACTGATCCGTACGGAGACGGTGTGAAGCTTGCGGCCTTCGCTCCGGAGCCAGCGATGCGTGGAGGCGAACTCCGTATTCTTGGAAGCAACCTTCAGGACGTGTCTGAGATCCGCTTTCAGGGCGGTGTCTCGGTCACCGAGTACGAGGTTGTGGAATCAGGCAAGCATTCTGAAATCCGTTTCACTATTCCTCTCGAAGGACCAGAGCCGGGTAAGATCACTATTGTGGACAAGGACGGCAATGAACATTCAAGCCTCTCGTCCCTTACTTTCACCGAACCGATGAAAATTGATTCCTTCGCGCCTGCCGAGGCTCTTTCCGGGGATGAGGTCACCATCACTGGTGAATATCTCAACATCGTCAAGGAGGTCATCTTCGGAGGCGATGTGAGGGTAACAGAGTTTGTAAGCCAGTCCCGTCACGAGTTGAAGGTCAAACTTCCGGCCAGCGCGGTCAGCGGTTATGTCCAGGTCGGTGACGTGAATGAGCTTGAGGATGAGCAGACAATCCCTAACATTGTCTATTCCAAAGAGGAACTGACTGTCGGAGAACCTACTGTGGTGACAGCTAAGAAGACCACCTACAAGTCTGGTGATGTCATCACTGTCACAGGTGAGCATCTTGACATGATTCAGACCATTGATCTTGCCGGAGCAAGCGGTGTTGAGTTCACTTGCAGTGAAGACGCGACAGCGCTCACATTCAATCTCCCGGCGTCAGCCACTGACGGAGAGATCACCTTGACCTCATTCGCCGGCAAGACTTTTTCCGCAGGAGAGATTGAGACCGTCACTGTAGCAGATCTTGGTATAGCCTCATTGGCGAAGGATGGCCGTTACAAGGCAGGTGGCTCAGTGGAGATCACAGGCTCTGACCTTGACCTTGTGACCAAGCTTGAGTTCAACAATGCGGAGGCTTCGTTCGCCCTCAAGGACGGAAAACTCTACGCTGACATTCCTGCTACTGCCAAGGATGGTGCTGTCACCGTGACACTTGAGTCCGGAAAGCAGGCCACAACTCCTGAGATTGAGGTTGTGAAGCCAGTGATTACCGGAGTTGACAAGACTTCAGCCGTGGCAGGAAAGGACAAAATTGAACTCAGCGGAACCGACCTTGACCTCGTCACGGATGTAAAGAACGGAGACGATGTGCAGGGATTCATAACTTGTGAATATGTGGTTGACAGCCCAGAGAGAGTTACTGTCACCGTGGCCCGCGAGGCCTATAACGGTCCGTTTACAGTCACCGCTGCCAATGGCTACGAGTCAGTCTCCGGCAATGTTGAGATCACTTACGACGAGGCTGTCTCCATCACTTTCACAAAGCCTTCATTCAGTGTGGGACGTCAAGTATCAATCACCGGAACCAATCTCCAGAACATTGAGTCTATCACCATCAAGGGTATTAAAGTTACCTCCTACGCCAATAGGACAGATGAGGCAATGTCATTCGGAATCCCAGACGGAATCGGACCTGGAGTCTATCGTCTAGGAATCACCCTCGTGACAGGTGAGACATTCAACTGGCCTGTTCCGTTAGAGATTACCGCTCCTTACACCGAGACATTCATTTGGGAAGGCTCTGAGGATCTTGCCGGTTGGGGTAACTCTCCTTATCTCGGTGCGCCTAACGCTTTCCAGGAGATCGGAATCGCTGAGGGAGATGTCATCAGAGTTTACTTTACGGCCTATAATGAAAAGTGGCAGTTCAAGACCTTCGCTGGTCACTGGGGAGATCCGTTCCTGTTTGCCGAGATCGGTGGCAGTGAGATGGTCAACCAGGATAATTGCGATGCCTCCGCCGGCTACTTCGCGTTCAACGTGACAGCTGACATCCTCGCCAAGCTTATCAATCAGGACACCACATGGGGCGGAGCGTTCCAGTGTCAGGGTGAAGGTGTTGTCATCAAGGGTGTAAGCCTCATCCATTACGGAGCGACCGAGAATGTCATCTGGGAAGGAGAATTGTACACCGGAGACGACTACAACAACAATCTTGAGATCGGGACTGAGGATGACTGGGTGAACGCTGGTCTGGAAGAGGACTGCGAGATCCGGATCTACTTCTCAGCGAAGTCCGAAACCGATTGGCAGATCCAGCTCTTCGATGGCCACTGGAGCGGACTTACTGAGTTGAACATGCCTGGCGATGCTGCCAACCAGTTCAATGCGGCAAACTCTCCAGAGGCTTTTGGCAAGGGCTACATCAGTTTCAAGGCCACCAAGCCTATCTTTACCAAACTGACGACAAAAGCTTATTGGGGTAGTGCCCTTATCGTTCAGGGTAAAGGCGTTACAGTTAAGAAAATAGCATTCTTGTAGAATCTATCATGACATTATTCCGGGGGAGGGTGAAACCTCCTCCGGGATCCAAATCGGCTGCTAGAGGCCTTGCCGTACAGCCGCGAAATCCGCCCGAATGGCGGTCAAAACGAACTTGAATAATTTGAATTATTATGCGACTGAGATTTTCAGCTATATTCCTTGCCGCATCGCTGCTTTTCTCATGCGGAGGTAAAGAAAACGAGACACCTGTCCCGGAACAGGAGGTCCCGGCAACTATGACTGTGACTCCGACAAGTTATGAGGCGCCTGTCGAGGGTGGAAGTTTCACGGTAAGCGTCACTGCTCCGGCAAGACCCACTGCCGTGGCCGGCCAGAACTGGGTGACGGTGACTGACGGGACATATTCAAAGTACAAGATTGACTATCCTGTCAAGGTGGCCGCCAACGAGACCTACGAGGCCCGCACCGCTGTTGTCACCATAAAGAGCGGATCGTTCTCGCAGGAGGTTTCGATCTCGCAGCCTGGTAAGGAGAAGCCGGTTGAGCCTGAGACTCCGACAGAGCCGGAAAAAGGAGATAACGACGCATGGAAAATGGCGGAGAGATTGGGCCTTGGGCTATGCATAGGCAATCAGATGGACGCTTCTGATGGCAAGACAGCGATTGAAGGCTATTGGACTAATGGCCAGAAACTGACTCAGGCCGTGTTCACAAGTCTGAAATCCAAGGGCTTTAAGTCCGTGCGGATTCCGATAACTTGGCTCGGCCACATCGGATCTGCTCCGGACTACAAGATTGACGATCGTCTTGACAGGGTGGCCGAGCTTGTGGATTGGGCTGAACAGGCCGGTCTTAACACGATCATCAACATCCACCATGATGGCTCGATTGATTACAATGGCGGCACATCCTATACGACTCATTGGCTTAACATCCGTGGAGCTGCCGCAGACGCTGCCGTCAACACCCGGATCAAGGCCCAGATCAAGGCTGTCTGGACCCAGATTGCCGAGAGGTTTAAGAACAAGGGTGATTTCCTGATCTTCGAGTCCTTCAACGAGATTCAGGACGGCCATTGGGGCTGGAGTGAGGACTATAAGAGCGCTGCGGGAAAGAAAAAGCAGAACGACATACTCAATGAGTGGAATCAAACGTTTGTGGATGCGGTGCGTGCCACGGGAGGCAACAACGACCAAAGGTGGCTGGGTGTGCCTGGTTATGCGGCTGATCCGACGATGACACTCAATGACGGCTTCAAACTCCCGGATGACCCTGCCAAGAAAGTGATGGTGAGCTTCCACAACTACACTCCTTATGCGTTCTGCCAGACCGGTGAGGCGAATGATTGGGGGCACACAAGGCGTTCCAACCTGTCGGATTCAAACTATTCGGAGGACTTCCACAAAGAGATCTGCTACAAGTTCTACAAGACTTATGTTGAGAAGGGCGTGCCTGTCTATATGGGCGAGTTTGGCTGCACGAACAGGACCGATGGCACAGCGCGCAAGTTCCAGCTCTATTGGCTTGAATATGTCAGCAAATGCGCCAAGACCTACGGAATGAGCGGTTTCATCTGGGAGAACGGGGCTGTCGGCTCCAACGGGGAGACCTACGGCCTCATCAACCACGAGACCGGTGAATATCTTGATGCCTCCTACAGCAGGCAGATCGTGGAGGCCTGCTCGAACGGCTTCTACAAGGAAGGCAACAGCTACACTCTGGAGTCAGTCTATAACAAGGCACCGAAATATTGATTATGAAAAGAATACTCACAATGATTTCCGTGGCGGTTCTCGCCGCCGGTTGCGCCTCCGAAGCCGGGTGGCCACATCTTGACAAGGGCGCCAACGAATTGATGGCGACACTGAAGACGGTTTCGTCAGAAGGCCGGTTCATGTACTTCCATCAGGATGACCTCGTCTATGGCCATTCGTGGAAGGTTGAGGATGCCCAGGATGACCCTCTTGACCGTTCGGATGTCAAGTCCGTCTGCGGACAGTTCCCGGCCGGAATCGGCTTTGACCTTGGCGGAATCGAGCTTGGGGACGAGGCGAATCTGGACAATGTCCCGTTCAGCCTTATACGCAGGGCTGCCGTTACCCATTACAAGAGGGGAGGGGCTGTGACATTCTCATGGCATCCGCGCAATCCTCAGACGGGGGGCGACTCATGGGATGTCAGTTCGGATCATGCTGTGGCCGGAATCCTGAAGGGAGGAGTGAATCATGAATTGTTCATGGAATGGCTTTCAAAGGTCGCTGATTTCCTCGGTTCGCTTAAAGATTCCAAGGGCGCTCCGGTCCCTGTCATATTCAGACCTTGGCATGAGAATCTCGGGAACTGGTTCTGGTGGGGTGCGTCTTGTTGCTCCGAAGAGCAGTACAAGGCGCTTTTCGGCATGACCCATGAATATCTTGCCGGGACACGTGGGCTTAAGAATCTGATCTGGGCATATTCCCCGAATTCGAACCTCACCGGGGAGAGCTTTTACAGCCGCTATCCTGGTGACGGATTGGTGGACATCATAGGAGTGGATCACTATGATTATGCGGTTAGGGATTCCACAAAGACTGACATGGAGCGGATAGCGGAAGCGAACGAGTATTTCGCAAAGGTCCTTCGCTCTGACATGAAACTGCTGTCCGGTATCGCGGCGTCCCACGGGAAGTTGCTGGCCCTCAGCGAGACGGGTTTCGAATCCATTCCAGACCCGAGGTGGTGGACCGATGTCCTGCTGGAGAATCTTAAGGATGCCCCTGTGTGCTATGTGCTGACTTGGAGGAACGCCTGGGACAAGCCAGAGCATTATTTCGCTCCATTTGAAGGATCCTCCGACGCGGAGAATTTCAAAGAGTTCTGCGGAAGTGACCGAACAATATTCATAAAATAGCTGGCGTTTGTCCGCCAAGTATTTTTTAGTTTAAAGTTTTGATCAAGATAATATTAAGAGATGGTTTTTGAAGAAAGGCTGAAGTGGCTGGAAGCCGAGCATGAGAAGTTGGTTTCGCTTAAGAACGAACCTGTTTATGTGAATGGTGTTTATGAGCGGTACAAGAATCCGGTACTTACCGGGAACCACGCCCCTTTGTTTTGGAGGTACGACCTAAATCCGGTCACGAATCCGTATTTGGAGGAGAGATTCGGGATCCACGCCACGTTCAACTCGGGAGCCATAAAGTGGAATGGAAAGTACGTTCTTGCGGTCCGTGTCGAGGGTGCGGACAGAAAGTCGTTTTTCGCGATCGCAGAGAGTCCGAACGGAGTTGATAACTTTCGTTTTTGGGACAGACCGATCTCAATGCCTGAATATGGCGAGCCGGCCACCAATGTCTACGACATGAGGCTCACCGCCCACGAGGACGGCTGGATCTACGGGCTGTTCTGTGTGGAACGGAAGGATCCTTCAGCTCCGGCGGGAGACTTATCCTCGGCTGTGGCCTGCGCGGGAATCGCAAGGACAAAGGACTTGATTCATTGGGACAGGCTTCCAGACCTCAAATCTGACTCCCAGCAGAGGAATGTCGTGCTTCATCCTGAGTTTGTGGACGGGAAATATGCCCTTTACACAAGGCCACAGGACGGTTTCATCGACGCCGGCAACGGTGGCGGAATCGGCTGGGCTCTTGTGGATGACATCATGAACGCAGAGGTCAAGGATGAGAAGATCATCAATCTGCGCCACTATCACACGATTAAGGAACTCAAGAACGGTGAGGGCCCTTCTCCTATCCGGACACCGAAAGGATGGCTGCATCTGGCGCATGGAGTAAGAGGCTGTGCTTCAGGACTTCGCTACGTCCTTTACCTGTACATGACATCTTTGGAGGATCCTTCGAAGGTGATCGCTGAGCCAGCGGGGTTCTTTATGGCTCCTCAGGGTGAGGAATATGTCGGTGATGTGATGAACGTCCTGTTCACAAACGGTTGGATCACTGACGAGGACGGGAAGGTCTTCATCTACTACGCTTCATGTGACACAAGGATGCATGTGGCCACCTCCACGGTTGACAGGTTGGTGGACTACTGCTTCGGCACTGAGCCTGACGGTTTCTGCACAGGTGAATCCGTGCGCACACTCAACAGATTGATTGACAAGAATCTTAAAGCATAATATTAAATGGAAAAGATAAGGACAAGCTTCGCGGAAAAAATCGGCTATGGCTTTGGAGACATGTCTTCCTCAATGTTCTGGAAGATATTCTCCTACTACCTTCCATTCTTCTACAGCAACATATTCGGGCTCACTCTTGATCAGGTCGCCCTGCTTCTGGTCGTCACCAGAATCTGGGACGCTGTGAGTGATCCTGTCATGGGAGTGTTGGCTGACCGGACCACAACAAAGTGGGGAAAATACCGCCCTTATCTTCTCCTGATGGCCATTCCGTTCGCATTGAGCGGAATATTCCTGTTCTCCACCCCGGCCGCGTCCCCGACCGTCAAACTTGTCTGGGCTTACCTCACCTACATCATGATGATGACCGTCTATACCGGCATCAACGTGCCTTATGGAGCCATGCTGGGAGTGATGACGGACAATTCTGACACCAAGACGGTGCTGAGCTCGTTCAGAATGTTCTTCGCTTATGGAGGCAGTTTTCTGGCCTTGTTCTGTTGGGAGCCGCTGTGCAGGCTTCTCGGTGGCTACGATGCTCCCTCCGGCTGGAGGAACGCTATGATAGTAGTCTCCGCTTTCTGTCTCATCTTGTTCCTGCTTTGCTTCATGATGACGAAAGAGAAATTGCGCACGGTCAGCAAGGTGTCGGTGGGCAGTGACCTGAAATCGCTTTTACGCAACGCTCCGTGGTGGATTCTCATCGGAGCCGCGCTCTGTTCTAACCTCTTCAATACAGTCAGGGGCAGCACGGTGGCGTACTTCTTCAACGATGTCATCGGGCAGGATGTGCGCCTGAACCTCGGATCATGGAGTTTTTTGTTCTACGCCGGCCTGTTCCTGTCCATAGGAGAGGTCTGCAATATGGTGGGAGTGGCCCTTGCCGTCCCTCTTTCCGAAAAACTCGGCAAGAAAAGCACGTACATGCTGTCATTCGCTGCCTTGATCTTATTCAGTGCCTTGTTCTTCTATATCCCTATAAGTCAGGGCGGCTACTATTGGATGCTGATCCTTCAGATTGTGATAAGTGTGCTCACGGGTGTGATCTCGCCATTGGTCTGGAGCATGTATGCTGATGTCAGCGATTTCGCTGAGAACCGTGACGGGACAGCCTCGACCGGCCTGATATTCTCTTCAGCATCCATGGCCCAGAAATTCGGTGGCGCCTTCGGCGGTTTCGCTGTGATGTGGCTCCTTAAGGCGTTTGACTACAACACCACTCCGGGAGCTGTTCAGACCCCTGAGGCGATTAACGGCCTGTGGCTGTTGATGAGCTGGATCCCGGCAATCGTGGCCGGGCTTGCGGTTGTCGTGATATTCTTCTATCCTTTGACGAGGAGCAGAATGATTGATATTCAAGATGAACTGGCAATCAAGCGTGCCAAGGATCTGGGCAACAAGACTGAGGCTTCAGAAGAGATGGAGACGTCTTCACGAATGTGGAGTGGACTCCCTAAGGTTATGCGTCGGGTGATGGCCGTTCTTGCCGTCATTCTTGCGCTCGAACTAATATTCATTATTCTGAAATAAAGGAATATTCTGAAATGATGGAATACGGTCATTTTGACGATTCTGCCAGAGAGTTCGTGATTACTGATCCCGCCACTCCATGGCCTTGGATTAATTATCTCGGAACCGAGAATTTCTTTTCGTTGATTTCGGGGACTGCGGGAGGATATTCATTCTACCGTGACGCCAAGTTCCGCCGCCTGACCCGCTACCGCTACAACGGAGTGCCAACGGACGCGGGAGGAAGGTATTTCTACATAGGTGACGGAGGCTGCGTCTGGAGTCCGGGCTGGAAACCGTGCAAGACTCCGCTGGATTTCTACGAGTGCCGTCACGGGATGGGGTACTCGCGCATTACAGGGGAAAAGAATGGCTTCAGGGTGAGCGAGTTGTTCTTTGTGCCATTTGGTTATGACTGTGAGATTCAGAAAATCACGCTGGAGAACCGAGGTAAAGTCTCAAAGACGTTCAAGGTTTGGTCCTTCGTGGAGTGGTGCCTTTGGAACGCAGAGACCGACATGGAGAATTTCCAGCGGAATCTCTCGACCGGAGAGGTGGAGGTAGAGGGAAGTGTCATCTATCACAAGACCGAGTACCGGGAGCGCCGTGACCATTATGCATTTTACGGAGTCAACGCCCGCATTGACGGTTTCGACACGGACAGGGACGCGTTCATCGGGATGTACAACGGCTTCGACAGCCCTCAAAACGTGATGGCCGGAAAGTCTTCGCAGTCCATCGCCCATGGCTGGAGTCCTGTGGCCTCGCACTGTCTAGAGCTCACGCTTGGTCCGGGCGAGTCCAAAGAACTTGTCTTCGCGCTTGGCTATGCAGAGAATCCGTCCGGCTCTAAGTTCGTGAAACCTACCGGCTACGAGTTGAATTCGGGTTCGGGAGTGATCAACAAGGAAGTGGCCAGAAAGGTGATGGCAGCGTTCGACACCCCGGAGAAAGTTGATGAGGCTTTCGGAGCGTTGAGGCGCTACTGGGATGGTCTTCTAAGCAAGTTCTCTCTTGTTTCCGATGTGCCGGAGCTTGACAGGATGGTCAACATCTGGAATCAGTACCAGTGCATGGTCACGTTCCTTATGAGCCGCAGCGCCAGTTACTTTGAAAGCGGAATAGGTCGCGGGATGGGATTCCGGGATTCCAACCAGGATCTTCTCGGAATAGTCCACCAGATTCCGGACCGGGCGCGTCAGAGAATCCTCGACATAGCGGCTACCCAGTTTCCGGACGGCAGCTGCTATCACCAGTACCAGCCGCTCACAAAGCGCGGCAACGACGGCATCGGTGGAGGGTTCAACGATGACCCTCTCTGGCTGATTGTGGGCGTGGATGCCTACCTGCGCGAGACCGGAGACTTCACGATTCTTGATGAATATGTCCAATTCAATAATGTCCCCGGCAGCGAAAAGACTCTCCTTGAGCATCTTGCGATTAGTTTTGAATATGTTTGTGGACATCCCGGCCCTCACGGCCTGCCCCTCATCGGACGGGCGGACTGGAATGACTGCCTGAATCTGAACTGCTTTTCCACAGATCCGGACGAGTCGTTCCAGACCACGGAGAACAAGACCGAGGGCAGCAAGGCTGAGTCCGTGATGATAGCTGGGCTGTTTGTCTTTGCGGGAACCCGCTACGCTGAGCTTCTTGACCACTTGGGCAAGGATTCTTCGGCTGTTCGTAAGGCTGTGACAGGCATGTCCGAGGCCATCAAGGAATATGGCTGGGACGGGGACTGGTTCCTTCGGGCCTACGATTTCTTCGGTCGGAAGGTCGGGTCGAAGGACTGCGAGGAAGGCAGGATATTCATAGAAAGCCAAGGTTGGTGCTCCATGGCGCGTGTGGGTGTGGAAGATGGCTTCTGCGACAAGGCTTTGGATTCTGTGAAGGAGCGTCTGGAATGCCCTCACGGCATCGTGCTCAACAACCCGGCGTTCAGCAGGTACTATCCTGAATATGGTGAAATCTCCTCATACCCTGAAGGCTACAAGGAAAACGCAGGCGTGTTCTGCCACAACAATGCTTGGATCATCATCGCCGAGGCCATGGCCGGAAGGTCAGAGGACGCTTGGAGACACTATTGTCAGATAGCTCCGGCATTCATCAAAGACCAGGCTCTTCACAAGGTGGAGCCTTACGTCTATTGTCAGATGGTGGCCGGAAAGGACGCCGCGCGTCCGGGTGAAGGCAAGAACAGCTGGCTGACCGGCACCGCTGCATGGAACTGGAACGCTGTCTCTGAACATCTTCTCGGAGTGAAGCCTTGTTTTGGCGGCCTTCTGATTGAGCCTTGTCTGCCGGCGTCCATCCACGAATATAAGATTCACAGGGTTTTCCGTGACGCTGTCTATGACATCACGATCCGTTATTCCGCCACGGGGAAATCCCGTTTTATTCCATATTCACCGGGACATCATGAACTTACTTTGGATTTGTAGATTATGAAATTTAAGAATATTCTGTCCGCCATCGCGGCACTGTTTGTGTCCATTGGCCTGAATGCCAGTGATTTCCGCACCCTTTTGAACAACGGCTGGACTTTTGCCCTTGGTGACGCCTCTTCGATGAAGAAGGACTTCACGCATGGCACTGAGTATTTCACGTACTTCTCAAAGGCCGGGACGGCAGGGCAGAGCAAGTCCCCGATCATGCTGGCTTTCGACGATTCAGGATGGCGGAAGGTCAGTCTTCCGCACGACTGGGTCGTTGATCTGCCTTACAGCAAGGACGCAAGCCATTCGCACGGCTACAAATGCGTCGGCTGGAACTATCCTGAGAACTCGGTGGGCTGGTACAGAAAGCGCCTCCGCATCCCGTCCGAAGACTACGGCAAGCAGATCCGCATCGAGTTCGAGGGAATATTCCGTGACAGCGAGGTCTTCTGCAACGGCTTTTACCTTGGCCACGAGAGAAGCGGCTATTTTACACGGTCTTATGACTTGAGTCCGTATCTCAATTATGGTGGCGACAATGTGATCACCGTGCGATGTGATGCCTCCACTGAGGAAGGATGGTACTACGAGGGTGCGGGAATATACCGCAACGTCTGGCTCCACAAGGCCGGGCCGGTCGCTGTGAAGCCATATTCATTGGATTTGACAGGGGAGACTCCGAAGTTCGAGACCGTGATGGCGAGCGACACGCTTGACAAGGCAAAGGTGAAGGCGGAGGTCGTGTTTCTCGACGCCGAGGGCAACGAGGTTCAGAAACCTGATCATCTCTGGAGTCTTGAGGATCCTTACCTTTACACCGCGCGGATTCGACTTTACTATGACGGGGTTCTCTCTGACGAGCAGAAATGCCGCTTCGGGTTGCGCACGATTGAGTTCAGCCCGACGGAAGGGTTCCTGCTCAACGGGAAACACGTCAAATTGACGGGCTGCAACATGCATCTTGACCATGCCGGGGTAGGTGCCGGAGTGCCGGACGAATTGTGGCGTTACCGTCTCACGCAGCTCAGGAAGTACGGGTTCAACGCTGTCCGCAGCTCCCATAATCCCGCGTCTCCGGCCATGCTCGACCTCTGTGACGAGATGGGCATCCTGGTGATCGACGAGAACCGCCAGCTTGGTGTAAATGAGGAGCAGCTAACACAGTTAAGGCGAATGATAGAGCGTGACCGCAACCATCCGTGTGTCATCCTTTGGAGCATAGGCAACGAGGAATGGAGCGTGGAGGGCATCGAGGCCGGCACGAGGATCGCGCGGAAGATGAGTGAATATGTCCACTCCATTGATCCGACCAGACCGACCAACTACGGCAGTTCCGGAGGCCATGAGCTTGTGAAAGGAGTTGACGTGTTCGGTTACAACTACATCGTCCAGAACCCAGTGGACGAGTTCCACGAGAAGTTCCCGGATCATTGCGCTGTCGGCACTGAGGAGACTTCGGGAGCCGGCACGAGAGGAAAGTATGCCACAGTCCCGGAGGAAGGCTGGATGACCCCTCTGAACAGGGTTGACACTCTAGGCAGGATCAATGTCATCGAACACGGTTGGAAATTCTACAAGGCCCGTCCGTGGACCGGCGGCTTGTTCTACTGGACCGGTCAGGACTACCGTGGCGAACCGAACCCGATGGTCTGGCCGGCCACCGGCTCCCAGTTCGGCATTCTGGACTACTGCTGCTTCCCGAAGGACGAGGCGTTCTATGTCAAGTCCGCCTGGCTGGAGGAGCCTACAGTCCACATCTGCGGCCCGTACAAAGGCGAGGTCTGGGTCTATTCCAACTGCGATCAGATCCGGCTGTCAGCCGACGGCAAGAGTCTGGGCAAGAAGAATATGCCGAAAGACGGCCACCTTGTCTGGAAGGTAGGAGACGCCGCCAGATTCTCGGCTGTGGGCTACCGTAACGGCAAAAAGGTCGCGGCTGATGAATATCCTTCCGTCGTCTGTGAGACAACCCTTACTCTCTCCAAGTCTCAGATAAAGGCTGATGGTCAGGATGTTGTCGTGATCGACATCGACACCCCGTCGGAAAGTCTGGAAGTCTCAGTCTCCGGAGCCACGTTCCTCGGCTGGGGCAACGGCAACCCAGGCTTCAAGGAGATCGAAAGACCGGAGAACGGCCGCTCCATGACGATCAAACCGTTCTCCGGCAAAGCCCAAGTCATCATTCGCTCGATTGAAGGCTCCACAGAACCGGTCAGAGTCCTGATAGGGGACAAGACCACAGAAATCAAGGTTATCTAAATTTCTGTCTCGTTTGCGCGTTTTTGACTTGGAATCGCTAACTTTGTGGTTGAAACGGGATTCGTGAGTGTTGAATCCTGGTCCGGGTGATTTTAATTTTGGAATATGATCAAGTCAATGACCGGTTACGGCAAGGCTGAGGCCGTCCTGGAGACAGGTAAACTCACCATCGAGATCAAGACGCTCAACGGCAAGAACTCCGACGCTAACATCAAGTCTTCTCTTCTCCCGAAGGACAAGGAACTGCTTGTCCGCAGGAAGATCACGGACTCACTTGTCCGCGGCACGATAGACTTCTACATGGCTTGGGAACCTAAGGCCGGCGCAATGGCCAAACAGATCAACAAGGATCTTCTCAGGGCCTACTACGATCAGCTGATGGACTTCAGCTCATCGCTTCCTGTCTTTGATTCCCTGACTTTTAATCCGAGCGAGATGCTCGCCTCCGTCCTGCGGTTTCCTGATGTGCTGGACGGTTCCCGTCAGGATGTCGTCACGGAAGAGAACTGGCCCGTGGTTGAGAAGGCCATAGACGAGGCTTTGGCCGCTGTCAATGACTATCGTGCCAAGGAAGGCGAGGCACTCTACAAGGATGTCACCTCAAGAGTGGCGAACATCCTTGACCTTGAGAATCAGGTCGAGGGCTTCGAGAAGGAAAGGATTGAAGCCGTAAGGGATAAGCTGACGAAGAATCTGGAGGCCCTCCAGCAGAAGGTCGATCCATCGCGATTTGAGCAGGAGATGATTTTCTACCTTGAGAAGTTGGACATCAACGAGGAGAAGGTCCGTCTCCGCCAACACTGCAAGTACTTCATGGACACGATTGACGGTGAGGAATATCCTGGCCGCAAGCTCGGCTTCATCATTCAGGAGATGGGCCGCGAGATCAACACGACCGGCTCCAAGGCCAACCACTCCGGCATCCAGAAACTCGTTGTCCGCATGAAAGACGAGCTGGAGAAGATCCGCGAACAGTCTATGAACATCCTTTAGAAGGATGTTCATAGACTGTTCTTCCATCCAACCCCCGGTCACTTTGTGACAGCCCCAGAGGGGCACGGGGAAGGGATCCCCCGAAACCTCTTCGGTCGCTACGCTCCTAGTGCTCCGGTGCCCCGGCTTTGTGGCGACTTGCTGTTGCGGTTGGTGCGTCATTGTGGCGGTTTCACTTACGGGAGTGCTTATTTTGTGAGCCCGTGCGCGGAAAGCCTCTATCTGCGCACCGGAGAAGCTGACGGATTGCGCTGTGCGTGGAAAATAATTGCTGACGCACCTGGATATATACTGAGTCCATCCCGTGAGTAACGGCTGGGATCTTGCGCACGATTCACGTTGGGAAACGCTGATGTCTTAAGACCAGGCCCTCCGTGAGTAAAGGCTGGGTTCCTGCGCGCGAGGTGTGGGCGAGTGATTACTTGGTGCGTGAAAGTTGCATCCTGGCGCACCGATAAGGTGGAACTATTCTGTGTTTTCGCTTGTAGTTGCGTTGAGTTCGGTGGGGATTATGGACTCTGGACCGGGTTTGCGGGCACCGGGCTTGATTTTGGCCTGAGATTTCTTGGGGGAGAGGCCGAGCTTTTCGAGTTTCTGGATTTTCTTGACGACACACTGGTTGGACTCGGTCAGTTTCTTGGTCGAGGTATCGTAGGCGGACTGCGCCTTGCCGAGCATGGTCCCGATCGCCACGTAACTCTCCATCCAACCGTTCAATTGGCTCATCAGTTCCTCGGCTGTCTTGTAGACCTCGGCGATGTTCTTCTCCTGGTCCGCCTGCTTCCAAGCCATTTGTATCATGTTCAAGACTATTACTAACGTCATCTGGCTGACAATCAGTACATTGTTGTCCTTGGCTGCCTGCCAGAGCATCGGATCCTCCTCAAGCATCAGCCTGAACGCACCCTCGATCGGGATGAACAT
The DNA here is from genome assembly GCA_002439875.1 of Bacteroidales bacterium UBA6397. Classification (GTDB taxonomy): domain Bacteria; phylum Bacteroidota; class Bacteroidia; order Bacteroidales; family UBA932; genus Cryptobacteroides. The sequence goes on from DJQB01000031.1 coordinate 20,935, forward strand.
CAGATTGTAGTTCACCTTGCGCCTGCCCTCGGGAATGTAGGACGCATAGTCCTTTGTCTTTAGCTCGTCCACGTGCTTGCGGACGCTTTCGACATGCGCCTTGGCGAACCTTACCCGATCCTCGGCTTTCTCCGCGTTGACATATTCATTGAAAGATTTCAGGCTGACCTTGGAGTCGATGATGACGGTCGTGTCGTCTGGGTAGAGCACCATCACGTCCGGGATCATCGTCCTGCCGCTCTCGCTCTTGATCTCGTGGCCGCTTTCGTCCGTCATCACGCTCTGGGTGAAGAAATGCACGCCTTCCACCAACCCGGCGTTCTTCAGCACGTCGGTGAGCAGCATCTCCCCGAAGTCCCCCTGGATCTTTGAATATCCCGTCAGCGCGTTAGCCAGATTCCTTGCCTCGTCCCCCACAGCCTGCGACCGCTCCATCACATTGTGAATATGCTCCTTAAGCTGTGCGCTTTGCTCCACGGCCTCCTTCCTGGACTCCTGCACAGCCTTCCCGAACTCGGCGAACTTCTCCTGCATCGGTTTCAGAAGCTCCGAGATCGACTCCGCGCTCTGCCTCTTGAACTCGGTGCTGTTGTCCGCTGACAGGGCCTTGAACGCATCCTTCATCTTCTCTAAATCCCTCTCATGCTGCTCCTTCTGCATATTCAAAGCCTTCTCCTGCGCCTCCTTCTGCTCCGCCATCGCCTTTTCCTGAATATCCCGCTGCATGGCAAGAGCTTTCTCCTGCAGGCGCCTCTGCTCCTCAAGCGCCTTAGCCTGCTCTTTCCTGAGACGGCTTTCATATTCCTCACTCGCCCTGAGCGTGCTTTCCAGTGCCGCGTTCTTCCCCGTCAGTTCCGTCAGCCGCCTCTGGAGCTCGTCCTCCGCTTTTTCATATTCCTTGACAATTCTTTGCCTTTCAGCGGCATTCCTCTGAATGACAATAAGAAGCGTCACCACGGCGGCCACCGCCACCGCCGAGATCAAAATCATTATTACCGTAAGATTCATAGCCTTAAAAGTTTTCTCGTAACCAATCCCTGAAAATCAAATCATTGATCTGTCTCTTGGTCCCGTTATCTGTAATCACGTTGTTCTTCTTAAGCGCGTTTCCTGCTGTCTGAACCGAACTGGTCGAGCCGAGCCCGTATTTGGAGATGAAATCTTCTGAGGTTATCCTGACGCCATCAGGATCTTCATTCGCGATAGCTGCAAGCAATGATTTCTGTTTTTCGGAAAAGCGTGCGAACTGTTCTTCGTATGAGAAACTTTGCTGAGCAATGACCGCGTCATAAATTGATTCGAACTCCGTCTTTTTCAGTACCTCTCCAGGCATTGTCTGGGCGAATGCTTCATTCATCATGAGTTGGATGTACCATGTGACACCATTGAAGTAGTCGTAGCACTTGTCAACAAGTTCTGGTTCAATATCTTTCCCATACTTTTTGAACATCGTGACAGCGAATTCATTATAGACGCTTTTGTCTATCACGCCTATTGTCATCATCACAGCGCTGTTGTAGAAAGGTTTGTCCGGTGACTTGAACATGTTGTTCATGGCATGGCTGATGCTGCCGGTGTAGATGAATGAGATGTTCCGGCATTTTTGCATCAATGTTCTCAAATAGGATTCGACATTCTTCTCTTTGAAGTTTCTTATCGTCTGGAATTCGTCAATGGCTACCACGGTCGGCTTTTTCAGAGAATCAAGTAAGGAAATGATTTCCTCAAGTGTTTTGTCGGGGTACTTGATTTCTGACAGCCCTGTTCCGAGTGAGAACGAAGCCGTCAACTCATTGTATTCGATGGTTGGTTTGATGGATTTCAGACCATTCAAGAGTTTTTCCCTTATTTCGAGCACACCGCTCTTTGAGAAAACCTCTTTCGCTACAAGCATGGCCATCTCTTTCAGCGATCCGGCTGAGTAGATGTCAATGAGGAAGGTGTTGTAGTTTTCCTTTATGGCTTTTTGCTCAAAGCAGTGCCTGATAAGTCCGGTCTTGCCCAACCTCCTTTTCGCAAACAAAGCCACATTGCGTCCGTTAAGAATATGCTTGCAAAGTTCCCCGGCTTCCTTACTTCTGTCACAGAAGTATTCCTCCGGGACGAAAGGCGTGATTATGAAAGGATTTTTAACGATGTTTGCCATAATTATGTAAAACTACATTATGTAAAGTGACGTAATGCAATATTACGTAAATATTCTGAAATATTCAACGCGAGAATAAAAAACATATAAAATTGCAAAGAAACATAAAAAGTTCGCATCTTACCCCCAACCCTTTTTTGTAAAGTGACATGAAAAAAATAAATTGCGTCAGATTAAGAGAATATTTTCGAGGATAGATCTATTTTCGAAGAAGGAGTGTGCCGGTGGCACATGACTGATGAGAAAAGAGATATAGACCGAAAAGATTCCTTAAGATGATGAAGGTTATTTTTTGAAGGTTACTAAGTTCGCCTGAACGAATATCTTTGGCTTTCCACCGGTTTGGCATCGATTGAAATAATTTCGGGGTGGTGTCGTGTTTTGGAAACTTTTATTAATTTTGCAATGATATATGGAATATGGAAAGCTTAGGCCAACCTTAGGCTAACGTTTATGAAAGAGGCCAAAGATTTTATGGAATCTCTACCACATCAGGCAGCGAGCAAAGTCTATTATAATATTCGTCGTGTCGTTGATGGTGAACGTGATGCGGAGTTATTTAAGAAATTGGTTGGTTCAAAGATTTGGGAATTCCGAACCTTGTATGGTGGCGTTACATATCGTCTGTTCGCCTTTTGGGACACCAGGGAATATATGCTTGTGGTGGTAACACACGGGATTGTTAAAAAGGAACAAAAAACTCCGAGAAAGGAGATAGCTAAGGCTGGAATGATGATGAAGACTTATTTTAATGAAAGGTGATTATGGCAGAAATGAAGTTGTACACATTGGATGAGATGCTGGATGAGCATTTCGGTAAGGTTGGAACGTCAGAAAGGGATTCCTTCGAGAAAGATGTTGCCGATGCGGTCAATGCCTACCGCTTGGGGGAGATAGTCAGGGAACGCCGCCTTGGCCAGAATCTTACGCAGGCTGAACTCGGGAAACGCATGGGAGTGAAGAAATCCCAGGTCTCAAAACTCGAAAGGGGAGAGGACATGTCTCTCCGCTCGATGCGCAGGGTGTTTCGAGCGCTTGGAGTCGAGTCCGGCACCCTTGACCTTGGCCCGGCGGGAAAAGTCACCTTGTGGTGATAATCCCTTTCTCCTCAAGTTTGTTGCATTCACCATCGGTACAACCTAAACCATGTTCCTCCGCATCGTCCGCGCGAAACAACATGGTGAGCCTGCTGAACCACGGTTGGTGAGCCTGCTGAACCACGGTTGGTGAGCCTGTCGAACCATGGTTGGTGAGCTTGTCGAACCACGGTTGGCTTGCCAATGATCTGTCTATTCAGAATCTGACTTCAGCCTATTGATGTCCTCAGCGCTCATCCCAGTCACTTTTGCGACCATCTTCACTAGTAAAATGTTATGCATAACTCGCTCTGTGTTAAGGAGTGATGGATAACATGCTTATTATCATAAGTTTAGTACATCGTCTTGGGCGTAGATCTACCAAAGGTGATGAGTTATAATATTCATTATTAATAGTTTACGAATTACGCAGGTGTTCGCTTTCTCTTCGTGTTGGGCCACTGAGTCGCCACAGCAGCCTCTGGTGAATGACAGTTTGGGGGCAGACTAACAGTTGAGATGTGAGTTGAGGTGTGTGTAGAGATGTTGAAAGACATTTTCGCTGCAAAATGTCGTCGAAACCCTCCATTTGTCGGCTTTGAACGACAATTCAGCCTAATAATGTCGCCCATTCTCTCCATCGTAGTCAGTGAGTCTTGAGGTAGGGCATCGAAAACTTTTATGGGGACAAACATCATATTTTCAGGACTCGAAGCGAAACTAAACTTTGCCTTGATCTCACTGGGAGGTATTAAGGAATTTCGCAGGGACGTGTGGAATAATAGCTGCGGAAAGGGGATTGAGAATCAGAAACCTATCGTGTAAATTCTCTTACCGGGCGGACCGGGCGGGCCATTGCCGCGGCACCAACGAAGAAATAGTTAGAGGCACCTCCTCCGAGAGCCAATCCGGCTCCAGAATGAGTTCCACCATTAACTGTCGGAATTATCTGATTGCTCCATAAGTATATTGTAGCAGGGTTGAAATTACTTCCTGGCTTAGCAATATCTGTGCAATACCATCTCTCCCCTGTACCGGTTAAATCCATCGGTTTTCCTTTCTTGCCCTTTTGGGTGTACACTGTGTAGATGTAGTAGCCATCCTGACGGCTCATTCCCTTATAATAGCCATTAAAGAAATTTTCAATTTCGTTCTGGTTTATTCCGCTATTTTCCCTTTTGGCATTGACCATTATCTTGAAAAAACCGCTAGGTGGTACCATATATCCAGCAGGTGATGGGTCATATATGGTTTTTACACAGGAATACAAATAGTTTATAAAATCAGAATTATCATAATTCTGATTTGGCTTTTTTATAGGGGTGGAAGTATTATTCCACAAGTTATAATAGTTTGTGTTAAGCCAATGTTCTTTTCCCAAATGATCTGCTAATTTTATTTTACCTACATAGAGGACATTCGGATTCTGGATTCCATCTTTAATATCCTTGAATGGCTCCTCTAGTTTGTAAGCAAGTTCTCCGAAATTATATTTCACCACAGATTCGCCGTTCTTGAACCCAACGATAGGGTCTTTCCTGCCGAATTGGTAATAGACGTTGTTCCCGATCCAGTAGTCGATCTTCACTTCCCGCTGTTCTACATTGAGGGGTACTGTTTTGCCGCTTTGGGTTTGAGTGAATGTCATCGTGCCGGTACGTTTGAGGTACCAGACGTTCTTCGGGTCGCACCATCCGAGATTGTGAGGGGCGGAAGTGAACGTTCCGTAGGCAGAATCCCAAGTACCGAATTCTACGTCACCATTGCCCAAAGCACCGTTGTTATCTTTAATCCACTCTTCATTGATCCAGATGTGCCAGCTCCAGATGATTTTTCCGCCCTCGTCTTTGATGCCCAGCACGACATTTCCTTGCTGGATCTCGTCACTGTTAACCTTGAAGGTAAGATAGTTGTAGCCTTTAGATCCGTTTTTTTCCAGTTTGACATCGGAGACGAGGTTGTAGGCGTCCTGCCACACGAGGATTGCGCTATTAGCTCCGGAAATTTTGGCATTAATTATTGGCTTGCCATTATAATCCGTGAAAGGGCTCAAAGCTTTGCCGTTACAATCGTCAGCATCTCCATTAGAGAATTTGAAGCTACTCTCATTGGTGCCATTGTTGGTTATCGCGTTGCCATAGACAAGAGGTAGCTTGTAATAACCCGGAGCGTTTACAACGTAGCAGTTGGCTGTGTTTCTGGTTCCTGTAACCATTGAAAGATCTCTAGGATCAGATTCTTTTCCGACTTTATCCTTAGAACGCATCTGCCAGTCTCCAGGCCAACTTGTCCCAGTCATTTGAGGAGCGAAGGACACGTAGTATTTCTTTGCTTCAATAGATCCGTTTCCTTTCCAAATGTTGTTCGTGCCATCTTCGGGCATCCAAGCCCTTGCCTTTATTTTTTTGCCGTTTATCTTATTGAAATAGTTCTTGATATCGTCTGATTCTGATGAGATTTCTCTCGGAATGATTGTAGTGCCATCCGAGGCCTCCGCGGTCCAAGACACGATTTCCTTTATTGACGGGTTGTTCGCACGCTCCCTATAGCTTATGACCTTATAATACGCCCCTTGTGTCACAGTCTGGTTGACCACAATACTATCGGATTTGTCTTTGAATCCACCCTTGGATGGTTCATTGTCATTTTTAGCCTGCACACTGCCGATGACCTTAAAAAGGTAGATCCAGTTGGAAGAACTGGTTGAAATCGTGTAGACATATTCTTTGCCGGGCTCCCATTCCTTGACCTTGTTGTCATTGATCTTTCCAGACATGGTGAAAGACTGGCCATCGTCTCTCTTGAAGACAACCTTAATCTTGGCGTCTGCCGGAATGTCCTGCGGGATCAGCATGAAGGTCTTTTCCGGCATCTTGTCATTCAGCTCGACATCGGACTTGTCATCAGTCGGGGTGGAGGTGACACCATCCACTTTGTAACCAAATGTCTGTGAATATGAACTCACAGCGTCACCGTAATCCGACCATGAGAATCCACCTGTGCTGAAATCATAGACGCATTTCCCACTGCCGGCGACCCCGATGATAGAAATGCTCTCGATCGTGCCACCGACTATGTCACGGACAGCGAACTTGATGGCGGAAAGGGCGTGGCTGAAATTCATCGGCACCGTACCGTTTTCGCTTCCGGCTCTGTCACAGATGTTGGTGGCGAACATTAGGTCTGGCTGGGACTCAGCGTCGTTGCCATTGGCTCCTGACGGGGTCTTGAAGTTGAATGTCGCCTGGGTGTTGGTTACTTCTAGATTTGTCACGGAACTTGGGACGGTCACTTCGGCAGACTCAGTGACCATTACTGGTGCGAACGCGAAGAATCTGAGCTGTTTACCTTTCGGTGGCCAATAGTACAGAGGATTTGTGCTCCAAACAGAGCCTTCTGAGCGAGGCTTGACGGCTGAATATTTAGGAATATGCGTTCCTTCACCATTCGGGAAGAAGGCGGTCACTCCGAATCCGTCAGTACCGTTAACTTCCTTGAATTTAGCTGCATCATTGACAGGAGTTGACTTCGTGGCTATGGTTTCTTCTGAATCCTCGCGGTCTCTCACATAAGTGTGGAGGTACAACGGCATGTCCAATCCATCCGCGCGGAGCACCAGAGGCTGAAGAAGATCGGTGGTGTCTTCGGGGTCTGAGGGTGATTTCGTGGTGAGTTCAACGGGATTACCGGTCGTGACGGAGAAGCATAACGCATCCGCCATCGTTTCATTGTTGACAATGTCCTGGCCGCAGGCGCATGAGAGTCCTGCCAAAAGGAGAATGCCTCCGGAACGAAGTGTTTTACGAATATGTTTGGATAGCCGTGTCATAATGCTCATGCTTACATCTCAATGTGGACTTTGCCACCGTGTTCCCATTTTTTGACTGTGACACTGAACAGAATTGGTGTCAGTTTGACCTCGTAGTAGTACTCAAAGTTGCGGACAATGTTGAAACGTTGTCCGTCATCTGTCTGCGCGGAATAATCCCTGAAGTCAATCCGGTAAGTGACATCGCTTTCGTTTATCTTCAATTCAATGTGCGAGCAGTCGTTTCGTGCCGTGCCCGAAGGAACAGCATTGAGATATTCAGGAATATAGATTGTCCAGCTTTTTTTGTCCGTGCTTGATGCGAAGTTAAGCGGAAGCCCAGCCGTGTCATTGTCGGAGTCTGCTAGATGTACGGTCGCTTCGGAAAGGCTTCTGTTGACCGTGTTGTCGTACATCCCCAGTGGGGCACGGGCGAATCTCTTGTTGTAGTTGCTCAGTGTCACCGAACTAAGATCGACCGAAGAGCCATCGCTCAGGCATACTGTGATTTTCGCGAACGCACGAAGCAAGTTTATTTCTCCGAGGTTGGTCTCAATGTCTGAGTTGAAAGAAATCTTATTCTCGATGGTTTTGACTCCATACATAGGAATCGGGCTGCTCTTGGATGGGGTGAATGAAGTGCTATAATCGCCCATCGCCCAGTCCGCTGTGCAGACATTTTCTATGGTAGTCTCTCCGACTATAAGTCCCTGTGGATCAGAAGGCCAGTTGGCCAGAGCTACAATCTTGAATCCTGTCTTTGGCGGGTTCTGAATTGTGCCCCTAAGTTCCCATGTGTGAGGATATTCACTATTGTCAGTAGGGTAAATGTCCTCTGGTTCAAAACTTTGAAGGAATTTGTTGTCCTTGTCAAAGAACAGAATGTGGAGCTTGTGGACATCGATGAAATTCTCGTAGCCAGCTCCGTCTTTTTCCGTTTCGGTGAGCACTCTGGACATAGTGGACCCACACGCGCTGACGCGCAGGCTTACATGCATGACGCTCTCGTCGCAGTCGTCTCCCTCTTCGTAGATCAGTTTCTCGCAAGAGAGAAGCGACATGCAGCTAAGCATCGCCAGCAAAAGAATATGCAAGGTCCTTTTCACCGATTTGTTTTACTTTACTATAAGTCTGTGTTTTGAAGGACAACCTTCCATGAGTTGATGTAGATGAACGAGTTGGCCCAGTTCTCGTTTTTGTCGAGGAAGAACACCATGTTGTAGTCGTCCTGACGGTCGAGATATTCTTGGTCTGGGATGGCCTCGTTGTAGCGCCCTTTGACGAGAAGGGCGTAGTCGATCAGTGGGACGGAGAGGATGGTCGCTCCGGTTTCCTTGTTTCTGATGTGGAGTCTTGGCTTGTGGCCCATGACTAGGCGGCCTGTCGTTAGCTCGGCTAGGGCGACACCGAAGTTTTCGGTCGCTGAGCGGGTGCCAACCTCAGCGGAGCCGGAGGATACAGACCAAGCATGGTACGTCACGCTGTCGCACGGAAGAAGGCTGTTGTTCCAGTCCATCTTACAGTTGTCGTCAGTGATGAAGAAGTCGAATTTGTCCTTGTCCACCGGTTTCCCGGAAAGGTGCTGGAGCACGACCTTGAAATTGTTGGTGTTCTTCATCAGAGGCAATGTTACCAAGACTGTTCCCTCGTCAGCCGTGAAATCAGCTTCCGCGAGGTACCCATAGTAAAGGTCGTCTATCCTTCCGTCAGTGTAGGCAGAACCATCAGTGTCACTCTTATGGTTGAGGGTGCAGCCCAAATCGTTCCGAACCTTGGCCTGAGGAAATGTCCAAGACTTGTACTCATCAGCGTCGCACCAGGCAAGCAGTCCATACTTCCCGGCAGGCACATCGACTTCCATTGAATATCCTTCCACGGTGAGAGCATCACCGCTTTCAGTCTTTGACCAGACTATGCCGCCATCCTCATCAAGCACATAGAGAGTCACGCTGTGCACTTCATGGGCGAAGGCATCAGCGAACTTCATGTTCATGTCGTAGCGGAACTTCACGCGGTAGGAGACATCGCAGTCTCCCTCGTCATCGTAGATGAGTCCGCTGCAGGAGACAGCCATTCCGCCTGCCAGTGCCATGGCAAGCAGTCCGGTGAATGTCCTTTTGAATACAGACAGCATAGCAGTTTGATTAGTTTAATCCTTAAAATGAAGGTGGCCGAACCGGTATTTAGGCCCGGCCACCTTGCTGAAGATTTAGTTTTATGAAAAAAAAGGTTTATCGACTAAAGATCTACGGTCTGCTTGACAACCTTCCAGGAGAGGACGTTGATCTTGGCTGCTACGTAGTAGTTCTTGGTGTCGTCATCATTAGGTACGATGTTTTCTTTAGGGTCGTTGACGGCCTTGCCAAGATTACTGATGCTGTTGATTTCGATAATGTAGTAGTGATTTCTTACTACACCGTAGTTACCTTCCTTATCTTCGTAGTTCTCGTCAGTGTACTTGCCATCGTTGCGCAGGTGCTCGATAGGAATGTTGTAGTACATCATTCCGTCTCTATAGAAAGAACATCCTGTGTTGTACTTGTATTGCTCCGTGCCGTTCAGAAGCTTGTTCGCTTCTTCGGAAGTTACAGCAGTGTGATTGTCCTTGATTGTTGCAGCTGCACCGTAGCAGTAGTTGGCTGCATCGATAAGTTCAACGTGAGCGTACCCGTCAGCTGATATTTCTATTTTAAGATCAGCTACGCCTATTTGGGTGTACTTAGTATTATTACCTTCGGTAGTTACTTTATAGATTAGCTTGTCTGTATTTTTTGCTTCATAGTCGTTGAGGGCCGCAGCTTTGTAATTGCTTTCGGTGTAGAGCTTTCCGTTGTAGTTGTACAATGTGACAGCATTGCCGTCTTTGTCGACTATCTTGGCTCCAAGAAGAACGCTGGTGGCGGTGCTGGAGAGATTCTTGTTCATGTATTCCGCTGTGTTTGTGTTCTCGCGGCAGTAGGCGTTCCCGTTAATGGCGACTTTAAGGTCATTGTAGGTGATGTAGTTTAGGGTTACATTTGCGTCATCCTTGTAATGTCCATCGCTTGAGTTGAATGTTTTTGGGTAATCACCAGTGCCATAGTTCGTTGACTGTGCCCAGTAGCTTCTGAAATTAGGAACATCATTCCAACCGAATCCGAGATCCGCGTCTGTCCAAGAGGCGTTGATGTTCTTGAAACAATATGAATCCTTGGTGGTGGCGTTGAGACCCCAGCCAGTCACTTTGAAGAACAGATCCGTGGCATTTCCATCAATTTCAAATGATCCGATTTTGCCTCCATCTTGGAGAGCAGTACCAAACTCGACTTTGACCTTGGCCGCAAGCCTTTCTACATAAGCCTCTACAGGATTGTTGCTTTCAAAAGCTTTTTCCGCTGACTCCTGGAAGTTGGTAGGGGTGAGTTTTGTGCAGAAATAGCCAGTTCTAGCATCCCCATTGTTGAACGATGAGCTGGACATCATGAAGTTGGACCAATTGACTTGAGCATTGTCACTAGCAGCAGTGGCGATAGCTGTCTGAACCGCGGATGTGGCTTCAGAGATGCTCTTGTCCTTGATGTTTGTGTTGATCCAATTGTCATCCGAGTTCAGAATCACAGCCATATAGACTGGGTAAAGATTTGATTTCAGGTTACTGAGAACCACTACACCGTCAGAAAGTTCCTCAACATTCTTATCTGTTGAAGCGTTTTCTCCGTTGGACGTAAACTTCAACTCGTCTTTTCCTTTCTTGACGTACTGGCAGAACGATCCGTCAGCATAGTAGAAGACGAAGTAGGCGTTGTCGATTGCCTGCTCTTCCGCTGTTCCGAAATAGAATGGTGGGTTAGCTTCGGTTCCCTTTGTGACAGGATCCGAATAGGTAATCTTGACGTTGATGTAGGCGTCACCGTCCATAAGCGGAGTCTCGACTGCCTTTTCCTTGTTGCAAGCCACGAGCGCTGCCAGCGCAAGACCTGCGATTACTAATTGTTTGGCTTTCATAAACATAGCGTTGTTTTATTATTTTGTTGTATATATTATTCGTTTGTCTTCGTGGTTTCCGTGCCGTTGGAGTATTCGGCATATTCCTTAAAGATCTTCGCTTGTGCGGCTGCATCCTCCACGCCTTTTTTCCCGGCGCTCATGAAGTGCTCCACCGCGGTGGAATATTCCTTGGACATTACAGCCAGCACGCCTCTGGCATATTCAGCCTCACCGCTGTCTCCGGCTTTCTTGAGCCTTCCCGCTGCTGAAACAAGATCCCCGCGTTCCATTGCAGCGTTTGCCGCGTTGAGGTTGGCTACCGGATCATCCGGGTACATCACAGCTGCGACTTCAAAGACATGGTTGAACTCAGGACTCCCCGGTTCGAGGCTTTCAGCTGCTAGGAAGAACTCTCCAAGGGAGATTTTCTGAGGCTGGACTTTCATCACCTTGAGAATCTCGGACGGATCGGTGTAGCTTCGGATGTCGTACTCGATTCTGTACTTGGTGCAGCGCAGGCGAGGATATATTTCGCTCAGCATCACCGCGTAGTCTTTAGGATAGTTCTTCTTAATCCTCCATTCACGGGCATCCGGTTCGAGAGCCATACCCTCTGCGATTTCCAGAATCTTTTCAGCATCAGGCAGTCCGCTTGTGCGGAGCCATTCGATGAGTCCCTCCCAATTCTCCGGCTCATGATCCATCGTGACTATCGCCGGGTCGAAGTTGTAGAGATCCAACACGTACTTCCGGATTGTGGCCGTCCTTTCCCTCGCGAGATAGGTGTTGTGTGCGTAGCTTCCTTCCGGGGAGGCGAAGCCTTTCAGGTGGATGGTTGTCACTGTGATGTCGCTGTCGTTGCGCACAGAGTCGATGGTCGAGCGAATCTTGCCGAATTCCGCGACATTGTCGTGATACTCAGGATAGATCCCCGTCTTATCAACAGGGAAGTCAATGTAAGCGGTTCCGCTGAGACTTCTCGTCTTGGTCTTCTCGCCCTTTGGGCTGACATAGAGCAGTCTCGGAACATCCGGAACCCAAAGCACTCCGGAGAGTATCTCCGAACATTGGTCCCCAAGAATCCTTTCGCAGCAGGAATAGTCTCTGCGTCCAAGGACAAGGCGGCTGTTGTTCATCCAGTCTGCGTAGGAAACTGTGGCGCGGTACGGAATCACCTCGGCGTTTGAGCCGCTTGTCAGGGTGGTCTCATCTTCTCCGGAGATCATCTTGTCCTTGTCCTTACGGAAATAATAGTAGTAGCGTTGGCGACCGTACACTCCCACGGAAGGTAGAGCAAGGGAGTCCTCCCCGTTCACAAGATAAGG
>DJQB01000031.1:33337-37611 GCA_002439875.1 Bacteroidales bacterium UBA6397
TCAATCAAGACGTTGGATCCATCGCGTTTCACTGTCGCGCTTTGTGTGGTCACACCTTCAATTCCGGTGCCCCCGTCGCCTTTCCGTGAGGCATCGGCCTCTTGTCCGAACGCGGCAGTCAAAGCGGTGCCGCAAAGGAAGGTCACACCGAAGCAAAATATTCTGAATATAATTTCTCTTTTCATGGCCATTGATGTTTAGAACAGATACACAAGGCTTACTGACAATTTGGTGACACCGAAATAGTCATGTTGGTCGTCTTCCGCTATCTTCTTTCCACATCCAGCGCAACGGAATGTGTCGTACCACGCATGAACCCACCCCGCACCAATCTCTGTTTCAAGGTTCCATCGTTGCCCAAGAATCCATGAATAGCCGTAAGCTAATCCGGCACCTGCCATCCATCCTTGATAGCGATGGTCCTTGAGAAGGCTCCAGTCAGTACCGAGGAGATTGGCATTGATGTCGAACCCTCCGACGTTGAACTGACCACCAAGCGCATGGAGGCCGAAAAAATGACCAGCCCAAGCATCGCATGTCCAAAGTCTTAGCTCTGGTTGAAGAAGCCAATGCTTGAATTTTTTGTCACCAGAGAACGTCCAAGGATTTAGGTCTCCAGACAGATCAACTGTCCAGCGTGGGGCGAGCTTGAACTCAATCCCTGCGTTAAGTGTCGTTGTGGCATCATGGACGATGTTGGTCTTGACTGCTGCGGTCTGCGCCTTTGCTGACGGGCTCAACATTGACGAAAGGAGCAGTGTCAGCGCCAATCCGACTAATAAACGCATGGAGTGTCTGATATGTGTTGGGTAATTGTTCATATTCTCAATCCTTATGTTTCAAAATACCGATAAGAGAGCCTTGGGGTTTCGTGTCTCATGTTGTAATGCTTTGCTTGAATTGGAACACAGAAAAACCGGAGAATAAGACGACTTATTCTCCTCGCTATATTGTAGTATGTTGATTGTTAGATGGTTATACCCCCCCCCATAGATTGCACATAACAGAAATCTCTCCCAAGGCCTACCTCAAACCTCGGAATGCCAAATAATATTGATCCTGTTATGTTTCTAAGCGACACCATCGTGGTACATGTCTTCGCTCAAGTCTCAACTGTTTTTTCAGGTCGTTTTCAATGATTAAGTGTACGTTATTCGCGAAACTTTAATCTTCGACTCTGGGTCAAGAGCAAAATTTTTGCAAATATAGTGTTTTTATTTTTCTTTTCAAAGCTGTTTGGGTTCATTTAGTTCATTTCAAAAGTTGACGTTTACATCAGGCCTAAAAATCTCGTTCGTGCCAGCATGCAGCATCCGAGCGCGCCGGCTTTGCGGCCAAGTTTGGAGAAGACGATGGTCGTGTCCTTGCTCACTATGTTCAAGGAATATTTCTTGATGGCAGCACGGATCGGCAGCATGAGGTAGTCTCCACCTACCATCAGTTTCCCCCCGATGACCACCATCTCCGGATTGTACAGGTTGATAAGGCCGGCAATGCCTCTTCCGAGAGTTGTCCCGATCTCTCCCATTGCATCAATCGCAACGACATCCTCGTCCTCAACCGCTCCGAGCAAATCGTTGAGAGTAAGCTCCTTGCCTGTCTTGAACTTCTCGGTCAGCATTGACGGACAGCCTACCTCAAGTTTTTCGGTCACAATCCGTTGAAGAGCTGAGCCGGAGGCCCCTGTCTCCATGCAGCCGACCTTTCCGCAGCGACAGATCTGCCCGTTGTCCAAAAACGGAAAATGTCCGAACTCTCCGGAATAGCCCGATTTTCCATAGTACAGGTCTCCGTTCAGGATCATCCCCATTCCCAGGCCCCATCCGACATTGATGAAAAGCACGTTTTTCTCCCCGTTGGCGATCCCGCTGCGGAACTCTCCGTAAGTCATTGCCCTTGAGTCATTGTCAAGGGCCACCGGAACCCCAAGGCCTTCCTCCAGGATGGTGCTCAAGGGCTTGTCCTCGTTGATGAAATACGTGAAACTGTAGCCGGAGGTCGTGTTGACCCGTCCTGTGAGACCGACATTGCACGCAAGCATGCGTTCGGTGCTCAATCCATTGCTCTCAAGGGATTTACGGATGAGTGTGCAGAGCTGCCGGCAAGAATCCTCAGTGTTCCGTAAGGTGAACTCTACATCCTCGTCGTAGGACAGGGTCTGTCCCTTGAAATCCATCGTCATGATGTTGGCGTGGTTCCTTTCCAGATCCACTCCGACAAAGAAACCGGCATCAGGATTGAGCCCGAATATGCTTGGCCTGCGGCCACTGGCCGAGCCTTTTTTCCCAAGATCCTCCAGCCAGCCATCGTCAATCAACTCTCCGACTATCTTCATGGTAGTCGGAACGCTGCAATTCAGTTCTCGAGCAAAATCAGCGATACTGAAATCGCCTGAGTTCATGCAGAGCTCAAGCATCCGTTGCTTGATTATGGAACTCTTCTCTGACAGATTGTCGCTGAAATATTTGACCATTCTTTGCTTATTTACCTTTTGTCCAGTATTCTTCGATTTCTTCCAACGTCTTGCCGGTCGTTTCCGGAACCAGTCTCCACATTATGAGAAGGTAAGGGATGCACATGGCCGCGAACAGGAAGAAGGTGCCCGCTGGAGTGAGTGTCTCAAGCATCCAAGGGGTCAGCTGACCGATCAGGTAGGTCCCGATCCAAAGAGCCAGCCCCGCGATGCTCATTGCGAGTCCGCGCACCCTGTTCGGGTACATCTCAGACAAGAGTACGAACACAACCGCGCTTATGGAAATAGCGGTGCAGAAAACGTACAGAAGGAAGAACGTCAACAGGAACCATGTCGGAAGAGCGGTGCCGAGGCAGAAGTACAAGCCGATCATCAGCAGGCAGAAAATCATTCCTGACACGCCCCAATAAACCAGCTGCTTGCGGCCTACCTTGTCGATGATGAGCAGGGCGATGACCGTCGTGAGCATATTCACAACCCCGACCAGAACCGTCGAGAACATCGAACCCTCCCCGGACAAACCTGCGTCACTGAATATCTTAGGGCCGTAGTAAAGCACCGCGTTCACGCCCATGAACTGTCCGAGGATGGCGATGGCACAACCGATGAGGACGGCCTTGAATATTCCCGGCTCCAGAAGGGTCTTCCACTCGGACTTGGTCTCTCCAGCGATGGAGGCCTTGGTTTGCTTGATCTGTCTACTTACTTCTTCCTGCGAATTGAATATTCTGGCGAGAATCTTAGCGGCCTTGCCGTCTCTGTGCTTGGTAATCAGCCAGCGCGGGCTCTCCGGGATGAAGAATATCACGATGAGGAACAGCAGGTCTGGGATTGTCTCGTAGCCCAGCATCCCCCTCCAGTACTCAGAATTGAATATTCTTGTCCAAAGGCTTGTGGATGTGGAGTTTACATCAGCGTCTTTTAGCACGAAGTAGTTGATCAGGTAGGCCATAAGGAAGCCTATCGTGATTGCTAACTGGTAGAGCGACACGAGGGTGCCTCTTTTCTGTGCCGGAGCGATTTCGGAGATGTAAATTGGTGAGACGATGGAGACTATTCCTATTCCGAATCCTCCTATGATTCTAAAGAAAACCAATTGGTTGAAATCCTGGCAGACAGCGCAGCCTATCGCTGAGATGCTGAACAACAACGCGGAGAAGATCATCGTCCTCTTTCTTCCATAGTTGTCGCTCATCATTCCGGCAATCATCACACCGAGTATCGAACCGATCAGGGCGCAGCCAACGTACCAGCCTTCGGCTATTGTCGTCAACCGGAACTGGTTCTTGACGATTTCAGTCGTGCCGGAGATCACTGCCGTGTCGTAGCCGAACAGGATTCCTCCTATTGCTGCGACCAAGGCCAGGAACACGACCCGGCCCATGTTTATGCTTTTGTCCATCGCTTATTGTTTGTCAAAATATTCCATGTACCTGTCGTAAAGATGTCCGGCCTGAAGGTAGGCGGACTGAGGGCTCATGAAGTGTGAGAACTCGAATGTGATCGCCTTGTCGTAGCCGCAACGTTTGGCGGCTTCCAGCTTCATTCTCAATTTGTCGAACTTGATCGGCAGGAATCTGATCGGCATGTCGCGGTCGAAGCTTTCAGCGTTTGTCCAGCACTGCATCCCGTACTTGTCCGCAAGCTTCTTGTTGACAGTGAAGAACGCGTCCAGCTCATCGTAGTCTATGTGGCCATCCTGGAAGGCGCACGCGTCGACATATTCATGGATCCCGTCGAAGATTTCGTTCCATTCCCGCTCGTGCTGCTCGACTGAGACAGCCTGTTCCTTGGTGAGGTT
>DJQB01000032.1 GCA_002439875.1 Bacteroidales bacterium UBA6397
AAGACCGAACTTCCGTCTTCCTGCACCGTCTCTTTTTGTGACCCGTGCAGCGGCAGCGTCCTGAAGTACTTGACCTGGTCTGGCACTACACGTATCCTGACATCCTCCGGAGTCTCCCCGACAATGACACCGAAGTAGTTCCGGAAATATTCCTCCGCATCGAAGTCCTTCGGAAGCTCGAACCTTTCCTCCAGTTCCTCCATGTCCACGAAGCGATCCAATGAATATATCCGTAAACCCAAGTCGCTGTCGCCGAGCAGGTACCACCTCTGCTTGAAATACTTGACGCAGAAGGGCTTAATATTGAAGCAGTGCGGCTCAGGGTGTCTGAAGCTCTGGTAGCAGAGGCTGATCACCTTCGAGTCACGCATCGCGCTGATGACCTCGGTCAGGAACTTCTCGCTTGACGGAATCTTCTCCACAAGGATCCTGTCCTTCATGTCCGAGTTCTCCTGAAGCACATTGTTCATGCACAGAGCGTGGAGCATCCAGTCGCCCGTGTCATCGTTCCCGACGTTCGAGTGCCCTATGTAGAATCCGAGACTTCTGTCGTTAAGAATCTCTATTCCGAACATTCCTGCGATGGCGTCCTTATGGTTGAAGAACGTCCTTTCCGACAACGGGTCACCGGTTTCGTTCAGCGGGCTGCGTCTCCATGCGTCGCTGATCTCCCTGAACGAGATCGACCCTCTCCGGTTGATCAGATCAACCAGCCAGATGTATCTTTTGAAATAATTTTTTGCCATGGCAAAAAGATAATTCTTTTTACTGAAAAAATATGGCAGTAAAAAGAATCACCTTCAAAATCAGTCTTTTCCCTGTGGCTCACCTCGGCAATCCGAACAAGTTCGATTGCTCTCGGTTTGTGCGCTGGGTTGAGAGTGAAAAACTTAAGGTTCGACTGTTTCTTCCAAAGAGGATAGCGGTGCTATCTGACTGGCGAAGCGAGAAGATCCCCACGGTCGCCTCCTCGCCCGTGCGGAACGTGCACACGATCAGCAGGCACAGCAGCACCAGCAGAATCGAAGCCAGTATGATCAGAAGCGAATTGCTTGTCTTGTACTTTATAGTCCTTATAATCTATGAATATTTTGTTTCCGGGTGCGAAAAGCCCTGTTTTGCACCCGGAATGGATTATTAATAGCCTTTTGGGTGCAAATATGGCTATTCAGCACCCGGTGATGGGGCTTTCATTACGGTTTCTTTCAGGTTCCGGAAAAATTCCTCGTACTCGTCTGGGGTTATCTGCCGTCCGGAAGACAGAACGACAAGTGGGTGAGGCTGATAATCCTCACGGTAGGCCGGATGTCTGTGCCGGAATCCGTTCTGCCGGAATCCGCATCTTTCATAGAATCTCAGCCTGGCCCTTGAGGTATCGTCCACGATCGGGTCTATCTCCAGAATGACGGTTTTCGGTGTCGAGGCGATGAAAGAGCCAAGCATCCGTGAGCCGTAGCCCTTCCCCCCTCAGCGTTGTGTCAACGGCAAGATGCTCGATGTAGATCTGGCGGTCAAACTCCCAGCAGGAGATGAACCCGATGGGGCATAAAAAAGAGAAGTTGCAATAATGTATATGAGGAATGCGCTTTGAGTTTAGGCTGAAAGCGAATCCTTGTTATATTGCCATTTATTGTGAATTCTATGGCAGGGTCGGCTCAGGGATGACGAGGTCTTCTTCCGGGGTGTTGTCTTGCTTGAGGAACATCACGTAGTAGATGGGGAGGTAGGTGATTCCGCGCTCCTTGTGGACATTCTGTTCGTTGCTTAGAACGATGGCGTTTTTGATGTGGTAGTCGGGGGTGTCAAGGAAGGTGTCCAGAGCACTGTGGACCTTGTAGTCCTTACCGGATTTGACCTCGACCGGAAGGACTGTGAGATTGTCATAGTCATCAATCAGGAAATCAACCTTACCACGCTGCTTGTTGTCATAGTAGTGCAGGGTGAATCCGTGTGCGTGGAGTTCCTGCGCCACGACGGACTCATAGACTGAACCGAGATTGACGCTGCGTTCATCTCCAAGCACAGCATTGATGTTAGTCCTGTATAGGATATCGGTTAATATTCCTACATCGCTGAGATATAGTTTGATAAGGTTCTTGCTCTCGGATTCCTTCAGCGGGAACTTAGGATTGCTGATGGCTTGGGCCGAGAGGGCGACACCGGAATTGACCAGATAGTCAAACTCGTCTGAGTAGTCGCTGAACTGCTTGTGGCCGGCGGTCTGCTCGATGTTCTTCACGATGATACGTTTCTTCTTGTTCTCCATGTTGGACGGAATCATGTCGTAGATCTTGCGTATGACCAGTTTCTTCTCGTCATCGTATTGCGATGCGTCCAACTTGTACAAGGCGTGGATGTCACGTTGGATCTTCCTGACTTGGGCGATGTTCCTGCTTCCTATGAACTTGTTGATGGCATCCGGCATTCCTCCCACCAGAAGATAGATCTTGAACTGCTGGAGCATATAGTTGTGCAGGGAATCGTTCAGCGGCTTTCTATCGTTGAAATATTCTCGTATCCCATCAATTGTTTCCTGGCCGCATCCCATCGCCAGAAGAAATTCCTCAAAGTCCAACGGGTACATCTGCTCAATTGCTATACTGCCGATAGGCACAGATGGAGTTTGCGCCAATGCCATACCTAATTCCGAACCGCTGGCGATGTACCTGTATCTGCCGTCCTCGTTCAGGAATTTGAGCATTGTCATCAGGTGCGGATAATTTTGAATCTCATCAAGAAAGACAATCGTGTTGTCCCGGCTGCCTAATTTGTTCCCGGCAATCGCGCCCAATTGCAGGAAAAACTCCTCTATGCTGCGGACAGACGCGAATATCCGGGGACCCTCCTTGTCTGCTTTCAGGTTTATCTCCACATAATTCTTGAAAAGCTTGTTGCCGACATACCTTATCAGGTACGATTTGCCTATCTGCCTGGCTCCATTGACAAGCATTATCTTATGAGGTTCGTTCCGTAGAAATTCTTCCAGACGTGATGCGAATTTTCTGTATAGCATACTCTTTGTACAAAATATATATGCGAATATACAATAAATCAATTGAATAACAAATGCTATCGGGAATTATTCCGAGTTTTAGAGGGGCTAAATCGGGACTTTTTCCGTATTTTTGCCTATTGAAATCGGGAATTATTCTGTGATCTTCTGAGATCAGATTTATTTAAAATACATCCCGGTTTGCTAGATAGGACATTCGGTCATATACCGTCTTTCTATATTCATTTTAAGTATTCTTTGCATTATTTCACACTGTATCCAAACAATACTGTTTGTATGATGACGGAAAATTTTGATGACAAAATACAGAATCCTCATGATCCTCAAGGTTATTATTTCTCAATTAATGATATAGAAACTAAAGAACAACTTATTAATCAGCTTGATAAGAGAATTAGTGACATGCAAAATGAATATGAAATAGTTTAATGTCAGCCACAGACTGGAACAGTTGGATGGATAGCTGTTCCAGAATAGTATGCGGCCTAAAATGACTTAAGTAATTAATTTTCAAAGGTTAAACGTGAGTTTTGGGCAGGGTGAGATTCTTTCAATACATTCTAATACAAAAAACCGAACAGCCAAAGTGGGATTCTTGCTCCGTAACCTGTCTCAATACCGTCTATGGCGAGGAAACTGTCTGGAATGTCGGCTATTTGTGAGAAGTCTTTAGAAGGGCCTCCTACTTCCACTCTCAGCTTTCCGTCTATCAGAAAATCTCCGGCGTGACTAGAGCGGACATCGTGGGTGTTGCCGACTTGGTTGAAGAAAAAAGTTTCTCGGAGATTGCCCTCATTGACGCTGGAGCCGAGAGCGTACATCAGATTTGTGTTGTCAAGATAGATTATATCCGGATTCACAAGCCTTTTGTAACTCTTCATCTCGGTGGTGAGGAGTCGTAATATGGCGGCCTTGTCAAGCAGATACATCATTTTCAGACACGAGTCACGTGTCGAGTTTATCGCGGATGCTAGCTTCTCGGTGGTCGGTTGCAGTGGTACATGTTCTGCGATAATCATAAGAAGTCTCTGTGTCTTTTCTATAGTCGCGTAATTCACATCAAGAACTGCCGGCAAATCGTTTTCTATCACCAGTTTGGCGGTCTCCGCCAACCTTATAAGGAAATCATTCTTCGCATCTGTGAAGTAAGGATAATATCCTATTTTCAGGTACTTGTCAAACATCTTGAGAACCTTTGTCTTTCCGCAGATGTCCATGGCTATCGAGACATGGTTCTGAATGATGTCCGAGAGTTGCAGCGGCTCATATTCAAGGGTCCCCGTGTATTTAAGATATTCCCTGAAAGACAGTCCGTCGAGGCGGTAGGGTGTCTGCCTCCTTGCAAGGTCAGTGCTTGACTTTTCTATCTCAAG
The DNA here is from genome assembly GCA_002439875.1 of Bacteroidales bacterium UBA6397. GTDB lineage: Bacteria > Bacteroidota > Bacteroidia > Bacteroidales > UBA932 > Cryptobacteroides. The sequence goes on from DJQB01000032.1 coordinate 4,387, forward strand.
CATAGATGAACCGGTGTATACAATTCTCAAGTCTGCGAACTCGTCGTAGAAAGTTTTCAGAGACTGACTCCAATCCTTATACTTGTGTACTTCGTCAATGTAGATTTCCGTGATACCGTGGGTATAAAGGTATTCGACCAGTTCTTCAAGGGAATGGTTTCTGAACCAAAGATGATCCAGCGTGATGTAAAACGTATCGTCGATGTTCTTGTATTTTTCCAATATCCGTTGAAGAAGAAGCGTGGTTTTCCCAACGCCTCTGGCACCCTTTATCCCGATAATTCTGGCGCCCCAGTTGATTTGGTTAAAAAGGTATCTTTTAAATTTAAGATTCACTCGTTTAATCTTCTGGTGGTAGTAGTTCACCAATGGCTGTATGTCAGAACTTTGCATGATTGTGCCGATATTTTTACAAATATACAAAAACACTTTTGAAAAAGCGAATATTTTGGATATAATCACTTTTTGAAAAGTGGGCGGCTGAAGGCGTTTCGTAATATTTATACGCAGAAACCGCATCGATACTCGCCACTGCCGCAAAATGGCAACTTGGTGGCCTATCTTTGCGAAAAGATTATGGATGAATATGAGAATAGTCTACATCTCGGACACCCACACGGAGTTGCTGGATGAATATGCCACCGACGGTAACGTTGTGCCGGAAGAAGAGATTACCGGGAAAATCGATGCTATCAAGAATGCACTCGGGAAGGGCAAGGACATCAAAGCCGCGAGTCCTTGAAGTCGCATGCTGGAATCCTGTCGGGAATTATTCCGAGTTTTGAGGGGCTGAATCGGGACTTTTTCCGGAGTGTTGATAACTTTTCGGGGAGGGCTGCTTTGCGGGGATAGGGTTTTTCGGTATCTTTGTACTGTCACAATCTGCCGGATGCCGGAAGGGAAAATCGATGCCGTGCAGATTTGTTTTGATGATTGAAAATTGACTTGTCGCCATGGCCTTTGTTCACCTTCACGTCCACACGCAATACTCGATTCTTGACGGTTTCTCCACAATCTCGACTCTGTTTGACAGGGCCGAGGAGATGGGAATGCCTGCCCTGGCCATTACAGACCATGGTAACATGTACGGAGTCAAGGAGTTCTTCAAGTTCGCGAACAAGCATGTGGACAAGGCGACCGGACATTTCAAGGTCAAGCCTATCATCGGGTGCGAGGTCTATGTGACACGCCACTACGACCCGAAGCTCAAGGACAGCGAGCACCGGTCATATTACCACCTCATCCTGCTGGCCAAGAACTTCGAAGGGTACAAGAATCTGATGAAGATCGTGTCCCTTGGACACATCGAGGGTCTTTACTACGGCAAACCTAGGGTCTCGCACGAGATCATAGAGAAGTACCACGAGAACCTGATCTGCTGCTCCGCCTGCCTTGCGGGCGAGATCCCGAAGAACATCGTTGCCGGCAAGATGGACGAGGCGAGAAAGGCGATAGAGTGGCACAGGAATGTCTTCGGGGATGATTACTACCTTGAGGTGATGCTCCACAAGACAGAGGTTCCAGGGCTTTCTCTGGAGGTTTACGATGAGCAAAAGATCAGCAATGAGGGAATATTCCAGCTTGCTAAGGAGATGGGAGTCAAGGTTGTGGCGACCAACGACGTCCACTTCGTCAACAAGGAGGACGGCCCTGCGCACGACCACCTTATCTGCCTGAACACCGGCAAGAAGATCAACGAGGAGCCGCGCCTCCACTACACCCAGCAGGAGTACCTCAAGAGCGAGGAGGAGATGGCCGCTCTGTTCCCAGGTCATCCTGAGGTGCTGGAGAACACCCTTGAGATAGCCTCAAAGGTTGAGGAATATCAGATCGACCGTGACCACGTGCTTCCAAAGTACCAGATTGACCAGGCCTTCCTTGACGATCTGGACAACTATCTGGAGATGTACAAGGATGTCATCGAGGTCGGCAAGTGCGACAAGAAGGGCAATTACCGGGGCGATGAGTTCTGCAAGTCGGTGGCCTATCTCTGCCATATAACCTACGAGGGAGCCAAAAAACGCTACGGTGACACGCTTAACGCGGAGCAGGCCGAGCGAATCGACTTTGAGCTCAAGACCATCTGCCGTATGGGCTTCCCGGACTACTTCCTGATCGTGCAGGACTACATCGCGGCTTCAAGGGCGAAGGGGAGCATGGTCGGTCCTGGCCGTGGCTCCGCTGCGGGATCCGTGGTGGCCTACTGCTTGGGAATCACTAACTTGGATCCGATCAAATACCAGCTCCTGTTCGAGCGTTTCCTGAATCCGGACCGAATCTCGATGCCGGATATTGACGTGGATTTCGAGGACCTGTCCCTTGCCCATAAATATGTCGAGGACTCCTACGGTAAGGATCACGTTTCCCGCGTGATCACCTTCGGCACGATGCTCGCCAAGGGAGCCATAAAGGACGTGGCCCGAATCCACGACCTGTCGATTGACGAGTCCAACCGCCTTTCAGGAATGGTGCCGGACCGCCTCAGCGAGAAGGTGGAGAAGGAATATCTCTACAACCCGAAACTGGATGATCTGAGGCCGGGATTCAAGGTGGTGGAAAAGGACGTTGAGGTAGATGATCCTGACAATCCCGGTCAGAAGAAGACTATCAAGAAGACCTACCAGAGGGGAATGGAGGACACGGATGTCAAGATCACCCTCAAGAACTGCTACCGGCTTGTGCCTGAGTTCAAGGAGGAACTGGAGAACGGCACACCGCAGGTCAAGGAGGTCCTGAAATTCGCCCTGCAACTGGAGGGCTGCATCCGTCAGGTCGGAATGCACGCCTGCGCCACGATCATCGGACGAGGCAACCTGACCGATTATATTCCTATCTGCCTCTCGATGGACAAGGAGACAGGGCAATATGTCTGGACTTCGCAGTACGATGGCCACTACATCGAGGAGGTCGGAATGCTCAAGATGGACTTCTTGGGGCTCAACACCCTGTCCATCATCCACAAGTGCCTTGACAACATCAAGTTGCGCTTCGGCACTGACATCGACATCGAGGCGATTCCGATTGACGACAAGCCGACTTACGAACTCTATGGCCACGGCGACACGGACAGCGTCTTCCAGTTTGAGTCCGAGGGCATGAAGACCTGGCTCCAGAGGCTGCACCCGGAGCGTTTCGAGGACCTCATTGCGATGAACGCGCTTTACAGGCCGGGGCCAATGGACTATATCCCTGACTTCGTGGACAGAAAACTGGGCCTGAAGCCTATTGAATATGACCTCCCGGAGATGGAGGAATTCCTCAAGGACACCTACGGTGTCACGGTCTATCAGGAGCAGGTGATGCTTCTTTCCCAGAAACTGGCCGGATTCACGAAGGGCCAGGCGGACAAGCTCCGTAAGGCGATGGGCAAGAAGCAGATTGCCATCCTGAACGAGCTCAAGGACAAGTTCATGGAGGGCGGTAAGGCCAACGGACATCCGGAGAAGATGCTCGACAAGATCTGGAAGGACTGGGAGAAGTTCGCACAGTACGCCTTCAACAAGTCCCACGCGACCTGCTATGCTTGGGTGTCCTACCAGACCGGCTGGCTGAAGTGCCACTATCCGGCCGAGTTCTTCGCCGCCAACCTCTCCTGCAACCTGTCTAACATGCCGGAGATCAAGAAGATCCTGACGGACTGTAAGGTTCATAAAATCAAAGTGTTGAATCCGGATGTGAATGAATCATATTCACACTTTACCGTAAATAAAGAGGGCAACATCCGTTTCGGACTGAAAGGAATCAGGAGTTTCGGTTCCAATGTAGCGGAGGCAATCATTGCGGACAGAACCGCCAATGGAACCTACGCGGACATATTCGACTTTGTTGAGAGACTTGGCAACTCGCTGGGCAGAAAGGCGATAGAGTGCCTTGTATATTCAGGAGGTTTCGATTCCTTCGGCATCCGGCGCAGGCAGTTCTTCCTGCCTTGCCGCAGCGGCAACCTGTTCATTGACGAGCTTGCGAGATATGCCAACCTTTACAGCCAGGACGCCGCAAACTCCGCCGCGTCTCTTTTCGGCGAGGTGGAGGAGATGAAGCCGGTAAGGCCTGATATTCCCGAAATGGTCGGGGCGGACGATGAATTCGAGTGGCTGCAGAAGGAAAAGGAATATGTCGGGATGTACATCTCCTCGCATCCTTTGGACAAGTATGCGTTTGAAATAGAAAGCTTTACAAATTGTGAACTTGCTAACTTAAACAATCAGGTAGCGGAGTGTGAGGCTTCAAAAAAGAAGATGAAAGTCGCGATCGCTGGCTTGGTGACCGAGTACAGCACGTTGACCACGAAGACTGGCAAACCGTATTCCAAGACAAAGTTGGAGGACTATAGCGGAGCTTATGAACTGGCACTTTTCGGACGTGACCACGAGGCTTTCATGAGCTACATGAAGCCTCACGAGAGCCTTTACATCGAGGGTGACATCGAAGAGAAATATTTCATCAAGCCTGAGGAGCGCGCCCAAGGCAAGACTTCACCTTACGCTTTCAGAGTGAAGAAGATAATGCTTTTGGGTAACGTCAACGAGACGATGCTGAACGCATTTTCCATCAGCATCACCACTCCTATGCTCACAGAAAAGTTCCGCAAGGATCTCGTCTCTCTGATTCAGGCAAACAGGGGGACCGTACCTCTGAAGATGTACCTTTACGATCCGCAGACCAAGTACAAGATCGAGTTCCATTCCACAAAATACAGAGTGGCTGTCACCACCGAGCTCGTCTCCGCACTGAAGCTCCTCGGAGTCCAGTGCTCTCCGGTCCGGAAATAAATTTTCGGTTTCCGTGAGTAATACAGTCCATCTTGCGCACGAAGTCATAAACCAGAGCCATTTGTTCGTGAATAGGTCGATTTGGCGCACGAAGTAGATCCGCTGCTTTGACATAATCGTGCTAAACCGATTGGATTTCTGATAGGTAAGGCTTATATTTGTGAAAATCGAATGTTATGAAAGGGGAATCATTACTTGCTTTTGTCGCAGGAGCGGCTGCCGGGCTGACTCTTGGACTGTTGTTCGCTCCGGAGAAGGGCGAGGTGACACGCAGAAAGATAAAGGAAACAGTCGGTGACGCGGCGGATTCGGCCAAGGCACGGGCCAGGCTTGCCAGAATGGAACTTAATGACCTTAAAGCAGAGTTGCAGGATCAGGCGGAAGACTTGAAGGACGATGTCAGGATGAAGATTTTCGAGCGTTTGGAAAAACTCGAAAGTGCCATTCAGAAAGACATTGAATATGCCGAAAAACGATCCGAAAACGCTTGATGATGAGTGAGTTCACGAAACCTTTAGAGAACCTTGGCAAGTCCACTGTGGATTATGCCGAGGCCAGGATTGATGACCTTAAATTGAGAACGGCCAAAGGGCTTTCCCTTACGCTTGGCAAGTTGCTCTACATGCTTCTTGTCCTCTTTATCGTGTCTGTCATCCTGACGGCTGTGGCCATCGGAGGGGTGATGTGGATAGGGGAGATGATAGGCAGTTATGCTGCCGGGGCCGGAATTGTGGCCGCAGTGTTCGCTGTAATTTTGGCGATTGTTATCCTGCTGAGAAAGAGGCTGTTCCGCAACACTTTCATCCCGATGTTCATCAAACTGTTTTTTGACGAAGACAAATAGGCTATGCGATACTCTGAAATCAAGACAATGGATGAGCTTGAGTCGGCTCAGAAAGATGTTCGGGAGCGTTTGGAGCGTAGAAGGTTCCTTCTGCTTGAGTCCCTGTCCGATGTCAAGGAAGCGTTTACCCCGTCCAACCTGCTGTTCTCCGGCTTGAGAGGTCTTTCGGCGTTTGTTCCGGTCGAAAAGTTGCTTTTGCTGGCCGTAAGAATGTTCAAGCGCAGGTTATTCAAATGATTGTCGGACTTTGTTTCGCCGTATAGAATATAGTCTGTCGTCATATGCATTCTATTGTATTCGTAAATAAATCAGATTCAGCGGATGAGCATATTCAAGGAAAGGATTGAGTCGGTTCGGGCGATGATGCGCTCGAAGGGGTGGGACGCTGTCATCGTGACGGGGAATGACCCGCACAACAGTGAATATTCCGCACCGCGCTGGCATCAGGTGGCTTGGCTTTCCGGCTACACGGGAGAAGGAGATTTGGTCATCACTGAGGACCATGTCGGGCTTTGGACGGACACACGTTATTTCATCCAGGCTTCGAAGCAGCTTCCGGAGGCCGGAGCTGAGCTGCATAAGACACGTGTTCCTGGTCAAGTGCTTATTCCTGAATGGCTTGCCGGACATTTTGCGGATTTTGACGAAGTCTGCGTAGCGGTTGACGGGCTTTGCATGACAGCTTCTTCCGTGAGGGACATTCAGGAAGTGGTCGGGGAGAAAGTCCGCTTTGTCAACGTCCCTGACATGCTGGAAGTCCTGTGGACAGACCGTCCGGAGATTCCTCAGACTCCAATCATTACGCTTGGCCCGGAGCAGGTCGGCTGGTCAAGGGAGCAGAAAATCCGTTGGCTGCGTAAATGGCTGGCGGAAAAAGGCTACGATGCGATTCTTCTCACGGCTTTGGACGAGATTGCCTGGATGTTGAATGTCCGTGGACAAGATGTGGCTTACAACCCTGTTGTGATGTCGTACTTGCTTGTCACTCAGGATAATGTGCTTTGGTTCGCGCGTAAAGGTCCAACACCTGATGAGGATGACGAGACCGAGGACAGTTTCCACGAGCTGATCGCGGACGGAGTGAACATTCAGGAATATTCCGATGTGGAGACCGCTCTTTCAAACCTTGTTGACGGCAGTTACATCGTGACCCTGTTTGTTGATCCGACGACTTTGAACTACAATCTGTACAGTATTTTGAAAGACAATTCGCCACAGTCTATCGTCTTCGGCACCTCCCCGGTCGGATTGCGCAAATCCGTCAAGAACGATGTGGAGATCTCCGGTATGAAGGAGGCGCACCTTGAGGACGGCATCGCCATGGAGCGCTTCCTCCACTGGTTGCAGACATCTGTCGAGGCGGGAGATGCGATCAATGAATATGAAGCCTCTCTCAAGTTGCACGAGCTTCGTTCTGAAATCGAAGGCTTCCGTGGCGAGAGTTTCGAGACAATCTCCGCTTACGGCCCGAACGCTGCCTTGCCGCACTACGTCACACCAGAGGAAGGATCGGCAGAGATTTACGCTGAGGGGCTTTACCTTTGCGATTCCGGAGGGCAGTACCTGTTCGGAACCACCGACATCACCAGAACAATTCCGCTAGGGCCTTGCTCGCAACTGGAGAAGGAGGACTACACATTGGTCTTGAAAGGCCATATCGCCTTGTCCAAGGCTGTTTTCCCTAAAGGGACGGCCGGCTGCCAGCTGGATGTCCTTGCCCGTGAGCCGCTTTGGAACGCCAAACGCAATTTCGGCCACGGAACCGGTCACGGTGTCGGGTTCTATCTTAATGTCCACGAAGGGCCGCAGGATATTCGCCAGAACTTCAACCGTCAGGCCATTCTTCCGGGAATGATCACCAGTGACGAGCCGGGAATATACCGGGAAGGCAAATTCGGCATCCGTCACGAGAACCTTATTCTTTGTGTCGATGCAGGTGAAAATGATTTCGGCCACTGGCTTCGTTTTGAGCCGTTGACCCTCTGTCATTTCGACACCTCCATTCTGCTGAAAGACCTCCTCGACCGCTCCGAAATCGAATGGCTCAATGCCTACAACGAGCGAGTTTACCGCACCCTATCCCCACGCCTCTACCAGGAAGTCGCCACCTGGCTCCGCCAGAAAACCCTCCCGATCTAAGTTTTTTTATGTGGTACTTAAGTGTCTGAAAATGAGTAAAATGAATTAAGCTCTAGTGCTGATTTCTATACCATGACATTGTTCTTTTGATTGAAAATCAAAACGTTATCTGCCACTGATTATTCCGGGTCCCAGTCGCTTAGGCAAAGCCCCGAAGGTCCTCTAACCTGAATTTTGCACGTTACCAAAATTCAGAACAGAGACCCTTCGTGGCTTGGGAAAAGACTACTGGGGAGACAGAAAAATGCTTTCGTCTCCGCAGATGTTACGGATTTTCAGGCGCAAAGGGCGTTCATCGGATGTTATGCTCCCGTCCCAGAAAGAACTGGTTTTCTTCCCGTTCTTTATCACGTAGCCGAGCCTGTCGATCTTGATTTCAGAATCACTATGCCAAGGTGCGGACTTGTCTGCTGAGGTACAATCAAGACTCAGCATCTCAATCGCTTCCAAGCCTTCCTCACTCAGAAGGATAGGATTGAATTCTAGGTTTTTACCTTTTGAGACTTCTACAAGATACTGCTGCCTTGCCTTCTCGTTCACCTCATCGATCTTCCGCCAGACTCTGTCGCTGTGGAAAGACTGGATGTCAACTTCCCAGATGTTCAGGACTCCATCTTTGCTCTTTTTGACGTTGAATCTGACTGTGTCCTCGGCAACCACATCATCCAAAACTCTTTTCAGATCTCTAAGTTCAACCTCAATCAAAGTGTTGTTGCTCTCCTTGATGTACTTTTCTAACTCATGACGGTCATGGATGTCAATGTAGTAAACGATTACCTTTTTGGTGTCATCCGGGAGTTCCGGGATGGCTTCCTTTATGATTGGGGCAATGGAACTGATGTCCAGCACTCTGGATGAACTGTCCAGAAGATTAGGAAGGTGTACTGGCATCCATCCGGATTCCAGATCCTCTATGGTTCCTGACCAAAGAGGGTTAAGTCCGGTCTCCTCTCTGAATCCAGGAATCAAGCTCTTTAGTTTGTCCATTGTCTGGACTGGGTTCCTGAACAGGGATATTCCGTCTTTAACTTCAAGTACATCGAATCCGGCTCCTGCGGCTTTAAGCCTGTCTCTTGCTGTCTGGATGCTGTTTATGTTGATGTCGCAGTGGATGAACCGTCTTCCGAGGCGGTTTGCCACAGCGGCCGTCACCCCGCTCCCTCCGAAGAAATCCGCCACGACCATTCCTTCATCGCTGCTCGCCTTGATGATCCTCTCCAGCAATGCCTCCGGCTTCTGGGTGGCGTAGTCCTCTCTTTCCTGCGCCTGAGAATTTACAGGGGGAATATCATCCCAAAGAGCACTGATGACACTGCCTTTCAAGTCATCAAGATACCGTTTATAGCGTGGACGGTTGTTGCCGGTCATCACAATTCGTCCTTCTTTGCAGAGCTTGTCTATGTTTTCTTGTGAATATCTCCAATGTGTTCCTGCCGGTGGATCAAGGGTTTTTCCGAAAAATGAGCGCGCTCCTCCAATGCCAGGTGCAGTTAAATTATCTAGGGCATATTTCCGTCCGTTTTCATCAACATTGGAATAATACTTCTTTACATGCTCGTCAGAATGCTGTGTATATTGGCTGTGCCAGATGTAATCGTCTGCGTTCTTTGTGTAGACGTAAATCGAGTCGTAAACAACAGCGAATCCTTCCTTTTGGGCATGAGACGTGGTTCTCTTCCAAATGATTTCAGAAGAGAAATTCTCCTCCCCGAAAATCTCATCCATCAGAATCTTCACATAATGCCCTATGTGCCAGTCCAGATGCACGTAGATGCTGGCGTTCTCACTCATCACGGCCTTGATCGCGGTCAGATTCTCGTACATCCAGTTGAGGTAACGCTCCTTGTCCCAGATGTCCCCGTACATCTTCTCTTCGAAGGATTTCAGTTCGTCCAAAGCAATTTCAGAATATTCTGCTTCTGGTTCGGCGACATGCCTAATGTCGTTCTCTTGCATTTGGTAACCTTTCACAAGTATTTGTTCCTCGGCTTTTTTTATTGCTATGGCCACTTGAGGATTCCGTCTGATGTAAACTTTCTTGGAATAGTCCGCCCCGCTGGCGAATGGAGGATCAATATAGACCAGGTCCACTGTTTCTCCCTTGTCTTTAAGGTAGGCGCATGCTGAAAGACATTCTCCTCTTATCACAAGATTGTCATCAGGATTGCTCCCGACCTCTTCAATCTTTTCAACCTCAAACAGCGGCATCCCACGCTGGATGTGTGTGAACACCTCACCGTTGTCCTTGTATTTCAACACCCTGCGCGTCCTTGCGAAATTGTCAAGAATAGCCTGTCCCTCAATTGGTTCCGGGTAGTATGGAATATATTTGACTGCCATTTCTCAATATATTTAGTCTTTAAAGAAATCTGTGATGGTCTTGTTCAACAGCGAGAGCCTTCTGTCCCTGTCCATGGTGTCCTCAAGGTAAACAAACCTGAACTTGTCGTAGCCGGACTCAGAGTTGTTCCTTGGAATGAAATATTCCTCCATGAAGTGTTTCCGGTCGTTGAACTTCGCTGCGAAGCCCTCTCCTTTTGTCTCGATGATGGCCACTTTGTGAATATTCCCCTCCGTGGTTCTGCTGATCATAAGAAAGTCAGGAATATATTTGCCGAGATATTCCCACTTTTCACCGCTTTTCCTGTAGCAGTTGATCTTGAATTCTGTGAGAGTGTCGTCCCCGTTGAAATAGACCTCAAGTTTCTTCTCTTTGATGAGAGGAAGAAGATCTTTCGTGAATACGGCCTTCTCCAATCCGCTGTCAAAATGGTAAGGAAGGTAGTGGTAGGTCTGTTTTCTTTCAGGATGTTTTTCTGAAAGATCAGACATCACAATCCCTCGTCTGGCCAACAGTTCCATAGCGGCTTTTTCCTGGGGAGAGAGTTCCGGCAGCGCCGGCTTTTTGTCTTCGGCCAGAATCTCTTCCACAGCTTCCGCATCCGGATAGTAGATGTCAGAATCCGATGCGTTAACAATGTCGGTAAGGTTGTCTATTCTAAGTAGTTTAGCGTCTTCCGGCACAATTTCCTCATGGACGGTCAAAGTCCTTGATGGGACGAAAGCCTGCCTTATCAACGAGCGGATGGCATCATGGTCATATTCAGGGCTTAATGCTGAATATTCCCCATAAGGAATGGTTATCCTTTTGAAGATTTTTTCAAGGCTGCCATGGTACCGATACAGTTCGTTGATTGTAAGCGCGCCAAAACTTTCCTTGTGAATCCTGTAAATCCAGTCGTTGAACGTAGTTTGCTCGACAGAGGTTTCATTGTCCTTGTAAACATCCAATATCTTTCCAGTCAGGTCTTGTTCCTGAATAAGGCTGGCATCAGCGCTGACGAGGATGTTTGGGGACTCTAGTCTTTCCTGAGTGTTTGCCTGATTCTGGACAACCTCATTGCCGTAGCTTATCCTGAGCTGATGGTAACTGATTTCCGGAAGTTTCAACACATCCATTCTTGAAACTCTTCTGATGATGTGTCCGCTCTTTTCTCCAGCTTTTCTAAACTCTTCAAGTGTGATGTTTTGCTGTTGTCTCAACTGCTTGTTGAGTGTGTCAGCATTGAACTTGTTCAGCCATATTATGGCTGTTTCGTCAGCATTGTGCTGAACTTCCCTCAGACACCGGCAGCTTGTCTGGAGAACCATATTCGTCGGGCAAACTCCCTTTTGGGGCAGTATGACTCCGGTGAGGCTTCTGCAGTCCCAGCCTTCTTTGCCTATCTGTACAAGAAGCACGACCCTGACTTTGGAAAATGGCTTGTCAAGGGTGGAGAACGAAACCTCTGAACCTTCCGGAACGGGATAGGACTTGTTGCCGCCATGGTATTTAAGAATCGCTTCCGTCGGATTCAACCCCAAAGAAGACACAATCTGAGTCACAAGCGGATAGACGACTTCTTCCAGATTCTCGATCTTGCCGCAGTAGATGGCTAATTTGGCGCATGCTCCGTTTGGATATTCAGTGTCTTTGTAACTGTTCATGAAGTCCGTGACACCGTTCCGGATGATTTCCGTCTGCTCGTTGTCGGCAAATCTGATTATAGGGCGTTTGAGAAAATTGCCCACACCTTCGATCAATGGATAGTGATATACAACGTTGGTGATGTCTGTGTTCTTGATTGACAAACCATTGGCCAAAGGCACATTTTCTGCCTTTTCAAGATAAGGTGTGCCGGAAAATCCAAGGATTGAGTTGAAACTGTTGAGCTTTCCCCATTCCGTCACGACCTTGCGCAACTTGATCTCTCCGTCTGTCGCATGGTGGACCTCATCTATGATGACAGCCAGGTTTGGAATCCGGCCAATGATTTCACGCAACTCATTAGCCTGCTTGATTTCCTGCAAGTCCATCGTGTCCAAAACTCCACTATCCTCTGCTTTGTCCATCTTGTTGAGTATGACTTTTTCGGCATTAGTCACGGCTACAAGTCCCATCAATGTGTCAAAAGGTTGGTGCGAACAGATCTTACGGGCGTTGGGATTTCTGGTTATGTTGCTTTTTCGGGCGCTTTTGGATTCATCCAGCACCTCGAAACTGATGATTCTTTTGATTTGTGAGGCAGCGGGGTCAGGAATCACCCATGTCGGATCAAACTCAACGATATGTTTGAGGCTGGGTACAATAGAGGATTTCAGACCTGAGGGCGCCAAGATCAGGAAGTTGTGCGCGAATTCTTTAGCATCAGGATCTTTGAGTGCAAAGTAGAGGTTCAGGTAGATTATCGCTGACATGAGGAAAGTCTTTCCAGCCCCCATCGGAAGGCTGAAAATGTAGTCAGTGTAACTTACATTATAGAACAAATTTTTGAACACACTTTCGTAGTCGATGCTTTCAGGTCTGAAGCGAATCTCTTTCTCAAGTTCAGGTGCTATCTGCTTACCGTTTCTATCTTTCAGCAATGAATATTCATACAATGCCTGCGCAGCTGGATTCTTTTCCATGAAACTCCTTGCTTTCTGGGTGAGTTCGGTCTCGCTCAGGTCAACACTGTTGAACATTCCGGAAGAGAACAATTGCCAGAGAGGCTTATTCTTACATTTGATTTTCAGAAACAAGTACGTTTTGACGGCCTCAATCTGGGCGTCACGAAGTTTCCCTTTCTCTTCAATATATCGAGTAAGATTTCCTACCGTGCAGCCACCTGATTTCAGCCATTCGTCTCTTTTCCTTTCTATAAGCTTGTAGAACATAGTCGTTTCTCATCTGTTTACAAAGATAAATAAAGCTGATTGCAGAAAGAAATTTTGCAGGGATTAATTCTGCTGAAAAATAGTGTAGGGTAATAAGCTTAATATTAATAAAATAAGCTGTTGCCTTTGGTAATGTGTTCCTAAAGGCAACAGCGTAAATGATTGATAACTAGTAAGTTGTCAATCTCGATTCCAGGCCGCAGACTATTCATACTAAACAGTAAGACAAGTCCTGTTGATTGCACCTGGTAACGTTTGGCTTACTTGTTCAGCGCGTCCGCGGACTTGATGTACTTGGCGAGGTCGGCGTCGGAGACGTGGTAGTTCTGCATTTCCCCGGAGAAGTACTGGTCGTAGGCGCTCATGTCCACGAAACCGTGTCCGGAAAGGTTGAACAGAATCGTCTTCTCCTCGCCGGTATCCTTGCACTTGAGTGCCTCATTGACGGTCGCGGCGATCGCATGGCAGGATTCCGGAGCAGGGATTATGCCCTCGGTCTGTGCGAAAAGGACTCCGGCCTTGAACGCGTCAAGCTGCTCGATGTCCACAGCTTCCATATAGCCGTCCTTCATCAGCTGTGACATGATCACGCCCGCTCCATGGTAGCGGAGTCCGCCGGCATGAATGGTCGCCGGTTTGAAATCATGACCGAGGGTGTACATCGGCAGAAGCGGAGTCATGCCGGCCTCGTCACCGAAGTCATATTCAAATTTTCCCCTTGTGAGTTTAGGACATGAATATGGCTCCGCGGCAATGAAGCGGGTCTTTTTCCCTTCCTGAATATTATGCCTCATGAACGGGTAGGCGATTCCGCTGAAGTTTGAGCCGCCGCCGAAGCAGGCCACCACGATGTCAGGGTATTCCCCGGCCAACTCCATCTGCTTCTCGGCCTCCAGACCGATGACGGTCTGGTGCAGGCAGACGTGGTTAAGGACAGATCCGAGCGTGTACTTGCAGTTCGGAGTGCTGACCGCGAGCTCTATAGCTTCGGAAATCGCGCATCCGAGAGAGCCTTGATCGTTAGGATTGGCGGTGATGATGTCTTTTCCGGCTCTTGTGGACATGGACGGGGAAGGGGTGATGTCCGCCCCGAAAGTCTGCATGATAGACCTTCTGTAAGGCTTCTGGAAGAAGCTGACCTTGACCATGTAGACAGCACATTCCAACCCGAATTTCTTTGCCGCGTAGGAAAGCGCTCCGCCCCATTGACCGGCACCTGTCTCGGTGGTGATGTTGGTGATGCCCTGCTCCTTGGCGTAGTAAGCCTGTGCCAAGGCCGAGTTCAATTTGTGCGATCCTGCCGGGGACACGCTCTCGTTTTTGAAATAGATGTGTGCCGGGGTGCCGAGCGCGGCCTCAAAGTCGTAGGCTCTTACGAGTGGAGTGCATCTGTAGCCCGCATATTGCTCGCGGACTGGCTCCGGAATAGGAATCCACTCATCAGTCGTGTTGAGTTCCTGATCGGCGCAGACCTTGCAGAAGATAGGATAGAGGTCTTCTGATTTCAGGGCCTCGTGTGTGGCCGGATTAAGGATTGGCAACGGTTTGTTCGGCATTACAGCCTGCATGTTGAACCATGCTGTCGGGATGTCGCTCTCTGGGAGCAAGAACTTTTTCTGTCTCATTTTGTTGTTCGTTTTTTTATGTTTATTAGTAAATCAATTTTGTCAGACTCAATCGCTTCGACATGCTCAGCGACCGGCTGGAAGCATAACAAAAAAAGGGCAACCGTAATCGGTCGCCCTTGAAATTTCATTAAGATCCTTGACTATATCAATGCGTTTGCCTGAAGGAATGCGTTGATACCAACAGCCGCGAAGCCAAGGCAGATCAGCGTGGCGACCACGATGCCGATCACTTTCAATCTCTTGAACCAAGTCTGGTTGTTCCAACCAACAGTCTGGAACATGCTCCAGAAACCGTGGCAAAGGTGGAACCAGATGGCCACGAACCAGACGAGGTACAGCGCCAACACCCACCATCGTCCGAATGTGAGGTTGAGAAGCTCGTAAGGATTGCCTTCCTCAGCACCTACGAACATAGCGAGCTGCATCTTTGCCCAGAAGTGGGTAAGATGGAACGCAAGGAAACCGAGAATAACAATACCAAGCACGAACATATTCTTTGCTGACCATGAGTCGGCGGCAGCGACGCTTGCGGCCTCGTAGCGCTTGTAACCTCCACGGGCCTTGATGTTTTGCCAAGTAAGCCAACATCCATAGAAGATGTGGATGATGAAACCGAGGGCAAGTACTGGTACCATTATGGTCACGATAGGAAGTGCCATGAACTCACAGCCTTTCTCGAAGAGACCATCAAGTCCGTTGTAATTGCCGGTGAAAGAGTCAATGACGGAGAACAGGTTAATCGTCACGTGAAGCAGCAGGAAGATTATGAGAAAAGCTCCGCTGACAGCCTGAATGAACTTCCTTCCGATGGAATAGTGAAATGCGTTCGCCATTATCGTCTAATTAGTTTCTTTGTTTGTAGCGGGAGTGGGGCATGATCCCACGACCTCCGGATTATGAATCCGACGCTCTAACCAGCTGAGCTACCCCGCCATTCCTGGCAAGAGCCGTAAAACCGGCTAAAGCCGGATTTTAGTTGAGATAGAAGGATTCGAACCCTCACTGACAGAGCCAGAATCTGTAGTGCTACCATTACACCATATCTCAATGGATGTCCCGTGCATCTTCGTAACGGGACTGCAAAAATAGAGATTTATCCTGAATTGCCAAAATTAATTCGACTTTTTTCGCTGAATTAACAGACAGAGCCCCAAAATCGTGAAGAAAGCATTGAACAGAAGCAGCTCATAACTGAATTTGTAGCCGCCGAACCACCTCTCGGAGTTGCTCTGAAGAATGAAGCAAAGAATTGGTGCAATGATTGCCACCAACGGCACCCACTTGTCGTTGACCTTCTTTTTCGTGAATATCCCGAATGCGAACATTCCCAAGATCGGCCCGTAAGTGTAGCTTGCAAGTTTATAGACGGCATCAATGGCCGATTTCGTGTTCAGTAGATAGAAGACAAAAATCACGACTCCCATCAAAATCGCCATCAATAGGTGCACTTTTTTCCTGACGGATGTTACCTGCTCCTCGCTCTTTCCCTTGGTGCCGATGATGTCCACTGTGAATGACGTGGTCAGCGCGGTCAGAGCCGAACCTCCCGCCGCGAACGCGCATGACACGAGGCCGATTACGAACAGCACACCGACAATGGCTGGCAGATAACCACCTGTCGCCACAGCCGGGAACAGTGTGTCGCCAACCTCGGAGATGCCCTTCTGGCCAGCGAACAGGTACAGAAGAACTCCTAAACAAAGGAATAGGAATATCACCGGAATCTGCAACAATCCGCTGGTAATGAGGTTCTTCTGCGAGTCCTTAGCATTGCGGCTGCTCAGCGTTCGCTGCATCATGTCCTGATCCAACCCGGTCATGGCAATCACCGTGAACACGCCCGCAAGGAACTGTTTCCAGAAATATTCAGGATGATTCACGTCATCGAAGAAGAACATCTTTGAATATGCACTCTCACGAACCGTTTGCACCACGCCTGAGAAGCTCAACCCCAGATCCTTGGCAATGAAGACGATAGCGAGCACGATAGACACAATCATGCAGACTGTCTTCAAAGTGTCAGTCCAGATTACGGACTTCACTCCACCCCTAAATGTGTAGAGAAGCACAATCGCCATGGAGATGACCACATTAAGGATGAACGGCAGCCCAAGCGGCTCGAAAATCATCAACTGGAGAGTTACGCAGACGAGGAATAGCCTGACAGCTGCGCCCAGAATCTTGGAAATGAAGAAGAACCACGCCCCTGTCTTGTGAGAGGACACCCCGAATCGGTCGTCAAGATACTGGTAGATCGACACCATGTTCATCTTGAAGAATATAGGAGTGAGGACGAACGCTATGATGATGTAACCGACAAAGAATCCGAGTACCATCTGCATGTAGCCCATGGCCGTGCCTCCTACACCGACCATTCCCGGCACGGAGACGTAGGTCACACCGGACATCGGCGCTCCGAGCATCGCGATCGCTACGATCCACCATGGGACCTTGCGCCCTCCGTTGAAAAATCCCGCGTTGTCCGCGTTACGTGAGGAGATCCAAGATACTGTGAACATCACGGCGAAGTACGCCAGAACTGTGATTATTACTGATAAAGGACTCATATTGTGCTATCAAATAGGGTGTTATATTGCAAAATTAAACTTTTGTAGGCAAATCACGTAACTTTCTTAAATCTTGAATATGATGACGGTCGCCCATACCTCGCAACCTTCCATTCTGCCGACGAAGCCGAGACGTTCGGTGGTGGTGGCTTTTACTGAGACGCTATTGATGTCTGTTCCAATTGTTTCCGCAAGTTTTGAGCGCATATCGTCAATGTGTGGGCGCAGTTTCGGAGCCTGCAAGGCAATAGTTATGTCGGCATTGCCGAATTCGAAGCCCTTGGCCCTGATCATAGCCATAACTTCTTTCAGAAGGAGTTTGCTGTCTATGCCTTTCCATCTGCCATCATTATCAGGGAAGTGCAACCCTATGTCTCCAAGCGCCGCCGCTCCCAAAAGGGCATCGCAGAGTGCGTGGATGGCCACGTCTCCGTCCGAATGCGCCACGAAGCCAGTTTCGCTTTCGATCCTGATTCCGCATAGCCACATCGGCAGCCCTTCCTTGAGGGCGTGGACATCATAGCCGTTGCCTATTTTTATACCGGAAAAATCCATTATGTAGCTCAGTTTGTGCAAAAGTAAGCATTTTCTACGTTTTGGACGGCTAATTTTCCTAAATTTGCGCGTTTAAGAATGCTATCCATTAGTTTTTTGAAAAGAATCGCATAAACCACAGGGTAATGAAAAGATTGATTTCCATTGCGGCCCTGGCTTTGGCCGCCGTCCAGACTTTCGCGGGCTCTTGGGTCAGGAACAACCAGATAGGCTACCTGCCTGAAGCCACAAAGGTGGCGGTCTTTATGTGTGACGAGGTGGTTCAAGTCAATGGCTTTGAGCTGGTGGATGCCTTTACCGATGAGGTTGCTTGGAAGTCGGACGTGGTGAGACCCACAGGAACGCTTGGGCAGAAGAAGACCACCTGCCGTCTGGATTTCAGTGCCATGAGGACCGATGGCGCCTATTACATTAAGGTGTTGTCATCGGGTGGCGAGACACGCTCGGAGATATTCCCTATAAATTCAAGGGTCTATGACGGTGCGGCTGATTTCGTGCTGAACTATATGCGTCAGCAGCGTTGCGGCTGGAATCCTTTCTTCAGGGACAGTTGCCACCGCAAGGACGGAATCATTGTCGGGCATCCGGATCCTAAGAAAGACAGCACCTTCCTTGATGTGACCGGCGGTTGGCACGACGCTTCGGACTGCCTACAGTACACAACCACTTCAGCCAACGCGATTTATCAGATGATGTTCGCCTACCAGAACAACCCTGAGGCGTTCTCGGACAACCATCTGGCAGACGGAACACCGGGCCGGAATGGTATCCCGGACATCGTGGATGAGATTTATTGGGGTCTCAAGTGGCTGGACAAGATGAATCCGGA
This sequence comes from Bacteroidales bacterium UBA6397, assembly GCA_002439875.1. GTDB lineage: Bacteria > Bacteroidota > Bacteroidia > Bacteroidales > UBA932 > Cryptobacteroides. The sequence continues at coordinate 22,917 of DJQB01000032.1, forward strand.
GCCGGGGGAGATGTACAACCAGATAGCTGATGACCGTGACCATGTCGGGATGCGTGTCCCGAACGATGATCAGGCTGACTATGGTTGGGGAAAAGGCGAGTTTAGGCCGGTTTGGTTCTGCTCCGGTGAGCCTCAGCAGAGGGGCAAGCGTGGAGACAAGAATAAAACCACAGGTGTCGCCAGCACGGCAGGGAAGTTCGCGTCGGACTTTGCTCTCGGCGCTGAGATCCTGAAACCATTCTACCCCGAATTTGCGGAGAGGATCGGCGCGAAGGCTCAGGCTGCCTACGATGCCGGAGTCGCGAAACCTGGTGTCTGCCAGACCGCATCGGTGGTCTCTCCTTACATCTATGAGGAGGATAACTGGGTGGATGACATGGAGTTGGCTGCCTACGAGATGTTCCGCCGCACTGGCGAGGCAAAGTACAGGACGGAGGCCGTTGAATATGCCCGCCGTGAACCTGTGACCCCTTGGATGGGAGCCGACAGCGCCCGTCACTACCAGTGGTATCCTTTTATGAATATTGGGCATTACCGCATTGCGAAAAACTTCGGCGGCAAGGTCTCGGAGGAGTTCATCAGGAATATGCGTTCGGGCATCCAGCGTGTCTATGAGCGTGGGAAGGATCATCCGTTTATGTTCGGTGTCCCGGGAATATGGTGCTCGAACAACCTGACCTCAGCGATGCTGACCCAGTGCATCCTTTATCGTGAGCTGACCGGTGACACGACCTATCAGGAGATGGAAGGCTCTTTGCGTGACTGGCTTCTGGGCTGCAATCCTTGGGGTGTGAGCATGATCGTGGAAATTCCTAAAGGTGGTGTCTATCCGACGCAACCTCATTCTTTCATCATCAACTACAAGATGGGCAACACTACAGGCGGTCTGGTTGACGGTCCTGTTTACGCGACTATATTCGGTAGCCTTCTTGGCATCCGCACTGATGGTGGCATCAACTACGAAGAGTTCCAGCCGGGCGATCTGGTCTATCACGACAGTACGCACGACTATTCCACCAACGAACCGACAATGGACGGCACGGCCTCGCTGACTTTTCCGCTGTCCTACTATCAGCGTGAGGGCCGTGTTTATTCGGAGTTGGCGCACGGAAGCATTGGACTTTGCCGTCCATTCGCCCGGATAGGGTCGCGAAGCGATAGGGCCGCAAGCCAAAGTGCCCCTGCCGTCCCCATTACGACTCAAACCGACAATAACATCTACCAGGACGGCGGAATAATCAGAGCTGACCCGTCTGTTAAGCACATATACTTTGTGTTCACCGCCGCTGACAAGGCCGACGGAGAGGAAAGGATCGTATCAACATTGAGGAAGTATAATATTAAAGGCGGATTCTTTTTCACGGGGGAGTTCTTCGAGAAGTATCCGGATGTTGTTCGCCGACTTGTTGCGGAAGGGCATTACGTCGGGAGCCACTCCTATGGCCACCTGCTCTATGCACCGTGGGGAAAGCGTGATTCGTTGCTGGTGACAAAGCAGGAGTTTGAAGAGGACATATTCAAGAGCTATGAGTTGTTGCGAGAGTTCGGCGTCACCGACGCGCCGTACTTCATCCCACCTTACGAGCACTACAATTCGACAATCTCTTCCTGGGCGCGCCAACTTGGTCTGCAGGTCATCAACTACACCCCCGGAACCCTCACCAACGGCGACTACACCACCCCTGGAATGAAGCGTTATTTCAGCAGCAAGGAGATTCTCGGCAGGATCTGGGAATATGAAAGTACGGAACCCAACGGCCTGAACGGTCATATTATGCTGATCCATTTTGGAACGGATCCGGCCAGGACTGACAAATTTTACGACAAACTTCCCGGACTCATCATTGAGCTCCGCAGGAAAGGATATTCATTCACACCATTGAGAGACAATGATCAAGCACATCTATAAGTTTAAAGGAACGTTTGGGTTTGAGGCTGGCGGAAGCATTGACAATCTGGAGATTGTCTACCACACGTCTCCGTTTGGATATTCACCGGATAAGAAAGTGGTCTGGCTTTGTCATGCCTTGACCGCTGACTCGGATCCGGAGGGCAGCTGGTGGCCGGCTCTGGTAGGTCCCGGCAAACTGATTGACACCGGGAAATATTTCGTCATCTGCGCCAATGCGCTCGGCTCGGCTTGTGGCTCGTCCGGCCCCGCGTCCGCGAACCCGAAAACCGGAAAGCCCTATTATTTTGATTTCCCCCGCATTACGGTCAGAGATACGGTCCATGCCTTTGACCTTCTAAGGCAGCATCTTGGAATAGAGAAAGTTGACATGTTGATCGGAACATCGATGGGCGGATTTATGTCCTTTGAGTGGGCCGTGAAGTGTCCCGGCATATTCGGTAAGATATTCTTCATCGCCACCGGTGCCCGCGTGACACCTTGGCTCGCCGGTTTCAACGCCGCCAGCCGCCTTGCCCTTCTTGCTGATCCGACATTCAAAGAACATCGTGATCTTAATGGAGGTATGGAGGGATTGAAAGCAGCTCGTGCCATCGCCCTGCTGACGTACCGTTGCGAGGAAGGTCTTTTCAAGCAGAACGAGGACAGCGACGACACCGTCTTTGCCGGCAAGGTCGGCTCATATTACCGCCATCAGACCTCCAAGTTCGTCAAGGATTGGGACGCATATTCCTACCTCTATGTCTGTGATGAGGTTGACAGCAACAATGTAGGTCGTGGACGAGGAGGTGTCGCCAAGGCCCTGTCGCAAATCAGGACCGACTGCACATTCATCTGTATGTCCTCCGACGAGCTTTTCCCACCGGAAGACATGAAACCACTTTCCGCTTTGATTTCAGGCTCCCGCTACCACCAGATCGAGACCACCTACGGTCACGATGGATTCCTGATCGAAACCTCCGCGATCGCCGACATCCTCCGCCCTGCTCTTCCATAGTCTTACCTCGGACCGCAAATCTGTGGCGCCTGGAGACTGTTTTGATTTGTTTGAAATGTTCTTTGAGGAGAAAAATCTTCATCTTCTTCCCGCTTCTTCAGTCAGACAGCACCGCAATCCTCCTTGGAAGAAGCGGCCGGACCGGAAGTTTTTCTCTCTCAATCCCGCGACCGGGCCGGGAGCGATCGAACTTATTCGGATCGTCGAGGTGAGTGGCGGGGAAAAGAGCTTGCTCTTAACCTTCAAACAAACAAATCAAAACAGCTTCTCAGCGGCTGTCAGTTTGTTTTCCAGAGAGAACTGTTTGGCGACGATCGCCATGTCTTTACTGTCGTTAGACATCCCGGTTGTGGAAATTGTTGTTGCTACAGGCCTGTCAGCGGAAAAGATTGGATCCATTAGGCAGGGATAAGCATCGGGCAATCATTCTTTAGTGATAATTCGAGGTTGTATTTTGGTTCAATTATGATTAATTGTGCTATTTTTGCCTTGTGAATGATATGTGAATAATAGTTGGTCGATGACTATTTCACGAGGATAGTCATATTATTATCAATTAATCTGATAAAGTAACGCATTTATGGCAGAAGAGACTTTCAATGAATATGGCAAAGAGCGTGCGATTGATCTGCTTTTTGATGGGAGCGGTTTTGCTCGCACAGATAGGATTAGTTTTGAGTCTGGCACTGGGAGCTCACTGACTACCGCTTCGCGGCTTTTCGTGGAGGGGATGGACTTCGATCTGACATATTTCCCACTTAAACATCTTGGCTACAAGTCTGTTGTGGCAGTGGCTGGAGAGGTTTATGCGGGGATGGCTCATCCGAGGCTTCTTAACGTGAGGGTAGGCGTTTCAGCCAAACTGGACTACGGTCACATCAAGGAACTGTGGCAAGGGATGACCACGGCAGCCAAAGAGCACGACTTCAAATCTGTGGATCTGGATCTTGCCCCATCTCCGAACGGCTTGACCATCAGTGTCTCGGCAGTCGGAGAAGAATTCAAATTGACCAAAGGACGCACAGTCAAGGCAAGGAGCATGGATCTTGTCTGTGTGTCGGGCAGCCTAGGCGCGGCGTTTCTTGGCCAACAGATTCTGGAACGAGGGAAAAAGGCTTTCGAGAAAGCCAAGGATGATTCTGCACAGCCGGATCTTGAGAAGTACAAGATGCTGATAGGCAGTTATCTCAAGCCGGAGTTAAGTGCTTTGATTGTGAACCGTCTTGAGGAGACGCAAATCTATCCGTCGAACGGTTACTTTGTCGCTCATGGTCTTTCGGACGCTGTGAAGCGGCTCTCCCGCGGCACTGGTCTTGGGGTAAAGATCTACGCTGACAAGATTCCCTTTGAAGGGAACAGTTTCGCTTCAGGTAGGGAGTTAGACATCGATCCGATCTCAGCAGCGATGAACGGAGGGGACGATTTCAGACTGCTGTTCACGATTCCTATCCTTTCTGCAGAGAAATTCCGTCGCGATTTTCAGACATTTGACATCATCGGGCACCTTGCCCGGCCGGAGGTCGGTTCCGTCCTCGTCTCCCCGGACGGTTTGGAACACCCGATTCTTGCGCAAGGCTGGAAGGAGGTTTAGAAGTTGTTTTTGACAAGTTCAACGTTTTGGAGTGTCTCTGTGTGCAGTACTATGTCTATGAAGGCACCGATAACCTCCAACCGAAGATTCTCAAAGAAGGAGTTCTTCCTCAGCGCTTTGGAGAAGAAATAGTGCTTTGAAGAAGAAATTTATGGCTTGTCGCGTATCCGAACAAAAGCCCGTCCGGTCACTGAGCTTTTCGAAGTGACCATGCGTGCCGTGCGTGAAATGTATGATTTAGAACACGATGAATGTTTAATGAATATGAATATAAAAGCATTAGCGGCATTAGCGTCGACTCTCCTTTCATTAGGATGCACAGACTGGGGTGTCAGTGATGGTGAGTACCTTATCAAGGGTGAAGTCAAAAATATGCCCCTGCCAGTTTATGGTAGGAGCATATAGGTTTAATAACTTTATTATTAGTCATTTGTCCGCTACCGCTCAGAGCGGCAAGACGTCAGTCGTTGTTCATCTGCGTGATGTCCGGTTTCCATCGCTCGGAGTCACCGATGAGCCACTCGGCGTAGTAGTCGGCCATGCGCCAGAAGAAATATTCGTTCATGTCACCGAAGCCGTGACGCTGGCCAGGGAGGATCAGCATGTCGAACCTCTTGTTGGCTCTAATCAGAGCGTTGACCACGCGGATGGTGTTGGCCGGGTGGACGTTGTTGTCGATGTCCCCGTGTACAAGCATCAGGTGGCCTTTCAGATTGGATGCAATCTCCGGATTGGTCTTGATGCTGTAGACGAACGTGGTGTCACCCTTGTCTATCTTCTCCAAGACTCCGTGATGCTGCTCGCTCCACCAACGGTTGTAGATGCTGTTGTCGTGGTTTCCGGCGCAGGAGACTGCTACCTTGAAGAAGTCAGGATATTTCAGAATCGCGGCAGTGCTCATGAATCCGCCACCGGAATGCCCGTGGATACCCACCCTGTCAAGGTCTATGAATGAATATCTCGCACCGAGCTGCTGTATGGCATATTTCTGGTCCTCAAGGCCATAGTCACGAAGGTTGCCGTAACCGTAGTTGTGGTACCACTTCGAGCGGTTAGGATGTCCGCCCCGGTTGCCGACCGTGATGACGATCATTCCAAGCTGAGCGAGCCTGTCCGTGCGGGTGGAGCCTTTGCTCCACGAGATGTTGTTGGCTTCCACCTGAGGCCCGGGATAGACATAGTCGCAGATCGGATAGACCTTTGTGGAGTCGAAGTCGTAAGGCTTGTACATCGCTCCGTAGAGGTCTGTGACTCCATCGGCAGCCTTCACCTTGAACCTCTCAGGGAACTTGTATCCGGCCTCGAACAATAGGCTCAAGTCAGCTGTTTCAAGATCGGCAACCTTCTTGCCCGCAGCAGAGAACAGAGCCACTGCAGGTGTCCAGTCAACACGTGAATAGTTGGTCACGAAGTACTTGGCGTCATCGCTGGCTGTCGAGAGCACATCCATGTCGTTCATGTCCAACTGCTGGAGTGCGCCACCGGTGAGCGGAACCCTGAACGTGTGCATCTGGTAAGGGTTCTCGTCCTTGTTCACGCCACAGGCACTCAGCAGGATGTAACCCTCCTTCTCGTTCACACCGAGGATGTCCTCTACATGGAAAGCCCCGTCGGTCAGGTTCTTGACCAATGTTCCATCATTATTATAAAGGTAAATGTTCGCCCATCCGTTGCGCTCCGACCAGTGGAGGATCTGCTTTCCGCCTCCGATCAGGAACGGAGTCCGGTATTCCACATAGGTCCTTTCCCTCTCGGAGATTACTGTTTTGGTGGAGTCGGAATCAACGCCTACCCAGCAGAGATCCAACCTCTTGAGGTCACGGCTCTGGCGCACGAGATAGAATCCTGAGTTGTCCCCCAGCCACTCGTTCTTCCAATAGTCCAGAAAGTTGTCTTTGGCTGTCCTTCTGGCGCTTTGCAGCGACACCTCCTGATCCTTGAACGCCTGACTCTTGATCTGCTTGAAATAAGCCTCGGTGCGTGAATCATTCATTGTGAATATGTAAAGGTAGCCTTTAGGCCCCGGCTCACCCGGCATCTGGTACTTGTAGGTTTCCAGTTTCGGACGCTTCCCGCTCACGGAATTGATCACCCAAAGATCGTCCAGTTTCCTCATGTCCCACTTCATTGTGGCGAAACGCTTCGAGTCCGGAGACCAGACGAGCTCGCCGGGGTAGTGCCTCTTGGTTGAGTCCGCCTCGGTGTCGCCGGTGTAGTTTCCGTACCCGTAGCCGAACTGCCGGATTCCGTCAGTTGTCAGGCGATGCTCCACGATAGTGCTGTCTTTCTCGTCCTTTGCGGCCTTGCGTAGGCTCGTGGAATCCATCACCCAAAGGTTGGAACCTTTTGCATAGACTCCGAACTCTCCGTTTGGAGCGATTGAAGCCCAGCGTGGGTACTTGTCCTTCTCCTTGGCCACGGTGTCAAGTTTCGCTGTCGCTATCTCATAGCGGAAATATGTAGTGTCCCTGTCGTTCTGAGGCCCGGAGATGATGTTGAACGTGAACGCTTTGTCGTCCTTCAACTCCAAATTATTTATTGGAATATGCTTGGCGTCGAATGGGTAGCGGACATATTCTGTTATCCGCATCGCCAGCCTGTCCATGTCGAACACCTCGGACTTTGTCCCTTTGACCGGGTCCACGATGTAATAGTGTGTTCCCTGCGGAGTCCGCCAACTGTACCAGAACTTATCGCTGTCTCTGAACCAGTTAGGGGAGATCCGGGTTGAGAAAACCATCTGATTTACTCTCTTTGCAGAAAATCTCTCAGCAAGCGCGTAATTGGCCTTCTGCGTCTGCGCGAACCCAAAAGCGCAAAAAAGCGCTGCCGCGCAGGAAAGTACGAATTTTTTCTTCATAAATATTTTTTGAATATAATTGATCAACTACAGTTCAATCTCATAACTTTCTAGTCCGCCACTGACAGCTTTGACTGTGACCTTCCCCTTGCCTATACGTCTTACAATGACGCTAGCCAGCCCGTTGAAAGCCTTAATCTCGTCCGAATGGAAAGGAGTGTGACTTGTAGCGTCACCAGCGTCAACGGCCACGATCTCTCCGGCACCTAAAACGCTGAATTTAATCTTATCGCATGCTGTCGGAACCATCCTTCCTTCCTCGTCTGCGATTTTTACGTCCACAAACAAAAGATCGTCAGATGAATATGTTGCTGTGCACACCGGAGAGCAGTCGCCGCCAAAATCCGTGGAAGGGCCACGGCCATACTCACAAGCCATCAGGATCTTTACAGGGCTTCCAGTTGTGCTGACAGTGCTTTCAACCGTCTGTCCGTAAGCTGTTTGCCCTATGACCTTAACGGTGCCTTGCTCGTAGATGACATTGTCCCAAAGGAAGCGATATTCATTGGCGCCCTTGGTCTTTTTGCCGTAGGATTTGCCGTTGACGAAGAGTTCCGCGCTTGAGCAGTTCGTGTAGGCCTGCACCGGCGTGACCTGGCCTTCGCGGCCGGCCCAATTCCAATGTGGCATCAGATGCAGCACCGGTTCGGAGGACCAGCGTGACTTGTAGAGCCAGTATCTGTCCTTCGGGAAACCGGCCAAATCAATGATTCCGAAGTACGAACTCCTGGACGGAGTGGCTATAGCACCCTTTTCTTTCAACTCTTTTTCGGCCTTTGCTTTGGCTTCCTCATCATGGAAGTTAGTAAGGATTGTGAGATCTGTGTTGTAAGGAGTTGGCTCGCCAAGGTAATCGAAGCCTGTCCAGACGAACTCTCCGAGACAGGACGGGTTTCTGTCTTCCTCGGCCCATTCCTGATCTGGAAGCTGGCCCCACGGGACCGTGAACATGTCAAACGAGCAGACCTGGAAATTATCCAGTGCCCCTTCTGTCTTGTCGCTTAAAGGGAATATGTACACGCCCCTTGAACTGACGGTCGATGCTGTCTCGCTTCCCAGATACAATTTGCCAGGGTTGGCCGTATGAAATTTGCCGTAGAGGTGCGGCTTGTAGTTGAACCCGTAGATGTCCATCGTGTTGCGGAAATCCTGTTCGGAGGCCCAAGGGTTGTCGCTGCCATAACTCGTGAGCCTTGTAGGGTCCTCATTATGACACACTTCCGTTAGGTGATAGGCGATGCTATATTTCTCAGGATAGCCCTGCTCGGCTGTCTCGTTGCCAATGCTCCACATAATCACGGACGGATGGTTCCGATCTCTGTGGATCATTGCCTTGAGATCTTTGTCCGCCCATTTGTCGAACAGTTTGGCGTAGCCGTTTTCTTTCTTGGCTATCGTCCATGTGTCTGTCAGTTCGTCCATCACAAGGAATCCCATCCGGTCACAAAGGTCGAGAAGCTCCGGAGCCGGAGGGTTGTGGGATGTGCGGATTGCGTTGCAGCCCATCTGTTTGAGCATATTCAATCGCCTTATCCATGCTGTTTCGTTCCAGACGGCACCAAGCGCTCCCGCATCGTGATGCAGGCAGACTCCTTTTATGAAAGTCTTTTCTCCGTTGACGTACAGGCCATCGGATTTATATTCAAGATCCCTCAGACCAAAGGTGGTTTTGTAGATGTCTGTTCTGCCATCCTTAGTTGTGACGGATGTGACGGCTTGGTATAATGCAGGGTGCTCCGGGCTCCAGAACTCCGCGTCCTCCAGAGTGAATTTCTGGGCAAGACTGGCATCGTCTGTGATAGCTTTAAACTTCGTCTCTTCCGAAGCTAGAAGTTTTGCCTTTCCGGTCTGGATGTTCTGCCGATTCACCCCATCGGTCAGTGAGCCTGTCGAAGTGGCCATCAAAGCTGGATCAACAACTCTGAATATCTCCGTGCGCACCGTTCCACCGACTTCCTTTCCAGCATTCCGCAGCGTGATGTCAAGACAAACCTCTTTCCCCTTGGTCGTGACGAACGTTCCCCATTGCGCCACCCCGACAGGCTCTGCCACAGTCAGATAGACATTCCGGTAGATTCCACCTCCCGGATACCATCGGCTCGACTCCTCCGGATTGTCCAGTGTCACCTTGACGAGATTGTCCCCTGCCTTCAGGTACGGTGTCAAATTCGCCCGGAAAGAGGAGTACCCATACGGCCATTCTGTGACATATTCATTGTTGCAGAACACTTTGGCATAGGACATAGCCCCTCCAAAATCGAGAAAGAATTGTTTCTTCGATTTAAGATCTTTTGCTTCCACAGAAAGGATTTTTGAATATTCCGCCTTGCCCCACCATGCTAATTTTCCGGACTCCCCAGGATAATCCTGGACAAAAGGACCGTCAACACCCCAGTCGTGAGGAAGGTTGAGGACACGGCTTTCACCGTCCTTGGTGAACGTCCATCCGTTGTTCCACAGGTGACTTCCGAGCGGTTGCGCGGACATATTCAAAGATAACGCTGTCGCAGCAATGACGAGAGCGATGCTAAAAGATTTATTTTTCATAAAGTAAAGATAGCGATTTTTTGAGAATTGCAACGTTTTGCCGTAAGAATCTGAGATAATCTATTCGCTTGATGTTTTGTTAATTGAAGAATTATCCGTAAATTTGCAGCCCCAAATTGTTTTTGGGAAACATAAATAATAGATTTACAATCATTTATGCCTACAATTCAACAATTAGTTCGCAAAGGACGCGTGAGCATTGTTTCTCAGAGCAAGTCACGCGCGCTGGACGCTTGTCCTCAGAAGAGGGGCGTATGTCTTCGTGTTTACACGACGACTCCTAAGAAACCTAACTCAGCGATGAGAAAGGTTGCCAGGGTGCGCCTTACCAACTCCAAAGAGGTCAATGCCTACATTCCGGGCGAGGGTCACAACCTTCAGGAACACAGCATCGTGCTGGTTCGTGGTGGTCGTGTAAAGGACCTTCCTGGTGTGCGTTACCACATCCTTAGAGGAGCTTTGGACACTGCTGGCGTGGAAGGAAGGACTCAGTCCCGTTCCCTCTACGGAGCCAAGAGACCGAAGAAATCTAAGAAGTAGTCCGTTTCATTATCTTTATCACCTTTAATTTTTACTCACAATGAGAAAATCGAAGCCTAAAAAGAGGATTCTACTTCCTGATCCTAAGTTTCACGACATCGAGGTTACCCGTTTCGTGAACAATCTTATGTTGCAGGGGAAGAAGAGTATCGCGTATTCTATTTTTTACGATGCCATTGACATGGTAGGCGAGAAGATGAAGGATTCTGACAAGGCTCCTCTAGATATCTGGAGGAAGGCACTCGAAAACGTTACTCCTCAGATTGAGGTTAAGTCACGTCGTGTAGGAGGTGCAAACTTCCAGGTGCCTACTGAGTTGCGTCCGGAGAGAAAAGTCTCGCTTTCGATGAAGAACATGATCAACTTCGCCCGCAAGCGTTCCGGCCACTCAATGGCAGAAAAACTTTGTGCAGAGATCGTTGCCGCCTACAATAACGAAGGTGGTGCATTCAAGAGAAAAGAGGATATGCACAAGATGGCTGAGGCCAACAAGGCATTCGCCCACTTCCGTTTCTAATTTTATTCGCAGATGGCTGCTAAAAGAGATCTTACTTACACAAGAAACATCGGCATCATGGCCCACATTGATGCCGGAAAGACGACTACATCCGAACGTATTCTGTACTACACCGGAAAGACTCACAAGATCGGTGAGGTACATGAAGGGGCTGCCACAATGGACTGGATGGTTCAGGAGCAGGAGAGAGGCATCACCATCACCTCTGCTGCAACCACCGCATTTTGGCATTACAACGGTCATGTTTATCAGATTAACTTGATCGACACTCCGGGTCACGTTGACTTCACCGTTGAGGTGGAGCGTTCGCTCCGTGTGCTCGACGGAACTATCGCTACTTTCTGCGCTGTTGGCCGCGTTCAACCTCAGTCTGAGACTGTTTGGCGTCAGGCGGACAAGTACGGTGTTCCGAAGATTGCGTATGTGAACAAGATGGACCGTGTCGGAGCTGACTTCCTTGCATGCGTTGAGGAAATCTACACTAAGCTCGGTGCCAAGGCTGTTCCAATCTGTCTCCCTATCGGATCAGAGGATAAGTTCAAAGGCATCATCGACCTTATTTCCAGAAAAGCAATTTACTACGATTCTGGTGAGGAATTGGTCAACTATGAAATCAAGGATGTTCCGGAAGACATGGTCGGAGAAGTCGAGAAATGGAGAGACAAACTCGTTGAGGCTGCTGCTGAATGCGATGAGGCTCTCATGGAGAAGTATTTCGAGAATCCTGACTCTCTTACCGAGGATGAGATCATCGCTGCCCTTCGCAAGGGTACGATTTCAATGCAAATCGTTCCTGCCTGCTGCGGTTCTTCATTCAAGAACAAGGGCGTTCAGTTCCTTCTTGACGCTGTGATGCGTTATCTTCCTTCTCCACTTGACAAGGGTGTTGTAAAGGGTACTGATCCTAAGACAGGTGAGGAAGAGGATCTTCTCCCTGATGCATCTCAGCCGTTCTGTGCTCTCGTGTTCAAGATTGCCACCGATCCATTCGTTGGCCGTCTCGCTTTCATGAGGGTTTACTCAGGTCGTGTTGATGCTGGCTCTTACGTATTTAACGTACGTACCGGGAAGAAAGAAAGGATCGCGCGTCTGTACCAGATGCATTCCAATCACCAGAATCCTATTGATTTTGTTGAGGCTGGAGACATCTGCGCTGCCGTTGGATTCAAGGATCTCCGTACGGGAGACACCATCTGCAACGAGGATCATCAGATCGTGCTCGAATCAATGGAATTCCCTGATCCTGTTATCGGTATCGCTGTCGAGCCTAAGACCCAGGGCGACTTGGACAAGCTGAGCATCGCTCTTGGTAAGCTCGCTGAGGAAGACCCTACATTCACCGTAAGGTCTGACCACGAGACCGGCCAGACAGTCATCAGTGGAATGGGTGAGCTTCACCTTGACATTATCGTGGATCGTCTCCGTCGTGAGTTCGGTGTCGAGATCAATCAAGGCGCTCCGCAGGTTAACTACAAAGAGGCCATCACGGCTACAGTACAGCACCGTGAAGTCTTCAAGAAGCAGACTGGTGGTCGTGGTAAGTTCGCTGACATCATTGTTGAGATCGGCCCTGCTGACGAGGGTGTTACCGGACTCCAGTTCGAGAATCAGGTCAAGGGTGGAAATATTCCTAAGGAATTCATCCCTTGCATCGAGAAGGGCTTCAAGGCCGCAATGGCCAATGGTGTTCTTGCAGGTTACGAGGTTCAGTCAATGAAGGTCGTTGTTCTTGACGGTTCGTTCCACCCTGTCGATTCAGACCAGCTTTCATTCGAAATGGCCGCCCGTCTGGCATTCCGCCACGCCTGCCCGAAAGCAAAGCCTGTTCTCCTTGAGCCTATCATGTCCCTTGAGGTTGTCACCCCTGAGGACTACATGGGTGACATCGTGGGCGACCTCAACCGCCGTCGTGGTCAGATCCAGGCTATGGATTCTACCGCAAACGGTGCGAGAATCGTACGAGCCTTCGTTCCGCTCGCTGAGCAGTTCGGTTATGTGACTGTTCTTAGAACCCTTTCATCCGGACGTGCGACCAGCACGATGACTTTCGACCACTATGCTGAAGTCCCTGCCAACTTGGCCAAGGAGGTTATCGAGAAGAGCGGCTACAAGCTCTCCGATGATGACGAGTAAGTGTTAAAACGTAATTAAGTATTTTTGATATGAGTCAAAAAATCAGAATAAAACTCAAATCATTCGATCACATGCTGGTTGACAAGTCAGCCGCTAAGATCGTGGACACTGTGAAGGCTACTGGTGCTAAGGTGAACGGTCCTATTCCGCTTCCTACCAACAAGAAGATCTTCACTGTCAATCGCTCGACCTTCGTCAACAAGAAGTCCCGCGAGCAGTTTGAGCTTTGCGCCTACAGCAGGCTTCTGGACATTGATGACAGCAATGCTAAGACTGTCGATGCTCTTATGAAGCTTGAACTTCCTTCCGGCGTTGAGGTTGAGATCAAAGTCTGATCTGTCAAATTGAGAATGGTGCGGTCAGTGAGGCCGCAGCCGTTTATGTAATACAACCCGGCCACTAAGGTCGGGAATCGGTCCCATAGCTCAGTTGGTTAGAGCATCTGACTCATAATCAGGGGGTCGTAGGATCATGCCCTACTGGGACCACAAAAAGAAGAGACGCTAAATTTAGCGTCTCTTCTTTTTGTGGTCCATATATCCAACCCCCAGTCACTTCGTGACAGCCCCTGAGGGGCGATGGGGAGCGAACTCCCCAAACCCCTTGCGTCGCTACGCACTGCGTGCGCTTTTCCATCGGGTAAATACCATAGAGTAGCGTCTTATTTGAAGGGCAAAGAAAAATCCGGTCGCAGAGCTTGTCAAGGTGACTGGATGAAGATGCTGCGTCAACGCACGAGCAAGCTATCTGGTTTTCTTTTTTTCGTTTCGGGATGGCTTTGGGCCGAACTTCTTGCTGGGACGACCTTTGTCTTTGGACGATTTTCGCTGCGGCTGGCTGCCGTTGTGGGCGACAGCAGCGTAGAACGGCTTTTTCTTACCGTTGTTCTCAGTGGAATCATGGTTACCATTACCAGAGGCATCGACCAGTTCGTAGTCCAGAAGCCTTTGCTCCAGATTGGCGGCCTTGACACGGATTTTGACCGGATCTCCGAGACGGAAAATCTTGCCGGTGCGGCGACCTCTGATTAGGTAGTTCTGCTCATCGAACTCGAAGAAGTCGGACTTCACATCGCGCAGGGCGACCATGCCCTCGATCATCGTAGGCTTGATCTCCACATACATTCCCCAATCGGTCAGACCGGAGATATTCCCTTCATATTCATTGCCAATCTTGTCCTGCATGAACTCGATGAGTTTGTACTTGATGCTGTCGCGCTCAGCGTTGGCTGCGATCTGTTCGCGCTCGGAGGCATGCTGGCACTGCGCTTCGTAATATTCCTTGTTCTGACTCTCCGCATTGTCGAGGTAGAGGGCCAACAGCCTGTGGACCATTGTGTCAGGGTAACGGCGGATGGGCGAAGTGAAGTGCGTGTAGAACTTGAACGCGAGGCCATAGTGGCCGATGTTGTCGGTGGTGTAGATCGCTTTGGCCATCGAGCGGAGGGCTATCATTTGGAAGGCATCGCACTCAGGTGTGCCTTTTGCCTCAGCGAGCAACGTGTTGAGGGACTTGGCAATCTCGCGCCCGTTGCCGCTTGGTCCGAACTTGAATCCGAAGTTGCTGACAAACTGGCCCAGACTTGCGATCTTATCTGTGTTCGGTTCACCGTGCACTCGGTAGACAAACGTCTTGGCCTTCTTGTCGGCCTTCCCGTCCATCTTCCCGGAAGTGGCTATGAACTCGGCCACCGAACGGTTCGCCAGAAGCATAAACTCCTCGATCAGCCAGTTGGCCTCCTTGGTGATCTTCTCGTAAACCCTTATCGGCTTGCCGGTAGCATCAACCTCGACTTTCATCTCCGGTCGTTCGAAACTGATGGCTCCGGCGGCGAAACGGCGCTTGCGCATTATGGATGCAAGCTTGTTGAGGGTCACGATGGCCTCTCTGATGTCTTGGCTGATCGCCGGGTCTGCCGGCTCTTTGCCACTACTTTCGATGATCTGCTGGGCTCCGTCGTAGTCGAAACGGAAGTCCGAACAGATCACTGTGCGGCCGAACCAACGGTTCTCGATCTTTCCGCGTGGGGTCATCTCCACAACAACCGAGAAGGTGAGTTTTTCCTCGTGCGGACGAAGGGAGCAGAGTTTGTTGCAAAGTTTCTCAGGAAGCATCGGAACTGTCCTGTCAACCAGATAGACTGACGTTCCGCGCTCCTGCGCCTCTTTGTCCACAATAGTGCCGGGAAGCACGTAGTGGGACACGTCAGCGATGTGGATTCCGATCTCATAGTTGCCGTTGTCCAGTTTCTTGAACGACAACGCGTCATCAAAATCCTTCGCATCCGCAGGGTCGATGGTGAATGTCAAAGTACTGCGGAAATCACGGCGTTCCTCTATGTCTTTCCCCGTGATCTGGTCTGAGATTTCATCAGCAGCGTTCTCGACTTCCGGTTCAAACCTGTAAGGCAGGGCGTATTCAGCGAGGATGGCATGCATCTCCGTGTCGTTCTCTCCCGGCACTCCAAGCACATCCACAATGTGGCCTTTAGGAGTCGGCTCACCTTTGTCCCAGCCATCAACCACAGCGGCCACTTTCATTCCTCTTCTCGCACCGCGCGGCAGGGAATCGAAATCCACACAGATGTCGTAAGGCATATTCCTTGACTGCATCAGCACCCATGCCTGTCTGCCGACAATATGAAGCACGCCCACGAACGGCTTGTGGCTACGCTCTACAATTTCTATGATTTCTCCCTCACGGCGTTTGGCTGGGTCTTTGCGTCCGTGTCCGCCTTTGACGTTATCAGCCGAAGTCTCTTTCCTCTCGCTTGTCACAGCGCATTTGACAATATCCCCGTTCAATGCGCCGCGCGTCTTGGATGCCTTGACGAACACATCATTATCCGGTTCGCCCTCAATGATGACGAAGACATAGCCGTCCCTTGTCATCTGAACCTTGCCGGTAACCTCTTCCAGCACTCTTTTTGTCTTTTGCCTGGAACCGAATTTTCTGTCGCGGCTCTTCCTGCCGCCATTCTCGCCACCCTGGCGATTTCTTCTTTTCTGCATTACGAATATATTAATGGTACAAAGGTAAGAATTTTCCCTGCAAACGATGAACCCGAAAGGTAGATTATGATTATCTTTGCAACGAAAAGGCTTGATTTTATGAATATTCAAGATTGGGGTCTACGGAAGCCTGATTAAATATTCAAGGCCAGGCGCTGACGCGACAATAATTTAACACTCAAGAATATGTCTGACATAAAGAACGACAGCAGAATCGTTATGACCCTCGACGCCGGCGGCACCAATATGGTCTTCGGTGCTATGAAAGGCGGTGAGTTCTGCTGCGAACCTATCACGCTTCCGTCCAACGCTGACAATCTTGACCGTTGCCTTGGCACGATGGTGACGGGCTTTACAAAGATCAAAGAGGAGTTGGGAGAGGCGAAACCTGTGGCCATAAGCTTCTGTTTCCCCGGCCCGGCTGACTACCCTGACGGAATCATAGGCGGTTATCTCCCTAATTTCCCGTCATTCCGCGATGGCGTTGCCCTCGGGCCGTTCCTTGAAGACACTTTCGGGATCCCGGTCTTCATCAACAACGACGGAGACCTTTATGCCTATGGCGAGGCTCTTGGCGGAGCCCTTCCTGAGGTGAATGAGAGACTCGCGAAAGCCGGAAGCGCCAAACGTTACCACAACCTCATCGGCTACACATTCGGCACAGGTCTGGGAATAGGCACGGTGATCAACGGTGAGCTCAACCGTGGCGACAACTCCTGCGTGGAGACCTTCTGCCTCAAGCATCCCGACTGGCCGGACATCATCGTTGAGGACGGGGCGTCGATCCGCGCCGTGAAGAGAGTTTACGGCGAGCTGACCGGCAATCCGGACCACGGTCTTGAGCCGAAGGACATCGCTGAGATCTGCGAAGGCAAGCGGCCAGGCGACCGCGAGGCCGCGATCAAGGCGTTCGACAAGATGGGTGAGGTCGCGGGAGACGCGATGGCGACGGCCGTCACCCTGATAGATGGTCTTATCGTGATCGGAGGTGGTGTGATGAACAACTACAA
Source organism: Bacteroidales bacterium UBA6397 (assembly GCA_002439875.1). GTDB lineage: Bacteria > Bacteroidota > Bacteroidia > Bacteroidales > UBA932 > Cryptobacteroides. The sequence goes on from DJQB01000032.1 coordinate 40,032, forward strand.
GTACCTGATGCCTGGAATATTACGCACCATGCGCGGCAAAATGCACCAGCTCACCGGTGAGGAACTGAACCGTGTCCAGATGAAGGTCTACAACCTCGATGACCCGGACGAGTTTGACCAATTCGCCCGTGGCGAGGCACGTTCATTGAAGGTCTACGGCAGCGACCGTGAGGTGATTTACGATCCGCAGAAGCGTGTCGGTGTGATGCGTTCGAAGATCGGCGCCAGCAAGGCGATCTCGCTCGGAGCCTATGCGTTCGCTCTCACCGAATTGGACAAGAAATAGTTATAAAGGAACTTAACGAATATGTACCCTCTGAAATTTGAGCCCTATCTCCGCGAGATGGTGTGGGGCGGAGAAAAAATCGCCCCGTTCAAGGGCATAAAGACAAAGCAGCACAAGATCGGCGAAAGCTGGGAGATTTCGGCTGTGCCGGGTCACGTCTCTATCATTGCAAACGGCCCGCTCGCAGGCAAAAGCCTGACCGATGTGATGAATGAATATGGTCCCGAACTTGCCGGCAAGAAGGTTTTTGAGAAGACCGGCACGGAGTTCCCGCTCCTGATCAAGTTCATCGACGCGAAGAGCGACCTTTCGATCCAAGTACACCCTAACGACGAGCTTGCCGAGAAGACCCATCCAGGGATGAAAGGCAAGACCGAGATGTGGTACGTTGTGGGAGCGGACGAGGGAGCGCACCTGCTAAGCGGCCTCACCGAGTGGATCACTCCCGATGAATACGAGGAAAGGGTCAACGAGCACACGATCACTGACGTCCTTGCCAGCTACAGGATCGTTCCCGGAGACGTGTTCTTTCTCCCTGCTGGTCGTATCCATGCCATCGGCGCCGGTGCCTTCGTCGCAGAGATCCAGCAGACTTCCGACCTGACCTACAGGATCTATGACTATGGCCGTCTGGGGCTTGACGGAAAGCCGCGCGAGCTTCACATCGAGCAGGCAAAGGAGGCCATTGACTACGATGTCTATCCGGACTACAGGACTGAATATACCCGTGTCAAAGACGCTGAGACAGAACTGGTCAGCTGCAAGTACTTCACCACCTCGCTTTTTGATCTCGACAAGCCTTACGCCAAGGATTTGTCAAGACTGGACTCATTCGTTGTCGTGATGTGCGTCGCCGGAAAAGGCAGCCTTGTGGACCGTGAGAATGACGGTCAGGAACACATTGTGACCCTCCGCCAAGGCGAGACCGTTCTCATCCCCGCCACCTCCACCGGCATAGAGTTCCGTCCCGACTCCGCGATGACATGTCTCACCAGCTGCATCGAATAATGTATGCAGGACGGATTCCCTGTGAGAGTCCGGTGGTATCCCTTGGAGACGAAAAGTAAGATAAATGCTTCCCAAGAGTGCAGCCTGCACTCTTGGGGCAGAGTCAAAAAGCAAGTGCAACATTACAACAAATATTTGAACAATTCGTCTTTCGTGGTCGAGAAGTTCAATTTTTCCCTAGGCCTACGATTAATCTTCAATTGCACAGAATGGATGAACTCGTCAGTAATGTCGTTGAAATCAATTCCTTTGGGAATGTACTGGCGGATGAGCTTGTTCGTATCCTCTCTATGGCATCCTTCTGCCAGGACGAATAGGAACCCGCGAAGAAAACAGGCGCGCTTTTACTTATGGGATGAGTCGACACTCCGTCATAAAAGAACAGACCGCTGTTGGTCCCAAGCCACATGATGCCGCGGCTGTCTTTCTTCAGGCAATAGACCGCGGCCTTTCTTCCGTCAACCAGAACATTCTTCCTGTCGGATTCCGTGACCGCTGTTCAGGAGCAGGCATCGCCGCCCGGAAAAGAAAACAATGCCACCGTGAATAAGAGGAAAGTAGCGATTATGGAAGTCACATGTTTCATTCTCAACTATTTGCGGTGTCGCCAGTGCTCAATGTGGAGAGCCTTTTGCTAAAACTCGGGTGGAGATATTTCCTTGTCGGAATTATTCCGTAAGATAGCCTTTCTTCAGCAAAAGTTCGGCTATCTGCACTGCGTTTGTCGCGGCTCCTTTCCTTATGTTGTCAGACACGCACCAGAGGTTCAGCCCGTTCTCCACGGATTCATCGCGCCGAATCCTTCCAACAAAGACCTCATCCTTTCCGAGTGCGTTAATCGGCATAGGATAGACATTACGTGCCGGGTCATCCTGAATCACAGCCCCTGGAAACGCGGCTATCGCGGCTCTGACATCCTCGAGTTCAAATGGTTTCTCAAGTTCCAGATTAATGGACTCTGAGTGTCCTCCCATCACTGGCACGCGTACAGTCGTGGCTGTCACCCGGATTGACGGGTCAAGGATCTTGTGCGTCTCGTTCACCATCTTCATCTCCTCCTTCGTGTAGCCGTTGTCAAGAAAAGAATCGATGTGTGGGAGAATATTCATGTCTATAGGGCAGGGATACACAGCTGGGTACTCGCCCCATTTCGCTCCGCCACGCTCGGCATTCATCTGATCCACAGCCTTGTACCCAGTGCCGGTGACTGACTGATATGTCGAGACAACGATTCTTCGTATCCCGTACTTGTAGTGGATGGGAGCTACGGCGATCAGCATTTGGATCGTCGAACAGTTCGGATTCGCGATGATCATATCACTTTTTTCAATGACATCACCATTGATCTCGGGGACAACCAGCTTTTTTGTCGGGTCCATCCTCCAAAAAGAGGAATTGTCGATGACGTGGCATCCGGCGGCGGCGAACTGTGGCGCCAATTCTCCCGAAACCGCGCCGCCAGCAGAGAACAGCGCCAGTTTTGGCTTCGCGGCTATGGCGGTTTCGGCTGAGACAACCTCATATTCCTTCCCTTTGAAAGTTATTTTCCTGCCTATCGATTTTCTTGAGGCCACCGGCAGGAGTTCCGTCACGGGGAAATCTCTCTCTGCCAACACTTCAAGCATTCTGGTCCCGACCAGGCCTGTGGCTCCGACAACTGCAACATTCATATTCACTGCTCTAATTCTATTGTACTCCGGAACAGTCCGAAGAATATCTGGGACAAAAATAGTGAAAAATTCGAGATTATGTTTGAATATATGATGGTTCAGCGGCTGTTTGAATCTCCTCAGGAGATAGGGGGAATGTTGATCATTGATAAGTGATCACCTAAATTCGCTGTTTTTATGAAATTATGTATAAATTTAGGGAATAAATGCCGACTGCTGGTTTCGGAGTTGTGAGAATAACACATTGACGCTATGAACATTGATCTGTACAGATACTCTTTATGCATTGCCTTGACACTGATGGCGTTTTTTGCCTTCAGGTTCTTTTTCGGGAAGGTTCCTGACAAGAGAATATTCGACAACTACTTGCGTTCAAGGAGTTTGATGGGGGCGGCTCTCTTGGTGTTGGTGGCAAATTATGCAGTCCATCTGTGCATTGACATAAGGCAGATTGATGTCAACGCTGCGATTGTGATGAATCTTACCACCTACTTTTTCGGTTATGGATTGTTCGTCGCGGCATTGCATACGCTTCTGGACCGCTCCTACATAACCCGAAAGATAGTTGTAAGACATTGTCTGTCATGGCTGGTGTATGCCATCCTGTCCGTCTCTGTACTTGTCTTCGCAAAAGATGGTTGGTTTAAGACAAGCATGATCTATCTTTTAGGCGTGATGCTTGCCGTGTATGGATTCATCTTGGCGTCCCATCTTCTCAAAGCCTATCACAAAGCAGTCAAAATGATGGACAACACACATTCTGACAACATCGCGGCCTATGTCAGATGGATGTCGGTCATGACATATTGGATGCTCATTTTCGGCATCAGCTGCTCGGCGTTGACATTCCTTCCTGACAATCTGGTATTTCTGTGGGTGCTGTCTTCCGTTCCTTTCTATTGCTATCTGTATGTAAGTTATCAGAATTACCTGCTTTTTTATGAGACAGTGGAGAAGGCCATCGAGAGCGAGCATGACTCTGAAATTACTGTTGAGGAGACAGTGTCCGGCAATCCGGAAATACAACGTCTTGTGAAGGAATGGGTGAATACTGACGGTTTTCTGAAACCGGGACTCACAATATCGGATCTGTCCAAAACATTGTACACAAACAGGACATACCTTTCTTCTTTCATCAATCAGACATACAAGGCGACTTTCCGTGAATGGATTTGCGGGCTTAGAATTGATTATGCGAAACGCGCGTTGCTGGAACATCCAGATGTGACCATCGCGGAGATCGCCCAGAAATCCGGATTCCTTTCTTTGAGCAATTTCAACGCTTCTTTCAAGGAAAGAGAGGGCATGACTCCAGCAAAATGGAGAATCAGCAACTTGTCGGTTCGACAAAATATTACTGATTCGACAAAGTAGAACTGCCCCGGCGACAATTTCTTGGCGATTTGGCAAATTCGCCTGGTGGGACTTTTCTTCAGGCGCTTTTCTTTAGTATTTTTGTCAGAACACTCCTTCAAATAGGTGTGGTGTGCCTCTCAGTGAGTTAAGTGTTTGTTTTAAACAAAAATCAAACTATGAAGCGTTTTATCTATCTTGTCTCTTGTCTTTCCGCGCTGACTTGCATTCTCCCTGCTTGCCATGAGAAGGAATCCACAAGCACATCCAATCCTGCTGCCTTCCTAAAGAACGAAGATCAGAAGGTCATGGTGTCAACATTGAAGAATATGGCGGACGGACATTTATATTCAGTGAAATATAGCGCCGATTATTGCATCGGAGAGATTATGAAGAGCGGTGGAGCCGGTTCCAGTGTCCAGCTTTTGGGGAAAGTCATTCCGTGTCTGACCACAGTGCAGTTAAGCAAGGCCAGTGACGGAATGGATTACGGGTGCAGCGCTTTCTGCGTCAAATCGCCCGAAGGCGATGTCTTGGTGGGACGCAACTTTGATTATAGATTTGTGTCCTCTTCCAACATACTGGTACACAATGTCACAAAAGGTGTGAAAGAGTCCATCTGTATCTCAGCCCTGCCGTTTTTGGACAAAGACATCTATGTGGCAGGGGCGTTGTCGGACGGGAAAACCGACCTGTCCGTGCCTGTGGCCGCTTCAATCTATTGCTGTCTGGACGGAATGAATGACGCGGGACTGTTCATCGGAGTTCTGTCTTTGCGTGGCACCGGCGGAGCCGTGCAGCATGACGATAATAAGAGAGACATCGTCCCGACTCTGGCCATCAGATTGGCATTGGACAGTTGCGCCGGCGTTGACGAGGCCGTGGATGTCTTTAGGACTCACAATTTCTTCGCTGACGGAAATAATTCGGATTCGAACTATCATTTCCTGATAGCCGATGCAAGCGGAAAGAGAGTTGTCGTTGAATATTACCGGCCGGGAGAAGTGCCACCACTTAGCGATCCTGCCGCAAAGGATTGGACGATGAATTTGATTGACACTGATCATGTTACTAATTTTTATCTGTCCGAAGGTTGGCAGAATGTCGGTGGAGGAAGAGAACGCTACGACAAACTTCACGAGACACTGGAGAAGAAAAACCGTGTGATGACAGAGGATGAGTGCATGTCTTTGCTTGATGATGTGCACACGGACTTGAATTCCGAAGGTGGTGACATCACAAGCAACACTCAATGGTCTGTTGTCTATAATCTGACCAAGAAGACCGCTACCATCTGTGTGGACAAAAATTACAAACAAAAACTGCATTACAGCCTGTAGCGACATGAAAAGTTCCCTGCATCTGATTCTGTCAGCGTGTTTGCTGACACTCGTTCTTCTGCCCGTTTCCTGCTCGAAAGACAGTCCGGACTATGGTGACGAGGTCGTCATAGAGGGCGATTACCGCGAGCCATCCTCAATTGCCAATGACGAGAAAATCCTGGTTCCGGTCTGGGTCTCGGATGGTCTTTCCAAGGACTTTGCGGATGCGGTCAAAGGCCGCTTGAAAGAGGCTGTGTCTTCGACTGACAACGCGCAGGTTATTGTCACGGACATGGCTGGCTATTCTGATATGGAGGTACGCAAGGATTGCATCGTGATTGTGTACAAACCGTCAAAGTCCCTGCTGGGACGGCTGGGCGAGGAGTCCGGGGACATCCTTTGTGTCGCATTCCAGCAAGGCAGGGCTGGCAGTTGTGTGGTGTCGGCTCCGGCGGAAGGTCTTGAGGTGGACGAATGTCTCAACGGCCTTGCCGCCTGGATAAACAACACGGTCCAGAACACGACAGGCAACTTCGACCCGTCCTCGTTTTGGGAAGAGTCGAGCCTGTACACGACATATTCGGATCGCGTCAGGGAGAAGATAACGAATGTGGTGTCCTCCGAGCACGATTACCTTGAGGGCGAGTTCTCTATCGATGTCCAGCTGAAGATCACTCCGATGCATGGGTTCAAGAGCAGCGAATCGGAAGCCATGGATTATTACCTCATGACCTCTACGGTTTCAGTTGCGTCCGGGAAGATGTACACCGGGAATTTCTCTAAGATGCACGGAGGAGTCAATGCCAGAATCTGCGGCTTCTATCTAAAGTCTCTCAGTTCTAACATCTACATATTAAACACATCAGGGACTCCTGTCGGTCGTTTTGTCCAGGTTCCTACTCCGGAGACCGTTGTCGGCTCGACCGGCTACTCGACCGGCTGGAACTTCTCCGTCGGTGGAGGGATCACAGGCGGTACATCTCCGATGATCTCTTCTTCGACCGGCTTCTCCATTTCCTCAAGCACTTCACGCACGATCAGTGACTGCGATGTGCTGAGCCGGCATGAGGGTTCCACTGTAGGCTATGATTACGTGATCAACAATCTCCCTCATTTCAAGTCCAATAAAATCACTGATCCGCCTCTTGTCTCGACTTCGACCACCAATTTCTACAGCCAATGGGTGTGGGCGGTTCCAGTGGAAGACCACGATGTGAAGACCAAGTACAGGGTGTCGATAGACCTTTACAATCTCGTCTATGGCGCGTCTTATTTCTATACTGGAAGTCTGGACTATCACGACCTTGAGTTCGCTCAGAAGAAATACTCTGTCATCAAGGATCTTCCTGTACCCAGCAGAAGCCCGACCGGAAAGTTTGAGCTCACCAACTCCGAGGACGGAACGTTCATGACCAATGTCCGATTGTACAACAAGAGCTACCCTGAGACCGGAAGCTACAAAGATGAAAGTGTTTACGGCTATGGCAGCACCTGCTCTTTGTTCCTGACGACCGGAGACTATGAGCTCCAGTGCGGCATCAAGGGAACGAACGGCAAGACCAAGACACGGAATTATACCGGACTCGTAAGGGTGACGACAGGCGGCACTGTGAAACTTTCAACCGGCTACGGATTCAAGTAAGCGGCTAAATAATGTTGGTGCGTATTCGCAAAAGACGAGGCACATTTTTTTGTTACCAAGCCAATGGATCCAATGAATATAATCACGTGCTAGTTGGATGAAATTCGATGAATATGAGAAGAATAATTGATTTATTGAATATACTTGCGCTCTGCGCGGCCTTTGCATTGTTGGGATCCTGCGGTGGAAAATCAGATCTGGATCCGGAACCGGAACCTGAGGTTATAGAGGAGAACCGCACATCGGATCTGGCGTACTGTGTCTGGTCTGAGTTGGAAGATGACGTTCTTGAGTTGATATATTCAAGATTTACCGGGAAGAAGGTCTCCTGCGAAGAGGCTAAGGTGGTCTTTGTCAGCGGAAAGGACATCAAGGCAGAAGGGATCTGGAACGCTTATCAGCGTGGTGCCGTTGTGGTTGTGGTTTCTCCGACCTCGACTTTGTTGTCAGCTCTTTCCCAACGGAACATAGGATTCCTGTCAGCGGAATCTCTGGACGATTGTCTCTTCGCTGCGTTCCACAGGAGCGGGAAGGTCTTTTCGATGGATGATTTCCCTCCCACCAACCTGAATGGCCTTGTGTCATGGGTGGGTGACGTGCATTCCGCGAACACCTCAGGAGACGATCTGCTCCAGTCCATTCACTTGTTCTCATCACAGGACATCAAGATTGACAAAGGTTTGATCTTTAAAGACGGAAAGAATGAGTTCAGGGTTACGGGCCAGGGACAATTCGAGCAGTACTATTCTGTCATCCCGCTTTATGCGTTCAAGTCGTCCAAGAGCAATTACGTCGGGGATTTCTACATTATTGACGCCACTTTCTCGGTCGCTTCCGCAGGGATGTACGCAGGGAAGTTCAAAGACACCCAGCTCAATGGTTTACAGGGCTCTTTCATGGGCTATTTCCTGACCGGCTATCGTCTGGACATCTCGTTGGTCGATGACAAAGGGAATTCAGTTCCGGTCCGCTTCAACCAAGTCCCGTCCCCTTCGACAACGATAAACTCCCAGACCTACACTTCCGGTGTGTCCTGGTCGTTTGAGGCCGGCTTGTCGGGTGGAGCCGCAGGAGCGGGGCTTTCGTTGAGTTCGGGCTGCAACTTCAGCAGTTCCAAGACGCATGAGGTCAGAGATTTGGCCATCATTGACAATTCTTCGGACGGTGGTGTCCGCTATACTCTTGAGGTGAAGAATCTGCCGACTTATCTCACACTTCCTCCGGCCATTTCAAGATCAACTTTTGATTTCCATTCCGGTTGGGTCTGGAGTGTGGAGAACACTAAGGAGTCAGATGTCACGACCCGCTACCGGATGAGAGTGACATTGAGCGAACTGAACTACCGTGACCTTTATTGCAAAGGAGGAGGTAATAAAAAACCGAGTGTACAGAACTGGCCAGTCATCGCGGATAAGGAGTTTTTCATAGACTTGCCAGTGCCTAACAGAATTCCTTGCGGCAATGTCAAGTTTGTCAACAGCGAGAAAGGAAAGGTCATGACGGACATCGTCTTCATTGACTCCAAGAATCCAAGCGATCCTAAGAGCTATCATTTCGATCCGTCAGGCAGTGTCTATTCCTACCAGGAATCCTACGAGACCAGCCTTCCGGAGGGAACTTACATTGTCCAGTACAAACTTGGAGGCGCCTCTTGCACCGGTAAAAACATCGCCATCAAGAGGGGAGAGACGCTTGAACTCCAGTCCGGCTACTATGTCAAATGAGACGTGAAGTCTCTTTCTGATTTTTCTTCGGGTGCGATAGGACTGGCTCCGCCCCCGAAACCGGCAAAACTGCCTGACGTGGGTGCAAAATGCGGCTGCCCGCACCCGGGGACGAGTGATGGATCTCCTTCTGCCTTGCCAAGCGACAATTTGTATATTCTAAAAATGTTCAGTACTTTAGTGGAAAGTGCTGAAGAAGAACGAGGAATAGTATAATGATAACCTATATGAGATTTACACAGAATCCTATCTTGACGACGGTCATTTCCGCCGCATTGCTGCTTGCTTCCTGCGAAAAAAACATTGATGCCATCAGCGAAAATTTTCCGGAAGACGGAATCGTAAGAATAGACGCTTCGGTGGAAGAGTCTGTGACCAAAGCCGATTTGCCTTATAGCGGATATGCTGGAACCGATCTTGGGCTGTTTATTGATTACGGTGACGGTGATTACTACAGCAAGGACAATGTCCGCTGGGTTAATAATAGCGGAACATGGACTCCGGAGAGCCAAGCCCTCTGGAAGAATGCGAAAAGTCCTGCCGGCATATTCGCCTATGCTCCGCATATCAGCGGGGCGGATGACCACACGAGTGTCGAGTTCTCCATCCCTTCGAATCAGACCGGTGGCACTTCCTCCGCTGATTTCCTTTGGTGCAGCATGCCCGGTTTTGTTCCTGCCGATAAGCTGGTCAACCAGAAACTGAACATAACTTTCAGCCACGTGCTGGTGAAGTTGAAAGTCAATCTTACTTTTGGAAATCAGTTCGGTGACTCGCATTCTGTCAAGGATGTGATATTGAACGGGACTTCGAGCAAGATAAGATGTGACCTTGCCGACAGTAAAGTCTATGATCTGGACCAGTCATCTTCCAATGACATATCAATGTGCAATACGTCTGATTATGTTTACGAGGCCATATTCTTCCCGGGTAAAGGACAGAAAAGCGGAGCGCGGATGCTTACGGTCGTGATGTCCGACAGCAAGGCGTACAATGTCAGCATTGACAGTGACTTGGAACTAACCAGCGGTTACGCTTATACCATGAATGTCAAGGTGGGGAAGGATAAAACGGAGGCTGGAAGCGTCAATGTCATTGAATGGCAGCCGGAGAAAGAGTTAGGTGAGAAGGATAGTTATATTGAGGAATATTCTGTCTGGGACGGAGAGTCTACTGAACCTATCACAAAAGGGTCCGGATCGGAGTCTGACCCGTACCTCATAGAGTCCGCCGCGCAATTGGCTGGTCTTGCGTATAATATCAACAATAATGACAATTATGTTTATAAAGGGAAGTACTTTAAGTTGATGAAAGACATAGACCTTGCAAGTAAGACGTGGACACCTATCGGTGACAAGACTCATTTCCCTCATCTGCGTCTGGACGGAAACGGAAAGAGCATCATCAATCTGAAGGTGGAAGAGAGCGATGGATATGCAGGTCTGTTCTATTGGCTTAGCGGTACAAGCTCCACGGAAAAATCGGTTGTAAGGAATCTTACCATAAGGAACGCTGATGTTAAAACCGGAGGCCGTGATGCCGGGGCCCTTGTCGGCTTCACTTCATTCCTCGACATTATTGATTGCAGGGTTGATGGAGCGGTGACAAGCGCATATTGTGCCGGAGGAATCGTAGGAAGCGGCGACCCAAGCATAATAAACTGTCGCGCTGATGTTAATGTGACAGTCAATGCTCCGGCATCAACTTCACTGAATATCTCTGTGGCAGCTGGAGGTTTGATAGGGGACATCTCTTTCAACAATGATAAGGATAATTCTATTACCAATTGTACCGTTAGGGGAACTGTTACAGTAAACAGTCAGGATTTGCGAGAGAGCGTCGATTCCCATGTAGGTGGCGTGGCTGGATTAGCGTTTGCAAATGTCAGTGACTGTACGTCCTATGCCGACATTAATTCCACGTTTGAAAAAGAGGTGCATGTCGGAGGTCTTATAGGCACGGTCGGAGCCGGCGGCGAGATCAAGAACTGCTCGGCCTATGGTAATGTCCACGGAAAGAAAAACAATTTTGTCGGTGGCGCATACGGCTATGCCGTTGGAAGTCACGAGAGAGTCCATTTCGGTGGCAAGATAGAGAGCATCCCGGATGCCGGAACAGGAGCCGTGGGCATCTTCATCGGCCATGCCGACGGAGTCTTCCAGACAAAGAACTGCTCCTACAGCAACGTCGATGGTTCACTCCCTGTCATCGGCAAGGATGAAAGCAAAGGCACCCAGGACATCAAGATGAAATAGTAAACCAAATCTTAATGATTGCTCGTGACCATCTGCCACAGAGCAATCTGAAATGTTGATACCTGATTGTCGTTATGCCGGCAATCAGGTGATTTTTTTGTGTTGGCGGATATTACTTGAAATCTCCGGCATTACTAAGCCCTGATAATGATTTCTTTATCAGGGCTTGGCAATATTTAGCAGCGAACAGTGCCGCGGAAGTTTTAAATTTATTGTTTTAGACGAAGAATTGTGCTGCCATCAGCATTCCGACTGTCCGAATCCTCATAGAATCTGCCGTCTTTCCAGTATCCAGACTTGAGGACTGGTGGGGCGAGTGGTTTCTTGACAGGTATGATTGTCTGGGCTTCGATGCAGGATCTTGATTTGAGTGGAAGATTCAGATTTGGTATGATCTTCTCCTTGTCCGTTATTAAATTGTTCTTAAGGTTTAATAGTATCCACCTTACTATAATGATTTTGCTTGAATATTCTAAATGCCCGGCATAGTCGTAGGCTGGCATTAGACATCAAATTTTACTGCAAATTTACCCCCTCCCCTATGAAAATAACAATAGTTTTGCAATTTTTTTACTGTCATCAGGCAACGTTATCAAATTGTTACGTCTCATAGTGCCTGAAAGCGGGTCTTCAACCAGAAAGTGTTTCACAAATTGCAAGAGACTGTACAACTGGTATCCAGGAATGTTTCAAAGGCGCGATGTCTATGAATGTTATCGATAGGAAATAAGTCATGAGTACACATTGTGTTTCTTGTGTAAGGATCTAGTAGAACTCCTTGAAACTGAACGGAAAGAGTTCCCGGAGAATTGGGAATGGCTCCTGCGGAATTCAGGATTAGTACAATAATGTTTTCAGACTGTGATTTTTTTTTGTATTTTTGTGTTTGTTGTTCTTGAACAGAAGCCAGTTAAATTCTGAAGATATTATGAGATTACGTTCCATGATTGCCGCATTCGCGGCGATTACCATGTTTTGCTCTTCATGCTCTCCTGCCGACAAGGTTGAGGAAGCAGAGAAGCCTGATGAACCGGAGCAGACAGATCCAGTGGATCCGGGCAAAGATCCCGGGACTGACCCGACACCTAATCCGGGGCTTCCTGAGGTCATTAAGATTCTGGCGATCGGGAACAGTTTTTCGGCCGATGCGGTTGAGCAGGAATTGTACGGCTTGTTCGCTGCCGAGGGGCAGAAAGTCATAATCGGAGACCTATACATCGGAGGATGTCCGCTTGAGAAGCATGCTGCGAATGCCGTTTCAGATGCCGCGGCGTATAGTTATAGGAAGATAGTTGACGGAGTGAAGGTCACGACAGACAAGGTGAGGATGTCGGAGGCTTTGTCGGACGAGGACTGGACCTTCATTAGCATTCAGGAAGGAGCCGGGTATCATGGATTCTACAACACAACGTACAATGGGGTCTCGCATTCGATGGAACCGGATCTGACGACGCTAATAGAAGTTGTTCGCAAGGCCTGCAAGAATGCAAGGCTGGTTTATCATGCCCCGTGGGCTGCAAAGAAGGGTTACACCGGCAAGAAATTCAGTTACTACGGTTTCGATCAGGATGTGATGTACAAGATGATCTGTCAGGCGACACAGGATGTTCTCAAGGCTCATCCTGAGTTCAGCCTGTTTATGAATAGCATGGATGCCGTGCAGAACGCAAGAACTTCATACATTGGAGACAACATGACGCGTGACGGCTGGCACATGAACTATTCTACCGGAAGATACACTGTAGGCTGTCTGTGGTACGAGAAGATTATGGGCAAGAGCGTTGTCGGCAATAAGTATCATCCTGAGAGTCTTTCTGACTACAAGGCTAAGGTCTGTCAGACTGCTGCTCACTACGCCTGTGAGAAGCCATTTGCGGTGACGGATATGTCTGAGTTCAAGAAGCCGGACGATGAAAACGGAGATGAAAGAAAGGAAAAGATTTTGGCGAAATGGTATTTCTCTCCGGACAGGGCAAAGTCCGACGGCTGTATAAGGACCTGGACAGGGCAGGATCAGATAGGTGTCTACAGGTATAGCAACGAAGCCGGGGAACGCGGGTTCTACAATGCGAACGAAGAAGGCAAGGGTAAGCTCAGCTATGTTCAGATTGACAAGACCTCATGGCCTGGGGATAATGCCGGTCTCAGCACATTGGATGCCTCTAATGGTGGGCAGCCTGTAATGTGCGGTCCTATGTCCGGCGATTTCTGGCAGTTCGAGACGACCGGAGGCCATGAATTCCCGGAGGGGACTCAGCTGCATATCATCTACACCTACAATCCTGGCAGGTATGGAGCGAAATATTGGATGATTGAATATAAGGACGGTGATGAGTTCAAGCCTGTGCCGGCATTCGAGCGTAAGACAGAGACGCTGGAACTGAGTTCGGAGACCATCACTTACAATATGGCGTTCACGACAAGCCAGAAAATAGTGGAGTTTACAGTGACCTTGGAGAATCACACTAAGGAGTTCATTGTAAGACAGAGATGTTGTTCCGAGTACCAGGTTAACGACAAATGGTTCGATAAGCCTAACGTCAAGTGTGTCTCTCGTATTGCCGGTGACCCGAATAATGTCGAGAAGCCACTTCCGGCCATGTCGCAGGTCCTTTGAGAAGATCTAATGCTGAGGGCTTGCGTGTGGCCCTTTCCCCCGGCCAATGCCGCTTGTGGATCCGTGCGGGTGGCCGACTTGAATTCCGGCGGAAGCTTACCCTGATGTTGTAATCGGTAACTATTTGTCTAATCGGAATGGACGAAGACGCCATATTTGTGTGTCGGCGTATTCATGAAATAGCAGCGAGTCGGTTGTCCCGGTCTCGCTGAAAGGAAAGTTCCTTGAAACATTACTCTATGCCTCTGTGTCCATCATCTGGGCGGTCACGCCCTCGCATAAATTGATCTTTTCCTTACTCGTTTTGTTTCGATGATGCTAAGTGACAGAATTATCCTGCAAGAATATGGCAGTGGGGTATCGTGTTTTGATATTCAACAAAATAGATGTTTGTCTTCAGCGCAATCCTGCTAAAGGTAAATGGTTAAGATATTCATTAATAGCGATATGTCTGCCACGGCTGATTTCTGCAAGCCTTGCAGACGTTGCGATTATGCGAGGAAACAGGATTACCTATGCGTCAGAAACAAGGTCGAACACAATTCACCTAATCAAATATATTATGGAAGAGAACAAGGCAATGAAGATTTACAACCTCATCATTCTGGATGAGAGCGGTTCGATGAGCTTGATCTACAATCAGGCGCTCAGCGGGATCAACGAGACGATCCATGGCATCAGGCAGAGCCAAAACAATTTTCCTGAACAGGAACATTATGTCTCGGTAGTGACATTTGAGGGAAACGGAATGGAAGGTGTGAAGACCCGCAGGGTCTGCGAGCCGATAGGAAAAGTGTCGGACTTGACCAAGAAGGATTACCAACCAGCCGGGAGGATGCACTCCGCTCTACGATGCGATGGGCAAGGCCATCTCGGAACTTGACCGCAAGGTGGAGGCCGGCGACGCCACGCCGGAGGGGATGGTCTGTATGTCGATGAAATTCAGCAGGGCTCAGGCCGGCTTTGCCAGAAGGATGCACCTCAGCAAGTCCGTAATGGCTGATGTCGCCGACTTCTTTTCCAGTTTGTCCGATGAGAAGAATGAAGAGGAGGAGGTTTAGAAGCTGTTTTGATTTGTTTGAAATGTTCTTTGGGGTGAAAAAACTTCAAAAAAACAAATCAAAGCATCTTCTTAGAAGACGGTCGGAGTGTGTCCTGGAGGTTTAGCTTCGGCGATATGTCCGGCTAATCATCATTCCCGGATAACATAGTTACGGTCAATGGTAATCCTCTTGGCCGTTCCTTGTAGCGAATTCCCTCCGGGTGGTTGAGGTAGAGGAGAAACACCGCCTTGGTCAGCGTGTCCATCCTCACCTCCTTGCGGTCGAAGTCCTCCGGCAGTATCTCTTTCTTTTCAGTAGTATGCAAACGGCTGAGTTTCACCATACAGGCAAGCAGGATCTCCACTTCCTCAACACTGAGCCCCATGCTTTTCCATCAAAGCGTCGAACTCTTCCATGATCGCTTTTGTACGCTCGTCCGGCTCAAGGTCAGTGACCGTAGGCTCAAAACTTTCAGCCTCTTGCTTAGGGATTATGAACGAGAACATCCTGTCACTCTTCAGCCGGTCTCTCTGTTTCCTGGAAGGAGCGGAGTCGTTGTCAGGGCAAGCCATACATGGCGATAGCGTTTTAGAGTGGCGAACGTCATATTCCGCCAAGAATGATTCTTCACCTATATCCGACAACCTCTCCCGGCCTGTGACCGGGAAATAATACGTTCTTGCCTCACCGGACATCTCAGCGAAAAACGCCTCTATTCTCTGTGTGTGCAAGATGCTGTTGTGGTTTGTAATATTTTACTAATGAATGAATTCATATGAACTGCCATCCAGGTGTGGCCGCAGGTGTCCAACAAGCTAAGGTGTGGTATCACTCACTGACCCACAACCTGTTATCTCATCGTCTTGAGTCTTGACTATCTAAATACTATAAGAGAAGTTGTTCTTTTTGGGATAGTTATAACCCACGCTATAATTCAATCATCGGGCTGGCGAGGGCTTTCCGAAGCTGCTCATCGTAGCGGAGACGGATTTTGATGCCGGCCTCCTGGAAGTGGTAACGGACTGCGATCTCTTCCTCAATGAAAGGCACGATCTCGTCCTTCTTAAGCTTCAAGAATGTCTCCTTGTCCATCTCCAAGGCTTTCTGTAGGGCGTCAAGCTCCGCTGACATATTCTTGGACAGGCCATCCTTTTCCAGTTCTGTCTTCATCCGGTCGAAGTACGTCTTCGCGCTTGAGCGGTAGTCAAAGTCCTTGGTCTTCGCGAAAGCCACAAAATCAGACCAGTCCTTGTCGGAGAGATGGAAATCCTCATCCACGCTGGCATGCGAACGGACAAAGTCAAGGACATATTCCTGAATTATTCCTGAATATACGAGTGAATATGTCAGGCGGCTGTACTCATGTCCCTCAATCTTGACATCAGGGGTGATGCCTCCACCGTCACGCACCGTTCTGCCGTGGGCGGTCTTGAATTCGTGGGTAAGTGAGTCTGGAATATACCCGACGCTGCCGTCCTCGTTGCGGTGTGAATAGTCGATCGCCTGGACGCAGCGGCCGGAAGGTGTGTAGTATTTTGCTGTGGTGACTTTGAGCTGGCCGTTGTAGGGTAGCGGTCGGATGCTCTGGACAAGCCCTTTGCCGAAGGTTCTTGTGCCCATGACCGTGGCTCTGTCAAGGTCTTGAAGGGCTCCGGTCACGATTTCGGAGGACGACGCTGAGCCTGAATCCACCATCACGATGATCGGAATCTGGGTGTCGAGTGGTTCGGATGTTGTCTTGTACTTCATCTCTGTGCCTGCGGTACGACCTTTCGAAGACACGACCATGGAGCCTTTCGGCACGAAGAGGGACACGATGTTGACCGCCTCGCTCATCAGCCCGCCTCCATTGCCCCTCAGGTCGAGGACCAGCTTCTTCATTCCCTGATTTTTAAGCTTCAGGAAAGCGTTGCGCAGCTCTCCCGAGACGTTCTCCGTGAATCCGCTCTGGTAGATGTACCCTGTCGTGTCGTTGAGCATCCCGGCATATTCAATGTCGGGAAGGTGGATCCTCTCGCGGGTCACCACGATGTCCACAACCTCTTTGGACCGCACTTTAAGCACTTTGAACTTGACGGTGGTGCCCGGCTTGCCCTTCATCCTGTCGGAGCATTCCTGGCTGGTGAGCCCGTGGGTGCTGACACCGTCTATCTCCATGATCTCGTCACCGCAGTGAAGCCCGTATTTCTCCGCCGGCGAGCCCTTGTAAGGCTCGTTGATGATGACGTTCCCGTCCTTCTCCGGCTTGTAGATGACCGCTCCGATTCCCCCGTAGGATTTGTTGATCATCATCATCAGGTCCTCGTTCTCCTCCTCCGGAATGTAAACCGTGTAAGGGTCCAGGCTCTCCAGCATCGCGTCGATGCCGGCTCTCTCGATCCTGTCCACAGGAAGCGAGTCAACATAAGACCTGTTGAGCTCCTTGAGTATAGAGTTCTGAATCTCAGTCCATTTCCCGAGCTTGAAACTTTGTGACTGCCCGAACGCCGCTGTGCTGACCACTGCCGCCAACGAAGCTGCTATCAATGATTTAATCTTCATGTCTTTGAATTTATTCCTGAATATCTTCGTCTTCGCCCTCATAGCGAAACCATGGCACGAGCGCAACACCCGTGCCAACCATGCAAATTTAAACATTTTCCCTGATCGGTGGGTGGTTTCCCTGCCAGATCAACGGTTGATTTTTAACAATGCAGTCTTAAAACAAGGCTGTCAGGATCTACCTGAGATTCTTGGATCTATTGCAGTATGTCGTTCAGGATTCCCCCGGCGGTCTGGAATGCCCCTGCTCCGGCCCCCTGGATCACAAGCGGAGAAGGGTAGAAGTCCGTTGTGATAATGGCTGAATTGTCTGTTCCCATAAGACTGTAGAGAGGATGGTTGGAAGTGACATTCCTCAGACCCATGCTGCATTTGTAGCCGGTGTCGCCTGTCTCTTCTAAGCATGCGATGAATCGCTGATGGCAGCCTTTCCCATCCGCGGCTTTCCATTGCGAAGAGAACACTTCCTCATTGTCCTCCAACATCTTGTAGAAAGCGTTCACATCTCCGGAGAAATATTCTTCAGGAAGGATAGGGATGGATTCAACATCTTTTTCATCAAAAGGGAAACCTGCCTCTCTGGCCATTATGATGAGTTTGCGCAGCACGTCTCTGCCGCTGAGGTCAAGCCTGGGGTCTGGCTCGGTGTAGCCCGCCTCCTGAGCGTTCCGCACGACCTGGGCGAACGTGGGCTCTGAGCCGCTGACAGCCGGACCACCGTGGTATGTGCTGAAAATGTAGTTCAGGGTTCCGCTGAGCACGGCTTCTATGCGGTGGATCCTGTCACCGGAGTTGATACAGCGCCGAACTGATTCCAGGATAGGGAGCGCAGCCCCTACGGTTGTCTCGTATTTAAGTGACGCGCCGGTGGAAAGCGCCGCTGATTTCAACACGGAGTATTGCGTGTATGGTGCGGAAAATGGGATTTTGTTGCAGGCTACAACAGAATAGCCTCTTCTGAAAAGATTAATGTACTTGTAGGATATGTCAGAGCTTGCTGTGCAGTCCACGAAGACTGAATTCTCCATTGACACTCCGGCGAGAGCCTCGAAATAGGCGTCGTCGGCCGCTGACTCCCCGCTTTCCATCAGGCTTCTGACCTTTCCGGTCATTTTGGAGGCTGCCTCCTCGGGACTGCACCCTGTCGCCAGGTCAAGCCCCGAGGTGGAGATGACATAGCGTCTGCTGTTGCTTATTCCGATGACATTGACGCGCTTGCCTGTCCGTTTTTCGATGTGGTCTCTCTGCGAACTGATGATCCCAAGCAGAGCTTTGCCCACAGTCCCTACCCCGGCTATGAACAGGTTGATGTTTCTTACCGACGATGTCTCGAAGAATTCCTTATGAATATGCCGTACCGCGGACGAGACATCCTCCGAGGCGACAATGACCGACACGTTCCTTTCCGAAGACCCCTGGGCGATCGCGCGCACCTGCACACTGTGGCGCCCGAGGGCTGAAAGTAGTCTTCCGGTCGTGCCGTACTGGTTCATTATGTCATCCCCTACAAGGCAGAGGATGGAATAGCCCTTCTCAACTTTCAGGGGATTCAGTTTCCCGAGTGAGATCTCGTAGGCGAAACATTTGTCGGCCTCTTCCTTGGCCTTGTCCGCGTCGGATTCCGAGACTGCTATGCACATTGTGTGAACCGATGAGGCTTGTGTGATTAGGATTATGTTGATTCCGCCGCGGCTTAGGGTCTCAAAGAGTCTGCTGGAGAATCCTGGCACTCCGACCATCCCGCTGCCTTCGAGGGAAATGAGCGCGATGTTGTCAGAATTCGAGATTCCGATGACCTTGTCCGTTCCACGAGGAGGGTTCTTTTCTATGAGGGTCCCGGGCGATGATGGATTGAATGTGTCCTTGACGTAGATCGGAATGCCTTGCGCGACGACAGGCTGGATTGTAGGAGGATAGATGACCTTCGCTCCGAAATGCGAGAGCTCCAGGGCCGCCCTGTAGGAAATGTTGTGGATTGTCCGCGCGTTAGGCGCGAGTTTCGGGTTCGCCGTCATCATTCCCGGAACGTCGGTCCAGATTTCGAGAAGACGCGCGTCAGAGCACACGGCGAGAAGTGACGCCGTGTAGTCCGATCCGCCGCGGCCGAGTGTCGCGGTTCTGCCAAAAGGGTCTGAAGCAACGAATCCCGGGACGACGAAGAGCGATATTATAGGGTTGGTTTCAATCAAAGACCGGACATTCTCCTCTGTGGTCTTCACATCAACGGCGGGCGTGGTCTGGGTTGCGACCACGGTCTCCGGCATCTCCACTCGTTTCTTGACCCTTATTAACTTCCGCGCGTCAATCCATTTTGTCGAAATGCCGAGGGAAGCGAGTTTCGCCGCTATGATTCTGGTCGACAGAAGCTCTCCGAACGACATGATCGCGTCAAGACTTGTCTGGCTCAGCTCTCCCAGAAGACGCACGCCATGCGCGATGCTGCGCAGTGAGTCGAATTCTGTCCGGCAGATTTCCGTTAACTCCTCATGCTTTTCCAAAGGCAGGAGCTCCCTGATGATTTCGATGTGTCTCTGCTGATAGGCATCAATGATCTCCTTGTACTCATCATTTCCGGATGCCGCAAGATGCCCGGCTCTGATGAGGGCGTCCGTGAATCCGCCTATCGCGGAGCATACCAGTATTGTGCGGTCCCTATCCACCGCTGATTTGACTATGTCAGCCACCCTTTCCATGTTGGCGGCGTTTGCGACCGAGCTGCCGCCGAATTTCAGTACTTGCATATTCGTCTTATATGATATTATTCTTTTGTCAGCCTTGTTGCCCGTAAGGGAAGACTTTGTTTATGATAGTGCTGATCTGCTCATATTCAAGAAGAAAGCCATCATGGCCGAAGACCGAAGTGATTCCGGTGTACTCCGCGCCCGGAATGTGGGAGGCCATCTCCTTGATTTCCTCGGGAGGGAAGCAGCCGTCGCTGTCTATCCCTATGGCCGAGACTTTCGCCTTTATGCCGGAAAGGGCCTTCGCGACACCTCCTCTGCCGCGTCCGACATTATGGCTGTCGAATGAAAGCGAGAGGGAATAGTAGGAATACGCGTCGAAACGCTCCGCAAGCTTCTTCCCCTGGTAGCGCTCGTAAGAGGCGGAACGTCCTGCGAACAGGGTGTTGTCATCGTTCTCCGCTTGTGTGGAGTTGTAGCCGGCATAGCTGCGGTAGGAGAGCAGAGCGACAGCGCGTGCTGCCCGTAATCCCGTCTGCCCCCCTTTGAGTTGAAGTCTCAGACGATGACTGGTGTCTTCGTCCGGGAAATCATCCTTGAGCAGCAATTCCGGATGCCGGAAAGTAGCGTCCGCCTCAATGGCCATTCTCTGCGCCTCTTCCCAGGCCGTGAGCCATGGCGTGACCCTTGCGGAAGTCGCGATGAGCACCGCCCTGTCAATCAATTCAGGCTCCGACACGAGCCATTCAACCGTTTGGAATCCGCCGATGGATCCGCCTATGAGAAGGTCGATTTTTTCGATGCCAAGGTGTTTTCTTACCAATATGTTGGCGCGCACGATGTCCCTTATAGTAACCTTCGGGAAGTCAAGAAGGTAGTACCCGCTTCCGTCTGGTTTGAGCTCCGAAGGCCCGGACGATCCGTAGCACGATCCGAGCACGTTGACGCACACAACGAAATACTTTTCCGTGTCGATTACTTTCCCCGGGCCGACTAGTCCCGGCCACCACTCCTCAGCATCCGAGTTTGCAGTCAGTGCATGGCAGATCCACACAACTTTCCGCCCTTTGGCGGCGCTCTTCCAGTCATTCTCATTTTTGACCGGTGATGTGTGAAATGCCAATCTTATCGAGGGCAGCGCGTCACCGCATTCAAATTCAAACGTGTGATTATGAATATATTCGTGTTTTTGCATGGCAGCACATTATTTCTTTGTGAATATGATTGCGTGTCCACCGGAAATGTGGAGCACATAGTTTTCTCCGTCACTCAAAAGAGGCATCGGAAAGTTCAATTATTGATTCTGGATGATTTTCCGGCCGCACGTTCCGGGCGGTTACGGACAAGATAAACATATGCAACTTAGCGTTGCATTCGCATGGACATCATTGATATGAAGTACGTGTTTCTCATTTTGCGCTGCAATTTAGAAGTTTTTTCCCGGATTTCCAAAAACAGTTCCAGTCAGAGATGATTTGATGACTCTAAATTTGGTAAAACAACGCATTCTGCGGATATTTGCAGAAGTGTACAAACAGATTTTCAGACAACATGACAAAAATAGTTTTCGCGACTGGCAACCGTGGGAAGCTGAGGGAGGCTTCCGAGATTTTGGGAGAAGGATTTGAACTTGTGACACCGGCGGATTTAGGAATTTCTGAGGACATTCCGGAGACGGGGGAGACGCTTGAGGAGAACTCGCTCCAGAAGGCGCGGTATATTTACGACAGTAAAGGATGCGACTGCTTCGCCGATGACACGGGACTGGAGGTGGACGCGCTCGGAGGTGCTCCGGGGGTCTATACAGCTCGTTACGCTGGACCGTCCAAGGACTTCGATTTGAATATGGATAAGGTGCTCTCCGAACTCTCCAAACTGGAGGCTGCCGGTCAGCCGGTCAGCCGCAGGGCACGGTTCCGCAGTGTCGTGACCCTAATTCTTGACGGTGAGGTACACCAGTTCGAGGGCACGATGGAGGGTGAGATTGCCCGCGAGAAGTCCGGTAGAGGAGGGTTCGGCTATGACCCCATCTTCATCCCGGACGAGTATCCCGGACTAACCGCTGCAGACATCACCGAGGAACAGAAGAATGAGATCTCGCACCGGGGCAAGGCACTTCGGGCGATGGCACAGTGGCTCAATAAGCGGTAATTTTTACGCTTGCTAAGTAAGCGGCGAGTTATTATAGCTGTTACCAGATGCGCGAAAAGGCTGAACTCATCGTCATCGGCCACACCAAAGTCGGTGAAAATTCCATCGTTCTTCACACAATCAGTCGGGAATATGGAAGGCGGGGATTCCTTGTGAAAGTGAGTCCCAAGACCGCGATGGCCCTTTTCCTGCCCTTGAATATTCTAGAGGCGGAAGTCTCCGAGAACCCGAAGTCGGAACTCTGGTTTGCCCGCAACTTCGTCAGTGTCACCCCTCTTCTGGGGATTCGCGGGAATATTCATAAAAACACGATGACGCTCTTCATGTGTGAGGTGCTTTTTCGTGTGATAAAGGATCAGACTAACGAGGAAGGGCTGACGGACTGGTTGAAGAAAACCATTCTGACACTGGATGCCCTCCAGAGCGACTTCGCCAATTTCCACCTTTGGTTCCTGCTGGAACTCTGCGCTGTCCTCGGCTTCAATCCGGACACGCTCGGCTTAGCCCCTTTCTCCGGCAAACATCTTGACCGCATCAAGTCCTTGCTGACCAGTTCGTTCGGCGAGGCGATGCTGCTCCCGTTAAGAGGCTCTGACCGCAACGAGATCGCAGAATGCATCCTAAAATACATTGAACACCACACCGAATCCTCCGTCAACGTCCGCTCCCTGGCCGTGCTCAGGGACATTTACGGATAGAGAAGCCCGGGAAGAGTGGGTTGTCCCTGGCTTAATCAGCCGTGCATGAAACTACCTTATGGGGTCGGTCTCATTTTCTTTTGCCGCGCGGCGAATATTTCGTTATCTTTGTATTTTAGTCTGAGCTGAAAATAAGTCGGTGAATTTGCCGGTTTATTTTTGGGGATTGCTTAGTCCGCGATAGGAACATGTTTTCAAAGGAACTTAAAGAAGAATGCGGGGTGTTCGGAGTCTGGGGTGTCCCTCACGCTGCTGAGGTGACCTACTACGGTCTCCATGCGCTCCAGCATCGCGGCCAGGAAGGCTGCGGAATCGTCTCGGTCAACGATAATGGAGAACTTCACCGGGTCAAAGGGCTCGGACTCGTGACCGAAGTCTTCAACAGTGAGAACCTCGGTTCTCTGCACGGCGACATGGCGATCGGCCATGTGCGTTACTCTACGCACGGAGGTGGCGGCATAGAGAATGTCCAGCCGTTCCTGTTCAAGCACAACACCGGAGATTTTTCCCTTGCCCACAATGGCAATGTGGTCAACTCCGCCCAGTTAAGAAAGTACCTGGAGGATCGTGGAAGCCTTTTCCAGTCCACTTCCGACAGCGAGATTCTGGCGCACCTCATCAAGAAGGAGCCGGTCGAAAGGAACAGTCCGAGAATATACCCGATAATGGAGGCCCTGAACATGATCGAAGGGGCTTTCGCTTTTCTGGTCATGACCAACCACCGGATTTACGCCATGCGTGACAAGTATGGCCTGAGGCCTCTGTCCATCGGACGGATCGGCGATGGCTATGTCCTCAGCAGCGAGACCTGCGCGTTCAGTGTTGTCGGAGCGGAGTTTGTCCGCGATGTGAAGCCTGGAGAGGTCATCACAATCGACCATCACGGCATCAGAAGCCGGAAATATTCAGACTACCAGCGTCACGCCATGTGTGCCATGGAATATATCTACTTCTCCCGTCCGGACAGCGACATCGAAGGCCGCAACGTCCACTCTTTCAGGAAGGAGAGCGGCAAGATTCTCTACCGTGAGTCGCATGTGGACGCGGACATTGTGGTCGGAGTTCCGGATTCCAGCCTCAGTGCCGCTTCCGGTTACGCTGAGGCGAGCGGCCTTCCGAGCGAGATGGGTCTCATCAAGAACCGCTACATCGGCAGGACTTTCATCCAACCTTCTCAGGAGATGAGGGACAAGGGTGTGAAGATGAAACTGTCACCGGTGCGCACCATCGTGAAAGACAAGAGAATAATCTTGGTGGATGACTCGATCGTGCGTGGAACCACATCCCTTAGGATTGTCCGCATGCTGCGCGAGGCCGGGGCGAAGGAGGTCCACATGAGAATCGCCAGCCCTATGATCAAGAATCCGTGCTTCTACGGGGTGGACATGTCCACGCACAAGGAACTCCTTTGCTATTCAAGGAACTTGGAGCAGGCCCGTCAGGCGATCGAGGCCGACTCTCTGGCTTTCCTTTCGGAAGAGGGTCTTTTCGAGGCCGGCCACCGCAGCGACCTTTGCCTGGCCTGCTTCAACGGCAATTACCCGACCGCCCTCTACTCCAGCATCGAGGAGGTCAACGAGGAACATAAATTCTAATGAGTGATTAGCCTTGGTGTTCTAGGAATATATTGACAGATAATAAATTATAATAAGAGATAAACTATTATGGCAGTTGATTACGAGAAGGCGGGTGTCAGCCTTGAGGCTGGTTACGATGTTGTCCGCAGGATCAAAAAGCACGTGGCGTCAACAGACAGGCTTGGCGTGATGGGAAACATCGGATCGTTCGGAGGAATGTTCGATCTTTCTAAGCTGAACATCAAGGAGCCTATTTTGGTCAGCGGAACGGACGGAGTCGGCACGAAACTCAAGCTGGCGTTCGCGATGGACAAGCACGACACCATCGGCATCGACGCCGTGGCGATGTGTGTGAACGATGTTCTGGCCCAGGGAGCGGAACCGCTTGTGTTCCTTGACTATGTGGCTCAGGGAAAGACCCGTCCGGAGGTGGTTGAGGCCATAGTGGCCGGAGTCGCCGACGGTTGCCGTCAGGCAGGATGCGCCCTTGTGGGCGGAGAGACAGCCGAAATGCCTGGAATGTACGAGGACGGTGAATATGACATCGCGGGCTACACCACAGGTGTCGTGGAGAAATCCAAACTCATTGACGGCACGAAGGTCAAGGCCGGGGACGTGCTGGTGGGAATAGCCTCCACCGGAGTCCACAGCAACGGTTTCAGCCTCGTGCGCAAGATCTTCTCTGACAACAATCTGGATCTGTTCAAGGCCTATCCCGAACTGGAGTCCGACCAGCCGCTCGGCCTTGTCGCCCTGACTCCGACCAGAATCTACGTGAAGCAGGTCCTGGATGTCATCCGCAACTGTGACATGCACGGAGTCGCCCACATCACCGGCGGCGGCTTTGATGAGAACATTCCGAGAATCCTCCGTGAAGGCCAGGGCATCGAGGTTCATGAAGGCTCATGGACAATCCTCCCGATCTTCCGCTTCCTTGAGAAGTACGGCAACATCCCTCACAGAGAGATGTTCAACATATTCAACATGGGCATCGGAATGGTCCTGGCTTTGGATGAGTCCGAGGCTCAAAAGGCCATCGACATCCTTGCCGGCCACGGGGACAAGGCGACCGTCATCGGCCGCGTGACCGACAGGCCGGGAGTGGATATTCGTTTGCTTTAAGAAGCTGTTTTGATCTGTATGAGGTGAAAACTTTGGTAAGGATCTAGGTGATAAATTGATTTTATTTGCAAGTTTTTGGAATCATCGGATTTGGTACAAATGATTAAAGCTTCAAAATTATGAAAAAGTCATTTGCTAAACTGATCGCGGCCATAGGCCCGGCACTGCTCTCGATGCTCGGTTTTTCCGGTTGTGGAGACAACATTTTTGAACAGCGGGATGAGTATGGCACTCCGACCTGTGATTTCAAAGTTGACCTGACAGTTGTGGATGAAAGCGGAAAGTCCATCAAAGGCATCCGTGTCACCCCTTCGGAACTGCGGTTGAATAATGGCAAGGATGCCATTTACACAGATGAGAACGGCAAGGCCGTTGGTAATTATGACAGGGTCTGGCCGTATGATGAGGTAAAGTTTTATTTCGACGATGTTGACGGAGATGCAAACGGTTCCTTCAAGCGGGACAGTCTTACGGTCAAGGCTGAGAAACTGAAAGACGGAGACGGCAATTGGTATTCAGGTGAGTATTCCTTGAAAGGTACAAAGACTTTGAAGAAGAGCAAGTAACGGATGGACGGAATTTCGATCAGAAGAAGAATCGCGTTGGACATCGCAAGGTCTCTGCGCAAGTCTCAAGAGGAGGAACATCCTCTGAGGCAGCTCTTCTGGGAATGCACGCTCCGCTGCAATCTTCACTGCCTGCATTGCGGAAGTGACTGCAAACAGGTTGCCTCCACACCGGACATGCCAAAGGAAGACTTTTTCACGGTGTTGGATTCCATCGCTGTAAAGACCGATCCACACAAGGTTTTCGTCATTGTCTCAGGTGGAGAGCCCACGATGAGGGCTGACTTGGAGGAATGTGGCAAAGGAATATATTCCCGTGGATTTCCGTGGGGGATGGTGACGAACGGCTTTGGGATGACAAGAGAAAGATTCTCGCGTCTCCTCGGAGCCGGTCTTCATTCTATGACCGTCAGTCTGGACGGGCTTCAGGACAGCCATGACTGGCTTCGTGGCCGTGAAGGAAGTTTCACCCGTGCCGCAGAGACAATCCGTATGGCGGTCCAGTCCGACATCGCTTTTGATGTCGTGACGTGTGTGAACCGTAGGAACTATTCGCAACTTTCTCAGATCAAGGAGTTTCTGATTAGTCTAGGCCTGAAGGAATGGAGGCTTTTCTCAATATTCCCGCAAGGACGCGCTGCTTTGAATCCGGATCTTCAGCTTCCATCGGAGATGTTCCGTGGAATGCTGGATTTCATCAAAGCCACCCGCAAGGAGGGGAGGATCAAGGCAAGTTACGGCTGCGAAGGGTTCCTTGGCCCTTATGAGGGTGATGTCAGAGACCATTTCTACTCTTGTCAGGCCGGTGTGAGCGTAGGCTCCGTGTTGGTGGATGGATCCATCTCTGCCTGCACCAGCATCCGGGCAGACTACCATCAAGGCAACATCTACAAAGATGATTTCATGGATGTTTGGGAGCACCGCTTCCAACCGTACCGAAATCGTGAATGGATGCACAAAGGTGAATGCTCTGACTGCAAGTACTGGAAATGGTGCGAGGGTAACGGAATGCAC
Organism: Bacteroidales bacterium UBA6397; assembly: GCA_002439875.1. Classification (GTDB taxonomy): domain Bacteria; phylum Bacteroidota; class Bacteroidia; order Bacteroidales; family UBA932; genus Cryptobacteroides. The sequence continues at coordinate 67,302 of DJQB01000032.1, forward strand.
CTTCGCGACTCGGACGGAAACTTGATGCTCTGCCATCTGAAACGAGTTTTAGTTAAATGACGGTAACAGCTTCTAAGGATTGTTAAGAAAATTTATTTTATAAAAGTATATAAATGAGAGCTTTAATCAGTGTTAGTGACAAAACGGGTGTCGTTGATTTCGCCCGCGAACTTGTGTCGCTCGGATGGGAAATCCTTTCTACTAGCGGCACCATGAAGATGTTGAGGGAGGCAGGTCTGCCTGTGACCAGTGTGAGTGATGTCACGGGATTCCCCGAGATTTGCGATGGTCGTGTAAAGACCCTTCATCCAAAGATTCACGGTGCCCTTCTTGCGCGCAGGGATATTCCTGATCACATGAAGCAGTTGAGCGACAACGGAATAGAGAAGATAGACCTCGTCTGCGTCAACCTCTATCCTTTCCGTGAGACCATCGCCAAACCGGATGTCACGATGGAGGATGCTGTCGAGCACATTGACATCGGTGGCCCGTCTATGCTTCGCAGCGCTGCCAAGAACTGGGCCTCGGTCACGGTGGTCGTCAACCCTGAGGACTACGCGACGGTCATCTCCGAGATCAAGGCGACCGGTGACACGACCCCGCAGACCCGTCTACAGTTGTCCGCCAAGGCCTACACCCACACCGCTGAATATGACATCGCCATCGCAACCTACATGCGCGCCCAGGCCGGCCTCCCTGAGAAACTCTTCCTTGAATATGACATCTGCCAGAATCTCCGCTACGGTGAGAACCCTCACCAGCAGGCCAAGTTCTACAAGACCCTTAAGCCGGTTCCATATTCATTGGCCACTGCCGAGCAGTTGAATGGCAAGGAACTGTCCTACAATAATATTCAGGATGCCAACGCCGCCCTTAACATTGTCCGCGAGTTCAGCGAGCCTTTCGCTGTGGGACTCAAGCACATGAATCCGTGCGGGGCCGGTCTTGGAACAGATGTGGTTGACGCTTGGAAGAAGGTTTACGAGGGTGACAAGACCTCAATCTTTGGTGGCATCGTGGCCTTCAACCGTGAGGTCAACCTTGAGGTGGCGCAGTTGCTGAAGCCGATTTTCCTTGAGATCGTGATGGCTCCGTCATTTGCCCCGGATGCCCTTGAGTTGCTGCGTGCCAAAAAGAATCTGCGTGTGCTGAAAGTGAATATGCAAGGCTCAGTCAAGGAGCTGATGCAGTGTGTCAGCGTCAACGGTGGCCTTCTGGTTCAGAATCAGGATCTTTCAATCGTTCCGGTGACCGCGTCGCAGACTGTTACCGAGACCCGACCGACCGAAGAGCAGATCATTGATCTGAACTTCACCTGGAGGATTGTCAAGCACGTCAAGTCCAACGCCATCACCGTCGGCAAGGCCGGGATGATCTACGGTGTCGGTGCCGGCCAGATGAACCGTGTGGGTTCCGCTGAGTTGGCTCTCAAGCAGGCCGCCGCCACACTGGCCGAAGAGGAGACCGCCAGGACAGGCGTGCCTGTTGACCCTAAGGAGGCCGCCCGTAAGGCTGGTCTCGTGTTGGCTTCCGACGCCTTCTTCCCGTTCGATGACTGCGTGACCCTTGCTGCCGAGTATGGCGTGAAGGCAATCGTGCAGCCTGGCGGATCAGTCCGCGACGAGGATTCCATCAAGAAGTGCAACGAGCTTGGCATCGCCATGGTCTTCACCGGAGAACGTCATTTCAAACATTAGTCTTCGGTGGAGGGTAATCGTCTGATTGACAGTCTTTTATGCATTTACCTTTAGTCGATTACTGCCAAAGATAAATGTCTTATTTATTGATTATTAATTAGTTACATTTTTGCAACTACATCTTTATGCGAGTATTCCATTTCGAATCAACGAACAAGAGTGACGGCAAGACCATAATGCTGGACACTCTGTTGTCCAAGAATGTGCTGGTTGTAGGGGGAGGCGGACGTGAGCACGCCATCGTGGATGCCTTGAGCCGTTCCAGAAGCGTCGGCAAGATCTATTGCGCTCCGGGCAACGCCGGGATAGCCGCCCAGGCCGAGTGCGTTCCGCTGAAGGAGACTCAGATCCCTGAACTCGTGGAGTTCGCCAAGGAGCACGGGGTTGACCTTACGGTGGTCGGCCCGGAAGTTCCTCTCTCCGCAGGAATAGCGGATGCATTCACGAAGGCCGGCTTAAGAATATTCGGCCCTTCCGCCGCCGCCGCCCGCATCGAGTCCAGCAAGGACTTCGCCAAGCGGCTGATGGAGAAGTATAACATCCCGACCGCTGCGTTCAAGACCTTCGACAACTACGATGATGCCATTGAATATGTCAGCAGACACACCTTCCCGGTTGTTCTGAAATATGACGGTCTGGCCGCCGGCAAGGGAGTTGTCATTCCGGAGACCTTTTCGGAAGCCCGGGCGGCTCTTAAGGACATGCTTTTGGATGACAAATTCGGCAAGGGTAAAGTTGTGGTGGAGGAATATCTCACCGGCCCCGAGTTCTCGTTTATGTGCTTCGTGAACGGTGAGGAGGTTTTCCCGTTGGCCGTCGCCCAGGACCACAAAAGAGCGTTCGAGGGAGACAAAGGCCCCAACACAGGAGGCATGGGAGCATATTCACCGGTCCCGGTCATTACCGCTGAGGATGAGGAATATGCCCTTGATCACATCATGAAGAAGACCGCCGCCGCGATGGTCGCCGAGGGTTGCCCGTTCAAGGGATTGCTTTACGGAGGCCTGATGAAGACTCCGTCGGGAATCAAGGTGATCGAATTCAACTGCCGTTTCGGAGACCCAGAGACCGAGGTGGTTCTGCCTCGTCTGGAGTCCGACATATTCGAAATCTTCTGTGCCGTCACTGATGGTGGCAGAATTGTGAACGCTCCGGAAGGAACGGATGTGGCGGAAGGGGTGAAGATTCCTTCGTCACAGCTGATGCCGGAGATCAAGTGGTCGGAAGAGCCGGCCCTTGGTTTTGTGATGGCCTCGAAAGGCTATCCGGGCTCCTACGAGAAAGGCTTCAGGATCACCGGTTTGGAGGATGCTTTGTCAGATCCGTCAGTCAAAGTCTATCAGATGGGAACCAAGGAGGAGATCGATTCTCAGTCCGGTGAGAAGTCCCTTGTGACTTCCGGTGGGCGTGTCCTGATGGTTGTCGCGTCCGGCGAGACCCTTCGCCAGGCCCGGGACAAAGCCCTTGCAGCCGTCCGCAAGATCCACTGCGATAACCTCTTCTACCGTGCTGACATCGGACATCTTGTACTGTAATTTATTTTATTATGATTATATCTGGTAAAGACCTTGCGGCCCGTCTAAAGGCCCGAATGGCGGAGCAGGTGGCCACATTCCCTGCAAAGTATGGCCGAGTGCCTCACTTGGTGGTTATCCTCGTCGGAGATGATCCCGGCAGTCAGACCTACGTAAGAAACAAGGCCAAGGCCTGTGATGTAGTAGGAATCAAAAATACCACTGTCAGGATGCCCGCTGACACCCCGGAGCAGGAACTTCTCGACAAGATCGCCGAACTCAACGCTGACGACACGGTTGACGGCATTCTTGTCCAACTTCCTCTCCCGAAGCAGATCAGCGAGCCGAAGGTGATCGAGGCCATAGCCCAGTCCAAGGACGTGGACGGCTTCCACCCTCTCAACACGGCTGCCCTTTGGCAAAAGAGACCGAACTCCTCATGTGTGGTCCCTTGCACTCCGATGGGCATAATCAGACTCCTTGAGGACGCCAATTACGAAATTGCCGGCAAGAACGCTGTCGTGATCGGCCGCAGCCAGATTGTCGGCCTTCCGATCGCCAAACTTCTGCTTGACAGAAACGCCACGGTGACCATCTGTCATTCAAAGACAAAGAACCTTCCCGAAATCACCCGCCAGGCCGACATACTTGTCGTGGCCATAGGCCGCGCTAAATTCGTGACCGGTGACATGGTCAAGGATGGTGCCGCTGTGATCGATGTGGGAATGGATCTTGACGAGAACGGTAAACTCTGTGGTGACGTTGACTTCGCCTCAGTGGAGCCGAAAGCCTCTGTCATCACCCCAGTCCCAGGCGGAGTCGGCCCGATGACCATCTGCTGCCTTATGGAGAACACCATCCAATGCTTCCTCAATAAGGTCACTGCCAGATAGCCCTCAATGAAATCGAGCATGGAATTTGTCCGGTGAAACTTGTTTTCACCGAACAAATTGTTAGATGTCAGTCATTTCTCAGGAGAAAATATGTTTTGCCCGGACAATCTAGTTAAAGTATCATCACCAGACTTCCCACAAGCAGCAGGATGCAGCCTACCACCGTTTTCCATTTGAGAGATTCACCGAGGAAGATTACAGTGAAGATGAATGATTAAATATTCCGTAATTCTCCTTCACAGAACCATTGCTTCGGTTAAAAATGCCTATCTTTGCCGCTATAGGTTATAATGCAATGAGTAAAAATACTATTCAATCCATATCCGAACATACTGGCTATTCTGTTTCAACTGTATCCAGAGTGCTTTCCGGCAAGGCTCAGAGGTCAAGGATAAGCCAGAAGGCCGTTGACATCATACAGGCTGAGGCGAAAAGGGTAAACTACACCCCTAACCTTTTGGCGCAGGGGCTTAGGACCAGTAGAACCTACACTATAGGACTGACTGTGCCGGGAATCGACAACCCCTTCTTTGCTACCCTGGCCAGCACTGTGATCGAGAATCTTAAGCTTGCCGGCTATCACACCCTTCTTGCAGACTCGCTGGAAAACCAGAAGGATTTTGAGAATTCCCTTGTGATGTTCCGCTCAAGAAGCGTGGACGGCATAATAGCAGTGCCAGTCGGCAATTCCACCGCATTGACGGACGAAATCACGGGCGGTATTCCTACAGTATTGATTGACCGTTACTTTGAGGGAACATCTCTTCCTTACATCTGCACCGACAACTATGCGGGCGGCTATATGGCCACTGAATATCTCATTAACCGCGGTTGCCGCAACATCTTGTCGATTCAGGGTGTGGAAGACTCGACCCCTTCAATGGAACGTGTAAGAGGATTCAAGGACGCTATCGGCGCCAACAGCGACAAACACATTGAATATGCCATCGTCGGTGACGCGTTCTCGGTCGAGAATGGATACAATCAAGTCAAGAGATTATTCAGCGACGGAGTGAAGTATGACGCTGTGTTCGCATATTCATCAACCATCCTGCTCGGCGCCATCCGCGCTTTCCGTGAACTTGGTGTCAAGGTTCCTGATCAGGTCGGGATAATATCGTTTGATAACAACGGCTTCCTTGACTTCCTTGATCCGGCCATCACCCGCATCGAGCAGCCGCTTTCGGAAATCGGCCGCCTGGCGTCTCAGACCCTTATAGACATCATAGAGAACAGTAATCAGAATCTTCCTCCTGTACAACGTCTCATCGCTCCGACCCTAATCGTCCGTGACAGCTGTTAGCGTTCCTCCGGTCGTTGAGCTTGTCGAAACGACGGATTGTGAAATTACGGGAGTGTAACCCACCTATGAACAGAGTCACTTCTGCAAGCTCAGTGACCACTTTTGATTGTAGGTAGCGACAAAAAACCGGCTGAGGAATTGATCCGCAGCCGGCCTTTTATGTATTCATTGAATAAACTCTGTTAGAGTTCGTTCATTTCCTGTTCATACTCGTCCTTGCGGCCAACGATGATGTCCTGGAACTCCTTCTGACCGGTACCGGCCGGAATGAGGTGACCGCAGATGACGTTCTCCTTCAGACCTTCGAGATGATCGACACGAGCCCTGATGGCGGCCTCGCTGAGCACCTTCGTGGTCTCCTGGAAGGAGGCTGCTGAGATGAAACTGTTGGTTCTGAGGGCAGCCCTTGTGATACCCTGAAGCACAAGCTTTGCGGTTGCCGGGTTCGCCTCGCGGACAGCCATCAGCTTCCTGTTCTGCCTTTCGAGAGAAGAGTTCTCATTCCTCATGTCTCGCGCGTCTATGATGTCTCCCTGCATGTACTTCTGTGAATCTCCGGCGTCAAGTACATAGAACTTTCCGAATATGTTGTCGTTAGCGTCCATGAAATCCCACTTGTCCACCAGTTCTTCCTGCAGGAATTCAGTGTCGCCAGGATTGGTGATCTGAACCTTGCGCATCATCTGGCGCACAATGATCTCGAAGTGCTTGTCGTTGATCTTCACGCCCTGCAGACGGTAAACCGCCTGTACCTCGTTGACGATGTAATCCTGAGCCTTGACAGGACCGAGGATGTTGAGGATGTCGGTAGGGGAGATGCCACCGTCTGAAAGCCTTGTGCCTGCCTTGACGTAGTCGTTCTCCTGAACCAGAATCTGCTTGGTAAGAGGAACGAGATAGTGCTTCTCGATTCCGGACTTGTTCTTGACTATGATCTCACGGTTACCTCTCTTGACCTTGCCCATGAGCACCTCGCCATTGATCTCGGCGAGAATTGCAGGGGCGGACGGAGTTCTGGCCTCGAAGAGTTCGGTAACTCTTGGAAGACCACCCGTGATGTCGCTTGACTTACCGATAGCGCGTGGAATCTTGATGATCACGTCTCCGACATTGACCTTGTCTCCATCGTTGGCAATGAGGTGTGCACCCACAGGCAGGTTGTACTGTCTGATTTGATTGCCCTCGTCGTCCAAAATGAGAATGGACGGGTTCTTTGTCTTGTCCCTGGACTCGATGATGACTTTGTCCTTGTTGACTGCGAACTCATCGGCTGCCTCCTCACGGAATGTAACACCCTCGATGAGGTTGTCGAACTTAACCTTACCGGCGGTCTCGACGATTGTGATGGCGTTGTAAGGATCCCACTCACAGAGCAGATCTCCGTTCTTGATCGTGTCTCCGTCCTTGAAGTACAGTTTGGAACCATAAGGGACATCGTAATGAGAGTAGGTGATCCCCGTGTTCTCGTCAATGATGCTGACCTCTGTCATACGGCTGACAACAATGTCTTGTACGGATCCATCGTCTCCGGCCCTCTGGATTGTCCTGAGCTCCTCGAAGACAAGTTTACCATCGTATTTTGCAACGATTGAGGAATCCGCGGCTGTGCTGGATGCTGTACCACCAACGTGGAAAGTACGAAGAGTCAACTGGGTACCAGGCTCACCGATGGATTGGGCTGCGATGACACCAACAACCTCTCCCTTCTCTACCATCCTGCTGGTCGCGAGGTTTCGTCCGTAGCACTTCGCGCAGACACCCTTACGAGACTCGCAAGTGAGTACGGAACGAATCTCTACCTGCTCAATAGGCAGATGGTCAATCAGATTGGCAGTAGCCTCACGGATTTCCTCTCCAGCCTTGATGATCAATTCACCTGTGAGAGGGTTGAATATGTCATGGACGGAAGTACGTCCAAGAATCCTCTCACCGAGAGACTCTACAATCTCATCCTTGTTCTTAATCGCTGTAGCAATAAGTCCTCTGAGCGTTCCGCAGTCTTCCTCAGTGATGATCACATCGTGTGACACGTCAACGAGTCGGCGGGTAAGATAACCTGCGTCTGCGGTCTTAAGAGCGGTGTCGGCCAATCCCTTACGTGCACCGTGGGTGGAGATGAAGTACTCGAGCACCGTCATTCCTTCTTTAAGGTTGGAGATGATAGGGTTCTCGATAATCTCCGCTCCTGCCGCTCCGGATTTCTGAGGTTTGGCCATAAGTCCACGCATTCCGCAGAGCTGCTTGATCTGCTGGGTTGAACCACGGGCTCCCGAATCCAGCATCATATAGACAGGATTGAATCCCTGCTGGTCAGCAGAAATCTGCTTTTCAACGATGTTAGTGAGCTTGTTGTCAATTGACGTCCAAAGGTCAATAACCTTATTGTAGCGTTCGTTGTTGGTGATGAAGCCCATCGCATAGTTGTTCTTGACTTCCTCTACCTGTTTGTAGCCCTGCTCAATGAGACTTGCCTTTTCCGCAGGGATGATTACGTCACCCAGGTTGAATGAAATTCCAGCCCTGAATGCCTGATCATAACCAAGATTCTTTATGTCATCAAGGAAATGCGCTGTTCTTGTCACGCCTGTGCTCTTGATCACTTCTGTGATGATCTTTCTTAGGGCTTTCTTTCCAAGTACCTCATTGACGTAAGGTACTTCTTCCGGAACGAACTGATTGACAATGATTCTCCCAGCTGTGGTCTTCTTGATTTCGTAGCCTTTGCTGAGGTCTTGTTTGTCAATAGGCAGCCTGACGCCTATCTCGGCATGCATGTCAATTGCCTTCTCGTTGTAAGCTACGATTACCTCTTCCGGTCCATAGAAATTCATTCCCTGACCCTTGGCGCCCGGTCTTATCTTGGTGATGTAGTACAGACCAAGCACCATGTCCTGTGAAGGGACTGTGATAGGGGTGCCGTTGGCTGGGTTAAGAATATTCTGGGAGCCGAGCATGAGAAGTTGCGCTTCCATCACGGCTGCGTTGCCGAGAGGAAGATGGACAGCCATCTGGTCTCCATCGAAGTCAGCGTTGAAGGCCGTACAAGCAAGAGGGTGAAGCTGGATTGCTTTTCCTTCAATCATTCTTGGCTGGAAAGCCTGGATACCAAGTCTGTGCAGTGTAGGAGCACGGTTCAGGAGAACCGGATGACCTTTCATCACGTTCTCAAGGATGTCCCAAATCACAGGATCTTTCCTGTCTACTATCTTCTTGGCTGATTTGACCGTCTTGACGATACCTCTCTCGATAAGTTTGCGGATGATGAACGGCTTGTAGAGTTCGGCAGCCATAAACTTAGGCAGTCCGCACTCGTGCATGTTCAGTTCAGGTCCGACTACGATTACAGAACGTGCTGAATAATCGACACGTTTACCGAGAAGATTCTGACGGAATCGACCCTGTTTTCCTTTAAGGGAATCTGAGAGTGATTTGAGAGCTCTGTTGGACTCGCTCTTGACGGCGCTTGACTTCTTTGAGTTGTCGAACAATGAGTCAACCGCCTCCTGAAGCATACGCTTCTCGTTTCGCAGGATGACTTCCGGAGCCTTGATCTCGATGAGTTTCTTGAGTCGGTTGTTCCTGATGATGACCCTTCTGTAGAGATCGTTCAGGTCAGTGGTGGCGAAACGGCCTCCATCAAGCGGAACGAGTGGGCGGAGATCCGGCGGAATCACAGGGATGACCTTCATTATCATCCACTCAGGACGGTTGATGTTCCTTGACTCCATAAACCATTTCACGACGCTCAACCTCTTAAGATGCTCGGCTTTCCTTTGTTGTGATGTCTCGTTGAGCATCTTTATTCGCAGTTCCTTGGACAGGCTCTCCACGTCGGTTTCTCTGAGAAGTTCGTAGATTCCCTCAGCGCCCATCTTTGCGACAAACTTCTTTGGATCGTCGAACGCAAGATTGTCGTTTTCAGGAAGTCTTGCGAGAACGTCGAGGTACTCGTCTTCGGAGAGAAGATCCATCTTCTCAAGCCCGCTGTCTCCAGGATTTACTACTATGTACTTCTCGTAATAGATGACTGATTCGAGTTTCTTGGCCGGCAGTCCGAGAAGGGCGGAAATCTTGTTCGGCGCTGACTTGAAGTACCAGATGTGAGCCACAGGAACGGTCAGGGCGATGTGTCCCATCCTTTCCCTGCGGACTTTCTTCTCTGTCACCTCGACACCGCACCTGTCGCAGACGATTCCGCGGTAACGGATCCTCTTGTACTTTCCGCAATAGCATTCGTAGTCCTTGGTCGGACCGAAAATCTTTTCGCAGAAGAGTCCGTCCCTTTCCGGCTTGTAGGTTCTGTAGTTGACAGTTTCCGGTTTCAGAACCTCGCCGCATGACCTCGCTGAGATGTCCTCAGGGGAGGCCAGCGAGATGCTGATCTTCGAGAAGTTGCTCTTTACCTTGTTTTCCTTATTATTGAAAGTAGGCATATTCTTGAATGTCAATATTCTTGAAAATTAATCCAAAGTAACCTTGAGACCAAGTCCCCTGAGCTCGTGCAGCAGAACGTTGAGGGATTCCGGAATGCCTGGGTTAGGCATAGGATCTCCCTTGACGATCGCCTCGTAAGTCTTGGAACGTCCGGTCACGTCATCAGATTTGACGGTGAGGATCTCCTGCAGGGCGTTGGCGGCGCCGAACGCCTCAAGCGCCCAAACCTCCATCTCTCCGAACCTCTGGCCTCCGAACTGAGCCTTTCCGCCAAGAGGCTGTTGGGTGATTAGTGAATATGGTCCGATGGAACGTGCGTGCATCTTGTCGTCAACCATATGCCCCAGTTTGATCATGTAGATCACCCCGACAGTCGCAGGTTGGTCGAACCAGTCTCCGGTTCCTCCGTCCCTTAGGTGCGTTTTGCCGTACCTTGGCACTCCCGCCTTGTCGGTGTAGTCACAGATTTCATCAATAGTGGCACCGTCGAAGATAGGGGTGCTGAACTTCAGCCCGAGCCTTGCTCCGGCCCATCCGAGCACTGTCTCGTAGATTTGTCCGAGGTTCATTCGCGAAGGCACACCAAGAGGGTTCAGTACGATGTCCACAGGTGTTCCGTCCTCAAGGAACGGCATATCCTCCTGGCGGACGATCTTAGCAACGATACCTTTGTTACCGTGACGTCCGGCCATCTTGTCACCCACGGTGATCTTTCTCTTCTTTGCGATGTAGACCTTGGCGAGCTGCATTACTCCGTTAGGAAGTTCGTCTCCGACCTTAATCTTATCCATCTGCCTCTTGCATTCTGCTTCGGCTACCTTATAAGTAAGGCAGTAGTTGTTGATGAGTTCCTGAATGAGCAGATTTGTGTTCTCATCAGCAGTCCAGTTGCTTGAGTTGATGTTCTGGAAGTCGATGCTCTTTAGCTTCTCGGCGGTGATCTCCTTGCCTTTGGCGATTATCTCTACGTCGTAGAGGTCGTTGACCCCCGCGCTCTTCTTGCCCTTTGTCAGAACTGAAAGTCTCTTGAAGAAATCTGCGTATAGTTTAGCCGCTTTCTTGTCGAACTCATCCTGAATCAGGTCCAGACGAGCTTTCTGGTCGGTCTTCGCAGCCCTTCTGTTGCCTTCCTTGGCAGCCTTCGCATAAAGCGCTGTCTTGATAACCGTGCCACTGAGGGATGGATTAGCCTTGAGTGACGCGTCCTTAACATCTCCAGCCTTGTCTCCAAAGATGGCCTTGAGCAGTTTCTCCTCCGGAGATGGGTCGCTCTCTCCCTTAGGAGTGATCTTCCCGATCATAATGTCTCCCGGCTCGATGTGCGCACCTATCCTGATGATGCCCTGCTTGTCCAGATCCTTTGTAGCATCCTCACTGACGTTTGGAATGTCAGATGTAAGTTCCTCCATTCCGCGCTTTGTCTCGCGTACCTCGGTGAGATATTCATCGACATGGACTGAAGTGAGTATGTCCCACTTCACCATCTCTTCTGAGAGCACGATGGCATCCTCGTAGTTGTAGCCCTTCCAAGGCATGAACGCGACCTTGAGGTTGCGTCCTAGCGCCAACTCTCCGTTCTGTGTCGCATAGCCTTCTGTAAGCACCTGGCCTCCGACAACCTTGTCGCCTTTTCTGACTATCGGCTTGAGAGTTACTGTGGTGCTCTGGTTGGTTCTTCTATAGATAGGAAGTGTGTAGACCGTCTCGTCAGGAGAGAAGGAAACGAATTTCTCATCGTCTGTCCTGTCGTACTTGATTCTGATCTCCTTGGCGTCAACATAGGTTACCTCACCCTCACGCTCGGCCACATACTGTGTCCTTGAGTCGAGGCAGACCCTCTCTTCCAGACCAGTCCCCACGATAGGGGACTCCGGACGGAGAAGCGGAACGGCCTGGCGCATCATATTAGCACCCATCAACGCGCGGTGGGCGTCGTCATGCTCAAGGAACGGAATAAGTGATGCGGCCACGGAAGCCATCTGGTTCGGAGCCACGTCCATATAGTCCACCTGCTCCTTTGACACTACCGGGAAGTCGGCCTCAAGGCGGCACTGGATCCTGTCTTCTGTGATTGTGCCGTCATCCTCCATCTTCACCTTTGCGAGTGAGACAAGCTTGTTCTCCTCCTCCTCGGCTGTCATGTAACGCCATCCCTTGTCTGAAAGGTCAACCTTGCCCTCATGGACCTCGCGGTAAGGAGTCTCGATGAATCCGAGTTTGTTGATCCTCGCATATACACAGAGTGATGAGATAAGTCCGATGTTTGGACCTTCAGGCGATTCGATAGGGCAGAGACGTCCATAATGCGTGTAGTGCACATCTCGCACCTCGAATCCCGCTCTGTCTCTGGAAAGACCGCCTGGACCGAGGGCGGAGAGACGGCGTTTGTGCGTGATTTCCGCCAGAGGGTTGGTCTGGTCCATGAACTGTGAAAGCTGGCTGGTTCCGAAGAACGAGTTGATCACTGAGGACAGAGTCTTGGCATTGATCAGGTCGATCGGATTGAACTGCTCGCTGTCGCGTACGTTCATTCTCTCACGGATTGTCCTCGCCATTCTTGAGAGACCGACGCTGAACTGATTGGCGAGCTGCTCACCGACAGTGCGCACGCGCCTGTTGCTCAGGTGGTCAATGTCGTCAACGGTCGCCTTTGAGTTTATGAGTTGGATGAGATACTTGATAATCTCTATTATGTCTGTGTTGGTGAGCACCCTGACCTCAGGATCTGTTGAGAGGCCGAGTTTCTTGTTCAGACGGAATCTCCCCACAGTGCCCAGATCGTACCTCTTTTCTGAGAAGAAGAGTTTGTCGATGACATCCCTGGCCGTCGCCTCGTCTGGCGGTTCGGAATTTCGAAGTTGTTTATAGATGTAGTTGACAGCCTCGATCTCGGTGTTGGTTGGATCTTTCTGGAGGGTATTGAATATGATCGCATATTCATTCGAGTTGGACTCGTCTTTCTGGAGGAGTATTGACTTTACCTCGGTGTCGGAGATTTTGGCGATGGTGTCATCGTCCAGAATCTCGCCTCTCTCAACGATCGGGATGGTCCTTTCAATCGGTATCACCTCACCGGTGTCCTCGTCCTCGAAATCTTCTGTCCATGTCTTGAGAACCTTGGCGGCGAGTTTCCTGCCTTTGTTCTGTTCAAGGTTCTCTGGTGTCACCTCGACTTCGTCGGCGAGACCGAATATGTCTATGATGTCCTTGTCGGAGTTGAAGCCGATCGCGCGCAGAAGAGTTGTGACAGGCAACTTTTTCTTACGGTCGATGTAGGCGTACATCACGTTGTTGATGTCTGTCGCGAATTCAATCCAGGACCCCTTGAACGGGATGATTCTGGCTGAATATAGCTTCGTTCCGTTGGCGTGCATGCTCTGGTCGAAGAACACACCTGGAGAGCGGTGCAGCTGGGAAACTATGATTCTTTCTGATCCATTGATTATGAATGTGCCTGCCGGAGTCATGTAAGGAATGTTGCCGAGATACACATCCTGGACTCTTGTGTCGAAGTCCTCGTGTTCGGGATCGGTGCACGAAAGGCGGAGTTTTGCCTTTAGAGGAACATTGTAGGTCAGCCCTCTCTCAAGACACTCGTCGATCGAGTACTGAGGAGGATCGATGAAGTAGTCGATGAATTCCAACTTGTAGTTGTTCCTCGTGTCTTCGATCGGGAATATTTCCTGAAACACCTGGTAGAGTCCTTCGTTCTTCCTGTTTTCCGGTGTCGTCTCCAACTGGAAGAAATCTTTGAATGATTTCAGCTGAACTTCCAGAAGGTCAGGATATTCCAGAATCTTTGATGTAGCGAACATTATTCGCTTGTTGTTAGTCTTTTTTGACATGTTCTGCCTTTAGGAAATGGAGAAAAACTTAATACGACAAAAAGGTTTAGAGCCTGCTTAGGCTCTAAACCTGATGATTTTCCCGCCAGGGGAAGCTGGGTTATTTAACCTCAACTTCGGCGCCTGCCTCTTCGAGGGCAGCCTTCAGTTGCTCAGCTTCTGCCTTGGAGGCTTTCTCCTTAACTGTCTTAGGAGCGCCGTCTACAAGATCCTTAGCTTCCTTCAGACCGAGACCAAGAGCCTCTTTGACGGCCTTGATAACCTGAAGTTTGGCTGCACCGGCTGACTTGAGGACTACGTCAAACTCAGTCTGCTCTGCCGGAGCGGCCTCAGCGGCTGCCGCCGGACCTGCCACCGCCACAGCTGCCGCTGCAGGCTCGATACCATATTCTTCCTTGAGAACCTTTGCAAGTTCCTGAACGTCTTTTACAGAGAGGTTAACCAACTCTTCTGCAAGTGCTTTTACATCTGCCATAATTGATAATTATTAAATTGTTTGTTATTATTTCTCTTCTTTTTCCGAAAGTGTCTTGACGAGTCCTGCGATTGTGCTGCCACCGCCATTCTGGAGAGCAGAGATGACATTGCGCATCGGTGCCTGGAGGAGGGAAACAATGTCTCCGATGAGTTCCTCCTTGGACTTGATCGCACAGAGTTCGTCGAGTTTCTCAGCCCCCACAAACGCGCACTCCTGCACGTATGCGCCTTTAAGCTGAGGTTTGCCCATATCTTTCTGAAGCTTCTTTATGAGCTTGGCCGGTCCGTTAGGTGTCTCAGTGTACATAATGGCCGTGTTGCCCTTGAAAACAGGAAGGAGAAGGTTCATCTCCTCGTTGTCCAATGCTTTGAGGACATGGGCGAACAGTGTGTTCTTCACGACCGTCAGTTTGATGCCTTGCTCGAAGCAGGCGCGACGGAGTTTTCCGGTGTTTTCAGCATTTAGTCCCTCGATGTCTGCGACATAAAAATTCGAAAACTGCTTCAGTTGAGCTGAGATGCTTTCAATAAGCTGATCTTTCAATTCCTTTTTCATGATGAAATCCTTTTTTACTCAGCGCTGCCGCTAGTGAATGCTTTGACATCTATCTTGATACCAGGGCTCATAGTGGTGCAGATGGACGCACTCTTGAGGTATGTCCCCTTGAGAGCCTGAGGCTTGAGTTTAAGTACCTCGTTCAGGAGAGCTGTAGCGTTCTCGCAGATCTGAGCCGGGGTGAAGGAAACCTTGCCGATGGCCGAATGTATGATACCGGTCTTGTCGACCTTGAAATCGATCTTACCTCCCTTTACGTCCTTGACAGCGTTGCCGACTTCCATTGTAACGGTGCCAGTTTTAGGGTTAGGCATAAGTCCTCTTGGACCGAGGATACGTCCGAGTACACCAACCTTGGCCATGACTGACGGTGTGCAGATGATGACATCCACGTCAGTCCATCCACTTTTGATCTTCTCTACATATTCATCAAGGCCCACATAGTCTGCGCCGGCTTCTTTTGCCTCGTTCTCCTTGTCAGGGGTACAGAGGACAAGAACTCTTACAACCTTGCCTGTTCCGTGAGGAAGGCTGACCACGCCGCGGATCATCTGGTTCGCCTTGCGAGGGTCAACGCCCAGATTGGCTGAAAACTCAACAGAGGCGTCGAACTTCGTGAAAGTGATGTCCTTCAGAATTTCACAAGCCTGGGCAAGAGTGTACTGCTTTGAAGCGTCGTACTTTGTGGCGACGGCTTTCTGGTTTTTTGTAATTCTACTCATTTCGCATGTGAAAATTAGAGGTTCTCAGGAAATTTTCCGGTGACTTTGATACCCATGCTTCTCGCGGTTCCAGCGACCATCTTCATGGCTGCGGCGAGTGTGAATGCGTTGAGATCCGGCATCTTGCCTTCCGCAATCGCTTTCACCTGATCCCAGGTGATAGATGCGACTTTCCTTCTGTTAGGCTCTCCTGAGCCTTTCTGAAGTTTTGCCGCCTCCTTGAGGGAAATGGCTACTGGCGGTTGCTTTACCTCGAACGTGAAGGACTTGTCTGAATAGACTGTGATAACTACAGGCACGATCTTTCCGGCGTTCTGTTGTGTCGCCGCATTGAACTGCTTGCAGAAGTCCATAATGTTCAAGCCTTTGGAACCGAGAGCCGGTCCTACCGGAGGAGCTGGATTAGCGGCCCCTGCTTTGATCTGGAGCTTGATGAATCCGGTAACTTCTTTTGCCATAATTGTTTGTTATTCTTTTGTTACTTGAGTAAAGCTGAGTTCCAGCAGAGTCTTTCTGCCGAAAATCACAACTATCACTTTGAGTTTGCTTCTGTCTTCCTCTATCGCGTCAACTGTTCCGCTGAATCCGCTGAACGGTCCGTCGGTGATTTTGACTGACTCGCCGATTTCGAAATTGACTTCAGTCTCGACAGGATTATCGACATTCTGGTCTTGATTGCCAAGAATCCACTGCGCCTCTTCATCCCTGATCGGTACAGGAACCCTCTCGGTCATCGCGCCGGATGTTCTCTTCTCTGTCAGGAAACCGGACATGCCAGGAATGTCGTTGCGTATAATATACTCCAATTCCGGGCAAAGTTGAGCCTGTATCAAGACATAACCAGGATAAAGCAGCCTTTCGACCACTTTTCTTTTGCCATTCTTGGTTACAATCTCACGCTTTACCGGAACAAGTACCTGTGCGACCTGGTCCTGCAGGCCAAACCTTTCAATCTCTTTCTCAAGATAATCTTTGGCCTTCTTTTCCTTGCTTCCCGCTGTCCGAAGGACATACCATTTCATGTCACCCATGGTAATCAAAAAATAATTACAATGTGTAAATCGCTGTCATCAGATGCTCGAAAGCGAAGTCAACCACGAGGAGAACCAAAGCAATGATCACTGTCGCGACCATAACCAACAGGGCGGAGCTCTGAAGCTTCTCCCAGGTCGGCCACGTGACCTTCTTTGTGAGTTCCACGTAGGACTCTTTGCAATAGTTAATGAACTTTCTCATCTTTGCATTTAATGGACCACGTAATTTGGAAGCGTATACGAAGTCTGTTAAACAATTACCAAATCGTAACCTTTGATATTTTGGCAGGGGAAGCAGGATTCGAACCCACATCGACGGTTTTGGAGACCGCTGAACTACCCTTGTTCTATTCCCCTATTTAAGGACGGAAATCCGTGGAACTCCGTCCTGTATGTTGAAGAATTACTCTTCGATCTTGATCACCTGACCGGCACCAACGGTACGTCCACCTTCGCGGATGGCGAACTGAAGTCCTTCATTGAGGGCTACAGGGGTGATGAGCTGAACGTCAATCTCAACGTTATCGCCTGGCATTACCATCTCGACTCCTTCCGGAAGAGTGATCTCACCGGTAACATCAAGAGTACGGATGAAGAACTGAGGACGATAGTGGTTGTGGAATGGAGTGTGACGCCCACCCTCTTCTTTCTTAAGAACGTAGATCTGAGCCTTGAAGTGCTTGTGCGGAGTGATGGAGCCTGGCTTGGCGACAACCTCACCTCTCTTAACCTCTTTCTTGTCGATACCACGGAGGAGAAGACCCACATTGTCTCCTGCCTCACCCTGATCAAGGAGCTTGCGGAACATCTCGACACCAGTCACAACAGTGCTTCTTGGAGCGTCACCGAAACCTACGAGTTCAACAGGATCGTTGACGTGGATTGTACCGGTCTCGATACGACCAGTCACAACGGTACCACGACCTGTGATTGAGAAGATGTCCTCGATAGGCATAAGGAAAGGTTTCTCGTTCTGGCGGACAGGCTGTGGGATGTACTCGTCAACAGCGTTCATTAGATCCATAACCTTGTCTTCCCAAACTTTCTCTCCGTTGAGGGCACCAAGAGCGGAACCACGGATGACAGGGCAGTTCTCATCGAACTTGTAGAATCCGAGGAGGTCACGGATCTCCATCTCTACGAGGTCTAGCATCTCGGGATCGTCAACAAGGTCAACCTTGTTCATGAAGACGAGGATTTTAGGTACGTTCACCTGACGGGCGAGCAGGATGTGCTCACGGGTCTGAGGCATAGGACCGTCGGTAGCGGCTACAACGAGTATCGCACCATCCATCTGAGCGGCACCAGTAACCATGTTCTTAACGTAGTCAGCATGGCCTGGGCAGTCTACGTGAGCATAGTGGCGCTTCTCTGTCTCGTACTCTACGTGAGCGGAGTTGATGGTGATACCACGCTCCTTCTCTTCAGGAGCATTGTCGATCTGATCGAAAGACTTTACCTTGTCAGCGTTACCGGAGACCCTCTCGGCGAGAACCTTGGTGATTGCGGCAGTCAAAGTCGTCTTACCGTGGTCAACATGGCCGATAGTACCGATGTTAACGTGCGGCTTCGTTCTTTGGAAAGTTTCTTTTGCCATAATATTATGATTTAAATGAGTAAACTAAATAATGCAGTTTGAGCCGGTGATGGGATTTGAACTCATGACCTCATCCTTACCAAGGATGCGCTCTACCCCTGAGCTACACCGGCTTTTGTTAGAGCGGAAGACGAGGTTCGAACTCGCGACCCTCAGCTTGGAAGGCTGATGCTCTACCAACTGAGCTACTTCCGCGAATGTTGTGGGAGGAGGTGGACTCGAACCACCGAACCCGAAGGAGCGGATTTACAGTCCGCCGCAATTGCCGCTATGCGATCCTCCCAATATGTCTTGATACAGCCTTTGGCCGTTTGAGCCGATAGAGGGATTCGAACCCACGACCCCGAGATTACAAATCACGTGCTCTGGCCAACTGAGCTATATCGGCGATATTTCAATGAAATCCCCTTTCACAAAGGGAATGCAAAGATAGACATTAAAATGGATTATCCAAAACTTTTTCTATTATTTTTGAAAAAGCCCGGCTATTTCCGAATATATCCTCTCGGCATCGAGTCCGCAGAGTTCCCTCTGCCGTTCCGCCGGGGCCTGTGCTATGAACCTGTCAGGAATGCCGGACCCTCTCACTTTGACACCAAGTCCATGCGAGGCCACATATTCACTAACCTCGCTGAACAATCCGCCTTTGAGACAACCGTCCTCAAGTGTGAGGATGTTCCTGAACCGCGACGCTTCCTTCAGAATGCCTTGGTCGAAGGGCTTGAGAAACCTGACATTGAATATGGCGGGCCCCCTTCCGGTCTCCCTTCTCAGCCTTTCGGCCGCTTCCACCGCCCTGTTGGTCACTGGGCCCAAAGTCAGGATCGCCACTTCCTCTCCGTCTGTGATCTTCTCGCCTTTGCCGATCTCGAAAGGTTCGTGCAGGGAGTTCTTCCAATCCACTCCCTCGCCAAGTCCCCTTGGGTAACGGATGACTAACGGCCCGTCCTTGATTTTCGCTCCGGTGTAAAGAAGTCGTTTCAGTTCAATCTCGTCCTTGGGAGCGGCTATCGTTATGCCTGGGATGCAACGCAGGGACGCCATATCGAACGCCCCCTGGTGTGTGGCTCCGTCCTCTCCGACAAGACCCGCCCTATCCAGGCACAGAACCACATTTAGGTGCTGGAGGGCGATGTCATGGATGATCTCGTCATAGGCTCTCTGTGCGAACGAGGAGTAGATCACGCAAAACGGCTTCATACCGCCGGCCGCCAGTCCCGCTGCGAAAGTAGCGGCATGCTCCTCCGCGATTCCCACATCGAAGAATCTGTCAGGGAACCTCTCCGCAAAGTCGCTCATGCCGCTTCCCGTAGCCATGGCTGGAGTGATGCCGACCACCTTCGGGTCTTTGTCTGCAAGTTCGCAGAGAGTACGGCCGAACACATCTTGATAGCGTGATGCGGGATATTCCCTGGCTGGTCTTTCCCCGGTTTCGGGGTTGAACTTTCCGGGAGCGTGCCACGTTGTCGGGTCAGACTCCGCCGGAGCGTAGCCTTTGCCCTTGACGGTGCATGTGTGCAGGATTTTAGGCCCCTTTATGTCTTTCAACCGCCTGAGAGTCCGCACTACCTCCTCAATGTCATTCCCGTCAATGGGCCCGAAATACCTGAATCCGAACGCCTCGAAGAGGTCTCCGCCAGATGTTGTCACGAGCCCGGACTTCGTGTTCCTGACCAGCCGCTGGATCCTGCTCCTGAATTTTCCTGCTCCGAGTTTGTCCCAAATGTGTGTCTTGATTCGGTTGTAGGCAGGATCGGTTGTCAGCCTCAGCAGGTAAGAGTGAAGCGCGCCTCTATTCCCGTCAATGGCCATATCGTTGTCATTCAAGACTATCAGAAGGTCGGTGCCTCCTTCTCCGGCGTTGTTCAGACCTTCCAGCGCCAACCCTCCGGTCATGGCTCCGTCACCTATCATAGCCACGACTTTCTCGTCCGAACCGGACAGCTTGGCCGCCTCAGCCATGCCCAGGGCGGCGGAGATGGACGTGGATGCGTGTCCGGCGCCGAATGCGTCGAAGTCGCTTTCATCTCTGTTTGGGAATCCGCTGATCCCGTTCTCCATCCTGTTCTTTCGGAACGCTTCCCTCCGCCCTGTCAGAATCTTGTGCGCGTATGCCTGGTGGCCTACATCGAACACCAGTTTGTCTTTCGGGGTGTTGAAGACATGATGAATCCCGACGATGAGCTCGACGGCGCCGAGACTGGAAGCCAGGTGCCCTGGATTCTCGGAGCAACATTTGACTATATAGTCCCGGAGTTCGCTGCAGAGTCTCCTGAGTTCATCTATGTTGAGTTTCCTGACATCGTCAGGAGAATTGATTTTGTCTAGAATCATAGTGACGAAGATACGACTTTATTCCGACATTTTTCTTATATTCGCAAGTTGTTTGAATATTTTTACATTCGTTACGAATATTATTTAATAAGAAGTGATAAAATGTCAGAAAAGATCCAAAAACTGATGAATGACTCGCCGGTCGCAAGGTGGACCGCCCTCATTCTGATCGCACTGATGATGTTCTTCGGCTACATGTTCGTTGATGTCATGTCGCCGTTGCAGGCTCTGATTGAGCAGCAGAGAGGATGGAGTCCGGATGTGTTCGGCACCTACGCCAGCGCTGAGTACATCCTGAATGTATGTGGCTTCCTGATTCTTGCCGGTATCATCCTTGACAAGATGGGTGTCCGTTTCACGGGAATCCTTTCCGCTTCGATGATGTTCATCGGGGCTTCCATTAAATATATAGGTATAACAGACTGGTTCCAGACCACGGCTTTTTGTGAGTGGCTAGGAACATGGTGGGTTGCCATGCCCGGCAGCGCCAAGATGGCTGCCCTTGGATTCATGATCTTCGGTTGCGGCTGTGAGATGGCTGGTACGACTGTCTCAAAGGCGATCGCCAAGTGGTTCAAAGGCAAGGAAATGGCCATGGCGATGGGTGTTGAGATGGCCATAGCCCGTGTTGGAGTGTTCTCGGTGTTCTCGATCAGCCCTATCCTTGCTTCCAAGCTTGGCGGCGTTCAGGGACCGGTCGGATTCTGCACGGTACTGCTTCTCATCGGCCTAATCAACTTCATAGTGTTCTGTGTGATGGACAAGAGGTTCGACGGGCAGTTGGTCGAGGCCGGAGTCAAGTCAGACGAGCCATCTTCCGAGGATGAGTTCAAGCTCAGCGACCTCGGCAAGATCTTCTCTTCTCAGAGTTTCTGGGTGGTGGCACTTCTTTGTGTCCTTTATTATTCGGCTATTTTCCCGTTTCAGAGGTACGGTGCGAATATGCTCCAATGCAACCTGGACGGAATCTCCGCGAGGACAGCCTCAGACATATTCAGATGGTTTCCGATCGGAGCCGCCATCATCACTCCTTTCCTCGGAAGATTCCTTGACACGAAAGGCAAAGGCGCCACAATGCTCATTTGGGGTGCGTTGCTTCTGATTGTATGCCATTTGGTGTTCGCTTTCGTGCTGCCGGCGACCCACAGCAAGTTTATCGCCCTCGCGACAATCGTGGTGCTTGGAATCAGTTTCGCGCTCGTTCCGGCCGCCCTTTGGCCTTCTGTCCCTAAGATCATCGATGAGAAGATTCTCGGTTCGGCATATTGCCTTATCTTCTGGGTTCAGAACATCGGTCTCTGCTTTGTCCCTAAGCTGATAGGCAGTGTTCTGACAAGCGTCAATGCCGATAACCCAGCTGTCATCGCGGCCAAGGCAGCCGGCGCGGAGTTCATCCCTTACAACTACACGATTCCGCTCACCATCTTCGCCGGATTCGGTGTCGCCGCCCTTCTGATCGCCCTTTACCTCAAGGCTCTTGACGGCAAGCGCCACCTCGGTCTGGAGCTTCCGAATATTCAGAAGTAGTCTTTTTGAATATCCAAGGCTTTTCCGCGGCGGATACCCGTCATAGCCAAGTTAATTCCTGCCGTAAGGCGCAGGAATATGCGGGATTGCTTGTCTGTTCGGAGAGATGAGGGTTAGGCAAGACTTAAATGAATGAAAACCAATATGTTGATATTGTGATAAAAACATTAAGGAAATATTCGTGCTGGATAGCGTTGGCGTGTCTTGTTGTGCCGATGTTCGCATCGTACTACTTTGACGATATGTTTTCCACGCTGTCCCATATGTTCGAGAACCCGTCGATGCTCCGTCTCGGCTGGAACTCAGCGGACTACGGTCTCTATACCAGCGGTTACTCTGTTCTTTGCGTGTTCGGTGGCCTTGTCGTCTGCGGAATGCTGCTGGACAAATGGGGTGTGCGTGTCACTGGCTCGATATTCGTCACGATGATGGCCGGGGGCGCCGCTCTTGTCACTTATGCGTTGACATCCGGATTGCCGCCCAAGACATCTCTGACAATCGCTTATGTCGGATGCATGTTATTCGGCCTCGGCAGCGAAATCGCCGGAGTGGCTGTCACGAGATCAATAGCCAAATGGTTCAATGGCGGGAATATGGCTTTCGCCATGGGGCTTCAGTTGGCGATTGCCAGACTTGGGACGGCCTTTGCGCTTGTGGTTTCGCCCAAGTTGGTTGCAGAGAAGGCGGCAGGGGAGATATATTCCTTGGCTGAGACCGCCGCTCCCGCATTTCTGGGGCTGATCCTGATGCTTGTCGGGATGCTTCTATGGGGAATTTTCGTGGCCATGGACGTTCATTTTGACCGCCAGGAGGGACTGAAAGACAAGGTCGACACGGCCGAAGAGGATAAATTTCGGTTCTCAGATGTTGTCAAGCTATTGAGAAACAGGCAGTTCATTACGATAGCCCTACTCTGTGTATTCTTCTACAGCAGCGTGGTTTCCTTCAAGAAGTTCGCCTCTGCGATTCTTATCCCGAGGTTTGACGTTCCTGTAGAGGCGGCAAGCTGGATGGTCTCCATGCTCCCGTTCGCCACAGTTGTTTTCGCTCCCATTTTCGGATTTCTGGTTGACAAGATAGGCCACGGCACCCGCTGGATGCTTACTGGAGCTGTGCTGGCTCTTATCGCACACCTTATGCTTGCCTTTGCCCCGTCCGGGATTCCGTTCTATGGCTACCTCAGTATGGTTTTTCTGGGCTTCGGCTACTCTTTGGTTCCTGCAGCGATGTGGCCTTCCGTGCCTAAGATAGTGCCGGACAAAGTGCTTGGTACCGCATACTCATTAATATACTGGGTTCAGAACCTTGGACTTATGTCTTTCAAGATGTTCGCGGGAAAAATCCTTGCGGACACCAATATGGACAAAGGTGTGAGTGAAACAGGAGCAGTCTGGGTGGAAGTGATGTTTGTTGCCGTCTGTGTCATCGCCTTGCTGTTGGCGATCTCTCTGAGCGTGTATTCGCGCCGCAATCCTCATTTGAGGATAGACCTTCCGGATCAATCATAAACTGTCCTCCGGGTTGTTCGTTCTTACCCGTGCGATTTTGTTGTCACTCTTGAAATTATGTTGTAAATTTGCGAATTAAACGATAAAATCAATTTTTATGAAAAACTCGATCAGACTCTTGATTCTTGCGGCCATTGTCATAGCCGCTGTTTCTTGCGATAGCAAGCCCTCAACAATGAGTTACACATTGACGGGTAATTTCTCCTATGTGCTTGATTATCCTACGGAGTACCCTGTCATTGATAGTCTGTACTACAACAAATACATAATGCTTGACAACTATTCGGCCTTGTGCACCAGTTGCGAGGACATGAATTCCGGATTCAGCGGAGGATGGAAGGTTTCCATAAAAAAAGGTGGCATCGGGGACTCCGACGAACTCATGATGTTCACATCTGCCGGAAAGAACGCCGGCTACACTGAATCGAAAACGGGTTTCGCCAGCAAGACGTATGCTGTGTATTCCCCGTCATTGTCTTCAGGTTATGACATTGTGTTCAAGTATAAGGATTATTTTTCAAAATCAACCTGCAATGTGCTCGGATTTTACATCAACAACACCAAGTACACCGAGAAACTTGCTGACGATGGAAAGATTACTGACGGTGACTACCTTAAGGTGACTGCCACTTTCTTTAAAAATGATCAGCCTGTCTGTACCGAGGAATTCGATCTGGTAGACTATACCGGCACAGAACATAAGATAGTCAAGGATTGGACGCCCTGGGAGATGAAGACAGCGCAAGGTTATGATGTGGACGCAGTGAAGTTCTCCGTGAAATCAACCACCTTGCTCCCGTCATTCTGTCTTGACTTCTTATTAGCTTCTGTCGCGGTAGAATATTGACATCTGAAATATCACAATGAAAGAGAATCAGGATTACAAAAACGAGGCTTTGGCCGCTTTGAGAGGTCATTGGGCGCCTGCAGTGCTTGCTGTGCTGGCCTATATTGGCATTATGTTCGTGTTCATGGTCCCTTATGAGTTCAAGTACATGCAGCTTCTTGATGATCCGACTAATCTGGCTCTTTCTGCCAGTGTGTCAAAGTGGTCATTGTGGTACACTTTGGGCTTGATTTTCTTGTTTCTTCCTCTTACGATAGGCCTTGTTAACAGTCTAAAGAGGATGCTTACTGAAGGTGACGACAGGGTGTTGGGGAATATGTTCAATATCACATTCAAGGGCTATTGGCATAATCTCTGGGGTGTCCTTCTGACTAAAATTTTTGCGAGTCTCTGGGCGCTCCTCCTTATAGTGCCAGGAATCATCAAAGGTCTTTCCTACGCTATGACGAGTTACATTCTGGTTGACTATCCTGAACTTCCGGCCAATCAGGCGATTAATCTGAGTAGAAAGATGATGTACGGACGAAAGTTCGATTTGTTTTACTTGTATCTTAGTTTCATAGGGTGGCTCGTACTATGCTTCCTAACATTGGGAATAGGCTTGATTTGGTTCGTACCTTATGCTCAAACGACAGAAGCTTCCTTCTACGAAGACGCTAAGGCTGACTACGAAAGAAAAGAGGGAAGAATAGATTAGGAATATTTTAAATCAGGCCTTCGGGAATGTCAATAGTGATGGCCTTGGACTCTTCATCAACGGACAGGATGAGATCTTCATGTAATGGAATCATCACTTGCCCGTTTTTTGTTTCTACATAGAGGCATGTGTTTCCTGGAATGTCTTCATAGTCAGTAATTTCACCGACGGTTTCATTGCCTGGGTCTAATAGGGTCCAGCCGATGAGATCATCCACGGTCAAGTCTCCATCATCATCTTCTTCTTGAAGAATTGCTTCGGCTTTAGCTTGGATGTCTTTGCCTGCCATCTCCTCAGCGTCTTCAAGATTTTTTACCCCAGTCAAACGGACAAGAGCACGGTTCGTGCCTTTTTTTGAGAAAGATTCAATAAAAAACGGAACCGGAAGTCCATCGAAATTGATGAACACCGGTTCCTTGAGATTCAAGTCCTCTGGATTGGTTTCGCGGAAACCCATAAGGATTTCGCCTTCGGTACCGTTGGACTTCAGTACCCGGGCAATCCGCAGAAGTTCTGATTTTGCCCTGGACATTGGATTAGGCCTCTGCTGGAGCTTCTGGAGCAGCCTCTGCTGCGGCCGCTTCCTCAGCAGCCTTAGCGGCAGCCGCCTCTTCAGCAGCTTTGCGCTGGGCCTCAGCGAGTTCCTCTGCCTTCTTGGCGAGAGCCTCTGCCCTTTCTGCGTTTACCTTCTTCTCGGCCTCAAGAGCGACCTTGGCCTTGTCAGCAGCATCTTTTACAAGTCCAGCCTTCTTGGCAGCGATCTTAGCATCTCTCTCAGCTTTCCAAGCGTTCCATTTCTGGTCTGCCTGCTCCTGGGTAAAAGCTCCCTTAGCAACTCCGCCTTCAAGGTGCTTTCTCAGGAGAACTCCTTCGTAAGAAAGGATTCTGCGGGCTACAAGTGTAGGCTGTGCGCCGACATTGAGCCATTTGAGAGCCTTCTCACCATCAAGGATGATGGTAGCAGGGTTGGTGTTAGGGTTGTAAGAGCCGAGTTGCTCGATGAAACGTCCGTCGCGTGGTGCGCGGGAATCAGCCACAACAATGTGGAAGAATGCGAAATTCTTCTTACCGTGGCGCTGAAGTCTGATTTTAACAGCCATTGTGAATCTGTTTTTTAATAATTAATGATTTTAACCTTTGTCCTCCAACTCGTGGAGACGGACAAAGGTACGAATTATTAATTTATTTTCGAAATTTTTTGGTAGTTCAAGAATATTCTGTATCTTTGCAATCCAAAACATTGGGAAGACATACTTGCGGTAGTGGTGAAATGGTATACACGCTACTTTGAGGGGGTAGTGGGCGCAAGCCCGTGTGAGTTCGACTCTCACCTACCGCACAAATAGACCTGAAGAGAATCCTTTGGGTCTATTTTGTATTCAGAGATTTTGCAAGATAAAAGGATATAATAAGACGAAGCCCGGCTGTAATCAAGCCGGGCTTCGCCTTATTTAAGTGATTTGTTCGATTATTCGATTACTTGTAGTACTCTGCGAACTCTATGTCTCTGGTGGCTTTCTCGGCGAGTGCCTTGTCCTTCTTTGCGACTGAGTCGAGGCTTGCTTTCACCTGATCGAAGTTACCCTGCCGGGCTGCGATGATAGCCCTGAGGTAGTCAACCTTGGCATTCTTGCAGTGCGCGGCCTTTGAAGCCTTGTCCAGCTGGCCAGTAAGGATGTAGGCGAGAACAGTGTTGTGGCAGCAGCCCTTGATGTCCTTGAGATCCTGAACGGCCTTGTCATAGTCACCGGTGAGGATGTCTACAACGCCCATGTTCGCCTTCGCTGCGTCAGTACCCGCTTTCTTGAAGTTCTTTGCGGCTGTCTCGTAGTCACCCTTGCGCAAAGCCACGACACCGAGAGCGTTGGTGAGTTCGGCGTCCTTTGTCTCAACGGCGGCGAAAGCCTTTTCGGCCTTCTTTACGTCGTCAGCTCTGAGGTATGCCACGCCGAGGTTGAACCTGGCCTTGTCGCTGTCATATTTGGTGATGGCCTTGTTGTAAAGCTTGACCTTGCTGTCAAGATCCTTGCTGAGTGCGGCCGCATGAAGGAGGGCTGGCTCATCGAGGATGTCAATGTTGCTTTCAACCAGTTCCGCGAGCTCATCGGCGGTGTAGTTCTTGAATTCAACGTTGGCGATGAACCTTGCGCGGCGCAGTTCAGGAAGAATTCCGCTCTTCAGCTCTGTGTAGACAGAAGACATGTTCTTGATCTCACTCTCGCGCACAGCCGGATCGCTGTACATTGAGAGGACTCGGAGGATAAGATCCTTGTCCTCGATGTCAGAGTTCTGGACGAGCTCCTGGAAGCCCTCCCAGTCCTGACCGATGCTCTTTACCTCGGGATCGGTCACATCCTTGCCTTTCATTACCTTGTTCCAAGCCTTGTCCGCTGATTTTGAACGCTTCTCGGAGAGGGCGGTGTTGAGCTTCTCTCCACCGTCAGGTGAAGCGTAAGCCACAACTTCAGTTCCTACGAGAGTCTTCCTCTCGTTGGACTTGATTTCCTCCAACGCACTCTGGAAATCCTTGATGGACTGTCCCTTGAGCTGCTTTGACTGAACGTCTGCAGAGTTGATCTTGTAGAGGATCTGTCCTTCGGCGGTCTGCTTGAGAACAGCCTGATAGCCGTCGGCCTTGAAAGGAACCTGACCGGCGCTCTTGACGAGCATATAGGTCGTGTTGACACCGTCGGCGACTTTCTTTACAGGAAGTTTGAAAGCCTTTTTCTTGTACTTTGCGATGCCGCGGAGCTCAAGGTGCGACTGCTCCATACCTTTTACATAGTCGAAGTGAACTTTCTCGGTCACGGTGCCACCGGCCTTGGCCACAACCTTATAGTTGTCCTTGACCTTCTCGCCCTGGTACATGAAAGGAGTCATCTTGGCCTCTCCGCCTTCATAGACAAGGACAGGAGTGACCTCAAGGATGGCTTTCGGATGGAAGTACTTCTCTGGATAGGTCACCGTGATTGTGGCGTCAATGTTGCCAGCCACACACTCCAGAACCGCAGGATCACACTTTACGGTCACATTGTCAGCAAGTTCCGCCATCTTCTCGGCTGATGAACATGCTACCGCGGCCATTCCGATGAGAGCCGCGGCGAAAAGTTTGAGTGTCTTTTTCATATTACTAATGATTAAAGATTGCATTCCAAATGCCACTAACAAATGTGCAAAGATAATTATTATTTTGTTAACTTTGCCAAACTCTGAGCAAATACTATGGACTCACAAGAACTGCAAAGACTTAAAAACAAGTACGACATCATCGGCAATGATGCCGCGCTTAACAGAGCACTGGAGACGGCCATAGCCGTCGCCCCGACAGACCTTACTGTATTGGTCACCGGTGAAAGCGGCGTCGGAAAGGAAAACATTCCGAAGATTATCCACCAAAACAGCCTCCGCAAAGCCAGCAAATACTTTGCCGTAAATTGCGGGGCCATCCCGGAAGGCACTATAGACTCCGAATTGTTCGGCCACGAGAAGGGGTCGTTCACCGGGGCAATAGAGACCAGAAAGGGTTATTTCGAGGAGGCTGACGGGGGCACTCTCTTTCTGGATGAGATCGGTGAGCTGCCTATGGCCTCACAGGCGAAGTTGTTGAGGGTTCTGCAAAGCGGAGAGTTCATAAAGGTGGGGTCTTCGAAAGTCCAGAAGACGGATGTCCGGGTCGTAGCGGCCACAAACGTAAACCTGCTTTACGCTGTCGGCAAGGGAAAGTTCAGGGAGGATTTGTATTATAGGTTGAACGCCATTCAGATCATGATGCCGGCTCTGCGTGAGCGTAAAGAAGACATCTATTTGCTTTTCAGAAAGTTCACATCTGATTTTTCAGAAAAGTATGGCATGGGAAAGGTCACCCTGACAAATGATGCGATCGACTTGCTGATAAACTACCGCTGGCCTGGCAACATCCGCCAACTCAAGAATATAGCCGAGACCGTCACTGCACTCGAGTCTGAAAAGTATTCCCGCTCGTCAGAAAAGTGTGTGGTCGATTCAAGGGCGTTGTCGCTCTACATGCCGAAGGAGGAGACAACTCTTCTTCCTGCCATGGCGTCAGAATCTTCCGGAGGACAGGGTGCGATGTCTGATTCCGACAAGCAGATGATCATCAAGGCGATCTTTGATCTTAAACAAGAAGTTGACCGCTTGAAGGCAAGGCTGGACTTAGCGCAGGGGGACACAGTGCCGGCCCTGCGTCCGTCCTCCCTGCATCCTTCGCCGGAGTCCGAGGAGGCGGAATGGCAAGGGCTTGGGACTCCGGTCACGAGCGGGGAGATCGGCAAGGTTGTCGACATACGGACGGAAAAGGCTAAACCTCAAGATCTTTCGTTGAGGAAATCTAATCTGGAGATGATTGCCAAGGCTTTAGAGAGGCACGGTGGCAATCGTAAGCTCGCCGCCAGGGAGGTAGGAATCTCGGAACGAACCTTGTACCGTTGGATAGAAAAGTATCATCTTGACTCAAAGCCGGAATGAAAATAATGAAGATTACGAAATATCTCGCCGCGCTGTTTTCGCTGGTGCCTGCCGTTTTGGGAGGATGCTCGATTGTGAACTACTCATTCTCGGGCACGTCCATACAGGCTGATGTGAGGACGGTGACAATCAACTATTTTGAATATAAGGCTCTCAAGGTCAACCCTAACCTAAGCAATGACCTGACGGAAGCCATGAGGGATAAGTTCCGCAAACTGACCAAACTGGAGCAGGTCGATATGGACGGGGATCTGGAACTTCAGGGTGAGATCACCGGCTATGAGGTCAGGGCGGCGGCCGTGACAGCCAATGAGGTCGCGGCTCAGAATCGTCTCACGGTCACGGTAAAACTTAAGTTCACCAACAAGAAGTACCCTGAGGATGATTTCGAGAAGAATTTCTCGGCTTATTCGGATTATGATTCCACCAATTCCCTGGACGCTGTCGAGTCTACTCTTTGTCAGGAGATAATCGACAAGTTGGTGGAGGATATGTTCAACGCGAGTGTGGCGCAGTGGTAGGCATGGTAGGAAACAAATTGGATCTAAGGTCTTTGACCATGGACGAACTCACAGGGGTGATCAATCTTTACCCCTGGTTCGGCGGCGCTCGCAAGGAATTGTGCGTCAGGATGGCAAAGGTGGGGGGAAGTGAGTGGGGACCGGCGCAATATTCGGATGCCGCAATGTACGTGGCGTCCAGAACCCTGATCTCTGACATTGTGCGTTCCGCTCGGGAGGAAGACTATTCCGACAAGGATGTTGAGCGTCTTATCAAGGAATATATCAAGCCTGCCGAATCGACAGTGGGCACGCAGGAAGATTCGTCGCCGCAGCCTGTGGCCTACAGCCGTACCGTGCGTGTCGCAGGAGGGGATTTCTTCTCGCCGGAGCAATACGCGACCGTGAAAAAGGAGGATGACAACGTTCTTTCCCGTTTCAGGTTCGAGCGCTCCGACGAGCCGGATGACCGCCGTTGGGAGGATCCCGAGTTCGGCTTCTGCACCGAGACGCTGGCCGCCATCTACGCCGATCAGGGCTATTTTGTTGAAGCAAAGAAGATTTATTCCCGACTTATCTTGCGATATCCGGAAAAAAGTGCTTACTTTGCATCCCTTATTGAAAAATTGCGACAGGAAAATTAAAAATAAAGAATATGTTTACAGTCCTAACAGTTTTTATTGTCATCGCGGCGATTCTTCTTATACTCGTCGTGCTGCTCCAGAACGGCAAGGGACAGGGAATGGCCAGTAACTTTACTTCAGCCAACCAGACCCTTGGCGTAAGACAGACCGCAGACATCCTCGAGAAGGTGTCATGGGGGCTTGTCACATTCATTCTCGTGGTCTCAATCGTCACCTCGTTCACCACAAAAACGACAGTTTCCGGTGTCGATGTGACCGATAAGATCGAGAACGCCGCCCAACCTGAATTCCCTTCGGCGCCGGTACAACAGGCAAATCCTGCCCAGGAGGCTCCTGCGGCTGACTCCAGTGCCAAATAACTGACATTTTGTCAGCCTTTTGGCTGTGGAACATAATTTGATTCTAAACCGTCTGGTCTTCGGACCGGACGGTCTTTTTTTGTCACCGTCACGTGAACCGGCGCGGGCCGCGAGCGTAAGTGTCCCGAGATCAGAAAAGGAGAAAAACTATATATATGGAAAACAACAATAGCAACAACAAGTTGGAGTTCTTGTCCAAATTCGCCATCAACCTCAACGAACAAGCTGCCAAAGGAAAGCTTGATCCTGTCATCGGCAGGGACGAGGAGATCCGCAGGGTTCTTCAGATCCTGAGCAGAAGGACCAAGAACAATCCTATTCTTGTGGGTGAGCCAGGTGTAGGTAAGACTGCCATTTCCGAAGGGATAGCCGAAAAGATTGTTGACGGGGATGTGCCTGAGAACCTTAAGAGTAAGAAGGTTTATTCATTGGATATGGGCGCCTTGATCGCCGGTGCGAAGTATCAGGGTGAGTTTGAGGAGCGTCTTAAGGGCGTTGTGAAGGAAGTGGTTGACAGTGCCGGAGAGATCATCTTGTTTATTGACGAGATTCACACCCTGGTAGGTGCAGGTCGTTCGTCAGGTGCGATGGATGCCTCCAATATTCTTAAACCGGCTTTGGCGAGAGGTGAGTTGAGGACAATCGGTTCCACAACCCTTGACGAGTACCAGAAGTATTTCGAGACCGACAAGGCGCTTGAAAGAAGATTCCAGATGGTTTTGGTTGACGAGCCTTCACCGGCGGAGTCAATAGCCATCCTGAGGGGACTGAAGGAAAAGTACGAGAACCATCATCGTGTGAAGATTGAGGATGACGCGCTGATCGCGGCTGTCAATCTTTCCCATAGGTACATTACGAACAGGTTCCTGCCGGACAAGGCTATTGACCTTGTGGATGAAGCCGCTTCCAAACTTCGTCTTGAGATGAACTCTGTTCCGGAGCCTATCGCCGAACTCAACAGTGACATCCGTCAGCTTGAGATCGAAAAGGAAGCCATCAAACGTGAGGGTGCCTCTTTGAAATCCGAGAAGATTGAGAAGGAGCTTTCAGAAAAGTCGGCTGAGAAGGATTCCTTGATGAAGAGATGGAATGAAGAGAAGAGCATTCTCTCCGGCCTTCAGGAGGCACGTCAGAAGATTGAGGACTATAAGATTGAGGCTCAGGCCGCCGAAAGGTCTGGTGACTACGGCAAGGTCGCCGAGATCCGTTACGGCAAGATTGCCGAAGCTCAAAAGAAGATCGACGAGTTGACAAGGAAACAGGCGGCGATCAAGGATCCGATAGTTACCGAGGCTGTTACCCCTCAGGACATCGCGGAAGTTGTTGCGAAATGGACTGGTATCCCTGTGCAGAAGATGCTTGAGAGCGAGAAGGAGAAGCTTCTGCGCATAGAGAGCGAACTGCACAAGAGGGTAGTCGGGCAGGATCAGGCCATCCAGGCAGTGGCTGACGCTGTTCGCCGTAGCAGGGCAGGACTGTCCAACGAAAAAAGGCCTATCGGCTCGTTCCTCTTCATGGGTACGACCGGTGTCGGTAAGACCGAACTTGCCAAGGCTCTCGCTGAGTTCCTGTTCAATGATGAGAACATGATCACGAGGATTGATATGAGCGAGTATCAGGAGAGGCATACAGTAAGTCGTCTTGTCGGTGCTCCTCCGGGATACGTCGGCTATGATGAGGGCGGACAGCTCACAGAGGCCGTAAGGCGTAAGCCGTATTCGGTCATCTTGCTGGACGAGATTGAAAAGGCGCATCCGGATGTGTTCAATGTACTCCTGCAGGTTCTTGATGATGGTCGTCTGACTGACAATAAGGGACGTACGGTAGACTTCAAGAATACCATCCTGATCATGACCTCAAATGTCGGCTCTGACATCATCCAAGGCTATATGGACAAACTTCCGGCTGTCGGACAGCCAGGTGCAGATCCTGCCGAGGAGATGAGGGCGATCGCCACAAGGCGTGAGCTTCTGGACGAGTGCAAGGAGAAGGTGATGGATGTCCTCAAGACCACGGTAAGGCCAGAATTCCTGAACCGAATCGATGAGATCATAATGTTTGATCCGTTGACGCAGAACGACATCCGTGAGATTCTCCATATCCAGATGAAGCAGCTTCAGAACAAACTTGCCGATGAGGGTGTCACCATCGAGTTCACAAAGGCTTTCGAAGATCACATGGTCACGAATGGTTACGATCCGGCTTACGGTGCGCGTCCGATCAAGAGGCTTATGCAGCGTGAGCTTGTCAATCAACTTGCCAAGGCTATTCTGGCCGGAACTGTCCACAAGGACTCCGTGATAGAGGTTGACGTGGTTGGCGGACAGATAGTTTTGAACGACAAGAAGAAATAACGACAATCAATAAAGAATTAAGGCGGACAAATTTCAATTTGTCCGCCTTAATTCTTTTTAGTCACCAAACTAGTCACTGAAATTTATTTCACGGACAATGCGCTTCAATCCTGCATACTTGTCCAGAACCCACATCACATAGCGGATGTCCGTGTTGATGCACTTGTTATAGCCCTGGGTGTAGGAAGCGTCACTGGCGAGTGATTCGAGATTCCCGTCAAAGGCCAACCCGATGAGTTCGCCTTTCGCATTCAGTACCGGACTGCCGGAATTGCCTCCGGTGATGTCATTGTCTGTCATAAAATCCACGATCATCGAATTCCTCTTTCCGTCAAGGGTGAATCCCCATCTGCCCCACCGTCCTTTTTCAAGCAGTGCTTTCTGTCTGTCGGTGAGATTGTAATCGTGGTCGGAGGGATTGTATTTCTGCAGGACGCCGGCCGGTGTCGTGTACCAGTTGTACACGATCCCGTCGTTCGGTTGCAGGCCACCGACGGTTCCATAGGAGATACGCATCGTGGAGTTGGCATCGGGATATTGTTGGATGTCCTTGTGGAGTTTCATCCAATAGAGTGCCTTTTTGTATTCTTTCTCAAGTCGTGTGACATCGTGCATCTTCTTCGCATGACCGTTTCTGTCGTTGAAGACCATTATCGGAGTATCTGAAAGAAATCTTCTCAATGGGTCGTTCTTGATCTCGTCAACCGACTTTATTGCGCTGATCCTCTCCGGCGACGAGACCACGCTTCTGCTCCAAAGATATTCGGACATTGACCTGTAGTCGCTTCCGAAACGGTCCAGCATCTTGCTCTGGAATTTGCCGAAGTAGTAAGACTCAAGATTGTCGAAATATTCCTTGCAGGCATATTCCAGAAGTTCCTTTTCCACTCTGGCATCAGTTTCCGCAAGCCCTTGCCTCAAGGTTTCCTTGGCTTTCTCCAGACTTGACGAATTTCCGGCGCGCATGAGGTAGCGGTTGATGTAGGTTCCGCGGAACATGGTCTCGCGGTAGAAGACCTTGTCCCTCTCGATGCTTTCTGTTTCTGAATATGCCTTCTCAAGATCCGGGATCATAGTCTCCCACATCGCCTTCCGGTTTGGAGCCGCGTCAATCCATTTCTGCATTTCCCTCTCCTGCGCGATCTTCTCGTCCTTCACCCAGAATCTCTTGTAGCACTTGACCATGCCGTCGTTGTTTTCCTGCACGTTACTCAGAGCGAAGAACCAATCCGAGTATTTCATCCTGACCCGAGGGTCGGCGTCCATCCATTTGCGTATGATGCCCATCTGGCCTCCTCTTATGGAGTTTGACACGGGAAGACTGACTTTCTCCTGAAAGTTGATCTCGGCGGAAGACGCGTACCTGTCAGTCTTTGCAGGGTAGCCGATGACCATGGCGAACGAGCCTGGATTGTAGCCCTTCATGGAAATCTTGAGATTCTTTTCCCTTGTCACAGGCTTTCCGTCCTCGTAGATCCTGTAGATGGTGAAGTCACAGTTGTGGCGCGGCCATCTCCAGTTGTCCTGATTGCCGCCGAAGTAGCCGATGCTTTGTGGAGGTGCGGCCACGAGCCTGATGTCCGTGTATGTTCTGTAGGCTGACAAGTAATATTTCTCGCCCGCCCACATGCTGCTCAGAATGCATTCCAACCCTGTGGCTTTGTTGTACCGTTCTTCAATCATTGCGCTGATCTTCCTCATTCCGAACCGTTTGCCGGCCGCGCGGAGTTCCTTGGCTGTACCCTTGACTTCTGCTGTGACATCGAAAACCTTTTTGAGGAAGAAGACTTTCTCTCCCTCAAGAGGGATCTCGTCCTCGTTTGTCATAGCCCAGAATCCATCCTCGAGATAGTTGTGTTCCGGAGTACTGAGTCTGGCGATGTTCGAATATGCGCAATGGTGGTTCGTGATGATGAGCCCCTGGTCGGAGATCATGCTGCCCGTGCAATAGAAACCGATCGACACCACGGCATCCGCCACGGCTGTCCCCGGTGCCTCGTCATTGTAGATCTCATTGGCGGCCAACTTGAGACCGCGCGCCCTCATGTTCTTCTCCAACGCCTCGTTGATGTCCTGGATCATCCACATCCCTTCATCAGCGAAGGCTGTGACACTGAATGCCAGTGCCACAGCCGTTATGATAATTCTTAATGTTCTCATCAGAAGTCTATTCTTCGGTGTAAATGACAGTCAGTGAGTTTCCTCCGGTAAGCTTTCCGGACGCCTTGCGCACATCCTCGGCTGAGACTTTCCTGTAGGCGGCTTCCCAGTCCGCGTTCGGATCGATGCCGTTCCTGACATAGTTCATCACCTGGGAGTTTCTGTGCGACATTGATTCGGAACGCTTGGCCTTCGACTCCAAATTGTTCTTTATCAGCCATGTCTGTGCTTCTTCAAGCTCTTTCTCAGTAGGACCTTCGGCATTGAATCCAGAGATGATGTCATCAAGGTCCCCCACAAGCACCCTGTAGAGATCAGGTCTGGTCTTGAATGTGACCTCAGACTCGCTGCGTCCCTTTTCACGCACGCTTACCGTTGAACTGAATCTGATCGTGTAGGTACCGCCACGTTTCTCTCTGATCCGGTTGAGGAGACGCTGTGACAGGATGTAGTCCACAAAGTCGACCGCCGCTATGCTCTCTGTCGTAGGCTTGACCTTGGAAGAGAAAATCCTTGACACGAGAGTATAAGGATTGATCTCTTTCTTGCCTGTCATCGAGAACTCGCTCACGCCCTTGAAAGCAGGGACGCGCTCTTTGACATTGCTCTTCTTCACACTCCTGTCTCCGTCCGGAACCGATGCGATGTACTTGCGGACATATTCCTTGACTTTGGATTCGTCAAGATTGCCCGCGATGAAGACTGTCATTCCGAGCGATGGATTGAACTCCCTGCGGTAGATTTCCTCGACGAGTGTCATGTCTGCTCCATCAACCGCCGAAGAATCTATTTCCACAGACCAAGGATGGTTGCCATAAATGATCGAATCGCAGGCCTCGTTGAAACGGACGGCGTCTTTCTTTGGCTCACCGAGGACTTCCAACTTCTTGTCCTTCATCTGCTTCAACACCTTGTCATTGCCCATATAAGGGTCTGTGATGGTGAGGGATGCGATGCGGAATGCACTCTCGGCCTTCTTGGCGGGAGCCGACATGAATATTCCTGCGAACCGTTCGCTGATTCTGATCGACCTTGTGACCTCATTGCACTCCGGGACCTTGGCGATCTCATCGCCTGACGCTCCCCTGAACCCGGCGTTGGTCTTGATGAACTCGCATGCGAACAGGGCGGAGCCGAATCTGTCCTGAGGCATGGCGTTGTAGCCGGAATTGAAGTAGACAAGGAGCGAAAGGTCAGGTGTCACTTTCGGGTCGTTGACCGGTGTCCAATAGACTTTGGCTCCATTGCTGAGTGTCCACTCTTTGCTGCCCTCCAATCCCTTGACAGCCTTTTCTTTGACGATTTTGCCTTCGGCTGCGTTCACGTTGAGGTCAACCTTTCTGAATGAGACGAAGTTCGGTTTCACATCCTGTGCGAAAGCCTTGGCAAGCCTTGCCTTGGTCTC
Organism: Bacteroidales bacterium UBA6397; assembly: GCA_002439875.1. Taxonomy (GTDB): domain Bacteria; phylum Bacteroidota; class Bacteroidia; order Bacteroidales; family UBA932; genus Cryptobacteroides. Next base: position 104,194 of record DJQB01000032.1, read on the forward strand.
TTCCGTCGTCGGGATTCTGTCCTTGTCTTTCGGGTTGGCGAACCATGAGTAGATCTTGTCACTCTGTGAGAACACCTTGCCGATGTAAGGCTTAACATCGGCCAATGTGATCCCGGAGATGATCCTGTTTTGGATCGCGCGAAGCTCAGCCGGATTTGTCAGGGACGTTCCGCTGATAAAGTTGTTGTGGCAGACTGCCACTAGGTCGGCGTTGCTGACAGTCGCCGGATTGAGCGGTCTGTCGAGGTGATAACGCCTTCTGACGGTCATCTTCATGGCCTCAAGCTCGGCCTCCGAGATCCCATATTCAATCATCGCCTTCTCGTTTCCGGCGTAGAAGTCGATGAGATCCAGTAGGTCGCCGTCCTTTTTGCCAAGGATCGTGTAGAGATCCACGTAGTAGTCACTGGACTCGGCGTAGTTCACCATCACCGCTGACTTGACGTTGACCTTTCCGGTGCGCACCTGCTCCTTCATCCTCTCTGACATAATGTTGGCCAGAATGTCACGGATGTAAAGATCCTTGTAGAACTCTTCCGTGCAGCGGACCTCACGGGCAGGGTAAGGCATCCTGTAGAAGACCTTTAGGGCCGTGAAACTGAGTGTGGAGTCGATCAGGTTCTCGAAGATCGGTCCGTCGGCTTCCGGTGCGAGATAGACCTCTTTAGGAGTCGGGTCCACAGCCTTGGGGATGTCGGAGAACCGGCTGCGGATCTTGTTCTCCATTTGAGCCGCGTCAATGTCTCCGACCACGATTATCGCCTGAAGATCAGGACGGTACCATTTGTGGTAGAAATCCAGAATCTCCTCCCGTTTGAAATTGTCGATCACGTCAAGTGAGCCGAGAACGGTTCTCTTTGTCTGTTTCGCTCCCTGATAGACAAGATTGGTCTGTGCGGTGAACAGAGTCCGGCGAGAGTCAAATCCACGTCTCCACTCCTCGCGGATCACCCCTCTTTCGTCATCAATCTCATCCTGCTCGCAAAGAATGTCTCCGGACCAGTCGTGAAGGATCAGCAGCAGCGAGTCCACAAAACTCTCTCTGGCGACCGGCGCTCCGTCGATGTGGTAGCAGGTCTCGTTTCTGGAAGTGAACGCGTTCACGTTGGCTCCGAAGCGGACTCCGTTCTTCCCGAGGAACTCCAGCATTTCCTTCCCAGGATAATGTTTTATTCCGTTGAACGCCATATGCTCCAGAAAATGCGCGAGACCGTTCTGGTTGTCTTCCTCCTGAAGCGCTCCTACATTGTGTACTATGTAAAAGTCGGCTGTCCCGGCAGGGTTGGCGTTGTGTCTGACGTAATAAGTCAGTCCGTTGTCAAGCTTCCCTGTCCTGATCTGCCCGTCGGAAGGCAGGACCCGCGCGGTCAGACTGAAGGCGCTCAACGCCAGCGCGGCCGACGCGATGAAAATAGATCTTAAAAATTGCATCCTAATGTGAATATGATTGTGTTTCTATAGCCCCCGGTGAGATATTCCGGTTCCGAGGTCAGACAGCGGCGACTGCCTGTCAGATCAGCAAACACCGAATAATGCCGCTTTTGGGTCTTTCTTACCAAAGTATAGCGAATCGAGATAGTGCCCCCTATGGAGGAGGCGTCGAAATATTCAAAGTTTCTGTTCAGGTAGGTTTCATTGGTTCGAGGATTACCCGAGGCTGAAGAATATTGCCCGTCCTTGTTCTTAAGGTTGTCGCCGGCGAATGAGCAATTCGCTCCGAGAGTGAGTGACAGGAAGTCGCTCCGCATCTGGAAGTTTTTGATCGCCACCGCACCGACAGTGTTCTGTACCAGTCTCTGCTTCCTGTAGAAAGGGTAGGACGTGGCGGTCTGGTCCAAAAAGAACCTGTCAAAGCCGACCGACACCGCCCAAGGCGATGGCTTGAATATGCCCGAAGAACCATCAGACAGCCTTTCAATAGTGTACCTCGCATTGACGCGCCCGACCGTCTTGTCCCCGACCTCCTGGCTTCCGAAGTACTGGATCTCTGAACTTTGTCCCGGTTCTGTCGAGACTCTGTAGGAGTTCTCCTTGTTGACCGAGGCCATCATATTCCAACTACCCTCGATTCTGTTGAGTAACTTCCCGGTTTTGAACGAGATTCTGGTGTTTAGATTGTACCTCATTCCGTCAAAGTCGCAGAACCGTACAGATCCACTGGCTTTCTTGCCGAAATATCCTTTTCGATAGGCTGCCCCAAGATCCAGAAACGCGTCCACTCCGCCGACCTTGAATCCGGCTTGCGCGCTTCCACCGAAGAACTGGTTGAACATCGGGCGTTCGTTGGAGACTGAAAGATAACCGTTGTCCCCGTCGATGACCTCGACCTTGCCGAAGCTTGCTCCATAATCGACAAAGCAGTAGTACTGCCTGTCAATCGTGCCGAAAAGTTTCTCCGCCACGGTCTCGATCGTCTTGACATAGTTCAGGCCGAGTCCGAAGGTGGCTTTCCCGTCAGCCAAGGAATATCTTGTCCCTACAGACGCGTCCAGATCCATCCATTGGTTGTACGACCTTGGATCCTTGCGCTTGGCGTAGTCCGCGCTCTGGAAACTGACCTTTCCCGCGAGCGTGAGCCTGTCATTCAATGAATATGCCATCGCTCCCTCAAGGGTATATTCCTCCAAAGTCTTCGTCCCTGTCGTGGTGTCCACGCTTTCAAGGAAGTTGATCGGGTTGTAGTAAGGATCCATCAGGATCTGGCCACCCATATCCTTGCCCTTGAAATAGCTGTAGTCCATCCGGCCGTAGAATGTGATCCGGTCGGAGATTCTCATAAAGGAAGCCGCCTCCAGACTTGGCCTGAAGCAGTCACGGCTTTCGTGCAGGTCCATCAATCCTCCGTTCTTCTTCTCGAGGCTTGCCCTGACGGTTGAGGTCTTGTCCACCGGCAAGGTCATTATTCCGGCGGGATTGGAAGACCGCACCCATGGGGTAAGGTCTGTGAAACGGGAATATTCATCCTTCCACTCGTCTGTCTGAGACCAGGCCGGAAGGGTGGAGAGGATGAACAGTCCTATTAACGAAAGGATTCTAGAACCCATGGTTATTTCTTGATTGAAGCTACCTTCCTCTGGTGGAAGTCGTTCTTGGAGTTGTTTGTGTCCTTGTAGATGATGTGAGCTCCCTTGGCGATGGATGCCTCGGCGTCGATTCCGGAAGGATCGGTCGAGCCGCCCTCTACATCAGCGGTGCCGCCGGCATAGTTGTAGACCAGCTTGCCCTCATTCTCGGCGAGAGCCTCGGTTGCCTCCTTGTCGACGTTACGGTAGATGGTGTAGCCTTTCTTGTTTGTGAAGCCTATGTAGCCTGCGTCAACGCTGTCAAGAAGCCTCTTGTTGGATTTCTGGAGGTTCGCGTTGTCGAAGACATCGACGCCGTCCTTGACCCAAGCGAGCGGAATCTTTGCGCAATTGAAAGCAGGTTTCCCGGTAGGGGATTCGATGTTGTCAGTATTTGTCACGAAAGCTTTCGTTGTTGTCCCCCCTGGAGAGAAAATGAAAAACGCCGGGGAAGTCTTGGAAATTGGCCATGCTGTTCCCATACCATAGCAGTAGGTCTTGAGGTAATTGTCCGCAGGAATGGATGCTGAAGGAGCAGGATAGTTGCTGGCCATATTGAAGACCTCAGGATCGTAGAAAACATAGTCAGCCTTACTCAGATCCACCGAGTTGTTGTAGGTCTCAGTGTGGTTGATGGCTCCGGTGATAGAGATGACAATCTGTGAGTATGGAGCGATCTTCACATCCTTCTGGAACCACCAGACAGCATTCCACGCTGGAATGTAATCAGAGTAAGTAAGCTTGCCGTCTTTAAGGTAGAAGTTGGTGGCATTAGAGTTGGCCGGACTTCCTATAGCGAAAGCCATTTTGCCCGCATCAGCTTCGAGAGGGGAATTGTTGTACAGAATAACATATTTGTCAAGAGCGTAGTCCTTGGCCCCTTCATTGTCCATACACCCACCGATGTAAAGCTCTTTGATGATGACCTGACTGGTGGTAGATGCCGTGAGGTTGAGAGTGAAGCTGTTGGCTTCTCCGTCCACGACTGTGACAGAGGAATTGGTGCCATTGTAGATGCTTGACTCTTTGTAAAGTGTCGCCGATGCCTCGTAGATTCCGGCCACAAGCTGGAAAGTCGCCGTCCCGCTTACGGTCGTTGCCTTATAGGCGGTGGAAGTGGACTTGTCGGTGACAGTCACCTCGACAGCGTCCGTCACAGGCTCGTTGCCAATCAGCACCTGGACTGTGACATCGTTGATTTTCGCGCTCTCGTCTTTCTTGCAGGCCGTGAATGCAGCGGCCGACGCGAGAAGAATGAAGATGAACTTTTTCATTGTACTTTAGTTTTTGTTGTTTATAACTTGTAAACAGTTCTTTTGTCTAAAATTTCAGCCTTAAGGTAAGACCATAGTAAAAATTAGGGACGTATCCGCTTCCCGTCACCGAGTAATACTGCCGCGTCTTGGTGGAATAGACCTGCCCCAGATTCCTGAAGAAATTGTTGGCGTAGAAAGAGATGGAGGCGATGTCTCCGATCTCTTTAGTCACGCTGAAATTCGCGGAGAAATAAGGAGTGATGTAATCCTTCTGGTAATTGTACGTGAATGATGTTCTTGACACGAGGCTGCACAGATTGTTGTAAAGTTCTCTGTCGTTTTCCCTCGCCCACAGGAAATCCTGAAGGAAAGGCTTTGGGGTCGGATCCCAATAGCTGGAGTAATACTCCGGATAGGTGACGGCGATCACCCTTCTGTCCATAAACGACGGATCGGAACCCGGCACGTAAGAGGAATTGTCATCAACCGCGTAAGTCCTTGTGCCTCCTTTGGTTTCGCTGAGGTTCCTTGAATATCTCAGCAGCGTCCCTTCGATCTTCGCCGACACGATCATCCTGACCCGGGGAATATGCGTGGTGAAGTTCAGGTTCATCCTCAGCATCCTGGATTCGCTGCCGTTGCTCGTCCCGTTTCCGCCGACATACCATCCGATGTACTTGTAAGGAGTGTTGTCAACCATCCTCTGAGAGGTTGGAGAATATGCAAGAAGATCTTGATTGATAGTCTTATATGAGTAGTAATTACCATCGAGCCGGATCTCTGTGTTGATCGGGTTTATCCTTTTGAAATCGATCACCCACTCAACTCCGTAACGGTTGACGGGGGTCCCGCTGTTTGCGGCGTAAGTCCTGCTGACGAGAGACTCTCTGGTCACTCCGCCTATTGTCTGCGCTGGAATCGCGCCTGTCTTGTCCGTGACTGTCACGACTCCAGTCTTGCGGTCAACGCTGTAGATTCTGTCATCCACAGGAATCGTGCAGGACTCAAGCGCTTTCTGGTCCGTGTAGTTGTACGAGAACGGGTCGTAGGCGTTGTTGGTAGTGTACGCCTTGACTGTCCTGTTCCAGAATCCGGCCAGGGATATTCTTGTGCCGGCGATATTGATGTCCACCCCCAGCTCTCCCTGATGGTTTCTTTGCCAGACAAGGTCGGGATTATATTCAATGGTGGTCGGCATCACATAGTAGGCGTAGTAGGCCTTGCCGTCGCTTGCCGTCGGAGGATTGAAGACCACAAGGTCCCTGTAGCTTGGCTGCGGGTAAAGGATCGAGAACGACGGCTGCTTCACGGCCACGCCCCAGCTTGCCCTGATAGCAAGGCTGCGTACAAGTTTGTCCCTGCGTCCCTTGGCGGAGAACACTGAATATTTCGCGTTGAACCTCGGGGACAGGCTTGTGACGGTGCCATATTCAGAGCCATTGATGAATGTGTTCTCTGCCCTTAGTCCGGCGATCAGGTTCAGGTGTGATTCCTTGCCGACGGGTATTGAGATGTTGTCCTCCGCGAACAGTGCGAGATTGTTCATGAAAGGGATCTCGCTGTAGTCGTAGGTTCTGTACGAAGGCGCGTTGCTGAGGTCTTCTGAGTATTCCCCTTTTCCGAAATTGGCATCGGCATTCCAGTCCGCACCAAGCTTGAGTTTGTTGTTGACGGAACCGAACTTCCTCGCCCAGTTGCTCTTGAGTGTCAACTTGTAGGAGAACGGCTTGTCGTCCAGGAACATCGTGTTGTACCAATAGCCTGGAGAGATCATGATTGCCGCCGCGTCAGGATTCGAGGAATAGTCCTCGGCCACATAGTAGCCCTCCTCCTTTCCGTGCAACGACACTGTTCCAGCCGCGCTTGAATACCTGTTTTTGACCTTGCTCAGTTTGTCTGACCTGACAATCGATCCCTTGAATTCCAGATTGGTGATCCATGGCTTGCTAAGCAGCCAGTTCATCTCGACATTGGCCCTGAGGGTGTTGTCCTTCTGCTTCTCGTAGGTGCCGGTCAGAATGTCCGGGTCGGCCTTCGAGTCGGTTCCGCCGATGTTGCCGGAGAATCCGGCGGATAACCTCAGCGGAGCGTCACTGAATATTCCAAAATTGAAAAGGTTGGAATAGAGCAGAGAGATCTGCTTCCTGTCGTAGGAAGTGTAGGGGGAGCGGCTGTCTTCCACTGAATATGTATATTCAGCGCTGGCGTTCAGCACTCCGGATGAGTTCCCGCGCCTTGTCTGCCCCAGTCCGAAGCCTTTGCTGACGGAAAACTGCTTTGTTTTGGGGTTTGTCGTCATCGTCACCGTGTAAGGGGCGATGCCTTTCTTGGTGTTGACCTTGACTATTCCGGCTCCAACATCGCCATATTCAACAGAAGGCACTCCGGTGATCACCTCGACGGATTCCACGTTGCTGGAGGCTATGTTGTTGACCGCCACTCCGTTGGCCCCGGAGAAACTGGCGTTGTTGGAGAGTCTCACCCCATCAACTTCCACGGCCGTTCCGAATGAGGCGTTTCCGGCTTCGGTGCTCCCACCGGCCCTGATGTTGAACCTTTGTGTGGAGAGTAGGCTTGGATTGGCCGTCGCGCCTCCGGGCAGGAGTCCGCCGATGTCCGCCAGGCTGACCATCTGGACGTGGTCGAGTGCTGTCCTGTCCATCGTGCGGCTGGTCGTGGCGCTGTTCTCATTCTCCTTCGCGGTCACGACAACCCCTTCAAGGGTGAGGTTGTCTTCGCTGAGGAAAGCCCGGTACCCAGTCAGATCCTTGCTGATTATCACTGTCTTGGTGTCTGTGACGAAGCCAAGGCAGGAGACGCTGAACGTGTTCTTTCCCGCAGGGATGTTCTTGATGGTGAACTGTCCCTTGTCGTCGGCGACGGCCCATTGCTCACATTCCACGGCCACAACGGTTGCGAATTCAACCGGCGCATTGGTCTTCTTGTTCAGCACCGTGCCCGAGACGGTGTAGGTTTGAGCGAAGGAAACCGCACCGCACAGCAGCAGAATCATTGTCAGAAACAGTCTCCGCATAATTTAGATATACTCTTTTACCTTTCCCTGATCACATCCCCATGATCCTTCACCACGGCCTCTTTCCATTTCTCGGTGTAGCCTGGCTGGGTGAGTCCTTCAGGAGTGCCCTCGTGCCACTTGCTGTGCTTGAAGGAACCGTCTTCGTTCTGAGCCTTGACGTTTCCGTCGATGAACTTGACCAGAAGCAGCTCCTCAAGGGCGACCCAGTTCCCGAACTGTCTCTGCGCGGTGCTTACTGAGTATTCGGTGAGCATCTTCCTGACGGACGCGAACCAGTCCCTGCTGTCGATGCCTTTCCTCTCGGCTTTCGGGAGGATGGCGTTGTAGGCTTCCAAGGCCTTGCGGTCCATTTCGGCGAGTTTTGAGCCCATCTGCTCGTTCTCGAAACTGTCGATGGCCTCCTTGACTGTCGGAGCCATAATGTTGTAGGCCTTGTAGCAGGCGTTGGCGACGCGGTTGTTGATCCAGAATGACGCGGTAGGGGAGTATTTCAGCAAATTCCCGTTGCCGACCCTGAAGCACTCCGGCACCTTGTCCGTATTTGTGTAGATCGGGGTGACGTAGGATGTCGCCGCGTCATCGGTTCCGAACCAGAGGACTCCTCCGACAACATCAGGAAGGTCGTGCCTGGACTGACCCACGAACCAGAAACCGGTCTGCTGGGTTGCTATGGCTCTTTCATTGACGTATTTCCAACCGTTATGCTCGAATCCCATCGGCCTCCATCTGTAAGGAAGGGCGTTGCCGCCGGCTCCGATGTCGGTGGTCATGTCAAGCGGAGTCCCCTCGAAATGGTCTCTCATCGCGTCGGCGACATTCTTCACGGAAATTTTTCTTGACGGTTTCACGAACAGCGGCATCCTGTGGCTGAGATTCTTGCCTGTTATGTAGTCGTGGTAGGCGGAGGCCGGCTCCGTGATGATCTTGCCGTCCTTCTCGTAGCTGAACTGTCCGTCACAGAGGATGTTGAATGCGCTCCAAGCCCTTGCGTCGCAGCCTCTTACCGTGCCGAAATCGGCAGGACAGTAGGCGGCGCTGAAGTCGAAATCCTCATCCTTGCCGTCAAAATAGCCTTTCTCCCTCGCGAACGAGATCACGTCCGGGGCGTAGAGACAGTTCTCCGGATCGTTCAGCGGGAATGTCTGGATGCGGGCCTGGTTGGCGTGCGAGCAGATGTAGCCGTCAGGAATCCTTCTGGCCACCCACACGAATCCCTTGCGGACGTTCTTCCCGTCCTTCATCTCGCAGCCCTTTCCGATGAGGTCCATTATCCAGGCCTCGTCCTTGTCCGCTATAGAGAATGTCTCACCCTCGGACGCGTAGCCATATTCGTTGGCAAGATCGACGATGACCTGAATGGCCTCCCTTGCCGTGCGTGCCCTCTGCAGGGCGACGTAGATGAGGGAGCCGTAGTCCATTATTGCGGTGGTGTCCTCCAGTTCCAACCTTCCGCCCCATGTGGTTTCGGCGATGATGAGCTGGTGCTCGTTCATGTTCCCGACTGTCTTGTAGGTGTGAGCAACCTGTGGGATCCGCCCCATCGGCTTGTAGGAGTCCCAGTTAATGATGTCGAGCGTCGATCCGGCTTTCCAGTTCGCGGCCGGGTGGAAATATAATTCTCCGTAGAGCACATGTGAGTCTGCGGCATAGGAGACTATGTTTGAATTGTCCGTACTTGCGCCCCTCGTCACGATGATGTTGGTGCAGGCTTCAGCCTTGTTGCTTGCCGTCAGCGCACCGATGACCGCAAGAAGCATGAGGATTGTTGATTTTCTTGCCATTTTGTGATTAACGTATTATTGTTTAAATTTGTTACTTGTTATTGCAAGTTGTAAATATATGAAAATTTTTTTTCTTACTGTTGCTTGTTTGATTATTTCGGCGCTGAATGCCTATGCCCAACAGAATCCACTGAGTCCCGAGGAGCAGGAAAAGAAACTTTCTGAATATATTCAAAAAGAGGTCGACCGATTGGAGATGACCTTGAAGTTGGAGGATTGGCAGGTCTTCTATGTGGATTCCATTCTGAACCATGACTATCGGGCCATGCGGGAGGAAATGGACAGGCTCTCTTCCGCCAAGGTGTCCAACTACGACATCTACACCATTGCCAGTGACAAATGGGCGGAGAGCATCTATGTGGCGTTTCGAAAGGTGCTGAGCGACGATCAGTGGACCAAGTATCTTAAGAGTGGGGCGGCGCGTGACAAGAAGGCTCGCGAAAAGAGAAAGGCGAAGATGGAAAAGTCTTCCGCCAAACTGCAGGAAAATGATTAACTTTGCATGAATATTCCGGGAATATTATGAAAGAAAGAATAGAACAGTTGCTTGCGAATGTCCGCGAGCTGAATTGCAAGACCGCTAAGGATGTTGAGGAGGCCAGGGTAAGGCTTCTGGGCAAGAAAGGTGAGATCACCAGACTCTTTGACGAGTTCAGGACATACGGTCCGGATCTTAAGAAAGAGTTCGGGCGCAAGATCAACGAGCTCAAGCAGGCCGCTCAGGCCAAGATTGACGAGCTCAAGGAGCAGACATCCTCTGAGAGTGTCTCTGATGGCCCTAAGGAGGATTTGTCCATGCCGGGGGTTCCGTTCGAGCTCGGTTCAAGGCATCCTGTGTCCATTGTCCGTCAGGAGATTGTGGACATATTCAGAAAATTCGGCTACGATGTTGCCGAAGGTCCGGAGATCGAGGATGACTATCACGTCTTTGAGGCTCTGAACTTTCCTCTGAACCATCCTGCGAGGGACATGCAGGACACATTTTTTGTCTCGGCGGGGCATCCGAATCCGCTTCTGCTCAGGACCCACACCTCATCCGTGCAAGTGCGTGCCATGGAGACGATGAAACTTCCTATCCGTGTGATCTGCCCTGGCCGAGTGTTCAGGAACGAGGCGATTTCCGCCCGCGCCCACTGCATCTTTCATCAGGTCGAAGGCCTTTACATTGACGAGAACGTGACGTTCGCCGACCTCAAGCAGGCGATTCTGCTGTTTGCCCGTGAGATGTTCGGCCCTGACACCCAGATCAGGATGCGCCCATCGTACTTCCCGTTCACTGAACCGTCGAGCGAGATCGACGTGAGCTGCAACATCTGCCACGGCAAGGGCTGCAACATCTGCAAGGGAACCGGCTGGCTGGAGATCATGGGCTGCGGAATGGTTGACCCTAACGTCCTTGAGGCTTCCGGCATCGATAGCAAGAAGTACAGCGGCTTCGCCTTTGGAATGGGTCTGGAGCGTATCGCGATGCTTAAGTGGCAGGTCAACGACCTTCGTCACTACTTCGAGAACGACCTCCGTTTCCTGTCTGAGTTCAAGACTTCGATTGAAGTTTAAGATTTTTTCGCAAATTTTTTTCGATTAAGTTCAAAAAAAGTTTGCGAAAAAAGAAAAAAACGCTACCTTTGTAATCCCAAAGCAAAGCTAAGGGTCAAAAGTCTGCGGAAATAGCTCAGTTGGTAGAGCACGACCTTGCCAAGGTCGGGGTCGCGAGTTCAAGTCTCGTTTTCCGCTCCAGAGAGGTCATCTAATCGATGACCTCTTTTTTTTTATATACCCAACAAACACTTGTCATTATGACCGCGTTGTCAAAAGCAAATAGATTCAATCTGGCCTTCAACATTTTCCTGGTGACAGGAATGTTGCTGGCCGTCACTGTTACTACCATATTCAAGTATCAACAGCCGGGGGTGAAGACTTTTATGCTGCTTTTGGCTGCGTTCGGCTCAGTGATGGGTGTCGTGAACACCGTGATGTCGGCCAACGGGAACATCCTGACATTCGTGTTTGGATTCATTGACGTGCTGATCGGCACGATTGTCTATCTGGACAACGGAATCATGGGAAACTTCGCCTTGCATGCGTTTTATTTCCTGCCGATGCAGTTTCTTGGGTTTTGGCAGTGGAGCAAGAGGGGAGCTAAGATACGTTCGGGAGAAGGTGACAAGTCGCATCTGGAGGCCCGGCGGCTGACGGGGAGGCAGTGGGCCTGGCTGGTGGCGGGAATATTCATAGGTGTCGCTGCCCTGTACCTTATATTATTATATGTGGATGGTGTCAAGCTTGCGGCCGGGAAAATCGACGGCATTGACAAATCCAAGATTCTCCTCGATTCAGTGGTGATGATTCTGAACATCGCGGGACAGGTGCTGATGAGCCTTGCCTTTATGGAGCAGTGGTACATCTGGATTCTGGTGAACATCTCCTCGATTTCGCTTTGGTCAGTGGCTGTTATGAGCGGCGCTGGTTCCGGGAACGCCGCGCTGATGCTGATAAAATACGTCTTTTACCTGCTTAACTCGCTGAATGGCTTGAGAATATGGCTGAACCTCAGCCGGTGTAAAGCGTGATTTAATCGCGCGCCACTCTGATGGTCCTTGATGGTCTGCGATTGTCTGTTGATGGTCTGTTGCGGTAGATTTGGATAATTGACTATTTTTTGCTTACTTTGTACCGATATTTGTTTCCGGATAGCCTGGAAGCGGCTTTTGATAGCACTTTTGGAAAGATAATACTTATTTAATTAATTTAATTATGACTGACGAAGAAATTGTAAAGCAGGTCAAGGCGATTATCGTTGACAAGCTGGGCGTCGAGGAGTCTGAAGTGACTGAGAGCGCCAACTTCACAAATGATCTCGGAGCTGATTCTCTTGACACAGTTGAGCTTCTTATGGAGTTTGAGAGAGTGTTCGGAATCAAGATTCCTGATGAGGAGACAAGCACAATCGCAACCGTTAAGGATGCAATCGACAAGGTCAAGGAGAAGCTCGCCAGCAAGGAGGAAGCATAATAATTCTTTGATTTGAAAAAGTAAGCCTCGGATTTCAGTCCGAGGCTTATTAGTTTGCCTGTGAATATTCTGATGGTGAACGAAAAAATTAACCGCTGATTTTGCGCGTCACCAGAATCTGCGATTTGGCAGCTGTTTCTCCAGTGTTATTTTTCAGGGTATCCTTTCGGGATCGCGAACGTCACTTTCAACTTAGGCTTCCTGCCCTCGGATTTAGGTCCGTGCAAAACAGCCTGATAGTAGCGATCCTTGTCCAATTCGGTGTCAGAAGTGGTTGTCGTGGCTGATGAGGAGGCGTACTGAGCCATGGTCGCGTAGTTGTAGTAGTTGTTATAGTAGCTGCCGTAGCTGCCATAACCATAGCCGTAGCTGCCATAGCCGTAACCACCGTAAAGTTGGTTGTAGTAAGAGGCATAAGCTATCTGCTGATAGTAATTGGCCATCTCCTCTGCCTCCGCGTTATACGTGGTAGTTGTCTCGTACCACATCACTAAGAACCAGATGTCGTAATCGGACAGCTTGCTGTCGTCAGCGTCTTTTCTGATGATTTGCTGCACATGGTGCGTGATGTCCGGAGCGTAATTGCACAGAGAACGGTTAATGTCTCCCTGATTTTCGTCTGAAGCGCTGGCATCTGTCAATCCCGCGAATGTCACAGTCGTGTCCGTACTGATTTTTATGGTCGGACTCAGTACCTTAGGGTAGCGGAACATTGTCGTGTAGTCGTCCGGGAAATCAAAAGGCAATTCAATTGTGGCCTTTGAGATGAGTGCGGTGGCAGGATTCCCTCCTTTGCGGACAATCTCTTCATTTACAAGACGTTGGATTTCGGAAGCAGGGACGACTGGCTTTACTCCGCTTCCACCTTCGATGAAAATCTTATCATCCGCCTTCCCGATGAGATGATCCGACTCGTGCCTGTCAACGTTGAACACGTACTGCGAAGGCAGTGCATTTGCATTTATCAGAGAATCGAGATCCTGCATTTCCACGGGACTGAAATAGAACATCAAACTAGAATCCCTCCTTTCTCCGTTGAACTCTCCGTTGAAGTAAAGTATAGCGTAGTTGTCCGTCCTGTTGATGTAATATGACCCCGAAGAACTCTGGACTCTCTCCAAGATATCGAACTTGTACATGTCGAAGCGTCCACCTATTCCAGCTGGCTCATCGGTGCAGAGGTATATTCCCGGAAACTTCTTTGTGTAGGTCGCCAGATCCTTAAGGTCATCTTGGGTGATGTTAAAGTACTGCTTGCCGAAATCCTCTGTGAACTCGAATGTCAAGGAGTCCTGGCCATTGACCACAGGCACGCCTTTAGAGATTCTCTTTGTACCGTGCTTGACTTCGGCTCTGGAGAAATAATCCTTGGTCCCGAGCGACTCGGTGAGCGCATAGACATTGACATTCTGGAGAATGTTATGCTGGCTTTCGTCCGCCACAGATGTGGAGTCGGGCCCGGCTTTGAATTTGAATCTCTGGAACACCGGATCCTTTCCGAAATCCACTGAGTCCAAAACTGGCACAAGCGTCACGACACTCCCTCTGCTGAAAAGCCCGAAGGTCTCGTCCCGGATGGCTCCGATGGTGATTCTTCTGGAAGAGTAGGCTGTGAGGCTGTCGATGGACTTCATCCAAACCTCATCGAGGTCGAACTCGGCCGTGTGGAAGTCATATTTCTGGTCAGTGGGGATAAAGTCCCCGCCGAGTTTCTGATCCACCCCGACACAAGACATGAGACTTGCCGTCAGGGCTATGATTGCTGGAAGCTTTCTCATTTACTGCAACTGTTGATAAAAACCGTCGTATTCCTCAATGTAGCGCCCGTTGACGATTGATTCCTCATTGAAAGGAAGTGTCGGGACGCTCCGTTCCTGACAGAACTTTGTCAGTTCGGGATCAACATCTTTGTCGCCGAAGATCACCCCGTCGGAATACAAGGCTGCCGTTTTCGCAAGATTTATGCCAGTGGGATTCTCCAGCAGAGAGACATCGGCAGGCTTGATCCCGCCGAACAGTATATTGTCCTTGAAGGACGTTGAGAACCGTTCGCCAGCTATCTCTCCGTAGAGTGACGTCACAATCTTGCTCCCGCTGAAGATCGGGTCTCCGTTGTAAGCCTTCTTGAGGTAGAGCGGAACAAGATGAGAGATCCATCCCTGGCAATGGATGACGTCCGGAGCCCAGCGCAGCTTCTTTACCGTCTCAAGCACGCCTCTGGCGAAAAAAATCGCCCTCTGCCCATTGTCCTCGAAGAATTTTCCGTCTGTGTCGAACGCGATCTGTTTCCTGCGGAAGTAGTCCTCGTTGTCGATGAAATAGACCTGAATCCTGGCGGATGAGATTGATGCCACCTTGATCACAAGGGGTCTGTCAACGTCGCCTATGATGATGTTCATCCCGGAGAGCCGGATCACTTCATGAAGCTGGTTCTTGCGCTCATTGATGCACCCGTAGCGTGGCATGAACGCCCTTATTTCCTTCTTGCGCTCCTGGATGCCCTGCGGCAGACAGCGCCCGATCTTGGAGATCGGGGTTTCCGGAAGGAACGGCATAATCTCCGAATTGACGAATAAAACTCTGTTGACAGGTCTTCCCATAGTAATTTTCTTGACTTACAAAGGTAATAATTTTTTTTCATATTTCGATATTTCACTATCTTTGAATCCAATTTGGAGTAATGTGCGAAAATGACTGCAGGTGAAAACAGATTGATACGCCGGAGGCTGGTCGGAGCCTGGCTTTCCACTGTCATCAGCATAAGCTTGGTGCTGCTTCTCGTAGGGGTGGCGGCTCTTCTGGTGGTCAACGCCGGAAGTGTCTCGGACTATTTCAAGGAGAACATGCAGGTCTCCGTGCTGATGAAGCAGGAGGTGGACGACGAGGAAGCAATGGAATATGTCTCCGAACTTGACGCGATGCCTTTCATCAAGAGCAGCAAGTTTGTCTCCAGGGAGCAGGGCACTAAAGAAATGGCGGAACTTCTGGGAGAGGATTTCCTCAATGTTTTCGAGGCGGCTCCGATTCCTGTCTCCGTCGAGGTCACTCTTAAGGCGGATTATGTGTCCACCGACAGCCTGGAGGTGGTCAAGAGGGCCATCCAGGCCTCCGGGATTGTCGATGAGGTCGTCTACCAGCAATCACTGGTTGAGAAACTGAACACGAACCTGAAGAAGATCTCGTTCGTGCTGGGTGTGTTCATTGCCCTGCTTCTCTTCATCTCTTTCGTGTTGATCAACAACACGGTGAGGTTGAATGTGTTCTCCAGGCGGTTCACAATCCACACGATGAAACTTGTCGGTGCCACAAAGTCGTTTATCCGCTTGCCGTTCATGGTTCAGGCTGTGTTCCAGGGGCTGTTCTCGGCCCTTCTGGCGACCTTAATGCTGGTGGGGATACTCTTCTTCGTGCGGAGCGAGTTCGCCCGGCTGTTCGAAGTTTTCCGGCTTGACCTGCTGCTTGCTGTGATCGGAGTGGTGATTCTTACCGGAATAGTCATCTGCACCGTCAGCACGGCTTTTGTCGTGGGGCGGCTGGTCTCGCTGTCTAAGGATGAACTATATTGTTAACAATAAAATTTATGAATATGTCAGAGAACACCAAGATGTCAATCACCGGCAAGGGCCTGAGACTCCTTCTTATGGGGTTTCTGGTGATGGTGGCCGGCTTTGTGCTGATGATAGGAGGAGGCACGGTTGATCCGGACAAGTTCAACTGGGCCATGTTTGACTTCCGCCGGCTTGTGGCGGCTCCGTTTGTGATCATCTGCGGGATCGTCATCGAGATTGTGGCCATAATGCGCCGCCCGAAAGAATCTCAAAACAATGAAAAGGATTAGGTTATGAATTGGTTGCAAGCTCTTCTCTTGGGAATAGTGCAGGGGCTGACCGAGTTCCTGCCGGTTAGTTCCAGCGGTCACCTTATGATAGTAAGGGATCTGCTCGGTGTCGACGGGGACGGGTTTCTGGATTTTACTGTGACAGTCCATCTCGCCACGGTTCTTAGCACGATAATCGTGTTCTGGAAACCTATTTGCCGCCTCTTTGCCGGATTTTTCAAGTTCACCTACAACGATGAGACCGACTATGTGTTCAAGATCTTTGTCTCCATGATTCCGGTTGCTGTTGTCGGGCTTCTTTTCAGGGATAAGGTCGAGGCTCTGTTCTCTGACAATCTGTTCACGGTGGCTGTCTGTCTCATCATCACTGCGATTTTGCTTTACCTGTCGGATGTCTCATCCCGTGTGGGCGCGCGCAAGTCTTCGGTTTCTCCTGGTTCTTCCGCCAGAAACGGAATCTCCTACTGGCAGGCCATAGCGGTAGGCTTAGGACAGGCATTGGCCGTGGCTCCGGGGCTTTCCCGTTCGGGCGCCACAATCGCCACCGGACTCCTTTGCGGGGTCAGGCGTGAAGTGATGGCACAGTTCTCATTCCTGATGGTTCTTGTGCCAATTCTCGGCGAGCAGTTCCTTAGTCTCGTCAAGGGACTTGGCGGCGATGCCGCTTTTGGCGGGGGGTTGAACACTGTCTGCCTTGTTGTTGGCTTCCTGTCCGCTTTCATCTCAGGCCTTTTCGCCTGCAAGGTGATGATAGCAATTGTGAAGAAGGCCAGGCTCACATGGTTCGCCATCTACTGCCTTGTGGTCTCACTCCTTCTGCTGGTATTCGCGTAGGGGGCATTCATTAATCTGCGCAGGGATATTCATTGATCACGATGGCTGACAGAACCCTTTCGTACTTTGTCTCGGATGTGCATCTTGGGCTTGATGTCAATGGCCCCGCCGAGCGGGAGGCCCGCTTCGTCCGTTTTCTTAAATCCATCCCGAAGGACAGGACGAGGACGCTGTACATGCTGGGCGACATCTGGGATTTCTGGTACGAGTACCACGATGTGGTTCCTAAGGGGTACGTTCGTGTTTTCGCCGCTTTTCTGGATCTGATGGACGCAGGAGTCGAAGTGTGTTTTTTCCAGGGCAACCACGACATTTGGTGTTTCCATTATTTTGAGGAGTTGGGAATCCGGATTCTCCAGCAGCCGTACCTCGTTCAGATCGGCGGGAAGACATTCTGTCTCGGACATGGCGACGGGCTCGGACCAGGTCATCGTTGGTACAAACTGATGCGCTGGGGCTTCAGGAACAAATTCTTCCAAAGTCTTTTCAGCTTGTTACACCCCTATATTGCCTTCCGCTTCGGCAAGGGTTGGTCAAAAAAGAGCAGGGTGGCGAAGAGCAATGAATATGTCTTCAAAGGTGCCGATGAACCGTTGTACAAGTTCGCTGTTGAGTTTTCGTCCAAGCATCATGTGGACTATTTCATTTTCGGCCATTTTCACGTGAGCGAAGATCTTGAGCTTCCAACGGGAGCCAGACTTCTCATTCTGAAGGACTGGATGACACCTCATTCATCGAACTTTATCTCTTTCGACACGATCTCGGGATGCTTGGGCATTTCCCAGAATATTGAATAGTACAGGGCGTCGAACTCACCCCTCTGCCACTTCTCGACAAGATATTCCGTCATCTTGTCCTCACCTTTCGGATCGTAGTGGCTTTTGAGATTCTGGCCGAAAATTTTGGCCACCCCCTGCCAAAAACCGGCCGAGATGCCGCTTTTATAGCTCTTTATCACATTGTAGGGAGACTTGCCGATCTCTCTGTCCACCAGTTTTATCAGTAGTTTTCCTTGTGAGATGGTCATGCCTCTGAGCGGTTTTTCGTAGGCGTCAAGTAACTCTTCCTGAAGCCTGTTGATGTATTTTTCCTTCTTGCGTCTTCGAAGGCTGTTCTCAGAGATGTGCCTGTCAACCTGCCTCTCCATGTCGCAGGCCAGAAGAGCATAGGGGTAGACCTTGTTGAAATTGTAGACCAATCTGTAGTATTTCTTCAAGTCTCTTCTGTTTCCCCGGTAGCCTCTCGGGAAGATCCACGCCGGATCTATGCTGTCGTAATAGGAGGTGTCCCCGTGTTCGACACGGTAACCCATATAGCCGGACCTGCCGCTTCCGCCTGTCTTTTGAGACACGTCCGGTGTCTGCCCGGCGGTGATGGTGGTCATCGTAAGGAATCCTGCAAGAAAGCAGGCGGCGTATGTCGTCAAACGTGTCATTCGCTTCAGTGTGCAAAGATAAGGTTTTTCTGAAAAAATTGTGCCATGGACTTATTCGCTGATGAGCTGGATCAAGCTATGTCGAAATTGTTCGTAAATTATTTTTCAGATATTGGCTAACGGACTGAGAATGATGCGCTTCTTTATCTGGTTTTACTGTCGAAAAAGTTAAAATATTTCTTGAAAAATGTTTGAAATCCATAATTTTTTGCTAAATTTGCAGTCCCAAATTCTAGGGTGTAATGGCGTAATGCGCTGATATTCAATAGATTTTGG
>DJQB01000002.1:0-129045 GCA_002439875.1 Bacteroidales bacterium UBA6397
GCCCCCATCAGCTCCTGATGGTTGTCAATGCTGACGACAAATCTGTCGCCATCCTGCTTGAATGTGTACATCGCTCAAAAATTTTCGTGAATATACTAATTTCCCACGAATTCCCTATCCGGAGAAATCACTATCTTTGAGCAAAATTCAGGAATATGAGAAAGAACATCACGAATGTTGTTTTCGATTTCGGCGGAGTTGTCGCTCCGGCGGATCTTGGGATTGTCATTGACAGGTTCAAGGCGCTCGGCTTCGAAAATGTTGAGGAATATCTCAATCTGGTACGTCAGCACGGGATATTCGGTGACTTCGAGACGGGGCTGATTGATAAGGAAGGATTCCGGAGCGGAGTCAGCAAGGAAGCCGGCAGGGAAGTGAGCATGGAAGAGTGCCGCCACGCCTACATGGGTTTCTTTTCCACCGTCCCCGAAAGGAATCTTGACTTATTCCGAAAGCTCCGTGCCGAGGGCTACCGCCTTTCCCTCCTTTCGAACACCAACCCTTTCGTGATGGAGTGGGCTCTCAGCAAAGCCTTTGACGGCCATGGCCACTCGCTTGACGACTATCTTGACAGCATCTATGCCAGTTACGAGATGAAGGTGATGAAGCCGGACGCGCGGATATTCAGAATGATGCTGGAATCCGAGAAAGCCGTTCCGTCCCAGGTACTTTTCATTGATGACGGTCCAAAGAACGTTGCTGCCGCCAAGGCCTTAGGCATCAACACCATCCAAGCCACCAACGGCGAAGACTGGACTGAAGATGTACTCCGTTTCCTTGCTTAGTTCTTACTTTTGCCCTCTGTCGTGAGTCCGTGAGCAGAATGGAAACTCTTACGCACCAAACACCTGTTCCAGTCATCCCGTGCGCGAGGTTACTCTTTTTGCGCACCGACAAAGATTTATAGAATGACACGTCCGGCAAGATCACTCTCTCTGGCTCTGAGCCTGTCGCTTTCGCTTTCGTTTTTGCCCCTTCAGGCGGAGGATAGTAGTTCCGTTGTCAAGACCGGACATTCGTTCGTGCCGTTTCCGATGGCTGGATACGACGGGGCGAAGGGTGTCCTGTTCGGAGCCTTGATGAACGTTTATGACTTCGGCGACGGATCCAAATATCCCAATCCCAAGAGCAGCGGCTACTTCGAGGCTTCCGGCTACACAGGCGGCAGCAAGACTTTCGTAGCATCTTTCGACTCCGGGAGTCTTTTCACTCAGATGAGGATGAATCTGGCGGCGAGCCACTGCGCGGACAACGCGATGGAATTCTTCGGCTTCGGAGGCCGCCGCACCTTCTATGACACGGAGGCGGATGAAGGTTTCTACAAATATTCCCGCGCGACCACAAACCTTAAGGCGGACTTTTACGGGAAAATCACCGGACACCTTTTCTGGGAAGCCGGTTACCACTTCAACGCTTTCAAGGTCAAGGATTACCAGCCAAGGGATGAGGATGAGGGAATAACCCTGTTCAGTCTCTACCGAAGCTGGGGGATAATTCCTTCCGACGAGATATTCAGAAAATATTCCTCCGCTGTCAGGCTTGGTTTTCACTACGATTCCCGTGACTATGAAGGAGTTCCGACTAAGGGAATCCTTGCTCGCGCAAGCCTGATCGCCGCCCCGTCTTTCCTCGGATCATCGGAATCCTACCTAAAGTTCCATGCGACATTCCGGCAATATATTCCTCTGGCAAAAGAGAACTTGACCTTGGCATATCGTATGGACTATCAGGATTTTATGGGCGATGCTCCGTGGTATGCGCTCCCGTTCTACACCCCTGGCGGCCCGGTTTATGACAACGCTGCCCTCGGAGGCTACAGGACCGTCCGCGGCCTCCTTTACAACAGGGTGACAGGTCCGTGCGTAGGTTTCTTCAATGCGGAAGTCCGCTGGAAGTTTGCCGGACTCACCCTCTTTAGGCAAGACATAGGCTTGATGCTGAGCGGCTTCTGTGACGGGATCACTTCATTGCGCTCTTTCGATGTCAGCAACAGAACGGGCGTCTACCCTGAGTTCTATTCAAAGTACATCACCTACGCCGCCAAGGATGCCCTCCATCTTTCCGCCGGCGCCTCCCTGAAGATAATCCTCAACCGCAACTTTGTCCTGAACATTGAATATGCCCGCGCCCTTTCCGCACAGGACGGAGCCGGAGTCATGTACTTCAACACCGGTTTTTATTTTTAGGAATATTCCGATTTTGATTAACTTTGTCGCGGAAAACAGAACATTGTGTTCATGATTAGGGGATGATCCGATTTCGATTGTCATATTGTAAGTAATATTATAACTATAGGTAATTATGACACTGGCGGCCGCCGGTTTGATGGATCAGATCCGGCGGACCTCCGACCAAAGACAAAAGAAAAGCATGAGATTAAGGTATTTTGCGGTTTTTGCCGTGATGACGGTTTTCTCCGTCCGGGTGACAGCTCAGCCCAATCAGAAGGATGAGTCATTGCAGGCAGGTATTGCCGCCAACAAAGTGGTTGTCAATTCATTCTCTGATCTGCAGGAATATTTCCGGTACTCTCCGGACAGGGACATTGTCATCAGCGGACACCGCGGAGGAATGATGCCGGGCTATCCGGAGAACTGTCTGGAGTCCTGCGAGAAGACACTGTCGATGATGCCGACGTTCTTCGAGGTTGACTTCAGCTTCACCAAGGACAGCGTGATGGTGCTGATGCACGATCTGACCGTGGACAGGACAACGAACGGGAAGGGCAAGGTGGAGGATTACACCTTTGACGAGATTCAGAAACTGAATCTGGTGGACAGGGCCGGCAATGTGACCCCGTACAAGATTCCGACCTTGAAATCCATTCTGGAGTGGGGCAAGGACAAGGTGGTTTTCAACTTCGACAACAAGTACATCAACACCAAAGGCGTGAGCCCGGAAGTGAAGAAGGCCAGCCTTGATTATTACATCAGGCAGCTCAGGCCGGGCGGAGACTGGTCTATGTACCACAACATTATGCTCAGTGTCCGTTCCATCGATGAGGCTCTCTACTATTGGAACAATGGCGTGCGTGACGTTATGTTCTGCGTGGAGATCAGTTCCGAGGAGCATTTCGAGGCTTATGACAAATGTCCGATTCCGTGGGATCACATCATGGCGTATGTCCGCCTTGCCGTCAATCCGGAACTTCAGGATGTGTACAAGAAACTCCACGACAGGGGAGTCATGATCATGACATCGATAACCGGATCTTCGGACAAGGTGAAGAATCCAAAGGACCGCAGGGTGGCTTACGAGCGTGAGCTTCTCGCCGAGCCGGACATCATAGAGACCGACTATCCTTCCGAGTTCATCGGTCTGCCGTGGAGCAGGAAGGAGATACATGCGCTTCAGGACAAGGCGATAAAGTGCAGCCGTTCTGCCGTAAGTGGCAGGTAACCAGTATTATCTGTTAAATGAGATCATTATCAGACAGGATTGCCGTTCTGGCGCTGACGGCTTTGATTGTGATGTTTTCCGCAGTGTCCTCCAGGGCGCAGGTAACAATTGAGAAAATCAACTCGGACAAATTCGCGGGAGCAGGAATCTATCACGTCTACAGACCAGGTGACATGACGGACACCAAGGCTCCCGAAGGATATGAGCCTTTTTATATAAGCCACATTGGCCGCCATGGTTCGCGTTACCATACTTCGGACAAGACGTTCAATAGAATGGAGACCATTTTTTTGAATGCTGACTCGCTCGGGATACTCACATTGAAAGGAAAAGCCCTGTACTCTTACATGCGCAGGATAGACTCTGTTTCGACAGGCAAGGCCGGCAAGCTGTCCTCAAGAGGAAAGAAAGAGCACAAGGAGATAGCGGACAGGATGTTCCGCCGTTTTCCGTCGGTCTTCAAGTCTGACTCCAGAAGGTATGTGGATGCGGTTTCCAGTACAGTACAACGTTGTCAGGAGAGCATGTTCAGCTGTACCGGAGAGCTCAAGAAACTGAACAAGAAACTGAGGGTCAATGTGCACAGCGGGGATTCCTACATGGCATACCTTCTCAGGAAACCGTCATGGTTCAAGGAGGTGGTTAGGATTTCGGCTCCGCAGATAGACTCCCTGTCAAAGGCGTGGATTGATGTCAGTGATTTTATGAATTCCATATTCAGAGACCGCAAGACGGCTGATTCCTTTGTCGGCAGGGAGGATATGTTCGCCCGTGAACTATACACATGGGGGTCAATAGCGCCGGACCTTGATCTTGACGACATCTTCGTCTCCTCATACTTCACTCCGGAGGAGCAGTTCACCATCACAAAACTGAATTCTTGCCGGATATATTCAGAGATGCTGAACGCCGCTGAGTCGGAAGGTCGGCGTATCGCGTTGGCGGATGACCTGTTGGAGGATTTCATCGCCAAGGCCGACGCTGCCATGCCGGCCAAAAGCGATGTGGCGGCGGACCTCAGGTTCGCACACGATGTTTCCGTGATGCCACTTGTCGGACTTATGGGAATTGAAGGTTGCAGCGAGATGTGGCCTCTGGAGGAGGTCTGGATGCATTGGATGGCGTCGGACTTTACCCCGATGGCCTGCAACCTCCAGATGGTCTTCTACCGCAGACCCGGCTCCAAGGACATCCTTCTGAAGTTCCTTCTGAATGAGCAGGAACGCTTCCTGAACGGAGTGGCTCCTGTCGATGGTCCGTATTACCGTTGGAAGGATGTCAGGCGGCATCTTTCAGGACGGCTTGACTATGCCCGCAAGGTCAACGCCGCCAACAGGTAGACCAAACCGGCGCCGCGATGACCGAACAGGACTGCTTGAAGATGATCTCTGAAGGTGACAAGGAAGCCTTCAGCTTGCCTATCAGTTTTGCCGGATAGTTCGTGAAGATGGCTTTCAGCTGCTTGTAGTACCCTATGGTGTCATCCATGTTCTTTCCGTTGCTTACGAGCCGCTTCACGTCCATCCACAACTTTGTAAACCTCGCTTTCGGTCTCCGGCTCTTTTTCCGGCTCTTTCGGCCAATTCTCAGGGGGTGTCTATCTTGAGACACCCTGAGAAAGTGGTGGCAGCGATGAGAACTGTCAGCAAGCAATTCATCTTGCGTGTAAATCTGTGCATGATTATTATTTCTCTTCTATTAGTTTGACATCAAGTCCTTTAAGATCGCATCAGGCGTTCGCTTTGATGTGTGGTGCCGAGGCTGACGGTAGCGCCCTGACGTCCATGGAAGCCCTAAGCCTGATGTACTGGTTGCCGTCGGTTATAGGGGATATTCCTGTCAAAGCGAAGGTGTAGGCCTTGTAGCCAGGGTCGGTAGCCTTGTCGCACTGCTTTCTGGTATCTCCTGTGTTGCCGGATGCCACATGGTAGTGGATCTTTCCGCTCTCCCGAAGATTGTGGTGTCCCTCGCTCCGCCGGCCAGATTCCAGATGGCGTTGTTTGAAGAATATTCAATGGAGAACACTCCGGCGGATATGGCGAAGAGAGCCGCGACGCCGGATATCATTCTATATGACATAATGAATCAGCCATGTCCCCTAATAAGGATCGAAAAATTTCCGCCATGGACAAATTCTTCCGCAAGTGCTTGTTTTCGATGGAAAATTCGTATATTTGCAGTCCGTTTCCGATTCTATATAATCGTGTAACGGGGTAACGGTTCCGTAGCTCAGCTGGATAGAGCAACAGATTTCTAATCTGTGGGTCTAGGGTTCGAATCCCTACGGAATCACAGAGGGCCTGATCAACTGATCAGGCCCTCTGTGATATATACCTTCTATAATGTTTCCTCAAAGGTACATACTTATTTTTTACTTTACTTCTTTAACACAGGGTTTTGGACCAGACCCGGCCTTGGCGTTCCTATGGCTGATCCATTCGAGGGCGACGACAAACGCGGTGCCTATGAGCATCCAGACGATGGCTGAGAAGATTTGCGGCTCAATGATCGCTGAAAGATTCATTCCGATGTCGGACATTGCGTCCGCACCGATTTCCGCCTCCTCGACTGTCTGTCCCTCACGCATAAGCTGGGCGATCAGCAGACTCATCTTATCGCTCCACGGCCAAACCTTCACCAGAGACCCTAGTGTGAAACCGATCAGGGTGATCAGCGTAGGTCTTTCATAATGTGCAATCAACCAGTGCAGGAACTTAGAGAACGCCGCGAGCCCGAGCACGCAGCCGATTCCGAACATGATAAGAACAGGCCAGTTGAGCTCACTGATGGCGCCCATGATGTACTCATACTTCCCGAGAAGAACCAGAATGAAACTGCCCGAGATGCCTGGAAGGATCATCGTGCAGACCGCTATCGCTCCGCAGATCAGAATGAACCAGTCCGCGTCTGTCGTCTGGGTAGGGGACAGGAGGCAGATTGTCGCACCCAGAAAGATGCCGAAGACCAGCCAAAGTCCATCGTTGACTTTCCAACCTTTGATGTCGTAGAGCATATAGGCTCCCGAGACCACAATCAGCCCGAAGAAAAACGCCCAGGTCTGGATCGGATGGTAGGCAAGCACATATTCCATAAGTTTGGCGAGCGAGAAGACACTCACGATAACACCGACTCCCAACCAAAGCAGGAATGTTCCATGAATATGCTCCCAGAACTCCCTGACCTTGCCTTTGAATAGAATCTTCCATGAGGGAACCGACAGAATCGCGTTGAGGGCTTCTATGAGTTCATTGAATATTCCCGTGAGCAGGGCGATTGTGCCACCGGACACGCCAGGGATGACATTGGCCGCTCCCATAGCGAAACCTTTGAGGGCGACAGCGGTGTTTTTGATGATATTTGACATATTGAATTATTGAATCTTTGTAAGATAGCCTTTGATAGCCGTGAAACTGTCCAGTTGGGATATGTCCTTTCCGGGCGGGTCGCTGATGACAAGGTCGAAGAGGTTGCCGTCCATCTGGCGGCGCCCGATCTTGAAACGGGCCTTGGATGTGCGGGCCATATATTCAATGGAGAAGTCCGGATCTTTGATAAGTGAGATGAACAGGTCCGGCGCCTGCTCCTCCAACACATTCAGTTTGTAGCGTGAAGGGCGGCCTATCCAGTCCAGATCCTTTTTCGTGATGGTGGTCTGGATGCTGGTGATCAGACGGTCCTCGCTGCCTATCTTTCTGAAATCCTGAAAGAACACACAACCCTTGATGTTATGTGCCCTGAAAAAGTTCATGATCGCGGTCTTGCAAGCGTCGAAGGTGGACTCTTCCGCATCGATGATCGCCACGTAGGAGTGGATCTTCCCTAGCGGCAGAATCTCGGTCTGAACCGTGCTGGCATGCTTGCGCAGACTTCTCTTTCTGAAAAACGTCTTTATGAAATCAAACATGATCTACTGGTTTACAGAGGCTATCAGCTTGCGAATCTCACGCTTGGCATCCTTCCATCTCGGGACATCGATCTTGGTGCCGATAACTTCGACGACCTTTGCAGCAATTATTGAGCCGACTTCTCCGCAGACTTTCAAAGGCATCCCGAGCGAGTGCGCGTAGAGGAATCCGGCGGCGTAGGTGTCTCCGGCTCCTGTGGCATCTATCGTGGCTGCCGGCCAAGCCTCAATGTAGTGATACTCATCGCCCTGCTTCACCATTGACCCGTCTTTGCCGACTTTAACGACAGCGATCTCGCATTGGCCGGCCAGTGTGTCCAAAGCGTCGCGAGGCTCCTGCTTGGTGAACGCCCTGGCCTCGCTCTCGTTGGCGAAGACGATGTCCACATAGCGCTCCACAAGATTGTGGAAGAACGCCTCGTTGGACTCGACTACATTGTAAGAGGCCATATCAATCGAGATCTTGCATCCAGCCTCCTTTGCCATCTGCACCGCACGGCGGATAAGATCTTGATTCTGTACGAGATAGCCTTCGATGTGGAAGTAGTCGTAGCCTTGGAAGTATTCCGGTTTGAGATCCTCCGGAACCATTTCGAGAGCGGCTCCCATGTAATCGGCGAAAGTCCTTTCCGAGTTCGCTCCGGTGATGAAGCACATCGCGCGGCCCGAGCCCTTGGTGCCGGTCAGCAGGGTGGTCTTCACTCCGTACTGCTCTAACGTGCTCTTGTATAGATGTCCAAGCTCATCGTCCCCAATCTTGCCGATGAATCCTGACGGCATTCCGAATATGGACGTGCAGGTGATTGTGTTGGCGGCTGATCCTCCCGGAACGTACTTCACTCCGAACTCCTTCAGCTTCGACCAGATGCGGTCGCCGGTCTCCAGATCCACGTGCTGCATACTACCGGGAGGAAGGTGGTACTCACGAAGCATAGTCTCGTCGGGAAACACCGCGAGGATGTCCGTCAGAGCGTTTCCTATCCCTAAAATTGATTTCATCTCTTTGTATTTTGATATTCATTGCGTGACAAATCACAAAGTTAAGGAATATTTGATTAAATTTGTAACGATGAACTGCAAGGTCGGGAATATTCTTAAATACGGAGTCTCTGTCGCGCTTGCGGCGGCGCTCCTGTATTTCTCTTTCCGAGGGGTCGGCTGGGCTGACTTCCTGGAAGGTCTGAGGTCCTGCCGCTGGGAATTTGTCATCCTTTCGATGCTTTTCGGTCTTCTGGCGTTCTGGCTCAGAGCTTTGCGTTGGCGTGAACTTCTTCTCCCGATTGACCGGACAACATCCCGCCTGACCTGCTTCAACGCGGTGAACATAAGCTATCTGGTGAATCTGGTCCTGCCACGCGTCGGAGAGTTCGTGCGCTGTGGCTACATCACGGCACACTCCGAAAAGGATTCCAAGGACCAAGGCCGCCGTCTCGCATCCTACGACAAGGTTCTGGGGACAGCGGCGATGGAACGTTCCGTGGACATGCTCGCTTTGGTCTCCGTGCTTGCCGTATTCTTGCTTTTCACCTGGAAACGCTTCGGCGGATTCTTCTCCGAGAAGATTTTCGGGGCGGCCACGGGCGGCGTAAGCGCTGGTAAGATTGCGATCTTTGTCGCGGGAGTTTTGTCTTTGATCGTCGCCATTTCCTGCGCAATCCTTTTCGCGGACAGGTGGAAGCCTCTTGCCAAAGTGAGGGACTTCTGCAAAGGTATCTGGATAGGCTTCATCAGCTGCCTAAAGATGAAAGGTGCTTGGAGATTCCTTCTTTTGACTGTGGGAATATGGCTCTGTTACTGGATGATGAGCGCCACCATTCTCTGGGCTCTTCAAGGAATATCCTCGGACTCCGTCAGCCCTGAACTGGCCGAGACCGTGGGCACCTTGCAGACTTTGAACCTTACCGACGCCATGTTCCTGATGATAGCCGGAAGCCTTTCATCGATCGTCCCTGTTCCGGGAGGATTCGGGGCGTTCCATTTCATAGTCTCCTCGGCGATCTCCTATGTCTATGGCATTCCGATGCAGTTCGGGATGATCTTTGCGACCCTATCACATGAGTCCCAGGCTGTGAACCAGATTCTCTGGGGGGGCATTTCATGGATAAGTGAATCTTTACGAAAAACAAATAATCAATAAACAAAAAGAATTATGAAAGTTAAAAAATTGTTCCTGATTGCAGTGGGCATCCTGATGCTGACGGCCACATTCGATGCGTCCGCGAAGAAACTTCCGAAGGAGTTCAAGATGACCAAGGAGGTTCTCATGGACAAGATCAAGGGTGGCTGGGCAGGAAAGGTCATCGGCTGCTCTTACGGCGGACCTACTGAGTTCAAGTATGCGGGCTTCATCAACGATGAGATTGAGATTCCGTGGCACGAGCGCATGATTAAGTATTGGTTTGACAAGTTCCCTGGATTATACGATGATGTGTATATGGACCTTACCTTTGTCGAGGTGTTCCAGAAGGAAGGGCTTGACGCTCCGATCGAGTCGTTCGCCAATGCGTTTGCCCATGCGCCTTACCCTCTCTGGCACGCCAACCAGCTCGGACGCTACAACATCCTCAATGGTGTGATGCCGCCTGAGTCAGGCCACTGGCACAACAACCCGCACGCTGACGACATTGACTTCCAGATAGAGGCCGACTACGCTGGCCTGATGGCTCCGGGAATGATCAACACCTCGTCCTTCTACTGTGACGAGATCGGGCACATGATGAACTACGGTGACGGCTGGTACGGTGGCGTGTATGTCGCCGCGATGCTCTCTCTGGCGTTTGTCAGCGATGACATGAACTTCGTTGTGAACGAGGCGCTCAAGGCGATCCCTTCCCAGAGCAACTACTACAAGGCCATGGCGGATGTCATCAAGTGGCACAAGCAGTATCCTGAGGACTGGCACATAACCTGGGCTCTCTTCAACGAACGTTACGGCTACGACATCGGCTGTCCTGACGGAGTAGACAGTCCGTTCAACATTGACGCCGTCATCAACAGCGGCTACATCCTCATAGGCCTTCTTTACGGAGACAAGAACTTCTACCGCACGATAGACATCTCAACCCGCTGCGGCCAGGACTCTGACTGCAACCCTTCGTCAGCCGCCGGAATCCTCGGCGTCATGATGGGTTACAAGAATATTCCTGAATATTGGAGAAAACCTTGCGAGGAGGTTGAGGACACTCCTTTCGTTTACACCGACATATCCCTCAACAAGGCCACTGAATATTCCTTCAGCCAGGCTCTTCAGGTGATCGGGCGCAACGGAGGCTCCGTTGATGGCGACAACATCACCATCAAGGTCCAGAAGCCTCAGGCCGTACGCTACGAGAAGGCGTTCGAGGGGCACTATCCTCAGGGCAAGGTCACGGTCAAGAAGACCATCACGAATGTCGGCCAGATCAAGTTCAAGGGCAACGGAATCGTTGTCAAGAGCCACTACTACAAGGGATCCGGCTACAACGACAACACCGGCTATGTGGGCGAGGTCGAGATCTACCTTGACGGCAAGCTTTCCGCTGTGGCGAAGAACCCGATCAAGGGCAACGGGGCCGCCCCGGATCTCTACTGGAAGTATGATCTTCCAGAGGGCGAGCACACTCTGACATTCAAGTTCCTCAACAAGCAGGACAACATGAACATCGTCATCGACAACTATCTGGTGTATTCCAGCAAGCCGAAGGTCGTGAACCACGTTGACGAGTAGAACATGAATATATTCAGAGTTTTAGCGGCTGCCGCAGTCGCTTTGGCCTCCTTGGTTGCCGTCCCGTTGGAGTCATCGGCCAGGACGACATCCAAGGATCTTTACAAACAGTTCCAGAATCCCGACAGCCGCTACCGTCCGTTCGTGCGCTGGTGGTGGAACGGAGACCGTGTCGAGGCCGAGGAACTTGTCCGTGAGCTTCACATACTCAAGGACGCGGGCATCGGAGGAGTCGAGATCAATCCGATCGCCTTTCCGTACGGTGCTGACGCAATGGACACAAAGCCTCTCAAATGGCTGAGCGACGAGTGGATTGACATGCTCAAGGTCGTGTTCGACGAGGCCGGGCGCATCGGGATGACCTGCGACCTGATCATCGGCTCCGGTTGGCCTTTCGGGGCGGAGACCCTTCCGCGTGACGAGAGGGCGTCCGTGATGCTGACCTACGCCCGGAAGGTGACAGGAGGAGAACGGTTCGAGATGTCCAAGTTCAACATATTCAAGAATATCGATCCCGGTGTGACTAAGGTCAACGCCAGCCGTACTCCTGAATTGGTGTCGGTCTATCTGGCTCCGGACCCGATCAACGACCTCAGCGAGGCGATTGATCTGTCTGGCAACATCGAAGGCGATGTGATCACCGTGGATGTGCCGAAGGGCAACTGGCAGTTCTACGCGATGGTGAAGTACGAATCGTTCGCCTGTGTGATCAACGGTGCTCCGGGAGCCGCCGGCTCAATCCTGAATCACATGGACGCAAAGGCTGTCCGCAAGTACCTTGACCACATGACCGACACGATAGAGGCTCGGATCGGTCCGCTTTCCAAGCATTTGAGAGCTTTCTTTGTGGACAGTATGGAACTTGAGGGCTGCAACTGGACGGACGACTTCCCTGAGGAATTCAAGACCAGAAGGGGATACGACCTGATGCCTTGGCTTCCGTTCACCATGTTCAAGGTGGGAAGGCTCGGCAACGTGGAGAGCTTCGACTATGGCTCGAAAAAGGGCGGGAAGTTCCAGGATCAGGTGAACCGTGTGCGCTTTGATTTCGAACTCACTAAGGCGGAGCTTCTCAACGAGCGCTACATGGACACATTCCTCTCTTGGTGCAGGGAGAAAGGCGTAAAGTCCCGTTCCCAGGCTTACGGCAACGGATTCTTCATCGAGGAGTCTTCCCTTGGTCTGGATATTCCTGAAGGCGAGTCATGGACAACCAACTGGCTCAAGCACAAGATTGGAGAGGAGATGGGCGATGAGGATTACCGTCGTGGTCGCGCCTACACGATGATTGATAAATATGTCTCGTCAGCGGCTCATCTTACAGGCAAGCGCGTTGTCAGTGCTGAGGAGATGACCAACACCTACAAGGTGTTCACGACTTCTCTTGAGTTTCTGAAGGTTGGATCTGACATGAGCGCCATTTCAGGAATAACCCATTCAGTGTGGCACGGTTTCAACTATTCACCGCTTGAGGCCGAGTTCCCTGGCTGGGTACAGTACGGAACTTTCCACAACGAGAGGAACACCTGGTGGCCTTACGTCAAAAAGCTGAACGACTACCGCGCGAGGATCGCGAGCCAGCTCCAGAACGCCGACATGTACACAGACATCGCCATCCTTCCCGCGAACTACGACATGTGGAGCGCGATGGGCGTGCAGACCGAGCCGTTCCCTGTGGCCTTGAATATTCCTTACACCTCCCTGATCTGGGAGGCCGTCCACAAGAACGGCGGCGGAGCGGACTACGTCAGTGAGATCATCCTCCGTGATGCCACAGTGCGCAACGGCAAGATTTGCTATGGTCCAAAGGAATATGGCACCCTTTTCATCGTTGAGGTGACCAGCACGACCCCTGAGACTCTCGCCAAACTGGAGGAGTTCGTGAAGGGTGGCGGCAGGGTCTTCTGCATCGGGAAATATCCCGAGAAGTCCCTCGGACTCAAGGATTTCGAGGCTCGTGACAAGCAGATCGCCGAGGCTGTGGCCCGTCTGAAGGAACATCAAGACAATTTCATACTGCTTGAGAAACCAGCCGATGGAAAGTACCTTGAGTGGTACGCTGGAGTGATGGAGAAGTACAACCTTCCCCACACTCTGACGATCAGCAATCCGGACAGATTCCTGCTTCAGGACCAGTATGTCACCGATGACGGAAGCGATATGTTCCTTTTCATGAACGCCCACATGAGCGAGGCCAGGGAAACAGACATAATATTCCCGAAATCCGTGACCGCCGGGAAGCACGCGTGGCTTTATGATCCTGCGACAGGCAAGAGGTACGCCCTTCCGGTTGGTAAGGACGGTAAGATGCACTTTCGCTTCGGTCCATCGGAAACTTACCTGTTCGTGTTCAACAAGATGGGCGGCAGCGCCCCGGCTTGGAAGACTCTTCCGCTTGAAGGCTCTGACGAGATTCAGGTGGCAGGCTCTTGGGACCTTAAGATGCATCACACCTGGCCGGATTCAACGTGGACAGCCAAGCTGGATGAACTTCAGGACTTCAAGGACATGAAGGACACCACTTTCAAGAACTTTATGGGTGAGGTGACCTACACCAAGACCGTGTCGTTGTCCGGAAAACTTCCTGAGTACCTGAACCTCGGCAAGGTGGCAGACATCTGCGAGGTTTGGATCAACGGAAAGCCGGCCGGTGTGAAGTGGTTCGGTGAGCGCGTCTATGACGTGACCGGTTTGCTTCGTCAAGGCGACAACACAATCGAGGTGAAAGTCACGACCCTTATGGGCAATTATATTCAGACCCTCAAAGACAGCAAGGTGGCGCAACGTTTCGTTTTGAAGCGCAAGCAGCCTTACGTCAGTGCGGGATTGATTGGACCAGTGAAATTATATTAATAAAACAATACAGATGAGAAATTTATTTAAAACAGCGGCAGTGGCTTTGCTTTTCACCGGGTCAGCCTTGACCCTCGGCGCCACTGATTTCTTCGCCCGTGATTTCGGCGCTAAACCGGACGGGGTGACTCTGAACACAGCCAGCATCCAGGCCGCGATTGATTTCGCTTCCTCACGTGGTGGCGGACGTGTCGTGCTTGACAAGGGAGACTATGTTTCAGGCTCTATTTATCTGAAGAACAATGTGACCCTCCACATCGAGAAGGACGCGGTTCTTCTCGGCTCCCTGAATCCTTACGACTACATCAAGGATCCGGACGCCAAGTGGACCGCCCTTGTCTTTGGTATTAATCAGGACAAAATCGGCATCACAGGTGAAGGAATGATCAACTGCCGCGGCTTTGAAGTCGGAGTCCGTTTCGTGGACTTCGTTCATATGGGGCTGATTGTGGATCCTCTCGGGCTAGATCGTATCAATGAGACAATCCGCCCTGAGAACCTGCATTTCTATAAAAGCACCAACATTGTCATCAAGGACATCACGCTTAAGGATCCTGCAAGTTGGAACCAGCAGTACGACAAGTGCCGTAATCTTC
This sequence comes from Bacteroidales bacterium UBA6397, assembly GCA_002439875.1. Taxonomy (GTDB): domain Bacteria; phylum Bacteroidota; class Bacteroidia; order Bacteroidales; family UBA932; genus Cryptobacteroides. Next base: position 14,459 of record DJQB01000002.1, read on the forward strand.
TGATCGAGGGCGTCACCGTGGACGCGAAGTGCTACTGGAACAATGACGGTCTGGACGTGGTGGATTGCAGCGATGTCATCGTGCGCGACTGCTACATCGACTCGTCCGATGACGCATATTGCTTCAAGAGCCACAGCAACGACGGGGTGAGCGAGAATATTCTTGTGGAGAACTGTGTAGGACGAAGCAGTGCCAACGGCATCAAGTTCGGAACCTACACCCGTGGCAAGTTCAAGCACTTCAGGTTCAAGAATATGACCATATTCGACACCTATCGCAGCGCGATCACCATCGCCACTGTGGACGGCGCCCAGATCGAGGATGTGGAGATCGACAGCCTGAGGAGCCTGAACACAGGCAACCCGATCTTCCTCCGCACGGGCACCCGCAATGTCAATGAAGGCCAGCAGGCCTGCCTCAAGGACATTGTGATCAAGAATATGTACGCTGAGGTTCCGCTTGACAAACCGGACGCCGGCTACAGCTACGAGGGTCCGGTCGAGGATCTTCCCCGCAATGTCTGCCCGAGCATAATCGCAGGTCTTCCAGGGCTTCGCATCGAGAATGTCCGCTTGGAAAACGTCGAGATCGTCTATCCGGGACACGCTGATCCTGAATATGCCTACGCTGGAACCTCAAAGGAGGAACTTGACGCCATCGAGGAGCAGGAGACCCGTTACCCGGAGTTCTCCAACTGGAAGGAGCTTCCGGCCTGGGGCTTCTACATCCGTCACGCCGACGGCATCGTGTTCGACAACGTGAAACTCACAGTCGCCGGTGAGGACTATCGTCCGGCCATCGTGACCGATGATGTCAACGGTCTGAGGATGAAGAATCTGCAGATCAATCAGGAGACCGCGCCTAAGGGCAAGAAACAGATCATCACAAAGGACACCAAGAACATCAAGAAGAAATGAAAAGAATATTGTTATTAGCGGCTTTGCTGCTGTTTTCTGTTGTGGGTTTCTCCCAGAATGTCTACAAGGCGTCCAGGTTCAACATCAAGAGCGATGGTGTCCACGACAACACCACGAGCATCCAGGGCGCGATAGATTTCATTGCCTCCAAGGGTGGCGGCACCCTTGAGTTCAGCGTCGGGCGCTACGTCACGGGCGCCGTCCAGCTCAAGTCCGGTGTCAGCATCAGACTTCGCGAGGGCGCGGTGATCGTCGGCTCGACCAACATCTATTCCTACAAAGGCCACAAAGCCATTTTCTGGGGAGAAGGTGTTGAGAATATGTCCATCTTCGGTACCGGAGTTATCGACGGACGTGGTCCGGCTCTTCTGGACGACATCGCTGCCCAGGTTCGGATGAAGCATATTCCTGAGGATGCCACCGTCCCGACCCTTGTCTATCTCAAGGACTGCAAGAACGTGACCCTAAAGGACTTCATCCTCCGCTACCCAGCCACGAAAGACGACCTCTACATCATCGAGGGCGGCAACGTCACAGTTGACGGTTGCTACTCCGATATGCGATAGATTAATTCATTGTCGCGTTTAACTAGCCACCACTAAAGAGTGACGGCAGGGGAAAATCAAATGGCAGATTTTGGTAACGTGCAAAATCTGCCATTTGCCTTTTTTCCCCTGACATTGTTAACGTCATACTTTTGGACTTGGCCCATACTTTTGAACTTAATCGCGATTTCAGGTTTAACTGGAATGGTCAGAAAAAAAGAAAAATCAAAATTTTGCACGTTACCAAAATTTTGATTTTTATTTTTCTGACCTTAGTGTTTAAGACAGGGATATCAGAATGTGAAACTCAGGCCGCCCTGTGCGGAGAACTGCCAGGATTGGGCCTTGTCTGATGTGTAGACATCCGTGCTGCCATCGTGGGTGTAGCGTCTGATGTTGACATACCGGTAATTGTCGGTTATGAAGTAGTGCACAGACGGGATGAAACTCAACTCGAAACGCCATATTCGGAAAGAAACCGCCAAGCCCGCGTCAGCGGTCAGGCTGAACCGGTTGTTGATCTTCATGTAATCTACTTCCCTGCTGTCTCCATGGGGTTCTTCCCTATGTCCGAAAATGTAGCCAGGTGTCAATCCACCGAAGAATTCGATTCTGTTGACCAATCCGGAGATGAAACCTCCAAGCAGTGTTCCGGCATCAGGATCTGAATCCCAGTAGGCTTTGTTGTGGTAAGCTCCCCAGGCAGCGTTCTCTACCCCTTGCCTCACACCCTCTTTGAATGTCCGTTTACCGCTGCGCCAGACCAGATAGAGAGGAACTCCAAGGTACTGGTCAATCTCATAGTTTCTGAACATCCACTGCGCTCCGGTCCGGAATCCCAGTCCGTTGTCGAAGAACCGCCCATAGGTCAGGCTCATTATCGGCTCACCATCCGCATTGCTGTTATCGATCGGAACCCTAACACCTGCCGAGAACCTGATGTCCTGATTGTCAGAGTGAACCTTTTGTGCGAAGGCCGTGCTCCCCGTCAGCGAAACCACCGCCAAGATTAAAAGAAGCTTATTCATCATCGTTAATCGTTAGTCAAGGTCTCCCGCTGCCACAAAGAATATGCCTGTTGTCTTGCCACACCATGATTTGTGGAAAATTTTTCGGTGATTTGTGGACTGCTGCCAGATTATTTGACTTTCAGTGGCAGGGGAGTGAGGTCGGAGTCAGCGGAGGAGGAACCTAGCAGGATCGTGAAGTCTCCCGGCTCGACGGTCCACTTCTCGGAGACACCCCAGCACTGAAGCATCTCTGGGGTGATGTCGAACTCGACCTTGGCGCTTTCACCGTTCTTCAGACTGATGCGGCGGAATGCCTTCAGTTCCTTGACAGGACGGGTCACGGAACCATATTCATCACGGATGTAGAGCTGGACAACCTCGTCGCCGTCGTAAGGGCCGTTGTTTGTGACGGTCACGCTGGCTTTAAGAGACTCGGAAGAGGCAATCTCTGACTTTGACAAAGATGCGTCAGAATATTCAAACGTGCTGTAGCTCAGTCCATAACCGAACGGCCAGAGGGCTCCGGTCTCGTTGGTCGCGAACAGACGGGAGTACTGCGAATGCTTATAGTTGTAGACGGTCTGAACCTGACCAACATTGCGTGGCACGGTCACAGGCAGCTTCCCGGAAGGGTTCACCTTGCCGGTCAGCACCTCGGCGATCGCCTGGCCGCCCATCTGTCCCGGTTCCCAGACGTTAAGGATCGCGTTGGCGTTGTCTTTCGCCCAGCCGACGCTGAGCGCCCTGCCGCTCATCAGCACGACCACGGTAGGCTTCCCGGAGGTCACAACGGCTTCCAGAAGCTGCTGCTGCATACCTGGAAGGCTCAAATCGTCCCTATCGCAATTCTCACCGCAAGTGCGCCCAAAGGCTGAATATCTCTGAGAATTTTCTCCGACGACAACAATGTTCACATCGGCAGCGGAAGCCTTGAACCTGGCCATCTGTATTCCCTTTGCGTTGACGTTGGAGATTTTGCCACCGAAGCATAATGTGTCAATCGAAACGTTAGGCATCGCGGCCTTGAGTCCGTCCAGAACGGTGATGACATCCTCGTCTTTCTGCGGCACGGCCCAGTCTCCGAGGATGGTCTGACTGTCAGCATTCGGCCCGACAACGAAGACTCTGCGAGGAGTCTTAATCGGAAGGGTCCCGTCATTCTTCAGCAGCACAAGTCCCTGACGGGCAGCCTCAAGGGCGGTCTGACGATGTTCTTTGGCACCTGTCAGAACTTCTGGAATCTCAGGAATCGGTTTCTCGAAAAGTCCAAGGGCGAATTTCACGGCCAGAATCTTTCCGGCGGCTTGATCGATTCTGGATTGCGGAATCCTGCCGGATTTCACTGCGGCTACAACAGCCTCGAAATATTTGTCTCCCTGCATGTGCATGTCGATCCCCGACTCGACGGAGATCACGAAAGCCTCTGTCGAATCCGGAACCCAGTGGTGCATTGAGTGAAGCCTCTCGATGTCCATCCAGTCGCTGACCACGAACCCGTCGAATCCAAGTTCGCCTCGGAGCAAGTCATTGAGCAGCCATTTGTTGCCGTGACACGGAATCCCGTTGATCTCGTTGTGCGCCGCCATCACCGTACCGACCTTGGCGTCACGGATCGCTGCCACAAACGGAGGCAGATAGAGTTCACGCAACTTGCGCTCGGAGATGTCCATCGGCGCGGCGTTCAGACCACCGGCCGGCTCTCCCCCGGCAATCAGGTGCTTCGCGCAGGCCACTACATGATTCCCTGAATAATTCCCGTCACGTCCCTGAAATCCCCAGATGGCATATTTCCCCATCTCGGAAGTCAGCAGGGCATCCTCACCGAAAGTCTCGCCCATGCGTCCCCAACGGGCATCGCGGGCGATGTCAAGGTTAGGCCCGAAAGTCCAGAAAACTCCTCTTTGCCGCATCTCAAGGGCTGTCTCCTCTCCGATTCTCTCCATAAACTCCGGATTGAAGGTGGAGGCCATGTTGATGTTAGTAGGATAGACCGTGCAACCTTCAACCAAGGCGTTACCGTGGACAGCGTCGATTCCCAGCAGCAGCGGAATCCCCAGCCGGCTCTCCTGCGCCATCTTCTGAAGCGCCACCGCCTCGTCGGATGTCATCACGTGCAGAAACGCCCCGACCTCTCCTCTGCGTACCTTGTCCGACAGGTTCTTGTTTCCCAGATTCTCATCCGTCGCATCGATGTTCTTACGAGAAGATCCCTTTCCCGGTTCAACATAGCACGGTGCCACATACTGACACATCTGCCCGACCTTCTCCTCCAGAGTCATCTCCTTCAGAATCAACTGAGCCCTTTCCTCCGCTGGCAACGAAGCGTCACGCCAATCCTTTGTGGAACACGACACCATCGCCACCGCAAGGCCTAAGATGAACAATGCTTTTTTCATGTTAATCAACCTTGACGATAATCTTTTCTCCAACGCCAACCTTCCCCGCTGACAGACAGACCATTCCCTCCTCGTAGGTCCAATCCTGAACCGCAGCGCCATTGAGCGAAACCGAGCCCGGACGAGCGTCCCTCTGGATGCGGAATGAATATTCCCGCTCCGAAGGCATCCCCTTGAACGACCCCTGAACCGGATTCACAACCACCTCGACGCCACCGTTCTTCTCGTGCGACTCGAACAGGGTCGAAGCGATCGCCCCATTCTCATATTCATAAGTCTCCCCGTCATCGTCGAACATCGTGTACTCGCTGTCTCCGTGAGGATAGACCTTCAGGATGATGCGGTCGAACGGACGCGCCCCAAGATATTCAACATCAGGCTGCGTCGGAATGATAGCACCCTCGCGGATGAAAAGCAGCCCCGCGCGGTCGGAAGGATATTCACGGGTGAAAGTCTCCCCCTTGCTGACAACCTTCTCGCCGCTCCAGGCGTCCGTCCAAGTCCCCTTCGGCAGATAAATCTCGTTTGTGAATATCCCCACGCAGAAATTGTCACCGAACATGTACTGGTACGTCATGTCGTCGCAGTTGCGGTCCTCCGGGAAGCACAGCGGCATCGAGCGCACGATCGGCATTCCGTTCTGAGCCGCCTCAAGTGCCATCGAGTAGATGTAAGGGGCCAATGAATATCTCAACTTGACGTAGAAGCGGTAAATGTCCTGCTCCTCTTTCGCATAGTAGAATGGATGCATCATCGAGAACCAGCTGTTGATCTGCACCCATGGCAGGAAGAGACCGAAATGGAGTCCCTGCATCTCAAGCTCGCGAGGAACGCTCATCACGTCACATGAAGTGTTGAGGAACCCGCTCATTCCGAGGTTCAGCTGGTCGTAGAGGGCAGTTCTTCCGCCACCGTTGTCCCCGGAAGTGGAAGCCGTCCAATGCTGTGTGCCTGACCATCCGCCACAGTAGTGATGCCAAGTGCGCTTGCCGTTGTACTTGCGGCCAAGCTCGCGCATCTGCTTAGGAAGAAGAACCTGGTTGAGGTTGTGCATCTCCTTGTCGGTGCGTCCATTGTAATATTTCCAGTTCGTGTGGTTGTCGATTGTGCGGGCCGGATCCAGCTTGAATCCCTCCACGCCCTGATCCATAAACACGGTCAGGTGATCCATCCAGTGCTCTTGACCTGACAACTTACCGCCAGTACGCTCGGCGATGATGTCCTCCTCCTGGATGCTCAGGTCATACTCCTCGCAAAGCCAGAGTCCGAGGTGGAAGCCCATTGAGCGGAGCTTGCCGATGAACAGACGGTTATGCATCGTCTTAGGGTACTGGTTCTGCATCCAGTAAGGCTCCGGAGAGAAGCGGTCGTAGTTCCACTTCTTCTTGGTCGAGAAGTCGTAGCGCTTCTCCATCCACTGAGGCTCAAGCCAGAACACGTCGCAAGGCACGTCGAACTGACGGAAGTGCACCGCGTCGTTCAGGATGTCGAACTGCTCCTCGCGCATGTTCGGGCCGAAGCAAAGTCCGTAGGCCCATTTCGGCAGGACGTAGGTGCGGCCCGTGACGAGGGTATATTCATTAAGGATGGCAGGCATGTCCTTGCCCATCATCAGGTAGAAATCCGCCTCATCGAAGGTGTTGATTATGTTGAACTTGGTCTTCTGGCGGTTGCCGATGTCGAAGAAACTCTTCCGGGTCGAGTTGTTGTAGACTCCCCATCCGCGCGAGCTCATCATGAACGGCATCGGGATCTCGGTCTGCTGGTAGGTCGTCCACATCCTGAGGAACTCGCCCCTGTGCTGGATGTGGTCGCGGCTCGTGCTTCCTCCGCCGTAAAACCGCTCTCCGTTCTCCATGCCGATGCTGATGATGCTCACCGCGTCGGCTGCCGGAATTTCATTCTTGTCAACCTCTCCGAACTTGCCGTTATCGTCACCAATGATGCCGCCACCGTTGTCGGCGACTTTAAGGTCGGCGTATTTTTTGTTGATGAAAGCCCTCATCTCTCCGCAAAGCCCCTCTTTCTCAGGCAGGAACTTGATTTCTTTGATCACGTTTCCGCCCTTTGCGTCTTTCACGGTCATCACACCGCTCTTCTTGTTGATGGCCAATGAATATTCCGGAGTCTTCAGCGTCCAGACCCCACCCTTGTCTGAGACAGTGTTGTTCACCTCACTCCAGTCGGTCTTGATGAGTCCGTAGCGTTCCATCAGGGACTCGGTGAAATCCTTCCTAGGGGACACCTTGATCCTGAATATGCTCTCGGAGCAAGCTTCCACGCTGACCGTAAGGCCATCGTTGATCTTTACTTTGTGGGTCGGGTTCGCCTGGGCGAGAAGTGTCATCGCGCAGCAGGCGACGGCAAGCAGAATTTTCTTCATTCGTCTTTTGTGGTTTTAATATATTCAGACAAAGATACAAGTTTTTTCATTTGTCCTCCCTTTTATTTTTGGCAGAATTACTTACACGATAGGAATCGTCAATGTTTGGTTAAAGACACTAGCCTCAGTCTTGGTCTTGCATGGATCCTGCCGTTGGGGGCAAGTAGCTGAATATCAGTAGAAAGGAACACCCTTCTCCCAGCTGTAACATAGGGGAGAAGGGTGCGTCAATATATTCATTCAAATGGAGTTAGCCTCCATGGAAGACCTGTTTTATTTCTTTGCGAAGTAGGCTCCTCCGTTTGAACCATCATAAGTCCATTTGTTATTGTAGTTCAACTGGTAGATGGTGGAATATCCGCCCTCCTTGTAGCCCTTGACCACAAATGAGAAACCGCAGAAATACAAGCCTTCGGAAACCAGTCTTTGGGCAGGTGTGCCTATGCTGAATTTAGGGGCCCCAAAGAGATCTTCAACGCCCCATCCGATCCATGCATAGTTGCAGTCATCAACACCGAACTTAAGCGGAGCGAAATAGCCTGTTCCATAAGTCGTGCTGTTGGTGAGCTCGGTGATGCAGGCAACCTCTTTGCCGTTGCTTACCTTCTGGTAATCAAGTGACATATAGGTGTAAATCACAGGAGTGCCATCCACAATTTCGAGAGACGCTGGAACAGCGAAGTCAAGGTACAGCCCCACGAGGTCAAGGTTATGAACGTGTCCGTTGATGCTTGTCGGATTCTCCACCGCCTTGAACTCCACAGCGGTCTCGTGCTGCCTCTTGCCATTGTTTACAATCACAGTGTTGCTGACACCGGTAGTCTTGAAAGAATAGGTGTAGAACGTGTAACTGCCAGCAAGGTCTTTTGCCTCAACCTGGCTGATGGTGATCTTGCTTCCAGTGGAGAGCTCCAGAGTCGCCTTGCGCGCTGCTCCGGTGGTGTTCTCTGTCCAGTATGCAACGCCATCCTTGTAGCTCAGCCATCCACCGATGCCGGCTGTCTTGCCGTTGTCAGCATCGGCACCGAATAGTCCGCGGTAGCCGGCATTGTCACCTTTCCAAAGCTCTACCGTCTCAGGCTCGGTTGGGGTACGTACATTCACCGTAACCTCACAGGATGCGGAGACACCGTTCTTGGTGGTGGCGGTGATTGTCGCCTTTCCAAGTTCGACTCCGGTCACCTTACCGTCCTCGCCAACTGTAGCAATCTCAGTGTTTGAGGATGTCCAGGTGATCGTTTTGTCAGAAGCGTTATCAGGTGTTATTGCAGCAGTGAGTTCTACGTTTTCACCGATGTAGACTGAAGCGGTTGTATGGTTGAGTGAAACCCCTGTCGCAGGGATTTCCTTGACGGTAACGTTGCAGTTTGCAGTGCATTTGCCGGAAGCGGTAGTCACGGTAATCGTTGTCTTGCCAGGAGTGAGACCCACGACACGCCCCCAGACGTCAACGGTCGCTACTTTCGCGTCAGAAGACGCCCAAGTCTTGTATGTGCTTGTGCAATTGTCAGGAGTGAGAGTCGCCTTAAGCTCAACCTGCTCTCCCGGGAATATGGAGACCTCTGCAGCGCTGAGGGTCACACCTGTGGTGACTATGAGATCTGCCTCTTCAGTGTCTTTGCAGGAAACAGCCGCGGTCATAGCCAAAATGGTGGAAAGGATCAAAAATATCTTTTTCATATTGAATGCCTTTTGTATTACTTGTCCCAATGTGAGTTAGTAGAGAGTTCCTTTTGAGGGATCTGCCATTCCATGTCCTCAACGCTCCATGTATAATCCTTCCAGTGGTTTCCACCCTGACGGACAGCGTCGGTGTTCCAACGTTTGTGGCAATAGTAGTCAAGACCGTTCTCGCCCCACATCTCGATCTGCCACTGAAGCTGGATCTGCTCCCATATGCCGAGACCACCCTTGTAATTATCGCATGTAAGTGTTGTGGCGCCTGACTTGGTGCGGGCTGCAAGGAGTTTGTTGAGGGTGGTCTTTGCGTCAGCTTCCTTGCCGGCCTGATACTGTGCCTCGGCCAGCATTAGGAGTACCTCGGAAGAACGGAAGATGATCTGGTCAGAGCTGATGTTGGCGATTGTACGCTCATCGGCATTCTGGCAGATTGTCGCGCCCCACTTAAGATTGGTGTACTTGAGAAGGGTGCTCGCAGCATGACCATTGTCGGTGAAGTAAGGGTAGCTTTCAATCTCGTGGTCAGCGAAGATGCCTTTACGGTAGTCGTTGTCGTCAATCTTGTCATAAAGGCTCTGGCTGATCTGGAAAAGACCGCTTTTGCTGTTTGAGGCTTTCAGACTGTTGAGGTTATTCCAAGAATAGAGATTGCCCTCACTTGTCCAGCCGAAGAGCACCTCAGGGTTGCTTGGAATGCTCAGGAAAGCGTTGTCGTCATTTCTGACCTCATCCTTGCCCTTCTTCCAAGTGTCATCCAGCGGAGTGGCGATGTCGTCAAGACGGCTGGTCTGAACACCATAGTGCGCCTCATCGATGAGGGTCGGGTACTTTGCCAAAATACGCTGGCAGGCCGCGATCGCTTTGTCATACTCACCGTAGTCGAGGCAAGCGCGCGCAAGGAAGTAGTCAGACAAAGTGCGGTCGATGTCGTAGAACGTTGTGAGATCAGTCGGGTTGACAGTAGTGTAACCGTCTGTGGCACTGTTTTTTCCAGCTGCGAAATATGCTCCGGCATCCTCAAGTTCCTTGATAATCCACTCCCAGGTTTCCTGTGCTGTCAAAGGAGCGGTAGGAGTGTTGTAGGCATATTTGGTGTAAATAGGCATTCCCTGCTGCTCACTGCCACCGTATTTGTAAGCCTTGCGGAAGCGTTCCATGAGCTGGAGATAACCATAGGCACGGAGTGTCTTGGCCTGTGCGGCGTAAGTTTTCACGGCTGGAAGCGCGTTAGGAGAGGTAGCGACCTCGTCCGTAAGGTATGTTGCAGCCTTGTTCGCCTGAGCGATGATGTAAGAGGAACTGTACCACCATCCGTAGCAAGATGCGGTCTCGTTCTTGTCCGCAGCGTTGAAAGTGTGATTGTAGTAGCTTGCCCAACCATCGGTTATGGAATTTGCGACATCACCATAGATCATGTTCTCACACGCCACATTACGGGAAAGGTGGACAGAATACTCATTGGCGTAAGAATTAGAGTATCCACCTGATAAGGCTGTGTGGTATAGACAGATGTACGCCTCAAGACCCGAGCCGATTGCTTCAAGTGTGGCGTTCACCTTTGTCTCATCTGAACTCGAGAGCAATTCCCTGATCTGGTCATCGTTCAGCGAGTTCGGGTTTGTGACATCCAGCATGTCAGAGCAAGACTGGAATGCCAGAAGTGATGCTGCCGCGAATGCGGCTATAGTTTTAATCTTGTTCATTTCAAACCGTGTTTTAGAATGTTATGTTAGCTCCGAGAGAGATTGTCCTCATTGAAGGGTAGACATATTGTCCGACCTCGAAACCACCCAGAATGGACATCGATGGATCCACACCCTTCTTTGCTGAGACATAGAAAAGGTTGTCAGCGGAAGCATAAACGCGGATCGTGCTTGCCTTTATCGCATCGAGGATCTTCTTAGGAAGAGTGTAACCGATGGTGATGTTCTTGCACTTCAGGTAAGACGCACTGAAAAGAGCCATGTCGGTGTACTTCCATGAACCGAAAGTGGAGCCATTGTAGTAGTCAGTGTTCCACCACTGCATCGGGAAGTAGGCGGATGTGTTGCCCTCGGTGAACGTGTTGCCGATAAGATCAGTTGACTTCTGTTCTGAAACCGCAGAGACATAGCCGCTGTCGTAAAGACCGTTGCCATACTCCGTGCTGAAGAACTTGCCACCGAGCTGATAGGCGAACTGTGTGGAGATGTCGAAGTTCTTGTACCGGAAATTGATGTTGAAACCACCGATCCAGTCAGGTGTGGCACTGCCCATCTCGTAGAGGGAAGCGTCTGAGCTGACAAGGGTCTTCACATTCTCGCCTGGCTTTAAATCCTTGTAGCGTCCGTTGTGGTCGTATCCGGCGGATCTGGCCGTGCCGTCGTCATTGAGACCGAGATCGGCGTTGGTGACGCGGTGCCAGTACATCGGAAGACCTGATTCCTTATCAACGCCGGCGTACTTGTACAGATAGATGTTGTACCAGTCACGGCCTTCTCCACGGAGATAACCGATGCTGGCGCCTCCTGCTCCAGAGGCGGAGAATGAGCCTACGCCAGCCTGCCATGTGCCTTGAGGAAGGTCAAGGTTTGTGTTGTCAGGAATATTCTCTTCCGGAACTTCAATCAAAGTTGTTCTGTAATGGGTTCCGTTGGTGGTGAAGTTCAAAGTCATGTCATCTGTGCGGATGATGTCGAAACTGAGTTCAATCTCCAGTCCACGGTTGCGGAGAACCGCTGCGTTCTGTTGGAGCGTCTCACTACCGGATCCGGCGAGAGCGGAGTAGTTGGCACTGTAGAAAGCGTTAGGCGTGACATGGTTGTAGAAATCGACAGAACCGTTGATTCTGCGTCCCAACACTCCGAAATCAAGGCCGAGGTCAAACTCTTTGTTCTTCTCCCACGTGAGCTGATCATTCACGAGAGAGCCACTGCTAAGTTTGTAGCCGGCCGGGATGCCGGTACCGTTTGTCGTTTGCTGGTAAGAGGTGGCAGAATAGGACCATGTGTGGTTGGTGTAGCTGCCGATACCGTTTGAGTTACCGAGGACACCATAGCTACCGCGGACTTTAAGGAAATCAAGCCAAGAGCTTGTCGCGGACATGAAACCTTCTCTTGAGATTACCCAGCTCGCTCCGACTGAACCGAAAGTTCCCCACTTGTTGTTCATGAACTTGGAAGAACCGTCCCTACGGACCGAGGCGCTCAAGTAATATTTCTCGTTATAGTTGTAGTTCACTCTTCCGATGTAGGACTCCATGTTCACCTCGTACTGGCTCCAGCTCGGTGAGCCTGAAAGAGTGGTTCCACCGTTGGTGTAACGTCCGATGAAGTTGCCGCCTGAAATCCAACCAGGAATGAGCTCATAGCCGGATGCGTAGAGTACTGAATGATACTTGTCGTGATTCCACTCATGACCGAGCAAGGCATCTACGTGGTGACCGCTCCTGAAGTCATGTGAGTAGTTGAGAAGAGTCTGGTTGTTGAGTACAAACCTGTTGGTGAGAGTCTTATTGAGACCACCGTTCAAACCTCCGTTATATGTGCCGGCGGCACGGTAGCGGAGATAATCGGTGTTGTCAGAATCATAACCGAAGTTGACAAGAAGGTTGAGGTCCTTTGTGAGGAAAACCTGGGCATAGGATCTGGTTGTGAAGATATTGCGGACGGTCTCGTTCTTGTTCTTGTCAAATTCGGAATTGACACCCTTCCCGAAGGCGTTTCCTGTGGTCGGTCCAAGAGGGGAATAGGTCTCGGTTTTGTTTGTGACATTCTCGAGCCTGTTGCCCTCGGAGTCATAGACATAGTTATGATTCTCATCAAGCATATAGATGGAAATCAGGGATGAGGTACCGTTCACATAGCGGAACACGTTTCCTCCTGCTGAACCGGCGTTACGTCCCCAACGGGTCGCCATCTCATTGGTGGTGGTGCGTGTGTAGCCGATGTTGCTTCCGAACTTAAGCCACTTGAGAGGCTGGGCGTTCACACTTACACGTCCGTTGTAGCGTTCGAAAGATGAGGTCGGGATATAAGACGGATCAGAAGTATATCCCAGCGATGCGAAATAGTTCAGTTTCTCGGTACCGCCCTTAAGTGAGGCGTTATACTCCTGACGGAATGAGGTCTCGAAAAGACTGCTGTACTTGCTGTCCTTAGGAAGGAAGTACTTCGCGTCAGGGTTGAGTTTGCCGTTTGTGTTTACAAGGTAAGCGTCCATCATAGTGGATGAACGTGAGTTGCCGGTTCCTCCAGAGAACACATACCTAGCGCCGGGAACGTCATACACGAGAGCATTGTTGAGAGAGTTGCGCTGGAAGTTAGTCTCACTGTTCACATAGTTGAAAAGATGCTGCGAAGCGAATTCGGCGGCCTCCTCGTGAGTATGGTTAGGGTTCTGGAAGTTGGTATAAGGGATTCCGTCCTTGTCAACGCCAGGCCTTCCTGTCCCATCCACACCGTAGCGGTAAGAGTTGTAGATCGACAGCCAGGCATATTCATAAATGTCGGAGGCTTCGGTCATGTTGGACATATTGAACTGTCCTACGCTGTTCCAACCGATGCGGGAGTCGAATGTCACCTGCGTCTTACCTTCGCTGCCTTTCTTGGTGTTGATGAGGATGACACCGTTGGCACCACGGGAACCGTAAAGTGCTGTTGAAGCGGCATCCTTGAGCACTGAGATGCTTTCAATGTCGGAAGGGTTGATGGTGGAAAGAGGGTTGGATGTCTGAGCCGGAACCCCATCTATTACAACGAGCGCCACTGCGGAACCGTCAGATGTGGAAGAGGCTCCACGGACACGGATGGCCATATCGAGACCTGGCTGACCATCAACAGAGGACAACTGGATACCTGGAGCCGCACCCTCGAGTGCGCGGGAGATTGAAGACACACTCTGCGCCTTGATGTTGTCGCCTTTGATTGAAGACATCGAACCCGTAAGATCTCTTTTCTTCGCGGTACCATAAGCCACAACGACAACATCGTTGAGGAATTCGGCTTCTTCGGCAAGTGTGACATTGATCACATTCCGGCTGCCGACGGAGATTTCCTGAGTCTCGAACCCGATGGATGAGAAGACGAGAACGGCGTTTGACTTGAGTCCGGAGAGGCTGTAGTTACCGTCGATGTCTGTCATTGTGCCATTGGTGGTTCCCTTGATGAGAACGCTGGCACCGACCAGAGGTTCACCAGCCTTGTCCGTGACCTTTCCGGACACGGAGGACTGGGCGAATGCTTGCGCTCCAAATGTCAGAAGCACAAGCATGATCGTGATTAATCGTTTACCCATAAACTGTTTTTAATAATGGTTTTATGATTTTGTTAAACGTCCGGTTTAATAAAATAGTTTAATTGATTATCAATTAAACAGAGTGAACGACATATGATGTCATTGTCATAATGATGACATTCGCAAAAATATAGTAACACGCCCAAATTTCAAGTGAATATTTGATAAAATCACTTCAAAATTTGATTGCCGCAATCCTTTTCGCACAATCGCGCAACCCATTGGGCGAGCAAATCTCAATGGTGCTGTTTTATAATTAATCTGGAAATGATGAATGTCCTGAACCGGACGTTCGCCAAAACGCAAGTCTAGCTTGGACATACGGCTCCATAATAGCGAGGTCCTTTTAGTCAATATCGGCTAAAAGGACCTCGCTATTATTATTGATAGACAAATTTATTCTCTGTTCGGGAGCTACTTCACCTCTTTAGCGGAAAGCGAGTACGGTTTGTCATCCGGTTTCTGGCCTCTGGACTTGTTTGGCTTGGATGCCATCACGTACTCTATAGTTCCGCCCTGGAGGAGGTCATCGTGGGTGATGTAGAGTTTCTTGCACTCGACTCCGTCGCGCAGGACCTTCTTCACATAGCGGTTCACATCGCTCACACCGTCAGCCTTCACCTCAAGGGTCTTCCCGTTCGGGAGCGCGATCCTCGCGTACGGAAGGTAGGGGGCTCCGAACACATACTGGTCGCTGCCAGGGCAGACAGGATAGAATCCAAGCACGCTGAATATGTACCATGCTGACATCTGGCCGCAGTCATCGTTTCCGCCCAGTCCGTGAATCTCAGGACGGTACATCCTGTTGATGATTTCCCTCATCCAGTACTGTGTCTTCCAAGGTTGGCTCGTCCAGGCGTATAGATAAGGAATATGATGGCTCGGCTCGTTGCCGTGAACGTAGCCACCGATCAGGCAGTCCTTCGTGACGTCCTCGTTAGTGGCGTAGGCATATTCAGGAAGATCATGGTAGAAGAGCTCGTCCAGGGCGGTGACGAACTTCTTCTCGCCTCCCATCAGCTCCATCACGCCGTACACATCCTGAGGGGCGTGGAACGAGAAGTTCAGCGAGTTGCCCTCGATGAAGCCCTCGCCCATGGTCTGCATGATGTCGAAGTCTTTCTTGAAGGTCCCATCGGCGTACTTCGGGCGAGCGAATCCAAGTTCGGTGTCGAACACATTCCTGTAATATTGCGCGCGTGCTAGATATTCATTGGCGACCTTCTCGTTGCCAGCAAGTCTGGCGGTGTGCCAGATGGTCCAGTCGTCGTAGGAATATTCCAACGTGTTGCTGGCAGCGGTGGAGATCTTGTCGTAAGGCACGTAGCCGAGTCTCATGTAGTCTCCAAGTCCTGCGTACCAGTTTGCCTTCGAGGTGGTCACCATCGCCTCAAGAGCCCTGTCGCGGTCAATGCCCAAACCTTTGGTGATGGCGTCGGCGAGCACCGGCACGGAGTGGTAGCCGCTCATGCACCAGTTCTCGTTGGCGCAGTGGCTCCAGACCGGCAGGAAGTGAAGCACGTTCTGGTCATAGTGTGCCAGCATCGACTCCACCATATCCCTGTCGCGGTCCGGCTTGAACAGCGCCAGGAACGGATGCTCGGCCCGGTAGGTGTCCCACAGGGAGAACACGGTGTAGTTCGTGAAGCCGTCCGCCTGATGGATCTCGTGGTCTAGGCCTCTGTACTTTCCGTCCACGTCCATATAGACTGACGGATTGATCATCGTGTGGTAGAGGGAAGTGTAGAACATCTTCTTCTCGTCCTCCGTTCCCTGGACCTCGATCTGGGAGAGCTCCTTTTCCCAGGCCGAAGCGGCCTGGGCGGCGATCTGGCCGAAAGACTTTCCGGAAGCCTCCGCCGCAAGGTTCTTAAGCGCACCCTCGGCTCCTGTAGCCGAAAGGGCAACCTTCACGGTCAGCTCTGGATTCTTGGACGTGGCGAACTTGAACCATGCCACCAGCTTGCGCCCGGCCATCGCGGGGAAGTTGTGGTACTGGTCGAATTTGCTCCAGCCACCTTTATAGTTTATCTTCCCGCGATCCGCGTAACCATATTCAGTGACAGGCTGCGAGAAGGATATCGCGAAGTAGGTGTAGTTGGTGCGCGCCCAGCCGTTCGTGATGCGGTAACCGGTCAGAAGTGTGTCGTTCCGCACCTGCACCTCCGCCCAGAGAGTCTTGCCGTCGTAGTTGTAGATTCCGTGGATTAGGTCCAGAATCACCTGGCCGTCAACGCCTTTAGGGAAAGAATATTCATGGACTCCGACTCTGGTGGTGGCGGTCAGACGGGCCTTTACACCGTAGTCGTCCAGCGTCACCTCGTAGTAACCCGCCGAGGCTTTCTCCGTGTCGTGCGAGAAACGGCTGCGGTAGCCGCTGTCCGGGTTGTCGCTTGTGCCGGGATTCAGTTTCAGCGCTCCGGTGGTCGGCATCAGCAGGATGTCGCCAAGGTCAGAGTGTCCCGTGCCGCTGAAATGCGTGTGGCTGAATCCTACGATCGTAGGGTCGGAATAGCGGTAGCCGGCGCAATATTCATAGACACGCGGCTGGTATTTCCCGTTCACGTTGTGAGGGATAGTGTCCGTGTCAGGGCTCAGCTGAACCCCGCCGAAAGGCACGCACGCCCCTGGAAAAGTGTGTCCCATTCCGTCGGTCCCGATGAAAGGATCGACATAACTTGCCTTGGTGCTAGGCTGCTGCGCGGCTGCTCCGACGCAGAGAAGCAGGGATAGCCCTGCGCAAAACAGATTGATATTCATGCGTCAAATATACATAAATCTATTGTTTTTTCTGAAAAAGTCTCTATTTTTGTCTAATTCAACCCTATAGGTGTGGTTTTCTGTGAGTCTGTTAAAACGATTTGTGGGTAGGATTGAAATAGTATTTAAAGTAAAGAAATATAACACTTTAATTAAACTATAAATTTTAAAAAACGTTTATGTCTTTCAAAAAGATCGCATTGTCGCTAGCGCTCATCTTTGCATCCGTGATGGCAGTGGCCCAGACCAAGACCATCAAGGGTGTGATCTATGAAGAGGAGACGGGCGAGCCTATGCCGGGAGCTACGGTCTCCGTTGAAGGTACGACACGAGGTGTCATGACAGACCTTGACGGAACATTTGAACTCACCGGTGTCAAACCGACCGACAAGCTGAAGTTCGAGTGTCTCGGTAAAGAGACTCAGATCATTCAGGCCGGTTCTCAGACAAACTTCATTGTAAAGCTGAAAAACGCAGCCAACGAACTTGACGGGGTGACTTTGGTCGCCTTTGGTAAACAGAGAAAAGAGAGCGTCATCGGCTCCATCTCCACAGTCGATGTCAAGACACTCAAGGTGCCTTCCAGCAACCTCACTACCGCATTGGCAGGCAACGTGGCCGGTGTGATCGCCTACCAGCGTACCGGTGAGCCGGGCCAGGACAACGCCGACTTCTTCGTGCGTGGTATCACCACTTTCGGTGCGAACACCAGCCCTCTCATCCTCATCGACAACATCGAGCTGACCTCGACCGACCTCGCCCGCCTTCAGCCGGACGACATCGAGAGCTTCTCAATCATGAAGGATGCCACGGCGACAGCCCTCTACGGAGCCCGCGGAGCCAACGGCGTCATCTTCGTGACCACAAAGCGCGGCCAGGAGGGCCCGGCGAAGATCTTCGCCCGTGTCGAGACATCCATCTCCACACCTACCGACGTGGTTGAGCTCGCTGACCCTGTGACCTACATGAAATCCTACAATGAGGCGATCTCTACTCGTGACCCTCTTGGTGACCTTAAGTACAGTTACGACAAGATTGAACAAACTGGAAAACCGGGTGCCAACCGTCTCATCTATCCTGCCAACGACTGGTATGATATGCTTTTCAAGGATTTTGCCACAAGCTATCGCGCAAACGTTTCAGCGCATGGTGGAGGCAAGGTTGCGACCTACTATGTGTCCGGTGCCTACACCGAGGACACGGGTATTTTGAAGGTCGATAAGAGAAACAGCTTCAACAACAACATCGATGACAAGAACTACACCCTCCGCTCCAATGTGGACATCAACGTCACCCCGACCACGAAGCTGGCGGTCCGCCTGACCGGCAACTTCCGCGACTACCAGGGACCTCTGAACGGAGGTAGTGATGTTTACCGTCAGGTCATGCACTCCGATCCGGTGCTCTTCCCGGCCTACTACCCGGTGGACGATGAGCACGTTGGCATCCAGCACATCATGTTCGGTAACTATGAGGACGGCTCTTACATCAACCCGTACGCCAACCTCGTCAAGGGTTACAAGAACTACCAGCGCTCCCAGATGATCGCCGCGGTCGAACTCAATCAAGACCTCAAGTTCATCACAAAGGGACTCAGCTTCATGACATTGTTCAACCTCACGAGGTTGTCCGAATTTACTGTGAACCGTCAGTTCAACCCTTACTGGTACACATTGGACAGGTATGACTCCTACACCGGAGAGTACCATGTGAGGAGAATCAATGAGAACGGTACCGACTACCTGACTTACAAGGAGAGCGGCAAGACGGTGAAGAACACGATGTACTCCGAGACCCGCCTGAACTACAACCGTTCATTCGGCAAGCATGATGTGACCGGCCTTCTGGTGCTCACGGCAAGCGAGTCTTTGACCGCCAATGCCGGATCCCTCCAGCTGTCCCTGCCTTCACGCAACGCCGGACTCTCCGGACGTTTCACCTACGGCTTCGACAAGAGGTATTTCATTGAATATAACTTCGGCTACAACGGCTCCGAACGTTTCCACAAGTCCCACCGCTGGGGATTCTTCCCTTCAGCCGGTCTGGCGTGGATGGCATCCAATGAAAAGTGGTTCAAGCCATTTACCAAAGTCGTCAACAACCTAAAGCTCCGTTACTCCTACGGACTTGTCGGCAACGACAACATCGGAAATGCAAAGAATAGGTTCTATTATCTCTCCGAGATGAACATGAACAGCACTAGCAAATCCGCTTCATTCGGTGAGCTCAGAGATGTCACCTACACCGGAATAGATGTCGTGCGTTATGCCAACGAGGCGATCACTTGGGAAAAGTCCTACAAGACAAACTATGCGCTTGAACTTGGCCTCTTCAAGAAACTCGACATCATAGCTGAATATTTCACCGAGCGTCGCTCCGACATATTCATGCAGCGTGCCGACATTCCGAACACGATGGGACTTCAGGCTTCGGTCTATGGCAACATCGGTCAGGCCAGAGCCAAAGGTGTTGACATCCAGGCTGACTACAAACAGGCTTGGGCCAGCGGCCTTTGGGCTTCAGCCAGGGCAAACTTCACCTATTCTACGAGCAAGTACGACATCTACGAGGAGCCAACCTACCCGGAGGCCTACCGTCAGCATGCCGGCTACTCCATCAAGCAGACTTGGGGCTACATCGCAGAGCGCCTATTCATTGACGATGAGGATGCTGCCAACAGTCCTTCCCAGGCCGCTTTCGGTAGCCAGTACGGTGGTGGTGACATCAAGTACACCGATGTCAACGGAGACGGTGTGATCACCAACGCGGACATGGTGCCGATTGGCTATCCGACCTCACCTGAGATCATCTACGGATTCGGTGTGTCACTAGGTCACAAGGGCTTTGACTTCTCGGTGTTCTTCCAGGGTCTCGCCCGCGAATCATTCTGGATCGATGCAACAAGCGCCTACAACACATCCCAGAACAAATACGGAACGGCTCCGTTCGTGAACAACGGCCAGTTGCTTCAGGCCTACGCTGACAGCCACTGGAGCGAGGACAACCGCGACATCTACGCCCTTTACCCAAGGTACAGCGCTTACGAGAACTACAACAACACCGCAGTCAGCACTTGGTGGATGAGGGATGGATCATTCCTTCGTCTCAAGCAGTTGGAATTCGGTTACACTCTACCTCAGAAGTTTACAAACAAGATTCACATCGACAATCTCCGAGTCTATTTCCAGGGCAATAACCTCCTGTGCTGGAGCAAGTTCAAGCTTTGGGATCCAGAGCTTGCGGGAGAGGGCTTCAACTACCCGATTCAGAGGACATTCAACATTGGTGTGAACGTGACCTTCAAATAATCCTTGACTATGAATATGCGCAAGAATATTAATAAATCAATAGCATCCGCGCTCACCGCTGCGGCTCTTCTGCTCAGCGCCACCGGATGCAACAAGTTCCTTGATGTGGTTCCTGACGATGGTCTGCCTTCTGTCGAGACTGCGTTCAACCTTAGGTCATCGGCCATCAAGTATTTGGCGACCTGCTACTCCTATATGACTGTCGAGGGTACAATGGGTAGCGACCCTGCGATGTTGGGTAGTGACGAGTACTGGGATCTCTACGGTCGTACCACTACCAATACCAGTGGACGTGTCCCGTTCACGATGTCCTACATCGCGCGTGGAAACATGACCGCCAACACTGTCTATGCCAATGACTGGGCGAGCATGTACGAAGGCATCCGATGCTGCGACATCCTTGTGGACAACATTTCAAGGGTTCCGGACATGGATGAGGAGGAAAAAGCCAAATGGGTGGCGGAGGTGACATTCCTCAAGGCTTACTACCACTTCAACCTTGTCCGCAAATGGGGACCGGTTCCTATCATCCGCGAAAGTCTTCCGATTGATTCATCGGTTGACGAGGTGCGTGTGCATAGGAACAACATCGATGAGTGCTTTGATTTCATCATCGAGCTTCTTGACAAGGCTATGCCGGACCTCCCGGTCATCAATCCTTCTGTTGAGGAATATGGCCGCATTAACAAGGCAATCTGTGCTGCTTTCAAGGCCAAAGTCGCTGTCTATGCCGCCAGCCCGTTGTTCAACGGTAACTCTGAACAGGCCGCTCTCGTTGACACCGACGGAACCACGAGGCTCTTCCCGGAGAAGACTGATGACGAGAAACTTGCCCGTTGGACGGCAGCGATGGAAGCTTGCCGCGAGGCTATTACTATCTCTGAGGAAGCGAATATCTCCCTCTATAAGGGTGATGACATCACCTATCGTATGACAGATTCCCTCAAGACAACCTTGACCCTTCGCAACGCGTTCAACCAGAAATGGAACAGCGAGCTTATCTGGGGCAACACCCAGTCTCCGAGCGGGAGCATGAACATTTACCATAGGCTCTGCATGCCGATCCTCAATGGGTACACCGACATGCTCGGAGGCTACATATTCATTGGAGTTCCGCTCAAAATCGCCGAGCAGTTCTACACCGTGCACGGACTGCCAATAGCCAACGATTCCGAGTGGGCCAACATCAACCCGATGGATCTTCGTGTCGGTGACGACCAGCATGCCTATTACATCTGCAAGGGCTACACCACTATCAAACTCAACTTCGACCGCGAGCCTCGCTACTACGCCTCCCTTGGATTCGATGGTGGCAACTGGCTCGGACAACTTGGCAACTACAACGACCTCCAGCCTGAGGATGTTCACTACGTGGCTTGCCGTGTGGGTGGTGTCCATGCCAAGAGAGGCAACCAGACCGGACCTGTGACCGGATTCTTCCCGAAGAAGCATTTCCCGATCCAGGCTACTTGGACGGGTAACAACTCTTTTACCGGAACGTCTGCGACTTGGTACCCTTGGCCGATGATCCGTTTGGCAGACCTCTATCTTCTTTACGCTGAGGCAATCAATGAGGCCGAAGGTCCTAACGGAGCGCATAGCGATGATCTGTTCAAGTACATCAACGCCGTGCGCGAGCGCGCAAAGATTCCGGATGTGAAGACATCCTGGGACACCTACAGCAACAGCCCTGGTTACTACAACACCAAAGTCGGAATGCGTGCGATCATTCACCGCGAGCGTCTGAACGAACTTGCGTTTGAAAGCCAGAGGTTCTGGGACATCCGCAGATGGAAAGAGGCGCCTGCCGAGTACCAGAAAGGAATTTACGGTTTCGACATCACAGCAAAGAACCCGGAGGACTACTATGTCAAGAAGTTCGTCTATGAGCAGAAGTTCGGTCTCAAGGACTATTTCTGGCCAATCTCCACTTACAACATCGAAATCAATCCTAACCTCGTTCAGAACATCGGTTGGTAACAGTTAAGAGAAACATTACAAATGAAAAGGATATTATTTACATCTACATCAATAGTGGCCTTGCTGCTGGCCTTTGGCTGTGCTGAGGACAATCACGGCAGGATTGACCAGCTTGACAAGGACATACCTACCCCGCAGCCAGTGGAGGTCACCAAAGTCAAGGCGACAAGTGGTGGCGCTGTCCTCTGGGTAAAGATTCCGGATGACAAGAACATCAAGGGTGTCGTTGCCACCTACAACCGTGGCGGAGTGGAAGTCGAGTCCAAGGTGTCCCGCTATGTGGACAGCCTTAAGGTGGAGGGCTACGCTGACACTGACGAACACGAGATCAAGGTCTGCTCGTTCAACGTGAACGAGGATAAATCAGAGCCTGTGATTGTCAAGTTCAACCCTGAGATGCCGGCTATCCGCACAGTCACACCGACCATTGTAGCTGCTGCTGGAGGAGTGAAGATCAAGATAATTGGAAATGAGAGTAAGGCTGACCTCGCTGTCTGTCTGCTCAAGGATTCTGATCTTGGAAACGCTGACAAGCCTGTCAATGAGATCAAGTGGACAGAGGTCACTACCTTGTTCACGGCAAGTGACAACATCACCCTGACAAGGCGGGGACTCGATCCTGAGGAGGCAGTGTTCGGGGTTTACATCCGTGATCGTTGGGGGAATATCTCCGACACAGTCAAGACAGTGCTTACCCCTCTTCCTGAGATCGAGATCCCGAAATCCGGTTTCTCTTACAATGGATCAGCCGTGTGCAGCAAGGATGACAACATATTTACGATTCAGGGAGAAAACAGCAGTTACCCTGTCAGAAGCCTTTGGGATGGTTCAGGACATTCTTCCTCACCACACTTTATGGCGGTTGACAGAGCCCCTATCCCTTGCTGGCTGACAATCGACCTCGGCTGCAATGTGGAGCTTAGCCGTATTGCGACCCTGCCGCGAATAGGCTATCCGCAGATCTACGGTGACGCGCACATCCGTAACTTCGAGTTCTGGGGCAGCCAGGATCCTTCAGGAGTTCCGGGAGATGGAGAGCACGGTTTCGATGACTCGTGGAAATGCCTAGGCAAGTTCATCCAGTACAAGCCGTCTGGCTACCTTGACGATGGGACTCCGGGCGTGATCACACAGGAAGACACTGAGTACTTCAACAATGGCAACGACTTTGAGCTTGACAGCGAAGTTTATCCTGATGCTTTCTATCATTTCCGTTACCTTAGGATCGTGCTCACCTCATACGTTGCTTGGGAAATGCCTGACGCGGCCAACGCGGCTGCCCAGTTCGGTGAGATCACACTTTATGGACGTGTGGTGGATTAAACAGCTAAATGACTATGAATATGAATGTAAAAAATATATCATCGCGACTCTTGACCGCTGTCGGTGTGGCTATCGTACTCTCTTCTTGCGGCGGCCAGGACGAGATCTACAAGGAATGGGTCAAGAAGGGAGGCTACGACTACCCGGCCAAGGCCATTAACCTCACCTCCGTGTCAGGGTACCAGAGCGTGATCGTCACATGGGAGAAGCCGATGGACCCGGCGGTCCGTACGGCAACGCTTTTCTGGGACAACTACGCAAATTCACGTGACATAGACTACGCTGACTATCCTGACGGCAAGGTCACTATGGAGGTTGGCGACCTAGAGGACAGATCTTACACTTTCGACATCGTCAATTACGATGACGCAGGCAACAGATCCCTCGCAGCAGAGATCACGGTTTCTCCTTATGGTGACAGTTGGATGATCTCTCGCTCGGAGAGAACCGTAAGCCTGGCCCGAATGGAAGGCAAGGATGCCAAAATCGTGATGTCAAAAGCCACGGACGAGATGATCGCCACCCGCTTCCGCTACAAAAACCTCCAGGACGAATGGGTCGACTGCGAGACAGTCCTGAAGCCTGGCGAGAACGAGGTGACATTCCCGAATGCCCTCAAGGGCAAGAGGTTTGAATATTCCTCATCCTTCTGCCCCGCCGCCGGCAAGGACACGGTCTGGAGCCATTGGACGAAATCAAACGATGGCATTTCCTACGCCTTGGATGGCAAGAGATGGAATGTTTCTGTCACAAAGAATCAATATTTCGGAATCAATGTACCGAGCAACATCTTTGACGGCAACATGGATCTTTCCGCTTTCAGCTGGCACAGTTCAAAATCTGATGCCATAAAGAATCAGTTCCCGAAGATCCTTTCTGTCGATACCCAGAAATCGGTGGGAGAGGAATATGCCTTTACCTGTTTCGAGTTTTACGAGCATCCGGACCAGCCGACCCTTCGTTACATCAAAGACTTTGTCATCTATGTTGGTTCATCGTACTACAATCCGGATGACAGCGATTATCTCAACAATTACGGCATTCCTTTCATAGGAACCCAGTTTAAAACCGATGCCAGAATGTCTTCAGCCTCCGCCACTCAAGGTGCTACCGGCCGTTATTTCGCTATCGTTTTCAAGAATTCTCAGAACACCAAGGACGGCTTCATAGATCTCTGGGAGCTCGTCCCTTACGGCTACATCCCTTCGCAGGCTGACTAACAAACGAATGACAGCATGAACAGAATATTGAAAGCCACATTCACCGTCTTGTTCGCATCCGCCCTGCTGCTGGTCTCCTGCGGCAGCTACGATGACAGCGAACTCAGGGACAAGGTGAACAACCTGGAAAACCGTGTTGCCAAGCTTGAGTCAGCGGTCAACACCAACACCCAGTCCATCCAGACCCTCGTGGAGGCATCCAAGAACAACGACGCCGTCACCGGTTTCAGCGAGCTGACCGACAAGTCGGGCTATGTCATAACGTTCGCCTCTGGCAAAAGTGTCACACTCTATCACGGCAAGGATGGGCAGAACGGTTCAACCCCTGTCATCGGTGTGAAGGCCGACACTGATGGATTGTACTACTGGACAGTCAACGGAGAGTGGCTTCTCTCCGGTGGACAGAAAGTGAAGGCAGAGGGGGAAGACGCAGTCACACCCAAGTTCAAGATAGAGGACGACAACTGGTTCGTCTCCCAGGACGGGGGCAAGACATGGACGAACCTCGGCAAAGCCAAGGAGAAGGACATCTTCAAAAGCGTGTCCCTTGACGGTGGGTTCGTGAACGTTGTGCTTGCCGATGGCACGTCATTCAAACTTGCGATATCCGATGGCAGTATAGTCTCGAGGGTCGGCAGCATCAATGTCGTTCCGACATATTCGGACGGAGCCGGCAGGGTGATCCGCAGGAACGGTTGGAACACGCTCACGCTCAAGTATGAGGTGCTGCCTTCCGGCACCCTTGACAAACTCTCCGCGAGCGACGCTGTGAAATATTCGATAAAGGCGGTCTACACCGCCACAAAGGCTTCAGCCGGAGATCTCGTTGACCTTGAGGTGACAAACGCCACCGCCAGCGGTGACTTCCTGACGGTCAAGGTCAAGTGCGATGCCCTCGACAAGTCGTTCTTTGACGGAACCCTTGCTGCTAGTGTGTCCCTACATGTCTCGGACGGCATAGGTGATGTGGCTTCGGCCTACACCCCGATTATTTTCGGTGGCGATTTCGTCACTTCAAAGACTTTTGATCCGTCCAACATAGTGCTTTCGCTTGGCGTTGTCAGTGACGTGCACGTCAAACCGCAGTGGGCTGCCGACAAATGGAAATCAGCCCTGCAGCAGCTCAAGGCCAAGGCCATTGAGAACGACCCGAACGGCATGGCCGGAGTCCTTGTCGTCGGCGATCTGATTGATGAGCCGGACAACAATCAGCTGAGCCTCTTCAAATCGACCCTCGAATCGGAGATTGATGTGAAGAAGACTCCGATGATCTACACCATCGGAAACCATGATGTCCCTAAATACGCATGGACCGCCACGATGGTCTCTGATGTCGCCTACATGAGGAATATGTTCGGCGATGATTATTTTCAGGCAGACCGGGACCAGGATATGAGGACGAAGTACGAGGCGCGGCACTGCGTCATCGGTGACTACCACATCCTCTGCGTCTCTCCGAATGGAGACCAGCCGATTGTCTATGATCCGGTGGTAGTCTCATGGCTAGACAGCCAGTTGGCCGCCATCACCTCGGCCGAGCCTGACAAATACGTCATCGTGCTCACTCATCCTATGATCAAGAACACCGTTTATGGCAGCCGACTTGGTGAGGAGGGAGGAATATGGGAGTCCAACTATCCGCATTACTGGGCGACAGACGCGCTGACTCCTGTCCTTAAGAAATACCCTCAGGCTGTGGTGTTCGGTGGCCATCTTCATTTCCCTCTCAACGACCCGCGCAGCGTATGGCAGGGTGACTTCTCCGTCTTCGGATGCGCCTCGGTACGTTACATGGCCCTTGAGAACGGCAAGTACGAGGACATGTCCAGTGCCACCGTAATGAAGGACTGCAACGACTTCTCGCAGGGCAACCTGCTCCAGTTCGACGCCAGTGGCAACATGCGGGTGTTGAGGATGGATTTTTACAACAAGGATGTCATCGGGGAACCTATAGAGTCCTCATACCCGACATCCGACAAAGGACATCTCACGAAGTACAACCACACGACCCGAAGCCTTGCCAACGCTGCCCCGTCACTGTCAACACTCAGTGTGGATGTCGCGGATGGCACCGCCACGGCCAAATGGGCGGCAGGTTCCGATGACGAGTTCGTGCACCACTACGTGCTCACCCTCAAGAAGGGCGGCTCCGTGGTGTCAACCAAGAAGATTCTCGCTGACTTCTACAAGTGTGTCAAGACCTCAGGGATGAGGAAGGAGTGGACCCGCTCACTGGGCAGCCTCGAGAACGGCTCGTACGAGCTTACCCTTGAGGCTTACGACTCATGGGATGCGGCCGCGGAGCCGCTGACGAAGACGTTCCAGGTCGGAGCAGTGTCCAACGGTGTCTGGACGGATGACAATGCAGGAAGCAAGACTGTCTCCGGAGGAAGCGGCAGCGTCTCGAAAGACTGGCTGACATATTCCGATGGCACGCTCTCATGGACCGCCAACACCACCGGCAGGCCAAGGACAGCGACAATCACGCTTCCGAACGGTGAGGCATATTCCGTGACCCAGATTTCGGTGGAAGATTTCAAGGGCGGCTGGACGTTGTACTCAAAGCTTTTTGATCCAAACAAGACCATAGGAAAGGGTACGACCAACGCATATACCGTTGCTCTGACTTTTGGAGAGCCTTTGAAGAAAGAGACATTGAGGGATGTCTCTGGATCTGAACATACTAATAACATTGGTGTCAAAGGTCTGTATTTCAATGCCGTGATGGAAGCCATAGTGGAGATTGACTATAAAGCCCAATCCGTTCGTTTCGGAATATTCCTTGACAGGCGTGCCGCTCAGGATGCCGGGAATGGCCGATATGTGGCATTCCTTCCAGAGTTGAACATCGGGAATGCTTGGGGAGCTCTGAACAATTATGTTTTTGCTCCAGGTGCTGGAGTGTTCTCAGATAACAATTATGAGTGGCTCTGGTTCAGTGTAAGTAAAGATTTCAGCACTCTTAAATACTTATATGAAGGAAGTGGCCAGAAAACCTCCAAAGGCGGACATTACATCTGTGGTATATCATGCGTCAAGGCGACATCTCAGGATTCTTCCTCCTTGACTGTCGGGACCACCACTGGCTATGACGTGATCTATCAGGCCAACTACAATAATGTCGGCTCCCAAGGCATGTACTTCACAAGAAACTAAAAATATCTCTAATCACTATTAATTTTATTTAACGATGAAATCACACTTATTAACACTGACCGCAGCGGTCCTCGCGACATTCGCGTTCACCTCCTGTGGCGAAAAGGGTCCCGATTATGGCGATCCCGCCGTAAAGGTTAGTCCAGGTGAGTTGAGTTTTGAGTCAACAGGCGGTTCTCAGACCGTACAGTTGACCGCGACTGTGGACTGGACTGTTGAGAATTCATCTTCCTGGGTGACGGTTGTCCCTATGCAGGGCGATCCTTCCAAGGAGGTTCAGACAGTTAATGTGACTGTTGAGGCCAACGACGATGTCGAGCGAACAGCGACCGTCACCTTCAAGCAGGTAGATGGAACTCTTACCGCTAAACTTACGATCAATCAGAAGGCTAACATTCCTGACATTCAGGACTCTGATGTTAAGACCGTCTCTGACAATGTCAATGCCTACAAGTACCAGAGATTCAGACTTTCCGGTGTTGTCAAGAGTCTCAAGAAAGACGGCTCATTCAACCTTGTCGATGAGACTGGTTCCATCCCTGTCGCTGGCCTTAACGCCAGCGAGCAGCCTTACGGAACTGACGGTGGCGCTTTGGACAATGTAAAGGAACGTTACACAGTGACTGTCGTTGGCTACCGTGTGGATGACGGTGGCAAGGCTCAGCTTAAGTACGCCTTCCTTGAGAAAGTGACTGAGTACTCAGAGCCTGATCCTAATACCGCCGCCACAAAATCATTCCCTTACACCGCTGACTACAAGACAGCGGAGAACGGAGTAATTGTCAACAACCAGGTGTTCCCTTACGCTTTTGACGCTCTTTGGTCTTGGAGCGCCAACACCGGTTGGCAGGCTTCCGGAAACAAGAACGATGTGGACTACACGACAGAGGCCACCCTCTACACAGAGAAAGTTGACCTCAAGAATGCAGAGAAGCCGATTTTGGTTTTCGAGCACATTGTCGGCAGGACTTTCGTGGACATGGATGTGGCGAAAGAGCAGACCTCCGTTTTGGTGAGAAAGGAAGGTGGAGAGTGGAACAAGCTTGCCATCACATTCTCTTACCCGGATGAACTTGGCGAGCAGACCGTTTCCGAGGACATCAAACTTGACGCTTATGTTGGATCCGTTGTTCAGTTCGCTTTCAAGTACACCAGCGAAGAAGGCAAGTCTGCCGGTATCTGGCAGATCCTCAAGGTGGAGGTAAAGAAGAACGAGGAGCCGACCCAGCCAGACAACTCGACCGGTACTGAGGACTATGACAAACCGGGTTGGGATTGGAACAAGTAATCTTTGAATTGAATTTAAGATGAAAAAGACTATAAATATTCTTTTCGCGGCCGCTTTGGCGATAGTTTCAGCGGCCTGCGCCCGTGAGGAAATCTTCGAGAACGAGCAGACAAGGGGAGAGGCAAGGACTTTCACCTGCGCTATTGATGAAGATGCTCAGACCAGAACGGAAATCACCAAGCAGGGAAAGACAGTATGGAAAGAGGGAGACAAGATTCTGGTCTCCAACGGAACAGACTCCGACACGCTTGAGGTTGACTCCAAGTTCGCAGGACAGAAGTACTTCGAGTTCACAACGACACTTCAAGGCAAGATCTATGTGGTCTATCCTTATAATTCTGTAAAAGAGATAAAGGATGGAAAGTTCACTCTTGAGATTCCTGAGGTTCAGAACGGTGAGTTCGGCAGCGCCAACATTGCTTGCGCTATAGCCGAGGACAGGTACGTCAAGATGAAGAACGTGACTGCTGTTCTCAGGTTCAGGATTCCTAAGGAGGTGACTACTCCTGTGACGTCTGTTGTAATCAATTCGGTTGACAATAATGTGGCGGGACAATTCAATGTGGACCTGACCAGTGGAGCACCTGTGATTGAGACTCCGGCGGAGAACGCCTACACGGCAAGTGTCACCGTCAAGACGGACGGCAACAACGGCAACAACTTCTACGCTACTGTTATTCCGGGAACCTATAAGGCCGGTTTCACGATGTCCGCTGTCACCCTTGACATCAATAAGGCAATCGAGAACAAGACTACTGTCTCGGACAAGGAACTCAAGGTCAACGCTTATTATGACTTAGGCAACATCGGAACTAATCTCCAGCCTCTTGGTGGAGACGGCTCCGCCGCCAAGCCTTATCTGATCAACAACTATGCAGAGTTCCTGATGTTCACCAACTACGTGAACTCCGGAAAGACAATGCGCGGCCAGAGTGTCAAGCTGATGAATGACATCAAGGGTGTGGAGACTCCTGTCGGAAGCATCAAGTTTGAGAAGGGCGTTGTCGGAGTCGGCAATGAGATCGCTAAGGGCAACATTCCTTTCCAGGGGGAGTTTGACGGGAACGGCAAGACTGTCACCGTTAATCTCAGTGTGAACAATGTCGAGGAGGCTGTTGCCTTGTTCCCTAATGTCGCTGATTCTGCCTACATCCACGATCTTACAGTGGCGGGAAATGTTACTTCTACATATAAGCATGCCGCCGGTCTTGTCGGTTTCCTGCGTGTGCATGGCAACTACGACGGCAAGACCTCTATTAGAATCGTGAATTGCAAGAACACCGCAAACGTTAGCGGTTACAATTACAATGGCGGTATAGCAGCTTGGGTTGACATCTATAAAGATGCTCAGAAGAACACCAACGCCATACTATTTGAAAACTGCTCGAACGAAGGAAACGTTACCGGCAAGACTGACCAGAATGGTGGTTTGATTGGACATTTCGAATATGCGACTGTCAAGAACTGCTCCAATAAAGGAGATGTTAAAGGTACTATTGACATAGGTGGAATCGTAGGACTTGCTAGACCAGGAACTATTCTTGATTGCACAAATTCTGGAAATATCACAGCGACGGCCGAGGCGAAGACAAAAACTACGAATTTTTACACCGGAAGTAAGTTTTGTGATCATGCTGGGGCGGCTGGAATCGTGTCGTTCGCACAAAACATAACACTCAAAAGATGCTCAAATTCAGGCACGATATCAGGACAAAACAAGACTGGCGGTATTGCTGGATGTGCATATTGGAGTTCTGTATATTCTAGCAAGAACAGCGGAAAGGTTTCAGGAACAGTGGAAGCTGTTGGAGGAATTGTAGGCTGGGCTTTAATTCAGGCAAGAATTCATGATTGCTTGAATACTGGTGAGATTACTAATGCAAAATGGCAGGCGGCTGGTATTGTTGGCCAAGCTCAAACAGGCTATTATGACCAAAAACAGGTAAAAGACATCATAATCAGTAATTGCACTAACGAAGGAAATGCTACTGCTGGCTCAAATGGTGCAGCGGGTATTCTTGGATATGCAACTCCTGGAGATGCCATTAATAACATTACTGTCATAGGGTGTGAAAATAGTGAGAAATCTACAATTACATCAGCCCAGTATGTTGGTGGAATTGTTGGTGCCTTGAGTAAAATTGGTAGCGGTTGGGCTAAAATATTTATTCAAAATTGTGAGAATCACGGTCATATTGTCGGAACAACAAAGGGGCAGAAAAATAATACATTCATTGGAGGAATTTTAGGAGGCTTTTTGTCGCAAATTAATTCTCAGGGAATATTTCTTGCCAATTGTATTAATACTGGTGTAATTGAATATGCTGATCCAGCATCCCTTTATCCTAATGCGGGAGGTATAGTTGGAAGGCTTTGGTGTCCTGGACCTGGAGGAACAGGCGTGCATAATTGCTACAATTCAGGAGCCGTTAGGCCTGTGACAGGATCCCCAATTGCAGGTGCATTATATGGCGCTATTGTTGGGTATGTTCAACAAGGAGGCAATACTAATGCTAAGATCAGCCATTCATATTACCTCGAATCTTCTTGCGATCAGATTACCGGGAAAGACTCAAAGTATAACAATGAGGGCAATATCTCTGTAGTGGATGCCGCCGGGATACTAGCATCACCAGCTAACATTAATGGCAATACGTATAGCAATATCGTAGATGCATTGAACGCCTGGAGAAACGGCAACCTTTCTTACTACTCATGGACAGCCGGTCCTAAGTTCGTCTATCCGTCCTACGCCGACTACGGCAGCGGTGACTATGACCTTGGAAACGGTGGACAGATCTAATTTTGAGGAGGAATCGAAATGAAAAAGAAAATATTCGCGTTAATCGCTCTTGCCGCCGCTTTCGTCGGCTGCTCAAAAGAAGCTTCTGAGACTCCTTCTCCTGCAGTTGAAGGACAGAAGTTTGTCATCACCGCCTCTGTCGGTGACCCTGCGACAAGGCTTGGCTATGTTGAGAATGACCAGAAAGGTTTCACCGCCAAGTTCACTTCATCTGAGAAGATCAGCCTTTATTTCCTGAAGGCTGACAACTCTGTGGCTCTCAGCCGCGTTCTCAACATCGACGGCTATTCCATCTCCGATGATGGAAGAACCGCCAAGTTCGAGACCACAGACCTTGTCATCCCTACGGATGCAGTGAAGCTCGCTGCTTACCTTTATTCAGGCAGCGGTTCTGCATATTCAGATGAGAAAGCCACTACCGACCTCAGCCTTCAGGCTAACCTCGGTGCCGCCCAGTCCCATCATATTCTTTACACCACTCTGAACACTTCTGACATCAAAGTGGATGAGAACGGCATCTCTACCGCGAACATCAAGTTCGCCTACAAGACCGCGCTCCTCCGCTTCACTCTGACTTTCCCTGAGGATGTCAAGGTGACAATGGACAACAAGACAGTCATCACACTCACCAATGCCAACAACACTGTCCACAATGCTCTTGACATTGTTTGGGGTGAGTTGGCCGAGACAAGTGCCAAAGGCGACATCGTCTTCTACCCGACAGACACTTTGGACAAGAAGAACGTCGCTGTCGCCTATGCTTGCGTCTGGGCCGGTGATAACTTCAAGGACAGCAAACTTTCCGTGGCTCAGGGCGATGACACCTACAGTGTAGATCTTGAGCTTAAGAAAGAGACTCTTGAGGCCGGTAAGGTCTATGATGTTACCAGAACCCTTACCGCTGCTCCAAAGCCTGTTTCCATGTGGGCCAACGATGATGCCGCTTCTGTTGACTTCAAGTACAGTGGCGGAGAGGAAGTCACGAATGACTGGCTCTCCTGCAAGGATGGCAAGATTTCATGGACTGCCAACACCACCGGTGTCCCTCGTTATGGAAAGCTTTCTTTCAAGAACGGAGCTTCCTTTGACCTCACACAGTTTGTCGCTGCTGACTTCAAGGGTGACTGGACTTTGACTGCCAAAATTTTCAATAATGAAAAATCATCTTTTGTTACAGCTGGAGACAAGAAGTCTTTGAATGTGAAGATTGGTGAGCCTTTAAAAGGTGAGACTCTCAAGGACGGAGCTGGTGTAGAACATAAGAATGTCCTTGGCATTGATGGTTTGTATCACGCAGGCCTTATTGCTGATGCTGCTTTGGAGATTGACTATGTGGCACAGACAGCCAAGTTCGGTCTTTTCGCAGATGCTCGCAAAGCCCAAAAGGATCCGTCTCCAATCGCTGCCAATGCTCCGTATGTCGCTTTCCTTCCTGAACTTGGATCTAAATGGACTGCTCCAAACGACTTCAAATCTCCATGGTTCTTCTGTGCGGCTGATCTTGGAGATCCGGACTATGAGTGGATATGGTTTGACGTGGCTGCGGATGTTAAGTCATTCTCTTACACAGCGAACAAGCCTCAGCAGATAACAGTGTCCAATCCTAACAACTACGGTAAGTACATTGTGGGATTGTCGGTAAACACATTCGCTACAGAGGATGCTACATTTGCTAATGCTATCCCTGGAAAAGATCAAACCAAGAGCTACAACATCATCTATCAGTTCAATACCAACAATAATAATATTGGTATTGTCTTCGAAAGGAAGTAAGATAGTTCATAGATAGTCACGTTTTCGTAGGACTATAATCTTAAATCCGGGCGCCCCGCCAAGGCCGCCCGGATTTTTTGTATTCCATAGTTCCACCGGTTCTCTGATTTGTAATATTCATTGAGAATCATTGCATAAGCCTCATGGAAGTGTACGGCTGTCAGTTGTGTGAGTATGTTATAGTTTTTCTTGCACACACAGCAGCAGCAAACTCCGCTGAAAGCCTATATTATTTCGATTTACAGCATGGTTTGTTTCCAATAACATTGCTGAAAGTCGTTTTTTTTTTAACTTTGCGCAAGGTTATTAACTAATGTTATGAAGGTAATAGGCAGAAAATCAGAGATTGATCAAATCCGGACGTTGTATGATTCCGGAAATTCAGAGTTTGTTGTTGTCTATGGAAGACGGCGTGTGGGAAAGACATTTCTGGTGAACCAGTTCTTCGACAATAAATTCCTTTTCAAGGTGACAGGGCTTGCGGTCAAGGACAAGGCAGCGCAGTTGGTCAATTTCGGAGAGGCTCTCAAAAAGCAGGGCTCGCCCCTTTGCCCTTACCCTAAATCCTGGATGGAAGCGTTTGACTTTCTGAAAACCCTGATTGAAAGTTCAAAAACGAAAGGACGCAAGGTTGTGTTCATCGACGAGTTACCGTTTATGTACACCAATCGATGTGATCTGGTAGTGGCCATCGAACACTTCTGGAACGACTGGGGATGCACCCAGGATGACCTGATGCTGATTGTCTGCGGCTCCGCCACCTCTTGGATAACAAAGAAGATACTCAGGAACAAAGACGGTCTGCATAACAGGGTGACCGGAAAGATCTATCTCCGACCATTCAACTTGGCGGAATGCAAGGCCTATTTTAAATCCGTCGGCATAAGCCTTGACGAAAAGGACATCGCTGAATGTTACATGATCATGGGTGGAATCCCTTACTACCTCAGTCTTTTTGAGAAAGGGAAAAGCCTCGCTCAGAACGTGGATGACCTATTCTTCAAAAGGAAAGGCAAACTGGACGGAGAGTTCGACAACCTGTACGCCTCCCTGTTTGAGAACAGCGAGGACTACATGAAAGTTATCGAGGCACTCAGCCGCAGGAACGCTGGTCTGACCAGAAAGGAAATCATTGCAGCGACCGGACTTCCAGACGGTGGCGGCCTCAGTACGATCCTGTCCGACTTGGACGACTGCGACATCATCCGGAAATATAAAGCCTTCGGCAAAAAAGAGAATGATGCCGTCTATCGACTGACAGATTTCTACACAATATTCTATTATAAGTTCATAAAGAAATATGGTGTCTCGGACAAACCTTTCTGGTCCTACCAAATCGGAACCTCGCTTCATAACGCTTGGGCTGGAATCGCGTTCGAGAGGCTGTGTATGTACCATCATATTCAGATAGAAAAAGCACTTGGCATTCAAGGTATTATGACGGATGTGTCGTCCTGGCGCTCTGAAAGTGCGCAGGTTGACATGGTGATAAGCCGCGCCGACCGCGTCATAGATCTCTGCGAAATCAAATTCTGGGAGGGGCATTTCACCATCACCAAAAAGTACCGTCAGGAACTGGACAATAAGATCAACTCATTCCGAGACTCCCTCAAACTCCGCCGGACCCTCCACCTTGTCTTCATCACAACCTACGGCCTGAAGCCCAATGAATATAGTGGTGTGGTCCAGAACGAAGTGACCTTGAAGGATCTTTTCGAATGATCCTTATGTCCGAAATACCAGCGCGGTTCCACTGATTGATGAATATCAAGACGAAAAATGTTATTTATTGAATATTAAAGAGTTATAAAATTTGGCCCTCTGAATATAACTGGCGGGATTTACGAATATATTCAAAGACAGTTAGTTATACTTTATGGAAATATTCGGAGGAAGTTTTTGAACATATCGGCGCTGTGCGGCTTTTAGGTTCTGATACGCTGGTGGTCGCCGAGCTAGTCGAAGCTCCACCTAGCGTATGGTAACAGAGCCCGCCGAACATGGTTGGTGAGCTTGTCGAACCATCGGGCGGCCACTTAGGCTCAAAGTGGTATTTAAGGGGGTAACAGCCGAAAATATTTCTGCTTTTTATAATCCGTATATGTTTCTTTTCGTTTTTCACGACTTTTAAGCATATTATTGCGGTTCAAATGTTTGTTTAAATTTTAACATTATGGACAATTTCGAAAAGAGACAGCAGCTCGCTCCGTTCGTGAACCTGCGGAGCGATGTGGGCTTCAAGGCCGTGTTCGCGGACAGGAACAACAAGGACATCCTCATCGGGGTGCTGAACCAGATCCTCCCTCCGGAGGCGAGGATTGAGGACATCAAGGAATATTCCGACCGCGAGCAGCGACGGGATGTTCCCTACGGGAAAAAGACGGTGCTCGACCTGGTCTGTGTGGACCATGATGACAATACATTCATCGTGGAGATGCAGGCTTCGGAGGAGGACTATTTCTTCGAGAGATGCGTTTACTACGCCTCCGGGCTTTATCATCTGGAACTCTCGGACGGGGAACGGTACAAAGGGTTGCACCCAGTCTATGTGGTGTCGTTCCTTAACTACAGCCTGAGGCATGATGATGAGTCCCTCTGGGACACCGACCATTTCATCTCGTACTGGCATTTTACGGAAAAACGCACTGGAATTGTTGCGAATCAGACAATTAGTGTTATATTTGTGGAAATGACACTGTTCACCAAGACACTGGAGGAGTGCGTGACGGAGTTCGACAAGATGTTCTATATATTCATGAACAGCGGTGGTTTCCTGAAAATCCCTGAGTGGATAGAGAAAACAGGAGGAATCTCCAGACGGCTCGCTGAGGCGTGCGAGGTGGCAGCGTTCGACAAGGAGAAGAAACTTAAATACGAGATTGACAAGATGAACGAGTGGGACATTCAGGCGCAGAAGGAATATGCTGTGCGCAAGGGCTTAGAGGAAGGCCGGCAAAAGGGTCTGCTGGAAGGCCGAATGGAAGGCCGAAAGGAAGGCCGAAAGGAAGGACTGGAACAAGGACTGGAACAAGGACTGGAACAAGGACTGGTGCAGGGTCGCGAGGAGGCAAGGCTCTCAATCGCAAAGAAATTTTTCGAGGCCGGGACACCGATTGATGTAATTGTCAATTGTACTGGAGTTGATAATGAGATAATTGCTTCGTTCGCTCATCCTGAGTAGCGCAATAAAATAGCAATCCGCGGTTCCACGATGGGGCTTGCGGATTGCTTTCGATAATTCACTTGACACATTTTGTGGGCGTTATTCAACTAATTTGCGCAGCAGGCCGTAACGTTCCTTTATGTCCGGTTTGATCTTATGGAAAGGCGAGTGCTCTTTTCCGATCATTGATTTTTCGACTTTTGAATAATCCCCGCAGGCCATAAGATCCACGAAACCATTGTCGTACATTGTCTTGATCTCAGGCAGGAGCTCGGAAGCGTTAATGTTAATCAAATTACTTACAATCGAGCCATTCAGCATTGCGTCTGTGTAAGTCGCTGATGGGAAGTCCCGATTGATGACCGTAAGCAGGTCCTTGAACCAGACGATGATTTCCGGTCTTTTGTCTGGTTCTAAGAAAGCTATTTGAGCGACCGCATTAGCGACAGAGAATTTCCAGAAATTCTCCAATCCGTTTTCCATCATGAATTCCATCAAGACATCAAGTTTGTTCTTCGCAAGCTTGTAAATCGTAGGGACAATGATTTCCATTGAACTGTCAGCAATATGATAGTCTAAGAAGTCGTCATTCTGTCTGAGAACCTCCAGCACAGCATCTAGACTGGAGGAGTCGTTGCCGACTTCTCCGAGCAGCATCACGCAGTGACCTATGACCCCAGAGAACTGCCCCTCACTCATCTCTTCCGGTATGCCATCGCAGGAAAGTCCAATGTTGAAAAGAAGAATGTTCTCAAGATCCCTTCTTAGGCTGTCGTGTGGCAAGGAAAGAATCTCATCCACCTGAGTGTCTGATAGATAGGCATTTTTAGGATCGGAAATGGTCAGAAGAACAGATGGGTTCTCAACTTCCAGAGCTACTGGGTACTGAGGATGTTTGTATGAATATGGCTGGTTCCATTTCACTGCATTCTTATGTTTTTCCTCAAAATCCGCGAGTCTTTTGGCGAAATCTTCTCCAAATAGATCTTCCACTTCTGGTTCATCTTCCTCAAAAGGCTTATCTTTGATTATGTAATTGAAGTTCGTCCCAAGATTGGCCCTCAGGGTCGGCATGTATCGGTCAGCCTCATCATGGCTGCTGACGATAAGCAGATGTTTCCCTTTTCTACCATATTCATATTCAATTAACGGAATGGCCTCAGTGTCCTCTTCAAGAATATATTTGGCCAAGGTGAAATCTTTGCAGGGCGCTATCCCGGCCTCATCGGCGAATTCGATAGAGCCATAGATTAGATTGTGAGCCTCATTGTAGGAGATTTTCGTTAGATGGTATTGTTTCTCCATATCATTGATAAAGCCGTCATATTCATAGTCTTCCATTCTAGCCCGGCAAAAGGCATCTTTGACCCCAAGGCAATATGTGTCAACCAAATAGCACCCTATGGTTTTCTTACCACCTTTATGTAGCCTGGTCACGATTATGTGTCCCAGTCCATGTTCCTTGTAATTCTCATTTATGTAGCAGTCACCGATCTCAAGAGTCCTTGCTCTCTCACGGATATACTGTTCCGGTGAAAGGAACGTTTGCTGCTTCGTTGTTTTTTTCTTCTTTGCCATGTTTATGAATATTTTTATAAAGATAATCCATGCAAACTATAAAGTAAGAAAATATTTTCTGATTTGTTATATTCATCTAAAATTATTTCTTTTGCAGGTACGCAGTTAAGGAAAGAGTATGAAATTCATTAGTTGGAACGTGAACGGTCTTCGTGCCTGTGCCGGAAAAGGCTTTGACGAGGTGTTCGCCAGTATGAACGCGGACTTTTTCTGTCTTCAGGAGACGAAAATGCAGCTGGGGCAGTTGGATCTGGAATTTCTGGGCTACACCTCGTACTGGAACTCGGCTGAAAAGAAAGGCTATGCTGGCACAGCGATATATTCAAGGCACACTCCACTGTCGGTGACGTACGGGCTTGGGATTGAGGAACATGACCACGAGGGACGCGTCATCACACTGGAGATGCCTCAGTTCTACCTCGTCTGCGTCTATGTCCCGAACTCGCAGGACGGCCTCCGAAGACTGGACTACCGGATGCGTTGGGAGGATGATTTCCGGGAATATCTTGCCGGCCTCGCAGCCCGCAAAGGAGTCGTGGTCTGTGGTGACATGAATGTGGCTCACAATGAGATAGATATCAAGAATCCGGACACCAACCACCGTAACGCCGGTTTCACCGATGAGGAGCGTGGCAAGTTCTCCGCGCTTCTGGACTCTGGATTCATCGACACTTGGAGGTACCAGCACCCCGATGAGGTGAAAT
This sequence comes from Bacteroidales bacterium UBA6397, assembly GCA_002439875.1. GTDB lineage: Bacteria > Bacteroidota > Bacteroidia > Bacteroidales > UBA932 > Cryptobacteroides. Next base: position 53,720 of record DJQB01000002.1, read on the forward strand.
ATTCCTGGTGGTCCTACCGCTTCCACGCCCGCGAGAAGAACATCGGCTGGCGTCTTGACTACTTCCTTGTCTCCGATTCCCTCAAGGATCGGATCACCTCCACCGAAATCCACACCGAAATACTCGGTTCCGACCACTGCCCCGTCGAACTCGACCTTGACCTTAAAAACAAAGATTCTAAGGTCAAAGAGTCCGTGCGCTGATTACACGTTTTGACGCACGAAGTCATCGCACGATAGGCACCGTGCGTAAATGGTACCGTTGGACTCACGAAGTGTTGTTCTGTGGCCTTTCGTGCGTGACGTGGGCATTTTCGCTCACAGATTCAAAGTAGTTTGGAAGTCTGAATATTATTACGTAAATTGCGTAGCGAAAATTACGCAGCGAAGATTTCTCAGTAATGAATATGGCTACACTGAACAACCCTTTTGTCATCTATGGTTACAAAGGTCCTGAATATTTCTGCGACCGTGAGGCAGAGACTGAAAAAATGATCTCTGCCCTTCATAATGAACGTAATGTCACTCTTGTAGCCCCACGACGAATGGGGAAGACCGGACTCATCAAGCATGTGTTCGCCAAGATGGAGAAGCAGGACAAGGAAGTCAGGTGTTTCTATCTGGACATCTATCCTGCAAAGAATCTGGATCAGATGGTCGGGATGTTAGGAAGCGAGATCATCGGAAAGTTGGATTCTGTCTCACAGGCAGCCATGCGTCGTGTCCAAGAGTTTTTCAGCAAGTGGAGGCCAACCCTCACGATAGATGAAGTGACGGGCCGCCCTACTTTCTCTCTTGACATTCGGCCTTCTGAAGGACGGGATACCTTGAAGCAGATATTCGAATATCTTGGACAGTCCGGAAAGAGGTGCTACATCGCCATAGACGAGTTCCAACAGATACTGAATTTCCCCGAATCCGGAGTCGAGGCTCTTCTACGCTCGTATATTCAATTCTTGCCAAACGTGTATTTTGTGTTTTCCGGCAGCCAGCAACACATGATGGAGGAGATGTTCCTTTCAGCGAACCGCCCGTTCTTCCAGAGCTCTTCCATGATGACGCTCTCATGCATAGACAAAGAGAAGTATCTTGGTTTCGCCAACAGCTTCTTCGAAGGGCAGTCAAGAGCAATGGATGAAGATACTTTTGAATATATTTACGATGTCTCTGATAAAGTCACTTGGTATGTCCAGGCGATTCTTCATGGCATATACGGATACTCTAAGGATGTGATAAACAGGCAGTTGGTTAATACTGTCGTGCGTGAGATAATTGAGGAACAATCCACTGCCTATCAAAATTATTGTGCTTGGCTCACCGAAAACCAACAGTGTCTTCTGACAGCGATCGCCAAGGAGCGTCTGGTTTCTTCACCATTGGGACAAAAATTTATCAGGACCTATAACCTTCCCGCTGTCAGTAGTGTAAAATCTGCGCTGAAGTCCCTTGTCGACAAACAATTAGTCGCTAAAACACCACAAGGCTATCTTGTATCCGACCGCTTCTTCGCCAAGTGGCTGTCTGGACATATTTTATAATTGAATATTTAGTCGTAACTTAGCAGACTGCTTGACGGGCAAAGATTTTGCGGGGAGAAAGCCCGGCGGTGAGCCGACGCCCTCCGGTCACTGAGTCAGCCGATGTGACTGGACGTCTTTAAGATTGGCTTGATTCAAAGTGGAGCTCTTTGTGCAGTATGAAGTTGATTGAACGGAATATGGAGACAACTATTTTGATTTCAAATTCGCATTGGAGGACCTTCTTCATAGAGATGTTGACCTGATTGAATATAATGCGATCCGGAATCCGTACTTCAAAGAAGAACTTGACGAGACTAAGCGGTTGATTTATGGACAGACATCTTAAGGCGTATTTGTTTGACATTCAGACAGCGATTGATGAAATCTATTCGTTCTTCGAGGATGTTCCCAAGCAGTTCGAGGAATATGGGCGCAATCTGATGCTTCGCCGCGCCATAGAACGAAACGTTTCCATCATCGTATAAGCCGTCAATCGAGTTGTCAAGGAATATCCTGACGTTTCAATTACCAATGCCAGGGCTATAATCGCGACCCGTAACCGGGGCATTCACGCCTATGATGCTGTCACCGATGATATTATGTGGAAGATTGTGATTAATGATCTTCCGCGGCTGAGAGAAGAGGTGGCTTCGCTGATGTCTGAAAATATCTGAAAATAATTGAGTCCGTGCGTAAATGGTACCGTTGGACTCACGAAGTGTTGTTCTGTGGCCTCTCGTGCGTGAGGGGGGCATTTTCGCTCACGAATATATTCCTACCCCTGAATCGGACAGAAGGTCTCTCTGTAAATGTGTTTTATAATTGAATATTTAGTCGTAACTTAGCGGATTGCTTGACAGGCAAAGATTTTGTGGGGAGGAAGCCCCGGTCACTGAGCCTGGCGAAGTGACAGAGCCAGCCGAAGTGATCGGCAGAACGCCTACGGGCGAAGCTAATTATTTGTGGACTGTTATTAAACACAACTGATATGAAAGCAAGTAGATTTTTGAGTTTTATCGCGTCCATCGCAGCGCTTTCGTTCGCCACGACAGCGTGCGAGGAAGAGAAAGAGGATCTTGGAGCGCCTCAAATTACGGTGGATCCGTCTGAGATCGAGGTGGACGTGAAAGGTGGCTCTAAGACCGTTAATTTGACGGCCACTAGAGATTGGACTGTACAAATTCCGGAGGACTGCAAATGGGTGGCCGTGTCTCCCGATCACGGTGAGGCTTCCTCGGAAGCCGTCACGATTAAAGTGACTGTCCTAGAGAATATTGAGAACGGTGTGGAAGGAGCTGCGCGTACCGGCAAGTTGACCTTTACCTGCGGACTGGTTGAAGGAACATTGACTGTAAACCAGAAAGGAAAAGAGGTAAAATATACATCAATTAGTGATGTTCTGGCAAAAGGTCTGGACACTGGGTTGGAGGCTGGCACCGTTATCAGCGGAGTTGTGATTTCCAATCCAAGTCTGAACAACTTTACCTCCAAGAAGATAGTCGTCCTTCAAGACGAGACGGCAGGTATAGAATTGTATTTGAGTTCTGACAGCAAGTTCGCTCGTGGCGACAAAGTCGCTGTGGATCTTTCCGGCCAGAAAATCTCCGAATACAAAGGCCTCAAGCAGATTAACGGTCTGTCGCTGGACAAGGTTACTCTGTTGGACTCTGACAATGAGGTTGTTGCCAAGGCTGTTGCCATCAAGGATTTCCTTGCCAACAAGTATGAAAGCCAGTATGTTGAGTTGAGCGGTGTTCAGGTTTTGGATTCCGACCTGTCCAAGACATGGGTTCAGAATGATCAGCACAGCAGCATCAATTTTGTGGACAAAGACGGTAACATCTTTGAGGTAAGATCCAGCAAATACTCCTCTTTCAAGGCTGATGTGGTTCCTCAAGGCTCTGGATCCATCAAGGGTATAGCTGCGATTTACGATGATACGATCCAGTTGATTTTCAGTGATGCCAACGATTATGCAGGGCTGACTGGAGAAAGGTTTAAGACAGGCAGCTCTTGGACAGATCTGCCAAATGCTTCCGGTGAAGGTACTGAGGCTTCACCTTATAATGTTGCCAAATCATTGAACATTATTCATTCCGATAATATTCCAGAAGGCAAAGTCTATGTGAAAGGTAAGATTTCCAAACTGGGTGAATTTTCAGCGGACTATGGTAATTACACATACTACATCTCCGATGACGGTACCTCAACTAATGAATTCATGGTTTTCCGTGGCTATTATTACGGAGGAGAAAAGTTCACTTCCGCAGATCAGTTGAAAGTAGGTGATGAGATTGTTGTTCTTGGCAAACTGATAATGTATAATGGTAAGACACCGGAGATTAATTCTGGTAGTTCTGTCATCTCAATCAACGGCAAGGGTGACACGGGTCTTAAATTCTCCGTAAGCTCAACATTCATATCCGCGAAGGCAGAGGAAACTTCTGTCACATTCAATGTCAAGGCTAATGTCGCATGGACTGTAACCTCCGACAACTCAGCCTATACCGTGGAACCGTCTTCTGGAGATGCGGATGCCACTGTGACAGTGAAGTTTGCCGCCAACACAACAGAAGAGGACAAGGTGGTCAAACTCACAGTGTCCACAACGGCTGACGTGGCTACTAAGTCATATACTGTTACTCTGACACATAAGGCTGTAGGCGCTACTGATGATTATTCAAGCAATGTCACTTGGACGGTAGATGAAAATAATAAGTCATATTCAGAGAAAGCTACCATTAATGGTGTCAAGGATGTCCCTGTCTTGAAACTTGGTGCAAGTAGTAAGACTGGATCCGCTACGCTTGTGATTCCTGCTGGGACAAAGAAAATCTCTTTCTATGGTCTGGCCTGGAAAGGCAAGACTGCAAGTGTCGCTGCAGAATTTAATGGAGTCGCTATAGGTGATGCCATAAGCTTGAAGGCTAACCCTGGATGTTCGAACAGAGAACCATACACGATCAACGATGTCACAACAGATTCTCAAAAAACAATCGACATCGCTGCCCTCAATGGTGGTAATCCTCTTCAGACAGACATGACGATCACCGTTAAGTCAGTCAAAGGTACGGACTATAGAGTCATTCTCTTTGGCATTCAGGCTGAAAAATAAATGATGAATTGATAAATGCAATAAAAGGGATGCCCGCGAGCACGGGCAGCCCTTTTGCTCTCTTAAATATTAACGTTTGTGAAAATTGCGTTGAGACATATTACAATGCTCGTTGGCCTGTGCTGCCTTGCTGCCTTGGCGGTTATGTCATGTGATCCCTCGGAAGAGGTCAAACCGAATCCTCCTACAATTGAGCTTGGAAGCCCGATGGTGGAGGCGGTAGGCGGCTCTCAATTCCTCTATGTGAAATCGGACATCTCTTGGGAATTGTCCGTTGTTTCTGAATATGGTAGTGAAGTTGGGTGGGTAACATTTGACCAGACCTCCGGTGATGGCGACTGCAATGTCGTGGTGAAAGTGTCTCCGAACAACTCTGAAGAAGGGCGCACGGCCACAATCATCGTGACTTCTAAGGCTGGAGAGGATTCAGTTGTCCTGACACAAAATGGCCAGGCTTCATCTTCTTCAGAAGGCAATCTCTCACCGAAGACCGGATGGATGGAGCTCCCCGCGATTCCAGATGGGACGGATGCATTTACCCATTCGATGACAATCGGTTCTGTAAAGACACGCAACTATTCCTTCATCTGGGACTACGACAATCTGGTGGCTCCGTGGGTGGCCTATCCGCTATGTAAATGGAACATAGGAGGTTCGGTGAAAAGAACCGATGCATGGGCACTTGACCCACTTCTACCGGAAAGCAAGCAACCTGTGCTCTACAAAGGCTTCAAGGACGGTAATGCCGGTTGGTTCGCAAGAGGTCATCAGATCGCCTCCGCGGACAGGCTTACATCATATTCAGCAAACTCCATGACCTTCTACGGCACGAATATGACCCCTCAGATCCAGGACGGCTTCAACGGTGACATCTGGGCTAATCTCGAAGGCAAGGTGCGCTCGTGGGCCAACAGTTCGGATACACTCTATGTGGTGACGGGATGCGTCATTGACTACAAGGACGGCGAGACGGTCAAGTACGCCCTTGACAACAACGGAAAGAAAGTGACCGTGCCGACCGCCTATTACAAGGTCGTGCTCCGCTATATGAAGAACTCCACGATAGGCTATTCCGGCTATTCCGCCTGCGCTGTATGGCTGGATCACAAGGTGTATAGCTCAAAAAACATAAACTCCTCATATTCAATGTCAGTTGATGACCTTGAAAAGAAACTGAACATCGATTTCTTTGTGAACTTGCCTGCCAAAGTCGGGGAGGAGACCGCAGCGAGGATCGAGGCGGAGAATCCTGCCGATATTTCTTGGTGGTGGAGGTAAGCTGCAACGAATATAATACAAAACTGATATGCATCTAAGAAAATTACTTTACTCCGCACTTCTGCTTCTCGCTGTCACCGCCACGGCGTGCGCCAAAGGGGGCAAAGGCGCGAGAGGCTATGTCATCGGCTTCTACAATGTCGAGAACCTCTTCGACACCTACCACGATGAGGGCAAGAATGACTATGAATATCTCCCTGACGGGGCCAACCGCTGGACAGACACCCGCTACAACCGCAAACTCCACAACATCGCGACCGTGATCAAGGCGATGGCTGAGGAGAACAAGGCCTATCACACAATCCTCGGTCTCAGCGAGATTGAGAACCGTCACGTGCTTGAGGACCTTGTCAGCCAGCCGGAGATCACCGATGCAAATTACCAGATCGTGCACTACGACGGTCCAGATAGGCGTGGCGTGGATGTGGCTCTGCTTTACAGGCCGGAGCAGTTCAAACTTATTGAGAGCAAGTCTATTCCTTATGATTTCAACAGCAAGGACATCAAGTTCGACATGGACAAGGGTTCGCAGAAGAATTTCCGCACCCGTGACATACTGATGGTCCGCGGTGAAATTAAGGGGGAGATGTTCGCGTTCTTCGTGGCGCACCTTCCGTCCAGGATCGGAGGCAAAGGCAGCGATCTGCGAAGCCGTGGCGCGGAGATCATCTACGAGAATTCAGTCAAGCTGATGAATGAATATCCCGGAATCAAGATCGTGGCGATGGGCGACATGAACGACAACCCTACGGACGAGAGCATGACAGTTTATATGCATGGCAAGGAGAACGTCTCCGAGGTCGGCAAAATGGACTTTTTCTCTCCGTTCACATCAATGCTGAAGGCTGGCTACGGGTCTTTGGCCTACCGTGGAGACTGGAACATCTACGACATCATCATGACGAACGAGGCGCTGGTGAACGCTCCTAAGGGATCTCTGCGCATCGTCCCGATCGTTAAGGGGAAATATTACGGGCGTGTCTTCAGCCAGCCGTTCATGGTTCAGCAGACCGGCCGGTACAAGGGAACCCCGTTCCGGACATATTCATCCGGTTCTTATGTCGGTGGCTACAGCGACCACTATCCGACATATATTGTTGTCAGTAACAAGTAACACCTTCAGTCGCTTCGACAAACTATAATGATAGAGTTAATATTCAACACTTATGAATAAAAGAATATTCCTTGCCGCCTCGGCCCTGTTCTTGGCTCTGACCCTGTCGGCCCAGAACTACACCGGTGGCGTGAAAGGTACGGTCGTCAGCCGTTTGAGCAAGGCGGCCATTGACGGAGCGGATCTGGTGCTGTATTCGGCCGGCCAGGAAGTCGCCCGTGTGAAAGCCGGTCATGACGGAACATTCCAGATCGGGAACCTGAAGGACGGGATGTACGATCTTGTCATCGAAAGCCCGGACTACCTCCAGTCCAGAGTCAACGTGACCGTCAACGACGGCTATGTCAAGAACATGTTCACTCTGTCCCTCACCCCGGTGGCGAAGGTCGCCGAGGTGGATGACGCCAGTTTCTCCGAGTTCGACATGGACGACTCAGGCTATTCCGACAGCCCGACCATTCTCTTCGGCCAGAACGACGTTTTCAACAACATGGCCGGTTACAATTTCAGTTCCGTACGATTCCGTGTGCGTGGATATTCCAGTGAGTCTCAGGATGTTTACCTCGCTGGTGTTAGGATGAACGACGCCATCACGGGCTACACTCCGTACTCCCTGTGGAGCGGTCTTAACGAGGCCACCAGAAGCAAGGAGTCCGTGAACGGAGCCGAGGTCTCCGACTTCGGATTCGGCGGCTACAACGGCCTCACGAACATCATGCCGATGGCCTCTTCCATCCGCACCGGCTGGAGGGGAAGCGTGCTGACAAACAGTGCCTTGTACAGACTCCGCCTGATGCTCACCTACGCTTCCGGGCAGCTTGACAACGGCTGGTCCTACGCTTTCAGCGCTTCCGCGAGACTTGGCGGAAACGACTGGATCAAAGGCGTTTTCTACCGTTCGTTCGGTTACTACGGCGCTGTCGAGAAGAAATTTGGCGAGGAACACAAGCTTGGCTTCACATTTATGGCCGCCCCTGGAGAGCGCGGAGCCCAGAACGGTTCCACCCAGGAGGTTTATGACCTGACGGGCGACAATATGTACAACTCCAACTGGGGCTACTATAACGGCAAGGTGCGCAACGCCCGTGTCCGCAAGACCCACGAGCCTATAGCGATACTCAAGTACGACTTCACTCCGGAATCTCAGAAGTTCGCCGCATCGGCCACAGTGCTTTACAGATTCGGCAAGAACGGCTACACGGCTCTCGACTGGTACGACGCCCCGGATCCACGCCCTGACTACTACAGGAACCTTCCGAGCTATTTCTACATGGACAACACTGACTACAACCGTCAGAACTTCGCGAAATACGCCTGGGCCAAAGAGGCTTGGGAGACGGACATTCCATCGATCACCCACCTCAACTGGGATCGTCTCTATGCAGTCAACTCCCTTAACGCCACGGACGCGGGCAACCGTTCCAAGTACGTGATTGAGGAGAGGCGTGTGGACCAGAACGACCTCAACTTCGCCCTCAACGCCAAGTGGAATCCGGCCAAGTTCCTGACAATTAACGGCGGACTCTCCTACAAATGGAACCGCACTGAGTACTACAAGGTTCTTGATGACCTGCTCGGTGGTGACTACTACGTCAACATCGACCAGTTCGCCGAGAGGGATTTCGCGGCCTATCCGACGATGATCCAGAACGACTTGGATTACTTCCTGAAGAACGGATCGGCCCAGACCATCAGGGAAGGGGACAAGTACGGCTACGACTACTACGCCCACGTACGACGCGCCGAGGCCTGGACCTCCGGACGTTTCACGTTCGGTGGACTGGAGGCCACAGTGGCCGGCAGGTTGGGATATTCAAAATTCTGGAGGGAAGGCCTTTTGAGAAAGGGCCTTTTCCCTGGGCTTGACGACAACGGCAATCCGTTCACTTACGAAGGAAATGTCATCACGAAGTACGACCAGACCACCAGCAAGCCGATCACCTCGAAGGGCGAGTCCGACAGGAAGGACTTCCTCACCGGCTCGGGCAAACTGAACCTCAGCTACTTCATCCGTGGAGGCCACAGGATCTACGCCGACGCCGCCTACATCACCGAGGCTCCGACATTCAACCAGTCGTTCATCTCTCCGAGAACGAGAAACACCATCATGCCTGACCTCAAGACTGTGAAGACATTGACGGCTGACCTCAACTACGCCTACAGCAACTCCGGCTACGATCTCCGCATCACCGGATTCTACACTTCAATCAAGGACCAGACGGATGTGATGAGCTTCTACGATGACTCGCAGAACTCGTTCACCAACTTCGCGATGTCGGGAATAGACGAGCGTCACATCGGAGTCGAGCTCGGCTTCAAGGTGCCGACCCCTGTCCCGAACCTTTCCGTCCAGGGAGTCCTCTCCTACGGTAAATACATCTACACCTCCAACCCGACGATGTACCAGACCTACGACAACAGCGCTGAATATGTCGCCGGGACCTACGGTGTCATCATCCCTTACTGGAAGAGCCACCCGACCGCTGACGGAAAGACCGTGCGGCACTATGTGCCAAGCACTCCGCAGCTTGCGTCCAGCCTCGGCCTCGCGTGGAACAAGAACTACTGGTTCATCGACGCTGATGTGGATTTCTTCGGGAACTCCTACCTTGACATGAATCCGCTCTACAGGACAGACATGGCCACCGCCGGACCGGACGGCACTGTCACCGCGCAGGAGATTGAGTATATGGCCGCGCAGGAGAAGTTCAAGAACTTCATGCTGGTGAACGCCAGTGTCGGGAAGTCCTGGTATATTCAGAGAAAGTACCAGCTCGGATTCTCGCTTCAGGTCAAGAACCTCCTGAACAACAAGGACGTGCGTACCGGCGGCTACGAGCAGACCCGCCTTGTGGACAACACCGTCAGCAAGGAGAGATTCTACCGGTTTGATTCCAAGTACTTCTACATGAGCGGAATCAACTACATGTTGAACATTTATTTCAGATTCTAAGGTATGAGAAGAATATATTTCGCGCTGATCGCCGCCATATTCACTCTTGCTTCATGCGAGGAGTGGGATCAGGTGTTCACCACGGACTACGGTAAGGCTGATGTCTATGAGCCGGTGACGATGACTCCGAACACGACCATCGCCCAGCTCAAGGCTCTTTACAAATCCGGCCCAGTCAAGATTGAGAAGGACATACTCATCGGTGGCCAGGTCGTTTCCGAGGACAAGAGCGGTAACATCTACAAGAGTCTTTACATCCAGGACGCCACAGGCGGGATTGAGTTGAAGCTCGGCAAGACCGCCCTCTACAATGACTACAAACTCGGCCAGTGGGTCTATGTCAAGTGCGGCGGACTCACTCTGGGGGCCTACAACGGAATGATCCAACTGGGCTATGCAGATCCGACCGGGGAATATGAAACTTCATACCTTGAGGTGCAGTATCTGATTGACACTCACATATTCAGAGGAAAGATTGACACTCCTCTCCAGCCTAAGAAAGTCGCGGCTGCAGATCTTCTGAAAGAGGAAAATCTTGGATGCTACGTCGAACTTGACGGCCTGACCTACGGAGGCGAGATCTTCTGCCTGATCTACATTGATTCCTACAAGGACAAGAAGGCCTCATCCAACAGGATTTTCCTATCGAGCACCGGCAAGAACTATGCTCCGGTGGCGGATCCGACATGGGGAATCACCACTTGGGCCATGTCAAAGCAGGGGTTCATTGATTACATCAATTCCGGAAAGTTTGATGATGCCTATTCCGCTGACTATGCCAGAAAGGTCTCTGATCCTGACCTCAAGGCGACTCTGCTGAAAAACGCTTCCGCATATTCAGTGAGCCAGTACTTCAAGATGGGAGGTAAGGACGTGCAGATCCGCACCAGCGGCTACTCCCGGTTCGCTGACACCCAGATCGACCCGGCCATCCTCGCTGGTACGGCAATCAATGTCAAAGGCATCCTAACCATCTATCAGGGCAAGGCCCAGTTTACCCTCATCGACCTTGATGGGGTTGAGATTGTTAAATAACAGCAACACAGTATTATACAATGAAAACAACAGTCTTAGCATTAGGAGCGATCGCTATGATGGCAGCCTGCACACAGACAAAAAGCAATCCGTTCCTTGAGGAATGGAACACACCGTACGGCATTCCGCCGTTCGAGAAGATTCAGCTTACCGATTATATTCCTGCCATCAAGGCCGGAATCGAGGAGCAGAACAAGGAACTTGAGGCTATCCTGAACAATCAGGATGCGCCGACATTCGAGAACACCGTGGCGGCTTACGAGCTGTCCGGCAAGACTTTGACCAAGACAGCCGCTGTGCTTTTCAACCTTCAGGAGACCGAAGGCAGCGACGAGATGAACAAGGTCGTAGAGGAGGCCACCGCGCTGATGACCGAGCATGAGGACAACATCTCGATGAACAAGGCGTTCTTCGGGCGCGTGAAGGCTGTCCATGACGCTGATCAGAGCGGACTTACGAGAGAGCAGCAGATGGTGCTCAAGAAACTCTACCAGAGTTTCACCCGTAACGGTGTGGACCTTGACGAGGCCGCTCAGGCGAGACTCAAGGAGATCAATCAGAAGATCGCCGCCGCCCAGCAGAAATTCGGCACTAACCTGCTCGCAGAGAACAATGCCTTCAAGGAGAAATTCGGAATCCCGGTCTCATCCTACACCTCCGAGATGACCTCCTGCGAGGACAGAAGCCGCCGCGAGGAGATGTTCAAGGCATATTCCTCAAGGGGCAACAATGGCAATGAATATGACAACAAGGCTCTCTGCCTTGAGATCCTGAATCTCCGCGCCGAGAAGGCTAGACTGCTTGGTTTCGACAACTTCGCCGCCTACCAGCTTGACGACAAGATGGCGCACGATCCTGGGACCGTAGACGCTTTCCTTGACAAGATCATAGGCCCTGCTGTCAGCAAGGCCAAGGAGGAGATCGTTGACATGCAGAAGGTTATGGACGAGGACATCCAGGCCGGCAAGGTGGCCGCAGGCTCGAAGATCGAGTCTTGGGACTGGTTCTACTATGCCGAGAAGGTACGCGCGCGGAAATATTCATTGGACGAGAATCTGACGAAGCCATATTTCCGGATGGAGAATGTCCGCGACGGCATATTCTTCGCCGCCCACAAGCTCTACGGCATCAATGTCGAGCCGCTGAAGGACGTTCCGCTTTACAACCCTGCGGTCGAGGCTTTCAAGGTGACGGACGCCGACGGCAGCCTTCTTGGAATATTCTCGACCGACTACTTCCCTCGCGCTTCGAAGAGGGGCGGTGCGTGGATGACGAATTTCCGTGAGCAATATGTTGACGCGCAGGGGAATGACGTTCGACCGATCGTCATCAATGTCGGGAACATGACCGCTCCGACCGACTCGCTTCCGGCATTGTTCACGATTGATGAGGTCCTTACCGTGTTCCACGAGTTCGGCCACGCCCTTCACGGTCTTCTTTCTAAATGCCACTATCCGTCAGTCAGCGGCACCAACGTGGCACGCGACTTTGTCGAGACATTCTCTCAGTTCAATGAGAACTGGGCTTTCCAGCCGGAGATCCTCGCCGAATATGCCAAACATTACGAGACAGGTGAAGTCATTCCGGATTCTCTCGTGACTAAAATCAACAACGCAAGCAAGTTCAATCAGGGCTTCATGACATCCGAGCTTTGCGCGGCCTCCATTCTGGACATGAAGTGGCACGAGCTCACGGAGGCTGACCTTGCGAAGCTTTCCGAGGGAGACCAGGCCGCCAATGTGGCTGACTTCGAGAAGAAGGTCTGCAAGCAGATGGGTCTCATCGACGAGATCATCCCTCGCTACCGCACCACCTATTTCAACCACATCTTCAACAGCGGCTACAGCGCCGGCTACTACAGCTATCTCTGGGCCGAGGTTTTGGACAAGGATGCCTTCGAGTACTTCCAGCGGCAGGGAATATACAATCCTGAGGTCGCGTTGAAGTTCCGTCAGACCTTCCTTGAGAAGGGTGGCAGCGAGGAGCCGATGACCCTCTACCTCTCCTTCCGTGGGGCCCGGCCGGATCCCGGTGCCCTTCTCCGCGCCCGTGGCCTGGCTGAGTAATTCGCATTCCCGGTCATTGAGCCCGTCCCGGTCACTGAGCCTGTCGAAGTGACCGGATTTGCCAAATTACTGAAGTACCCGCTGACAGAAGGACAGAAAAAAGGCAAATGGCGAATTTTGCACGTTACCAAAATTCGCCATTTGATTTTTCTGTCCTAAGCGCATTACAATGTGTTTATTTCGCCAAAATTATTCTGCTAAAATAATTCTGATAGAATAATTTTTGCTATCTTGGAATCGTCCTTTTAGGAGAATTGTTTGAATTTTTGCAGAATATGTTGATGTTTAATTGTTTATACTGATTATGACGAAATTGTTGTTAACCTTCCTATTGGGAGGAATGACGCTTTCAGCGGTCACTGAGCCTATCGAAGTGACCACCACACCGAATGCTACACCTATCATCGCTTCGACAAGCTCAGCGACCGACGAGGCCAGGCTGCTCCGGTTCCCGGCGACAAACGGGACGGATGTGGTGTTCTCCTACGCCGGTGACCTGTTCACCGCTCCGCTGGCTGGTGGCGAGGCGCGCCGCCTGACCTCGCACATCGGCTACGAGATGTTCGCGCGCTATTCGCCGGACGGCAAGACAATCGCCTTCACCGGGGAATATGACGGCAACCGCGAGGTTTACATCATTCCGGCCAGGGGCGGAGAACCTATCCGTCTGACCTATACGGCCACCAACGGACGGGATGACCTTGGTGACAGGATGGGTCCCAACAACATCGTGATGGGATGGACACCTGACGGAAAGAACATCATATTCAGAAACCGCACCGGCGATGGCTTCTCCGGCAAGCTTTGGACTGTCTCCGTGAACGGAGGCATGCCGAAGGAGATTCCGCTTCCGGAAGGAGGCTTCTGCTCCTATTCGCCTGACGGAAAGAAACTTGCCTACAACCGGGTGATGAGAGAGTTCCGGACGTGGAAATATTACCGTGGCGGAATGGCCGATGAGGTCTGGGTCTATGACGGCAAGAAAGTCGAGAAGATCACCGACAACCCGGCGCAGGACATATTCCCTATGTGGGTCGGTGATGAGATTTATTTTGCCTCCGACCGTGACATGACGATGAACATTTTCGTCTATAACACGAAGACCAAGGCAACGACCAAGGTGACATCTTTTGATGACTACGATGTCAAGTTCCCGAGCACGAACGGGAAACTCGTCGTGTTTGAGAAAGGTGGCTATCTCTACAAACTCGATCCGGCTACGAAAGCCGCTGAGCAGATCCACATCACCCTCGGCTCAGACCTTGTTTATGCGAGAGCTGAGAGGATGAATGTCGGCAAGAAGCGACGCTCATCGTTCAGCCTTTCCCCTGACGGAAAGAGAATGGCCGTCACTGCCAGAGGTGAAGTGTTCGATGTGCCTGTCGGAAAGGGCATTACCCGCAACATCACCAAGACCCCAGGCTCGAACGATCGCAGCGCGGATTGGAGTCCGGACGGCAAGTACATAGCGTTCATAGGAGACGGGACAGGGGAGACCGAGGTCTATCTTTACGATGTCACGGCTGGAGGCGTGCCTGTCCAGATCACCAAGGACAACGACACCTACATCCGCAGCCTCCAGTGGAGTCCGGACAGCAGGCATATTCTTTACACAGACCGCAAGAACCGTATCGTCGAGGTCGATCCGTTCGCCAAGACCTCCAGAACGGTACTGCAATGCCCTGAGCAGGAGATAAGGGATGTTGAATATTCCCCTGACGGCAAATGGCTCACCTACAGCCGCCCGGCACCGAACAAGATGAGCGTGGTCTATGTCCTCAACCTCGCTTCCAGTAAGGAATATCCTGTCACGGAAAAATGGTACGATTCCAGTTCACCAGTCTTCTCAGCCGATGGCAAGTACTTGATATTCACTTCAGACCGAGATTTCCGCCCGATTTACAGCTGGATCGAGTGGAACTTCGCCTATACTGACAGAAGCGGGGTCTATATGACAATGCTTGCTGCCGGAACGCCTTCGCCACTGCTTCCTACTGACAGCGAATCCTTGAATATTCATGAATCAGAGGACGACGCTACCCCTGCCGAGGCCGACAAGAAGCCGGCCAAAGGCGGCAAGGCTGACAAAGACCAGAAGACGGCAAAGGCTTCCGGCAAGAAAACCGTGGACGTGAAGATTGACGTGGACGGCCTTCTTGACAGGACCATAAAGCTCCCTATCAGAGGTTCCCGCTCGTATTTCAGTGACGGCAAGAAACTCTGGTACAGGGATGGCCGTGGCACTCAAGTATTTGATTTCGAAACGGGCAAGTCCGAGCAGTGCTCTGAAGGGATGGTCATCTACCGTCCGGGTGACAAGAAGGCGCTCTCGACCGCCAAAGGCAAATGGACGGCCGTGAATTTCCCTGCTGCCAAAGTAGGTGGTGGTGAGGCCGTTGATGTTGACAACATGTACACTACAGTTGATTACTCGAAGGAGTGGCCTCAGATCTTCGACGAGGTCTGGAGAGCTTTCCGCGACGGCTACTATCTTGAGAATATGCACGGACGCGACTGGAAGGCGGTAAAAGAAAAGTACGCTGCCCTTCTCCCTTACGTCAAGACCCGTCTGGATCTCAACTATGTGATCGGTGGGATGATCGGTGAGGTCGCCAGCGGCCACGCCTACGTCAATCCGGGTGACTACCCTAAGCCGGAACGCACCCCGATGGGACTCCTCGGAGCCAAAATGAGCAAGGACAAGAGCGGCTATTTCAAGATTGGCCATATCTATTCAGGAGCGGTTTACAGAAGCGAGCTCCGCTCCCCGTTGACCGAGCCGGGGATGAACATCTCTGAGGGCGACTTCATCACAGCCATTGACGGCCAGTCACTTAAAGGCGTGGACAACATCTACAAACTTCTCATCGGCAAGGCTGGCAAACTCGTGGAACTGACGGTGAACAAATCAGCTGCCGAGGGAGGACGCAAGGTCGTTGTCAAACCTATAGCTGATGAATATCCTCTCGAACATTACGAGTGGGTGATGAGGAACATCCGCACCGTTGAGGAAAAGTCCGGTGGCAAGGTCGGCTACATCTATATTCCTGACATGGGGCCTGAAGGTCTGAATGAGTTCGCCCGCTGGTACTATCCTCAGCTTGACAAGGAGGCTCTCATCATCGACGACCGCGCCAACGGTGGCGGAAACATCTCCCCGATGGTCATCGAAAGGCTTCTTCGCAAGGTTTACAGGATGACGATGTACAGGAACTCCAACCAGAACGGAACCATCCCAGAAGCGACCCACACTGGCCCTAAAGTGCTGCTGATCAACAAATATTCCGCATCCGACGGAGACCTCTTCCCGTGGAGTTTCAAGGCCAACAACCTCGGAACCGTGATCGGAACGAGGACATGGGGCGGAATCGTGGGCATCAGCGGCTCGCTGCCTTATATGGACGGAACGGATGTGCGTGTGCCGTTCTTCACGAACTACGACGCCGCGACGGGGCAGTGGATTGTCGAGAACCATGGAGTCGATCCTGACATCCTGCTGGACAATGATCCTATTAAGGAATATGCCGGTGAGGATCAGCAGCTTGACAAGGCCATAGAGACCGCTCTCCAGCAGATCAGGGACCGCAGGCCGCTCCCTAAGACTCCGGCTCCCCGCACCTTTAAGGATCTTGGACTTCCGGAGATCAAGTGACGCAAAGAATCAAACCTTCAAAAGTTATCCGCCACTCGTCCAGTATCAATGAGTGGCGGATAATGAGTTTGTAATTAAATACTTAATAGTTTGTCTTGTGTGTGTGGCATACACCCCGTCTTCACTGTTGGACGAAGAAACTGTAGGACGAAGAAATAATTGCGTTTTGCAAGGTTTTGTGTAAATTTGTAAGATTTGTTTTTAAAGGTTCCGAATGACTATGGGAGGCGGAAAGAAAGTGATAATATTCGCCGGCCTTGGTGGGCTGGTCTTAGGTGTCTGCGCCATGTTGGCGGTGGGCGGTGCGATGTCGCGCACTTCAACCAACGAGTATTGCATGAGCTGCCACTACCACGAGCAGGCGGATGCTGACTGGAAGAAATCAGAACACTACAACAGCGGGAGTGGGGTGGTTACCGACTGCGCTGCATGCCATCTTCCTCCCAAGGAGAACGGCTACTTCCGTTACTATATGATCAAGGCCAGGATGGGAGCCAAGGACTTGTGGACCAAGATGACCAAGGACGAGGACGAGATTGACTGGAGTTCAAGGAGAACCCTTGAGCACGGGACGAAAATCGTCTATAACGAGTCCTGCGAGAAATGCCACGTCAATCTTTATCCGACCGGAATCTCGGACGATGGCATCACCGCCCATCTCTATTACGATGAAAATGCGAAAAAACTGGATCTCCAGTGCATCAGCTGCCATCTGAACACTGGCCACGATATGCCAGGTTATGAACATAAAAGGCTGGAAGGCAAGGTGATGGACTCCGGAGGTGGTGAGAAATATGACAGTGCGGCTGTGGTTGCTTCCTTTGCAAACTTCACGGAGACGGTTCCGGGAACGACGGCGGCCATCAGCATGGTCGCCATTCCGGGAGGCGAATTCCTGCTCGGCAGCCCGGACAACGAGCCGTTCCGCTCGGTGGATGAGGGACCTCAAAGAAAGGTCAGGATTTCCCCGTTCTTCATGGGCGAGGTTGAGGTGACGTGGCATCAGTTCTGGGCGTTCTACAACGAGACGATGTCCGAGGGCAGAACCCCTCCGGAGAAAATCTACGCCAACAATAATCGTCCGGATGTAGATGCCGTCAGCGGTCCGACTCCTCCGTTTGGATTTCCTGACCAAGGCTGGGGAATGGGCGAGAGGCCGGCGATCACGATGACGCACTACGCTGCGGAGACCTTCTGCCAGTGGCTTTCCCTCAAGACCTGCCGCAATTACCGTCTTCCGACCGAGGCGGAATGGGAATATGCCGCCCGCGGCGGCACACAGACCCCGTACTTCTTCGAGGGAAACCCGAAGAAATATTCAAAGGAGACGTTCTGGAACAGACTGTTCGGCCCGGACACCACCTCGATCGCAACTTATGTGGTGTACTCGGAAGACAGCTTCGGCAAGACTCAAGAGCCTTCCGAGGTAAAGGCCAACCCGTTCGGGCTTAGAAATATGCTGGGCAACGTTATGGAGTATTGCTCCGACCGATACGCCGAGGATGCATATTCAATGATCTCTGACGGATCTTATGATCCAAAGGGGCCGGAGAACGGCGAAGAGTTCGTGGTCCGCGGCGGGGCGTATTCAGATGACGCGTCGCGGGTGCGTTGCGCCGCCAGAAACCACACCAGAAATGACGATTGGCTTCGTACCGACCCGCAGAATCCAAAGAGCATCTGGTGGTATTCCGACATCAAGGGAATCGGTTTCAGGGTGGTGTGCGATGTGCCCGAGGGAATATTATAAAGACTTCCAAGTTATTATTTAAGATTACTGAATTTAATAACATAAAGACTATTAATAAAATGAGCAACAAAATGGACAGAAGATCCTTTCTTGGCAAGAGCGCCAAGATCGGTGTAGGTCTGGTAGGCGGCAGCGTCCTGCTGTCAGCCTGCGCAAGCGGAGACAAATCCGGCAAGATGACTCCCCTCAGGCAGCCAGGCGAGTACTATGTTCCAGAGCTTCCTGACAAGGCCATTGATGGAAAGGAACTTAAAGTTGGAGTGATTGGTTGTGGCGGTCGTGGAAGCGGTGCCACAAACAACCTGCTGAACGCCGCCGACGGCATCAAGGTGACAGCCCTTGGTGATGTATTTGCGGATCGCCTGAACGGTCTGCGCGACAGCATCAAGGAAAAGTGGAATCAGGAAGTTCCCGAGGATCACTGCTTCACCGGCTTCGATGCCTACAAGCAGGTCATAGATTCTGGAGTTGATATGGTGATTGTGGCCACCCCTCCGGTCTTCCGTCCGGCTCACTTTCAGTACGCCACCGAAAAGGGTGTCCACTCGTTTCTTGAAAAACCTATCGCTGTGGATTCCAAGGGCTATCGCCTGATCATGGCGACCGCCAAGCAGGCCGAGGCCAAGGGACTCAGTGTCGTGACCGGAACCCAGCGCCACCATCAGAGGTCTTACGTGGAGTCTTTCAAGAAGATTCAGGAAGGCATGATCGGCGAGATCACCGGTGGCAATGTTTACTGGAATCAGGGTATGCTCTGGTACAAAGAGCGTCAGCAGGGTTGGAGCGACATGGAATGGATGATCCGCGACTGGGTCAACTGGAAGTGGCTTTCCGGTGACCACATCGTTGAGCAGCACGTGCACAACATCGATGTGTTCAACTGGATGATTGGAGGGCATCCTATCAAGGCGACAGGCTTCGGCAGCCGCCAGCGCCGCGTCACCGGTGACCAGTACGACAACTTCAGCATTGACTTTGAATATGAGAACGGAGTCCATCTGCACAGTATGTCCCGTCAGATCGACGGCTGCTCCAACAATGTCAGTGAATATGTCCGTGGCACCAAGGGCTACTGGAGCTCCTCGGATTTCGCCATCCGTGACCATCAGGGAAATGTTCTTTGGCAGTTCGATTCTGAGGCGGAAAAGGCTCAGTACAAGCAGACCAACCCTTATGTGCTTGAGCACGTGGATTGGGTGAACCACATCCGTAAAGGTGAGGCCCATGTTGAAGCCGGAGAGGACGGAATCTCCTCTCTGTGCGGAGTGATGGGCCGCGAGGCCGCCTACACCGGCAAGACCATCTCCTGGGACGAGATCAGCGCCTCCGACCTGGATTACCTCCCGGAGAAGCTTGAGCTCGGCAAGATGGACATGAGCAAGTACACCGTCCCCGTTCCTGGATCAGAAAAATAACCGGTCACTGAGCCTGTCGAAGTGACTGAAAATTGAATATGATTAAGGGGATGACCAGAAATCTATTTTGGTCATCCTCTTTGGTTATACTGGGAATTCAGCAACCATTTCCAAGTAGGAATCACCTCTATGGTTCCATACTTGTCGGTGATGCTTTCCTCTTCGTCATAAGTCAGAACCAGACGCCTGCCGCACGACAAGTGGCCAGGCAGCTTGCTGATCGCCTCCACCTCACGCTTTCTGGTCTCCTCGTCATGCAGAGAGTAACTGACTTGAATGGCCAGCCCGCTTTCAGGAATATAGAAATCCACTTCGTAATCAGTCTTGTAAAAGAATACTCGCTCGTTGTCCATGTCGTGCCCATAAATGCGGAATAGTTGGAGAGCGACGAGGTTTTCCAGAAGCATTGTGTCTTTGTCTATGAGGAACAAGCCCAGAATACCGGTGTCAATGAAATAGTACTTGCAGTTGCTTTCTTTGTCCGCCAGGCTTGTCGCATAGTTCCTGACTCGCAGCAGCAACCATGCATTCTCGCAATATTCCACATACTTAATGGTTGTGGCGAGACTGAGTTTTCCTCCCACACTTGACAGGAGATTGTTGACACGGTTATAAGAAATAGGACGGCACACGCTTTCTGCCATTTTCCTGACAAGGACCCGGATTCCGGCCACGTTGGCGATCTTGTTCCGAGCGATGATGTCACCCATATAAATCTTCTGGTAAACGCTGCTGAGATAGTCGCGCTTTGCCGGCATCAGGACTGACGCAGGCAGACCACCGTAATGTAGGTATTCTTCAAAACAACGAACAACCTTTGCCCGTCCCTCGGTAGAAATAATGTCATTGCCGTCCCTTGGGATTCTGTGTGCGTCAAGATATTCTTTGAAACTATAAGGGTAGACTTCCGCGGTCAGGAAGCGACCTCCAAGAGTGGTGTTGATTTCACCGGAGAGCATCTTTGCGTTTGAACCGGTGATGAGTATGGTGTAATTGGAGTCGGCCATTCGTCGCGCGAACTTATGCCATCCTTCGATGTTCTGGATTTCATCGAGAAAGAGCATCGGACGTTTGCCATACATTTCCTGATGGCATTCCAGTAGGCGATTGAAATCTTCAGAAGTGAAATTCTCAAGCCGCTCGTCCTCGAAGTTCATGTAAAGGATTTCATCCCATTTATGCCCTTCCGCCAATAGTTGCTGGATTCTGTGGTATAGCATGTAAGACTTACCGGCTCTCCGCACTCCGACAAGAACATAGCAAGGGAAATTGTCAAGCCGTAAGTCTCGTGGAAACACCACGTAACGCTCGACCTCTTCTTGATTGTCCCGAAGAATCTGTTTTAATACCTGTTTGTCCATGATCAGTCACTCGTTTTGACTGCAAATGTATGGATTGTTTAATTGATTTGCAAATAATCTGCTATTTTTATTTAATTCATTAAACAAAATCCATGATCGTACAATACGGATATATGTTCGTTAGTTGTAGTTTTTCCGAAAGAGGTGATATTTCAGTTTTTAGTTGTATCTTCGCTATATTGGCGGAAACAATATAATTAAACAATAAAGGATATGAACAGAAGAGATTTTCTCTCGACAGCGGCGGTGGGGTCGGCGGCATTGGCCGCGGCTTCGGTGCTGCCGGGATGTGCCGCCGAGACAGGCGATAAGAAAAAGGCCGCGAATGACCTTGAACTGAAGATTTCGTTTCAGGAGGGGACGGCTCCGGGTGAGAGTCTGGCCGAGAAACTGGACTTCATGGAGAGCCTTGGGGTTGTAGGCTTCGAGCCGGGAGGACGTGGACTGGCCTCTCGTGTGAAGGAGATTCAGAAGGCGCTGAATGGTCGAAACATCAAGGTGTCGGCAATCTGCGCCGGTTTTGACGGATTTATCCTCGCCGAGGATCCGGCGGTCAAGGAACTGTTTGACAGGACGATGCGTGAGATCGTGGCGGCTGCCGGAGAACTTGGCTCGACCGGAGTCATCATGGTTCCGGCCTTCAACCACCAGGCTCCGTGCAAGCCTCACACGATGGACACCCGCAACTACCTCTGCGAGCAGCTTCACGAATTAGGAGAATACGCCCTTGGGCACGGAACGACTGTGATTCTTGAGCCGCTGAACAGGAACGAGGCGTTCTACCTCCGCCAGGTGGCCGACGCGGCAGCGATAGCCCGTGACTCTGACAGCAAGGGTGTCAGGGCAATGGGCGATTTCTGGCATATGTCTGAGGAGACTTCCGACTACGGTGCCTTGATGTCAGCCGGCAAGGAGTACCTCCAGCACGTCCACATCGCCAGCCGTGGCCGCCGCATCATGCCGGGTGAGGACGGAGAAAAGGACAACTACGTTGACGGATTCAAAGCCCTCAAGGAGTTCGGCTACGATAAGTATGTAAGTTTCGAGTGCGGCGCCAAGGGTGACCGGGCCACGACCGTCACAGCTGCCGTTGACCTTCTGCGCAAGCAGTGGGGTGAGGCGTGATGCCAGCGTTCGGCCATTCATTCGGGCTTGTCGCGGCTTTAGTCTATGCCTGTCTTCTGGTTGGCGTCTATGCTTTGCGTGACCGTTGGCCGATGTACAGACATCTTGCCGGACGGAAGGCCTGCATAATCTCGATTGCAATTGTACTGTTCCTGCTGCTCATCTTCGGGCTTACACCGCAAGATGGGGGCAGGGACGGCATTTCAGGTGTTCTCGGTCTCAGGAATATGAGCCGGTCGCCGGTCTTCATCCTCGCGTTGTTCCTTTTGGCGACCACCGTCACGCTGAACACGATCGGGGATATTCATAGATTCACAAGGCATCGCCTTGGGGTGACATGCGCCCATCTGGGGCTGTCGGTGATTCTGGTCGCCGGACTTTTCGGCGCCGGCGGAATTGTTAAGGCAAGGGTGGTAGCGATGCCGAATGAGCCGATCCGGCAGGCTCTGAACGAATCAACTGATGAATATTTTAAACTACCTTTTGAACTGAC
The DNA here is from genome assembly GCA_002439875.1 of Bacteroidales bacterium UBA6397. Classification (GTDB taxonomy): domain Bacteria; phylum Bacteroidota; class Bacteroidia; order Bacteroidales; family UBA932; genus Cryptobacteroides. The sequence continues at coordinate 76,596 of DJQB01000002.1, forward strand.
GCTCAGGGATTTCTCGGTTCGTGAATATTCTTCCGAAGTCACTTTGACCCTTCCTGACGGCCTTTCCTCCGAGACCAAAATCGCCGTGAACCACCCCGCAAAGGTTGGCTCCTGGTGGATCTACCAGTCCGACTACCAGTCGGACACGGTGCGAGGTGAGTTCGCGAGCATATTCAGGTGCGTCTATTCCCCGATGTCGGAGGTTTTCCGCGTCGCTTTGTGGCTGCTGCTTGTCTCCGCGGCGGCAATGGTGTTTTTCTCCGGCTTCAAACCTCGTTTTGACGGAAGGAAATCTTTAAAAGGTTCATCTTTTAGACAGAATGATTCAGCTGTCCGGTACCATGCTGACGCGATGCGCGAGGGGAAGGATTTTTCTTCCGGAGGAACATCCAATAAGAAGGAGGGACGGCAATGAGTTGGGATTCTTTCATCTGGTTCGCATTGGCGGCGTCGCTTTTCTGGATCGCGGGAGCGTTGTCTTCTTTGAAAGCCAGGAGGGTCGTCTTGCCGCTGCTGCTTACCGGGATAGGCACCAAGATATTCTTCACGTTCATCTTCGGGATCTGGGTCACCCTTGGCTACCCTCCGCTTCGCACGATGGGGGAGACCCGCCTGTGGTTCAGTTTTTTCCTCCCTTTGATCGGCTGTTTTATCTATCTTCGTTGGCGTTATCGCTGGATACTGCCTTTCTCGTGCCTGATGTCTGTCGTCTTCGTCTGCATCAATGTCCTCAAGCCTGAGATCCACACCGAGGAACTTATGCCCGCTCTCCGCAGCCCGTGGTTTGTCCCGCACGTCATCGTCTACATGTTCGCCTACGCCGTGATGGGTATCGCCACAATCCTTGCGGTACGCGTCCTTTGGCTCTCCGGAAAATCAGCCACCTACTCAACACTTGAGGCCGACCTTCGTCTCTGCGACACTCTCGTCCGCATCGGCTGGGGTTTTCTCACGATGGGCATCGTCATGGGGGCACTCTGGGCCAAGCAGGCTTGGGGAGACTACTGGACCTGGGATCCGAAAGAGACCTGGGCCGCCGCCACGTGGCTCAGCTATCTTCTGTACCTGCATCTGCGCCAAGGACAAGCTTCCGCTTTTTCTCCGGCCACGTTGACTGCTTCAGTAGTCCAATCCTCCGTCAAGTCTCTCCGCCGCCATCTTTTCCTGCTGATATTCTCCTTCATCCTCCTCCAGATGTGCTGGTGGGGTGTCAACTACCTCCCTTCCGCCCAAGGCTTCAGCCTGCACACTTATTGACTTCCCGGATTCGAAAAAATCCTTGTGTGTCCAAAATGAGGAGTCCCCGCTCACAGCCAGTTGAAATTGCCGTGGAGGGAAAAGTTCTGATTATGAGTACTTTGGCTGGTTGTCCTCCATCCTGCTTGGGGAGGGAGTATGGTCTTGCTTCGCAGTGATAACCAAGTCTTTGCTCTTTACGATGATTATATGATGAGGCTGGCCAAACATATGTTCGGCCAGCCTCTTGATTTTATGTTTTTGGGGTTAGATGGAATTGCTCTTTTACATCCAACTAAAGGGTCCAGCCTGCTGTCCAGTCATCATCGGCCGGGACGGCACCGGCGCCATCCACGGTTCCCACAAAACGGGAAGTGAATGTCAGTTTCTGGTTGACCTTGTTTCCGGCTGCCGTGAACAATGCCTCAGTGTAGGAAGGAGTTGTTTTCCCATCATCCTTTACTGTACCAGAGAGGATGACATTGCTGAACTTCGATTCGCCCTTTACGAAGGAACTGATTGTTGGCTCTGTCTCAAGTGTCAGAGGGCTCGGTTTTCCAGTGACGAGTGTGTTTGAGAAGCTTGCGTGTGTGCCCGCGCGGAGACGGATTCCTCTTTTGGCCTCGGAACTGTTGTTGCCGATAAGCGTGACGTGGTTCAGGGTCGGATTGGAGACCGGAGTCGCTTCGATTGCCTTGCCGTTGTTGTCACATTCGAAAAGACAGTCGCATGACGGATCAGTCTGGTAGGCAACGAGCCATTCACCTTTTCCGTTCCAGCCCTCTGTCCAGTCGAAACTGTCATCGGTGCAGTCAACGACCACGCAATGATCCACATTCACACTTCCTCCGAAGAATTCGATTCCGTCATCAGAACCCTTATAGCACTGGATGTAGGAGATGGAAGTACCGTTTCCGACTCCGTAGAGGGACAGTCCGTTGGCCTCATGCTCTGAGTCGAGGGCGTAGCCGGAATATTCAATCCTGATGTATTTCAGCGTGCCGGAGTTGTCGTTCTCCACACTTCCACCGTATGGCGCGTTGCCAATCTCTGATGTGTTGCCGGTTCCGGCGTTGGAATGGGCGCGTCCGCAGATGTGGATTCCTCCCCACGCACCGTTCTCCTTTCTCTCCGCTGTAAGGACAATCGGGCTGTCCTTGGTTCCCACAGCGTTTATCTTAGCTCCCTGCTCGATAAGGATGTAGTTGATCTCCCCGTTGTCCTTGGCGATGAGTGTCACGCCTTTCTCGATTGTGAGTGTGGCAGGAGCCTTTACCTGAAGGCTTCCGGTAAGATAGTATGTCTTTCCGGCCCCAAGCTTGAGGTCTGATGTGACATATCCTTTCAGTTCATTGGTTTCAGATTCTTCATTCTTGTTGTCCTGATCCTTCTGACAGGCGGTCAATGCCGCTGCGGCGATGATTGCGGCCGCGAATGCTTTAAGATTAATACACTTCATATAGCTTAATGATTAAGGTAATGATATTCAATGATGTCTAAAAATTGTAGGTGATTCCGAGGTCTGCGCCAGTTCCGAGTCTCCAGCCTTCTGCGTCCACTGTGCGGCCTGCGGCTGGAATCTCCTGTGTGAACCTCACTGACGAGTTCAGCAGGTTCTTGAGCCCCAATCTTACAGTAAGATTCTGGTTGATCTTGCAGGTCCCGGAGAAGTCAAGGCTATGGAACGGCATCTGCTTCTCGTCTCCAAGGCCGAGGATTCCGACCGCGTGGATTCTCGGCCCCTGTACGCTGTAGATCAGGGCGAGGCCAAGCGTCTTGCCATCCCGGAGCTCAGGAGTGTAGCTTATGTCAGCGTTGAAAAGGTATGGTGAGGCACCCTGGAGCGTTCTCTCCTTGTTGGTGTAGGCACCGCTTTCGGGAAGTTTCACGTTAGTGAATATGTAGGACGCGTTGCCGCTGATTGTCAGGCCGCTGATGATTTCCTTGCGGAACTCGGCCTCGATTCCAGCCGCCAACCCGTTTTCCGCATTCTGGAAAGTCTGCTCCAAAGCTCCACCGGAGAGTCTCTGAGTGCGCTCTATAGGATGATCAAGGTACTTGAAGTAACCTGTCACGGTGAACATGTCGTTGGATTTGTCCGCGAAGAATTCGTACTTCAGGTCAACATTCCAGTTGTAACCGTTTTCCAAAGCCTCATTGCCTCGCAGTTGGGTTCCACCGAAGCTCTCCTGATAGAGGAAAGGCGCCATCTCGATGAACGACGGGCGGGTGATTGTTCTGGAAAGGGCTAATCTTAAGGCTGACCGGGCGCTCACTGAATATTTCAGATTCACAGCCGGGAACAGGTCGAAAGCCTTCAGGTTACGCTTTCTGTCCTCCACATCATCGTTATACCTGACTCCCTGGTCAGAGGCCTCGGCCCTCAGTCCGGTGTTAAGAAACCATCTCTCTCCAAACTTGAGATCAGCCTCGGCAAAGGCGGCCATGATTCTGTTTGAGGCGTCATAACTGTCGCGCTTGTGACGTTTCCTGTCGATTCCGACGAGTCCGGACTCTATGTTGGCGTCGTTCAGGAATTGATCCATGTCTCCGATGTCACTGATGGCACCGGTGAGTTTTTTCATGTTGTAATAGAAGCGGGTTGTACTGAAATCCCGGCTCTTGTCCTTGGCGCTGAGTCCGAATCGAACCTTCTTGTCCTCGTCAATGGCGTGTGAGACCCTTACATCCGCGACGACTTCATCCTCCGAGAGTTTGCCGAAATATCTTTGCGTCTCCTGCTGGTTCAGGTTGAAGAAACTGAGTGTCCCGTCGCTTCCTCGGCTGAACATCACCTGCCTTCTGTCAGGCTCGTCGCTGGATGTACCGCTGTACGATACTCCCCAGTCCAGATCCCATTTGCCATCGGCAAGCGAGTGCCTTCCTGTCAGCTGCAGATTCCTCAGGGCATAGAAATGGCTGACTGAGTTGCTTCCTACAAGATCGTAGGTCTCAAGGTGGTCCAAAAGGGAGCGTCTCTGGTAACTTGACGTGGCATTTCTGGCGAAGAAGAATGTCAAGCCGATCGAACTTGGCTTCTTGAAGGAATATTCAAGATCCACAAGTGCCGCCATATCCAGTTTTGAGGTGTATGAGTCATAGACACTTTCCGTTGCCGCAAGCCCTTCGGAACTAGCCTCGTAGGTACGGTAATAGGCATCATTCAATGTCTCGTTTCCTGAGTGGACGCTGGCGCTGGCGAGCAGCCCGAGCTCTCCGCTGCGGGTCTTCCAGTTTTTCCCGAAGCCCACACCTCCGTCCAAGTCAGGAAGAGCCGTGCCGTCGTTCACTTGGAAACCAGTGTCGAACAGGGATCTGGTTTTTGAATATTCCTTGAACTCCGAATAATCGGAAACTCCTGCCGCCTTGCCAAGCTTCGGGGTGATGAACAAGGACTTGCGGTCCATCTGGCTGAAGTCATCGAACAACGTCCCGAACCAGCCTCCCGTGGAGAATGACAGTTTAAGGAAATCCTCACTTTTCCCTTTGCTTGTGCTGATGTCCACATGCGCTCCGGAGTAGTCCGCGAAAGATCCCGCCTCGTAAACCTTGCTGACAGTGATGTTCTGGATTGTGGATGACGGGAATATGTCAAGAGGAATCAACTTGTTGTCCGGATTCGGTGATGCTATCGGCAACCCGTTCAAGGTGGTGGAGCTGTAGCGGTCGCCAAGGCCGCGGACAATCATCTGCCCGGCTTCCGCTATCGAGATTCCGGAGAATTTCGCCACACTTTCCTGGGCGTTGGAAAGGCCTTTGAGGCTCATCTCCTTTGCTCCCATGTTCTCTATCGCATGCGCGGACATCTGTCTTTCCTTCTGCAGAGCCGAGATGCTCTCAAGACTTTTTCGCGCCATGACGGTGGCGTTGTCGATCAGCGTGTTGTCAGCCGTGAGCCTTACCGTGACCGTTCCGGTACCGTCCAATCCAGCCCCTGCCGCTTCTTCCGGAAGGGTGACCTTGCCACCTTTTACCTTAAGTGTTATGGTAACCGGTGAATATCCGATGTAAGAGATCTCAATGGGATAGTCTCCGTCTTTCAGGCTGATTTCGGCTGCTCCTTCCAAGTCCGTTGTAGCTCCAGTTGTGCTGCCTTTCAGGATCACAGCCGCTCCGATCAAGGTCTCCCCGCTGCTTGCGTCTGTCACAACGAATCTGATTTTCAGGCTCTTGGATGAGTTTGCGGAGTTGACCACAGAAGTTGTTGCCAGTTCAGGCTTTGTGGTTGCAGCCTTGATGTCGGCCCCGCTTGCCGCGGACAGAATTCCGGCCGCGATGATGATAGTTAGTCTTGTCTTTGTCATATCGTTGGCAAAATTAGCCCTCCTATGTTAAGGCTTCGTTACAGTCGCGTTACAAATCTGTTAAGACGGTGTATCCATCCTCCCGATGAGCTGGTGTGCGTCAGCACCCTCCCATCCGTCCAAGTCTTCAACCTTTTTCTGAGCTTATAGCCACCGACCTTCCCGGACTCTGCCCATCGGTGGCCGCATAGAAAGATTTCGGTCATGTTTCCTGTGTGTTATTTAATATTTGGTTGTTTGAAACCTTTTACTTATCTTGCGGCATCACTTGAACGATGCAGGAGGGCGTTTTTGATAATCCATTAACAAAAATCCTTTTGAGAGAGAGGAACTTCAACGATGACTTTGAGGGGGATGGGATGTGGCTTTTTATAAAACGTGGAGCTTAGTAAAACCAAATTATATGAGTAAAAAAATCTTTATGGTCTTGGTCTTCCTACTGACAGTGGCGGGACTGTTGTCAGCCCAGACGAGAACCGTCAAAGGAAATGTCATCTTCTCGGAGGATGGACAGCCGGCGATCGGGGCCTACGTCTCTGTGGAAGGAACCAAAATCGGTAGTATCACCGATGTGGACGGCAACTTCCAGATCACAGGAGTGCCTCCAAGCGCAAAATTTGTTGTTGTGACCTACCTTGGCGCCAAGGAGAAAAGGGTCGAGATCTCTGATGTGATGAAAATTACGGTAGATCCTGATTCTGAGGTTCTTGAGGGGGTAGTGGTGACTGGTATGCAGAAGATGGACAAGCGAATGTTCACCGGATCCGCCACAAAGATCAGCGCCAATGACGCGAAGCTGGACGGTATGGCCGACATCAGCCGTTCCCTTGAAGGCAGGGTGGCAGGTGTGTCAGTGCAGAACGTGTCAGGTACCTTCGGCACGGCTCCTAAGATCCGTGTCCGTGGTTCCACATCCATCTATGGCTCCTCAAAACCGTTGTGGGTTGTTGACGGTGTGATTATGGAGGACGTTGTCGAGGTGAGCGCCGAGGATCTTTCCTCCGGAGACGCCAACACTCTGATTTCTTCCGCCATCGCAGGACTCAACTCCGACGACATCGAGAGTTTCGACATCCTCAAGGACGGCTCCGCGACCTCAATCTATGGAGCAAGGGCTATGGCCGGCGTCATCGTAGTGACCACCAAAAAAGGTCGTGCCGGACAGGCGCGCATCACCTACAATGGTGAATATACTATGCGTCTGAAGCCTATGTACAGCACCTTTAACATTATGAACTCTCAGGATCAGATGGGCATATATCAGGAACTTCAGCAGAAGGGCTGGCTCAACTATGCCAGCACATCAACAGCTTCTGACAGCGGTGTCTATGGCAAGATGTACCAGCTTCTCAGCCAGTACGACCCTAAGACAGGGCAGTTCGCCTTGCCTAACACTCCGGAGGCTAAGGCTGAATATCTTCGTGCGGCCGAGTACCGCAACACCGACTGGTTCGACCGTCTGTTCTCTACCGCGGTCCAGCACACGCACTCCGTCAGTATCTCAGGCGGATCCGAGAAGACAAGCTACTATGCGTCAATGAGTATAATGGAGGATCCTGGTTGGACGAACCAGAGCAAGGTTCAGCGTTACACGGCTAATATGAACCTCACCTACAAAATCTTCGACAACCTTTCCCTCAATCTCATCAGCAACGCTTCCTACAGAAAGCAGAGGGCTCCGGGGACCTTGAGTTCTTCGATCAACGCCGTGACCGGCGAGGTGAAAAGGGACTTCGACATAAACCCGTACTCCTACGCACTCAATACTTCCAGGACGCTCGATCCGGATGTGTTCTACACCAGAAACTACGCTCCGTTCAACATCATGTACGAGTTGGACAACAACTATCTGGATCTTGATGTGTTCAATTTCAGAAATCAGGCTGAATTGAAGTTCACTCCGATCAAGAAATTGGAACTCAGTGCCTTGGCTTCGGTGAAATACTCACAGACCACCCGTGAGCACAATGTGCTCGACAACTCCAACCAGGCTTTGGCCTACAGGGAGATGAGTACATCTACCATCAGAAACAACAACCCGTTCCTTTACACCGATCCGGACAATCCCTACTCTCTTCCTGAGACAGTGCTTCCTAACGGAGGCATCTTCCAGCGTACGGACAACAAGATGTCAGGTTGGGACTTCCGTGCGACAGCAAGCTACAATGATCAGTTCGGCGAGGATCATCTGCTGAATCTTTATGGTGGTATGGAGGTCAACAGCGTGGACCGTCATGCCGTTTGGTTCAGAGGCTGGGGAATGCAGTATGATATGGGCGAGATCGCCAACTACAACTATCTCGTCTTCAAGAAAGGTTCCGAGGACGGGGCTGATTACTACACTCTCGGCAATTCACGTGAGCGCAGATCAGCTTTCTTCGGCACGGGAACATATTCATTCAAGGGTAGGTACATCGTTAACGGAACAGTTCGCTATGAAGGATCCAACCGTCTCGGAAAATCCCGTACCGCAAGGTGGCTTCCGACGTGGAACGTGTCTGGAAGATGGAACGCGCACGATGAGCCATTTATGAAGGGACTTTATCCTTACGTCTCCCACCTTGCGCTCAAGGCCTCATATTCATTGACTGGAGAGAGCGGTCCGTCCTGGGTCAATAATTCCGAGGTTAAGATCAGCAGCGAGATTCCTTGGAGACCATCTTCAAGCCTTAAGGAATCAACCCTTTACATTGCCAGCCTCGCGAATGAGGGCCTTACATTCGAGAAGAAGCACGAGTTGAACATCGGCTTTGAGTCCGGCTTTTTCGACAACAGGATCAATTTCGCGCTTGACTGGTACAAGAGAGACAATTTTGACCTTATCGGTCTGACCAACACTCCGGGAGTCGGCGGAGAGGTGAAGAAGTACGGTAACATCGCTTCGATGAAATCCAGTGGTGTCGAACTCAGTCTCACCACTACCAACATCAGGACGAAAGATTTCACCTGGTCAACGAATTTCATCTACTCGCACACGAGGAACGAGGTGACGGATCTCTTGACCTCACAAAGAGTCATCGACCTCATCTCCGGAACCGGCTTCGCACAGGAAGGCTACCCGAACCACAGTATCTTCTCGATCCCGTTCAAGGGACTGAACTCGGAAGGTCTCCCTACGTTCCTCAATGAGGACGGAGACATCACGGTCACCGGAATCAACTTCCAGAACAGCGATCCGGACAAGCTCGGATTCCTTGAATATTCAGGAACATCAGAGCCTACGGATGTCGGCTCCCTCGGCAATACGTTCAGGTTCAAGAGATTCACCTTGAATGTGTTTATGACCTACTCTTTCGGCAACGTCATCAGACTTGATCCAGTGTTCAGAAATTCCTACACGGATCTTTCTTCTATGCCTAAGGAGTTCAGGAACCGTTGGGTTGTCCCTGGAGACGAGAACATCACCTCTGTTCCTGTCATCGCGAGCCGTTGGCAAAACAAGAAGTATTCCTCTTTGAGTTATGCCTACAACGCCTACAACTACTCGACAGAGCGTATCGCAAGCGGTGATTTCATCAGAATGAAGGAGTTCTCTCTCTCTTACGAGATGCCGTCAAGGATTGTCAAGGCATTGAAGATGAACTCTATGTCTCTTAAGCTACAGGCCACGAACCTCTTCCTGATCTACGCTGACAGCAAACTCAACGGTCAGGATCCTGAGTTCTTCAACACCGGTGGTGTGGCTGTTCCCGTTCCTAAGCAGTTCACTTTGACACTTAAACTCGGACTCTAAACACAAGAAAAGTTATGAAAACATTCAAGATAACATATATTCTGGCGGCAGCCATCGGTTTGACCGGTCTTTCCGCCTGCGACAAGTTCCTTGACACGACTCCGGACAACAGGGCGACTGTTGATTCAGAGGAGAAAGTGATCTCGCTTCTCGGATCGGCGTATTCCGAGAACGACCACATCCTCATCGCTGAGTTCTATTCCGACAATGTGGACAACTATGGCATCCAGTACACAGGGACCAGCCGTTTCTTTGATTCCATCTATGAGTGGAGCGAGCTGGAGGAGTCCAACAACGAGTCCACGGAGAGAATCTGGGGGTCCTACTATTCCGCAATCGCTTCGGCCAATCAGGCCATCGTGGCGATTGATGAGCTTGGAGGTCCGGAAACATCAATCGCCTTGAGTCAGGCTCTTGGCGAGGCTTACCTTTGCCGCGCGTATTCCCACTTCGTTCTTGTGAATATGTTCTGCCTCCAGTACAACAAGCAGACAAGCACCACGGATCTTGGAATACCATATATGACCAAGCCGGAAACCACCCTCGCCCCTCATTACGATAGGGGGAATGTGGCTGATGTCTATGCCAAGATCGAGGAAGACCTTGAGAAGGGACTCGCACTTGTCGGCGATGACAACTACACCGTGCCGAAGTACCATTTCAACAAACTTGCGGCCTACGCTTTCGCCGCCCGCTTCTATCTCTTCTACGAGAAGTACGATCAGGTGATAAAGTATGCGGACCTTTGCCTTGGCTCCTCTCCGTCCACGATGCTCAGGGACTATGATGTCCTTGCGACAATGCCGAACGGCAGCCCTCAGCAGCAGCCGACAACCCTCCATTACGTGGATCCATCAGTCAACGCCAACCTGCTCCTCTTCACGGCGTTCTCCGTGATGGGACAGGCTTTCGGAGCCTACAGTACTGCATCTATGTATTCTCACGGAGCATATCTTGCCAAGAACGAGGATTGCCAGGCTACGCAGCCTTGGGGAAATTCCGCTTATAAGGATGCTCCAGCTGTTTATGTCGGAAGTATGGACAGGGTGATCTTCTGGAGATGCCCAAGAATATTCCAGTACACCGACCCTGTCGCCGGAATTGGTTTCATCAGGACTGTTTACCCTGCGCTCAGCACAGATGAGTGCCTGCTTAATAGGGCAGAGGCTTATGTTCACCTTGGTGACTACAACAAGGCTTGTGAGGATCTTAACCTTTGGGTGCACAACTGCAACACAACCAAGTCCGACATGACTCCGGCTTCCATCAAGGCTTTCTATGATGGCGTGGACTACTGGGAGTGGAACAAATCTACTGTCAAGAAGCGCATCAATCCGGTTTTCGGAACTGTTGAGGAAGGTTCGCAGGAAGAGGCTATGTACCAATGCATACTTGCCGCCAAGAGGGTTGAGTCCCTTGGTCTTGGACAGCGCTGGTTCGATGTGAAGCGCTTCGGAATCGAGATTCATAGAAGAAGTATGGATCTGAAGGGTTATCCGGAGAAACTCACCGATTCAATGCCTCTTGATGACCCGCGCAGGGCGATACAGCTTCCGGTCAGAGTCATAGCGGCCGGTGTCACTCCGAACCCACGTTCGTAGCCAAACTCCGCCTTTAGTATATTAAAAGATTTGAATATGAAAAGATTTGCATATTTTCTGGTCGCCGCGTCGATTCTTGCGGCCAGTACTTCCTGCTCAGAGGACAAACTGGATCCGGAAAGTGTCATCACAATAGACCAGTACCAAAAGAACGATTTCGACAAATGGCTGGAGGCGAACTTCGTCTCACCGTACAACATTGAGTTCAAGTACCGCTATGAGAGCATAGAGTCTGATCTTAACTACTACACCATTCCTGCTGAGTATGATTGCTCTGTGCTTATGGCTCATGTGGTGAAATTCCTCTGCATAGACACTTATGATGAGATCGGCGGGGTTGATTTCACACGTCAGTATTTCCCTAAGGAATTTTTCCTCATCGGGGAATGGCAGTATAAGAATAACGGAACCTATATTTTAGGAACGGCCGAGAGCGGGAAAAAAATACTCCTTGCCGGAGTGAATTACCTTAAAGACTACCTGAATTCGGCTTCTGGACTGAACAGTCACTATATCAAGACGATCCACCACGAGTTTACCCACATCCTCAATCAGACAAGAGACTATCCCGACGGATTCCGCGAGGTGACTGGCACCACATATGTGGCTGACAGCTGGAGTGCTTCTCCTTACAATAAGGGTTATCTTATGAGAGGGTATATCTCGGCATACGCGCAACACTCATCAGGGGAGGATTTCGCTGAAATGCTTTCCATCTATGTAACCAATGATGAGGCTTGGTGGGACAAACAACTGGTCTCCGCCGCGGCTAACGGAAGTGACGGTGCGGAACTTCTGAAAGCCAAGCTTGATTATGTGCGATCCTATATGAAGGACTCGTTCAACATCGACATTGATATGCTTCGTTCCGCTGTCCTCCGCCGCCAAGGAGAGTTGGTGGCAGGAAAGGTTGACCTGACTGATTTGAGCCTTGACTAATTAAGAAATCGAATATGAAGACAAATATTAAAGTACTTTTCGCCGCTGTTCTTCTTGGGCTGGCATTCCAGTCATGTCTAAAGGATCAGGCAGATGTGTTCGACAAGTCCCCTTCCGCAAGGATGGTTGGGTATCTTGCTGATGTCCAGAAGATTCTTGTGGAACCCGCGAATGGATGGGTGATGTATTATTTCCCGGACAAGTCTCAGATTTATGGAGGCTTTACATATACCCTCAAGTTTGATCAGGAGTCAGTTGAGGTGGGCTTTGAGCTTGCTGACGATGTCAGCAAGACTCTGACAAGTTTGTACCGTCTTGGCAGTGACACGGGTCCTATGCTGTCTTTTGACACCCAGAATGAGTATATTCATTATTTTGCCACCCCTTCTTCCAAGAAGTATCAGGGCATGGGAGGCGATTTCGAGTTTATGATCCTTGAGGCGGATAAAGAACACATCAAGATGATGGGGCGTCGCTCCGGTAACATTATCATGATGTATCCTCTTGCCGACGGCGCTCCTACATATTTGCAGAGTCTTGAAGGCACCATCGGTGACTTTGTGATAGAAGGTATGAAGGGAACTATCGGCGGAGTTGAAACTTCAGTGGTTATTGACAGGGATGACCGCCAGCTCACATTCTCTTTCGGGGAGGAGTCCGAGTCTGTGGCCTATGTCTATACTCTTGATGGAGTAAGGCTTTATAAGCAGGTAACTATAGGAAATGTTTCTTTTGAGGATCTCATTTTTGACGAACCCACGTTCAAGTTGTCCATCCCGGGTTCAACAGATGTCCTTCAAGGTGTTGTGCCGGATGGCTATAGGAGGTTCTCTGAATATGCAGGTGATTATCTATTGGTTTTTAACCGCGATGGCGAGGAAGATCAGGAATATGATTCGCTGCCGGTCACCCTTACTCCTGGGGAGGTTAACTCTACTTACCTTATGTCCGGATTGAATGACAATTATTCAATCACTTGGAATTATGACCGGTATAATGGAACCCTTAGCTGGACCCATCAGATCCTCGGGACTATGGAGAATGGAAACCAGGTACGTCTGATAGCCGGAGACAGCAAAACGACATCGTATCAGACAGTGTCCAATAAAGTGTTCGGTATAACCCATTGGAACGGTGATGAGGCAAAGCCGGTTTATTACATCAATGCTGCATATACTTGGAGTACAACCCGTCATTCAGATGCATTCCAGCTGCGTCGTTATAGTGCGAAAGGTTCAAGTCTAGGTGCGGTCGCGGCGAATTCGGGATGGCGTTTCCCTGGTGAACTTGACAAATTGCCTTTCGTGTATGCTCTTGTAAAAAAGTAGATGACAATGAAAAAAATATATTTATTCCTTATAGCCCTGCCATTGTTCTTTCTTGTGGCTTGCGAGAGTGGTGAGGGTGATTATGAAGTCCGGAAGACCATCAAGGTGGTAACGTCGGATTTGACATTCCAACCGTCCGGCGGGACGGGTACCGTTGTGATTGAGGCGCAAGAGGCTGTGACTGCGGTTTCTTCTCGTTCTTGGTGTACAACGTCGGTAAACGGCGGAACTGTAACCGTGACCGTCTCTGAATATGATGGCCTTGACAACCGTTATGCTGATATTCTCATAACTTCGGGACAGGAGACCGCCAAGGTGACCGTTCACCAGTATGGGTTGTATTTCCTGCTTCCTGAGGCTGAGGATTCCTACCACGTGGAGGATGTGAATGGTTTTGTGGAGATTCCTCTTACCCATAATAACTATCAACCAGAAGGTGTGGTGGATGTGGATTGGCTTTCAGTCTCTTATGCTGACGGCAAGGTGATCATAAAGGCTGCGGACAACACGACCGGCTTGCTAAGGACTGGAAACATTACAATCGGAACCAAGAAGATCAAAATCGAGCAATGGTCTTTCGATAATGTTTTCGCCGGGGAATATTACTGGGTCGGAACAACCACGACCACCGGCAGCAAGGTTGACACTATGAAGGTTAACTTCAAGGATTACGATCCCAAAGACGGAACCTTCAAGATGGATTTCCCGGATGCAAAGGTGTCATTTGTAACCCAATTCAATGAGAATGATCTTTCTTTCAAGGTCTCAGGAGGATTGTCTTGCGGTGAGACTGTTTACAAGGACGCCACAGCTTACATTTATACAATTGTGTATGGCAATGGTTATGTAAGTTGGTCATCCAACTATTATGTGTCTTTCACGCTTACCCTTGACAAGGCGACCGGAAAATATCAGGCTCCTATGGAGGATGTGGGATCTTGGGCCAACAAAAAGATAACGTCGGTTCAATTTGAACTTTTCAAGTCCCATACACTGAACAGCGCCAATCGTTGGAGGGTTGCGGTAGGAAAGAAACTATACAATGTGACTCTCTACAAGAAATAGAGGTTGTGACCAAGTGGAAATAGTGTTTGAGCGGCCGTTCTTACGTAAGGATGGCCGCTCTTTAGTAAGTACATAGTTTGATACATTATGGGCATCTTATGAATATGACCACTGAATGAAAATCAAGTATATTCAATCATACTTGAGGAGAATTTGCTAACTTTGCAGGTTGTGGGTTCGTAGGGACTCTGCGGGCCGCTGAAGGAATATTCAAAACATACAAAATATGTACAGAACACACACGTGCGGGGAACTCCGCATTGAGAATGTCGGGCAAAATGTGACCCTTGCCGGTTGGGTGCAGAGGTCAAGGAAGCTCGGAGGAATGACTTTCATTGATTTGCGTGACCGCTACGGCGTAACACAGCTCGTTCTTGAGTCGGACGCTGACACCGCGTTGGTGGAGACAGCGACTTCCTTGGGGCGAGAATATGTCATCCAGGCCACCGGTGAGGTCGTCGAGCGTCAGAGCAAGAACGCCAAGATGGACACGGGCGACATCGAGATCAGACTGGATGCGATCAATGTACTCAACAAATCCGTGACCCCTCCGTTCACGATCGAGGACGAGAGCGACGGCGGTGAGGATCTCCGTGCCAAGTTCCGCTATCTTGATCTGAGAAGGAATCCGCTCCAGAAAGCGCTTGCCCTCAGGCACAGACTTGCCCATGAGGTTCGCAACTACCTTGACGCGCACAACTTCATGGAGATTGAGACTCCATACCTTATCAAATCCACTCCGGAGGGAGCCCGCGACTTTGTGGTTCCTTCCAGAATGAATCCGGGACAGTTCTACGCCCTTCCGCAGTCCCCTCAGACCTTCAAACAGCTCCTGATGGTGGCCGGCTACGACCGCTATTTCCAGATTGTCCGCTGCTTCCGTGATGAGGATCTGCGCGCCGACCGTCAGCCTGAGTTCACCCAGATCGACTGCGAGATGTCCTTCGTCGAGCAGGAGGATGTCCTGGATATGTTCGAGGGCATGATGAGGACTATGTTCAAGAATGTCCTCGGGGTTGATATTCCTGACCCTATGCCTCGTATGAGCTGGTACGGCGCGATGGACAAATACGGTTCTGACAAGCCGGATGTCCGTTTCGGGATGACCATCCACGAGATCACTGACAAGGTGAAGGGCAAGGGCTTCTCGGTTCTTGAGGACGCCGCCTACGTCGGTGCCATCGCGGTTCCTGGGGGCGCTGAATATACCCGCAAGCAGATCGATGAGCTTACCGAGTGGGTCAAGAGGCCTCAGGTAGGGGCCAAGGGCTTGATTTACATCAAACTCAACGCTGATGGCTCCGTGAAGTCCTCCATCGACAAGTTCTACACACCAGATGAGTTGAAGGCGGTCGCCGGGGCAGTCGAGGCCAGGACAGGGGACATCGTCTTCGTGATGTCCGGTGACGGCAAGCGCAAGGTGCAGACAATGTTGGGTGTTCTGCGTGTCGAGATGGGCAACAGGCTCGGCCTGCGTGACCCTAAGGTTTTCGCACCGCTGTGGATCGTGGACTTCCCACTTTTGGAATGGAGCGAGGAGGATGGCCGTTTCTATGCCATGCACCATCCGTTCACCGCACCGAAGCCGGAGCAGATGGATCTGTTCTACAGCAATAAGAAAGAGGATCTCGAAAGGGTCTGCGCCAATGCCTACGACTTTGTTCTGAACGGTACAGAGCTGGGTGGCGGCTCGATCCGAATCCACGACGCGGAAGTGCAGAAAAGGATGTTCGAGGTTCTGGGTATCGGCCAGGAGGAGGCTGAGTATAAATTCGGTTTCATCATCCACGCTTTCCAGTACGGAGCTCCGCCTCACGGAGGTCTGGCCTTCGGATTCGACCGTGTCTGCACACTCTTCGCCGGCAAGGAGTCCATCCGTGACTTCATTGCCTTCCCGAAGAACAATCAGGGTCGTGATGTGATGATCGACTCTCCGTCGCAGATCGACCAGACCCAGCTTGACGAACTCAATCTAGACATTCGCCCGCTTCCTGAGAAGTAATCAAGGCATGTTGCTTCGGCATGCTCGGCGACCAACGGTTTGGCAAGGCTTACTGACAGTTGAACCAACGATGTTGGCCGATCGTCAAATTCTTGAGACCAGGACTTGACGTTATGGACGCTGACCCTGTCGAAGTGACCGTTATTTTGAAAATATGGAAAAGTGTGACCGAAAAGCGATTTTCAGCCGCACTTTTAATTTTTCGGAACAACTTTTCTATCATTTTTGTATATTTGTGATTAGGGCCTTGGCAGTCGCGGTGGACCAGAGACACCAAGGCTTACAGGATGTTCAATCATATAAAGACCTAAGAATATGTTCGCAAAGGAGACCTACATCGCAAGACGCAGGACACTGCTGGAGAAGATGGCGCAGACCGCTCCGCAGGGGAAGCGTGGAATAGCCCTGTTTGTGGGCAATGTCGAAGCGGCTGCCCAGTACAAGGACAATGCCTATAAGTTCCGTCAGGACTCATCTTGGCTGTATTATTTCGGACTTGACGAACCCCGCCATGCTGCAATCCTTGACTTGGACAGCGGAGAGGAGACCATCTTCGCTGATGATGTGGAGATCGGGGACATCATATGGATGGGACCTCAACCGTCCGTTGCCTCAAAGGCCGCTGCGGTCGGAGTAAGTAACTCGGCTTCTTATGGTTCGCTGAATATTACCGTCTCAAAGGCTCTTGCCACAGGTAGGAATATTCATTTCCTTCCACCAAGCCGCTACTACAACACGATGAAGCTGGCCGCTCTTGTCGGCATCTCCAATGAGGATGTCGCAAGAGTAGCGCCTATTGATGAGGACGGTGGCAAGCATGCGTCCAAGGAGCTCGTTCAGGCAGTCATCTCCATGAGACTCGTGAAGGAACAGTGTGAGATTGACCAGATTGACGATGCCGGCGCTCTCGGCCAGAGAATGCACACCGTTGCCCGTGAAAGCGTGAAGGTAGGAATTATCGAACAGGAGATAGTAGGTAAGATGGAAGGCGTGACACTCAGCGAAGGTTGGGGCGTGTCGTTCCCGACCATCCTTACCCAGCATGGAGAGACCCTGCACAATCATCTGCACGACAAAGTCATCGAGCCGGGCAAACTGATGGTGATCGATGCCGGTGCTGAGAACAACATGCACTATGCGTCTGACTTTACGCGGACCCTGCCGACAAGCGGCAAGTTCACCCAAAAGCAAAGGGACATCTACCAGATTGTATGCGACTGCAACGAATTGGCTTTCAAATTGACAAAGCCGGGAGTCGCCTACAGGGACGTTCATCTGGCCGTCGCCAGGCTGATGCTCGAGGATCTGCGCTCTCTCGACATTGTGCGCGGAAATCTGGACAATATGCTTCACGAGGGCATCGCCGGTCTCTTCCAGCCTCACGGACTGGGCCACAACATGGGTCTTGATGTTCACGACATGGAGGATCTTGGTGAGGATCTCGTGGGTTATGATCCGGATCAGAAGCGATCGACACAGCTTGGCCTTGGAAGTCTCAGAATGGCGCGCAGGCTCGTTCCGGGCAATGTCGTCACAGATGAGCCGGGAATATACTTCATTCCGGCTCTCATTGAGAAATGGAAGAGTGAGAGGCGTGACAAGGGTTTCGTGAACTACTACAAACTGGAACACGATTACCTAGACTTCGGAGGAATCCGCCTTGAGGACGATGTGCTTGTGACAGAGGACGGAGCGCGCCGCACAGGCCCTAACCGTCTTCCGATCCGGCCGGACGATGTCGAGGCCGCTATGGCTTAGCCGAACATCTTGTGGATTGAAACAATGAGCGTTTTGGTCATCATCCTTGCTGTTATGGCAGGAGTGGTCGGCATCATCGGGAGTGTCGTCCCCGCCCTACCCGGTCCTCCTGTCAGTTGGGTCGGGCTGATGGTTCTTTATTTCTGGGGCAAGGGTTCGAACAGTGCGGGGGATCCTATGTCGCTTACCTTTCTGCTTATCTGGCTGGGGATTACGGTAGCTGTGACGGTTATCGACTACATTGTGCCGTCCTGGTTCACCAAGATCACAGGCGGCTCCAAGGCTGCAGGCAGAGGCGCCATGGCGGGATTGCTTGTCGGAATGTTTGTTCCGCCGGTCGGAATCATCCTGGGCACTTTTCTTGGAGCGTTTCTCGCCGAGCTGGTTTTCGCTGACAAGAACGGTTGGGAGTCAGCCAAATCCGCCCTCGGAGCATTTATGGGATTCCTGTGCGGGACTGGTATCAAGCTGATCGCCAGCGGGATGATGATGTATTACATAGTAGTGTATCTTACTTGAATATGGAAGAGAAATATTCACGTTTCCTTGAGGAAGTGGGAAAATTCGTGCCCAAGAATGCGCTCTACACCGATGAGCTGAGGCGTTTCGCTTGGGGAACGGACGCAGGTTTCTACAGGCTTGTGCCGAGGATTGTCATCCGGTCATCCAACGAGAAGGAGGTCTCGAAGGTACTTGAGGCGGCGTCGAAGTTTGATGTTCCGGTGACTTTCCGTGCCGCCGGAACCAGCCTTTCGGGCCAGTCCATCAGCGATTCCGTACTGATTGTCGCGGGCAAGAACTGGGAGCGGTACAAGGTTTCCGAGGATGCTTCCGAAATAACCCTTGAACCGGGAATCATCGGAGCGAGGGTGAACGCCATACTGAAGCCCTACGGTCGGAAATTTGGCCCGGATCCGGCCTCGATCGGAAGTTGTATGGTGGGTGGTATCGTGATGAACAACGCCTCCGGAATGAGCTGCGGGACGCACGCCAACAGCGATAAGGAACTTGAGAGCGTACGTATGGTTTTTGCTGACGGAACGGTTTTGGACACAAGAGACGATGTTTCCAGGAGCGCATTCCAGGCTTCCCATCCGGATCTCATCAAAGGAATTGAGACATTGAGGGACGAAATCCTTGCTGACAAAGAGCTTTCCGACCGCATAAGGTACAAATATTCAATAAAGAACGTCACTGGACTAAACATATTCCCTTTCGTCCGGTTCCAAGATCCGTTCGACATCATCGCCCACTTGCTGATCGGCTCGGAGGGCACGCTGGCGTTTATGAGCCAGGCCACGATGAAAACCCTGCCGCTGCCGTCTAAGGAAGCCTCGGCGATGGTCTATTTCGGGACGATAAGGGAGGCTGCGGAGGTTGTCGTGACTCTCAAAAAAGAAATTGGTCCTGCTGTGCTCGATGCCGCCGAACTGCTTGACAAACGGTCACTTGCGTCAGTCGATGACCCGATGCTTAATGAATATCCCGGCAAGGATCTCACCGCTCTCCTGCTACGTGTCACGGGCGCGGACCAGGCTGACCTTGATGCGAATGTCGCAAAACTGTCCGAGGTGCTTCGCCGCTTTGCCGTCTTGAAGGACTCTGAAGGTAACACTTTCATATTCAGTAGTGATCCCGCTGTCGCCGGAAAGTATTGGGCCATCCGTTCGGGCATATTCCCGTCTGTCGGGGGAATGCGCCGTGAAGGCACAACCTGCCTGATCGAGGACATCGCCTTCCACATAGAGGATTTGCCGGACGCGACGGTTGATCTCTCCGCATTGCTTGACAGACACGGTTACGATGATTCCTGCATCTATGGCCATGCGCTTGAAGGCAACTTCCATTTCATCATCAACCAGTCGTTTGAGTCAGAGACGGAAGTGAATCGTTATGAGGCGATGATCCGCGATGTGGTGGAGATGGTGGTCGGGAAATATGACGGTTCCCTGAAGGCCGAGCACGGAACAGGCAGGAATATGGCTCCGTTCGTCGCCTACGAGTGGGGCGAGAAGGCGTTCGGAATAATGAAGCGGGTTAAGGGACTGTTTGACCCTGACGGACTTTTGAACCCTGGCGTGATATTCAATGACGACCCAAAGTGCTTCCTCAGGAATTTCAAGGCGCTGCCTGTGCTGAAGCCTTGGGTGAATGACAGTAAGGCCATCGAGCCGGAGCTGGCGGAGATTTACAGGAAGTTGAACAAGTGCATCGAGTGTGGATTCTGCGAGGTGAACTGTTTGTCATGTGGGTTCACGCTCTCTTCAAGAACCAGAATCGCCGCTCAGCGTGAGATTACCTCCTTGCGCGCCTTGCCGAATCCTACTGATGCCGGGCAGGCTCGTCTGCGGACACTTGAAAAAGAATATTCCTACGCCGGCGAACAGACTTGTGCCGGTGATGGCCTTTGCTCGACATCCTGCCCTATGGGCATTAATGTCGCCGATCTGACCCACCAGATAAGGCGGATGAATATGCCCGCAGGCTCATTGGGCTACGGTTTCTGGAGTTTTTCCGCAGATCATTACGCCGGTGTCAAGACTGCCCTTAAGGGGGCGCTCAGGATGGCCACCGCCGGTGAGACAGTGCTTGGTGACCTCGCGATGAGCGGCCTATGCCGCTGGCTGCACAGCTGCATCCGTCTTCCGCTTTGGACTCCGGCCACGCCTAAGGCCTATAATATTCCTAAGTCACTTCGTCCTCTGGTGCAAAGTGGCGCTTCGCTCGGCGAGGTCGCTTCGACAAACTCAGCGACAGGTAAGCTTTCGGTCAATGAGCCTGTCGAAGTGACCATCCAAACGAACAAGGTAGTCTATTTCCCAAGCTGCATAAACCAAATGATGGGTCTCCCGAAACATCACCACGCCGTGGATAAGCCTCTCGTCGAAGAGATGGTCTCGTTGTTGGCCAAGGCAGGCTACGAGGTAGTATTCCCGGAAAACATGTCGTCCCTCTGCTGCGGCACCATCTGGGAAAGCAAAGGCATGCCGGAAATCGCCGACAGAAAGACCGAGGAACTTGAGGAGGCTCTCTGGAAAGCCAGCGAGGAAGGACGCTACCCGGTCCTCTGCGACCAAAGCCCGTGTCTTCATCGCATGATGCACAAAATCAAGAGGATGAGACTCTATGAACCATCCGAGTTCATCCTTGGTTTTTTGGCTGGCAGATTGGACTTCCATCAGACCGACACACCAGTGGCCATTCATCTTACCTGCTCGATGCGCCTGATGCACAAAACCGACAAGATGCTTGAACTGGCACGCATGTGCTCCAACAACGTGATTGTTCCCGATGGCGTTGGCTGCTGCGGTTTCGCCGGCGACAAAGGCATGACCCACCCAGAGCTCAACAGGTATGCTCTCCGCAAGCTTAAAGCCCAGGTCAAAGGCATCCCCGTCGGCTACTCCAACAGCCGCACCTGCGAGATCGGTCTTGCCACCAGCTCCGGCATCCCCTACGTCTCCATCGCCTACCTTGTGAACCGCTGCACCACCGCCAAAAATATTAAATGAATATTCCGTATCTTTGTCCCTATGGAAGTACGTGCGAAAAAGGCGCTGGGACAGCATTTTTTGACTGACCAGAGCATTGCTAAGAATATAGTCGGAGTCCTTGCAGGACATCAAGCATTGGAGGTAGGTCCGGGAATGGGTGTCTTGACCCAGTACCTGCTGCCTCGTCCAGAGTTGGCGCTGAAGGTCATTGAACTCGATAATGAGTCTGTTGTCTATCTGAAGAGGCATTATCCGAAGTTAGGGGACAATCTGATTGAAGGGGACTTCCTTAAGATGGATCTTGACGGAATATTCGAGGGGCAATATTCCGTGATAGGAAACTTCCCTTACAACATCTCATCTCAGATATTCTTCAAGATTCTTGAGCATCGCGACCGCATTCCGGAAGTGGTGTGCATGATCCAGAAGGAGGTCGCCGAGCGTATCGCGGAGAAGCCTGGCACCAAGACCTATGGTATTCTGTCGGTCTTCCTTCAGGCATGGTACGACATTGACTACCTTTTTACTGTGGGTTCTGGCGCCTTTAATCCTCCGCCCAAGGTTCAGTCCGCCGTGATCCGCCTTACCCGCAATTCCCGTATGGACCTCGGCTGTGACGAAAAGCTTTTCCGAACGGTCGTCA
Source organism: Bacteroidales bacterium UBA6397 (assembly GCA_002439875.1). Classification (GTDB taxonomy): domain Bacteria; phylum Bacteroidota; class Bacteroidia; order Bacteroidales; family UBA932; genus Cryptobacteroides. Next base: position 98,699 of record DJQB01000002.1, read on the forward strand.
AGACCGCTTTCGGTCAGCGCCGCAAGACGCTCCGCAACTCGCTTAAGCCGTTGATCCGGCCGGAACTCCTGTCCGACCCGCTTTTCGACCTCCGTCCCGAGCGTCTGAGTGTGGAGGATTTCATCGCATTAACATTGAAACTTCATTGTTAATTTTTCGCAGGATTCTTGGAAAACAAGAAAAATTTGTATCTTTGTAGTCCAAATAGCGACGAAAGGTTTGACGGCCGTTCGGCCAGAACATCTGGAGAGGTGGGAGAGTGGCTGAATCCACAGGTTTGCTAAACCTGCATACGGGTAACCGTATCACGAGTTCGAATCTCGTTCTCTCCGCAAAAAAGGTTCCGCAGTAATTTCTGCGGAATCTTTTTGTCATTGAGCCTGTCGAGGTGACCGGTTTGGCTTTTTGGGTGTGCGTGGCACGGCAAAAAAAGATAGGCCGTCGCTTTCCCCAAAACGACAGCCTGTTGTATATAAAACGAACTTAACAAATAGACAACAAAAAGAACTTTTGTCTGTCCAAAGACAAAGGTATTAAGTTTTATTGAATCTGCAAATTTTTTTGTAAATTTTTTAAAACGATTTTTACTTCAAACGTTTACGAAAGCCTATGTGTTTGCTTGCAAATTGACGCAATTTAACGCTTGGCAGTGCTTTCAAGCGTGATTCCTGCACGGCCGGTCTGTAGATGGCGCCGTCTGGAAACGTGGCTTCGATGACACTTTTTATCCATTTCTGTACTCGCTCGGGGTCATCCCTGTGTGAGCCTTAAAGAACTTGTAGAACACGGACGGATTCGGAAAGTGCAGCTTGAAGACAATCTCCTTGATGCTGTCGTCGGTGTATTTGAGCATATTCTTGGCTTCCAGAATAACAAAAGAATCAATCCAGTCCGGAGCGGACCTCCCGCTTACCTGCTTTATAAGCTTTGACAGGTATTTCGGCGTCAGTCCAAGACGGCTCGCATAGAAGGCCATGTTGCGTTCTGAGGTGTGGTTCTCGGTCACCAAAGCCATGAAATGCTCGAAGATCAGTTTCACTCTGGTGTTGACTGTGGACCCCCGAAGTTCCGGTGCCCTCGCGGCACTCTTTTCCATCAGCCCTCCCAAAACATAGAACAGCGATGCGATCAATGATGCTACAGCCTCTCTCTTGTTCGGCACGTCTGATGACAGAATCTCGGAGATAAGATCCAAGTACTTGGAGCAGAAAGCAATGTTCCTGTCTTCCAGTTGGACGCAAGGGTCGGTAAGCAATTTCAGCCTGTCGTCGAAAATTTTCTTAAAGTCGAAACTTATGCTGGAAAGATACTCCTTTGAAATTGCTACAACTATGAACTCAAAAGCAATGTTTCCACCTTGCTCCGACTTGTTAATCCTTATGATGTTCCCAGGAGTGCCCACGAACATCATCCCTTTGGTAATTGAATATGATCGAAGATTTACTTCTATGTTCAACCCACCGGATTTGCAGAAAATAGCAATGTATGCATCACTACGGCAAGGATACCTTAGAAATTGCAGGTTGTCATTGTACTTCACGTCGATGATGAAGAAGTCATCTCCCAATTGAATTTCGTTCTGCACAGGAACGAGTTTGCGGATTTGCCTGAGACCAATATTTAATAAAGAATCTGTCATGCAGTAAATGCTTTTAGTTTTCGCCTGCAAATTTAAGAATAATTTGTTTTATTGCAAAAATTCGCAATATTCTACCTTTTGACAATTATTGAATCCCATTGTTCGTGCTAATGGTGTAATTTGGCAATTATTTTGTAGTGAAGCCTAACGCTTGACAAAACACTGAATACAATAATAAATGAATATGAAAAAGTACATTGTCACAATCTCAACATTCGTCACTTTGGCTTTTACGCCAATGCTGATGACTGCCCAACAGACGTTAACGTTGGAGCAATGCCGGGAAATGGCGATTGAGAACAACAAGACCCTTAAACTGGCCGAAACGAAGATTGAAATGGCTGGCTACGATCGAAAGATTGCATTTGCTAACTATCTTCCTAATGTCTCAGCCACAGGTGCTTACGTCTATAATGCTAATGACATTGCCCTAGTCAGCGATGCGACATCGCAAAAGCTTCAAAACATGGGAACACTGATTCATTCTCAAGCTAAGGATTTTGCTCAGAATCTGATGACTGCAATAAAGTCTAATCCGGCTGCGGCTCTTGAGTATATGAACAGCCCAATGTGGCAAACCGTCGTGGGTGCGTTGTCACAGACGGACATGTCGCAGACTATTAATGCTTTAGGGAAAGAAATCGATGATGCTTTCCATCCGGATCTTCATAACATATTTGCAGGTGCGGTCACAGTTCAGCAACCAGTCTTTATGGGTGGAAAGATCATCGCTGCCAATCACATTGCCAAATTGGCAGAGGAGTTGTCTAAAACCCAGTTCGATCAGCAGTACCAGCAAGTGATTGTGGATGTCGATCAGGCATATTGGCAGATTGTTTCCATTGCGAACAAGAAGAAACTTGCTGATGCTTATGCTGACCTGCTTCACAAGATGGAGCATGATGTTGAACTTTCTGTCAAGGAAGGAGTTGCCACAGAGTCGGACGCTCTTCAGATAAAAGTGAAAGCCAATGAGGCGGACATGTTGAAGACTAAATCCGACAATGGATTGACTCTTGCCAAGATGCTTCTTTGCAAGCAAATAGGGATTGACCTCAACTCTGAGATCGTTCTTGCGGATGAGACACTTTCCGACATTCCTGTCCCTCAGATGAACTCTGAAAAGGCTCTTGAACAAATCTATGAGGATAGGCCGGAGACCAGAGGTCTTGAGCTTGCATCCAAAATTTATGACGGCAAGGTTCGTGTCGCAAGGGCTGACATGATGCCGAAGATTGCATTGATGGCCGGCTATTCTGTCACCAATCCAAACCTGAAGAACGGCTTCCGGAAAGATTGGGGCGGATTCTTCAATGCCGGAGTCATGGTGAACATCCCTCTGTTCCATGGCTTCGAGGCTTTGAGCAAGACCCGTAAGGCAAAGGCGGAGGCAACCCTTTATAGGACGCGGCTTGAGGATGCCAAGAATCTGATCAACCTTCAAGTCACCCAGCTACGCAAGCAAGAAGGCGAGGCATTTGAGAAACTGACTATGGCTCAAAACAATCTGGCTAGTGCGGAAGAAAATCTTCGTACAGCGACAGTCGGCTTCGAGGAGGGTGTGATTGAGACAAACATCGCCCTTGCCGCCCAGACGGCTTGGCTCAAGGCTCATTCTGAATATATCGACGCGGGAATCGAACTCCAGATGCTCGCCGCCAATCTCAACAAGGCCGAGGGCAACAGCCACGCTCAGACAAAATAAGCGTTAAGAATATGTCGCTAAGGATTTAAGTTAAAGGAGAAAAATAAAAATCAATGAATATTATGGAAAAGGAAAAGAAAAGCTACAATCTTGTGATTGGCATTGTGGCACTTATTGTGATCATTCTTCTGATTGCTGTCATCGGCTATTTCGTTTCAAAACCAAAACCGTTGGTAATTCAAGGTGAAGCTGAGGCCAGTGAATATAGGGTTTCCGGAAAGGTGCCGGGAAGAATTGAGGAGATGTTCGTCAAAGAGGGTCAGATGGTTCATAAAGGAGACACGGTCGCGTTCATCGATTCTCCTGAGGTACGAGCAAAACTAGCTCAGGCAAATGCTGTTAAGGCTGCTGTAAGCGCCCAAAGCAGAAAAGCTCAGAATGGGGCTCGCAAAGAACAGATCGCTGGAGCCTACGAGCTTTATCAGACAGCTCTTGTTCAAGAAGACGTCATGAAGAAGTCTTTCGACAGGATTCAGAAGCTATATGACCAGAAAGTAATCGCGGCTCAAAAGTACGATGAGGTCAAGGCCAAATACGATGCGGCCGTTGCTCAGACAAAAGCCGCAAAGAGTCAGTATGACATGGCGGTGAACGGAGCTCGCGCGGAGGACAAGGCGTCAGCCCAGGCTCTTGTTGACCAAGCTAATGGTGCGTTGATGGAGGTTGAGTCTTACATGGGAGAGTTGTATCTGACATCTCCTTCAGACGGAATCATTTCTGCTGTCTTTCCTAAGGTCGGTGAACTTGTCGGTCAGGGCGCTCCGGTTGCCAGTGTAACCGATCTGAACGACATCTGGTTCACGTTCAATGTTCGTGAGGACTATCTCCACGGCATGAAGCAGGGTGACAAGATTACTGTAATCATCCCGGCTCTTGATGGCAAGGAGGTTCCCGCAACTGTCAACTATGTGGCTGTACGTGAGTCTTACGCTACATGGAAAGCTACTAAGGAAACTGGAATGTATGATGCCAAGACTTTCGAGGTCAGGGCTGTCCCGGATGTGAAGGTTGATGGAATTCGTCCTGGTATGTCCGCTATCGTAAAATAGGGAAATCATCATGAACAATTGGCAGAAAATTATTGCGGTCGCGCGCCGCGAACTCAGGATAATCCGGCAGCGTCCGCTCTATCTTCTGGGTTCGGTAGGCGTGATCGCGTTCTGCGCCATATTCTTTCTGACTTTTCTGAAGGCAGGCCTGCCTAGTGATATTCCGATCGGTCTTGTGGATTATGATTATTCTTCCACTTCACGGAATTTCTGTCAGCAGTTGGATGCCACCCAGTTGGGCAAGGTCGTCCACTACGATTCCTTCACTGCTGCAAGAGAGGACATGAACAGAGGCAAGATCGCCGCTGTGTGTGTGGTTCCTGTCGGGATGAATGATGACATACAGGCAAACAGGCAGCCGAAGATCACGTTCTATGTCAACGGATTGTATTTCGTTAGTGGTGCATTGGCATGGAAGGATTTGCTTACAATGGTGAATCTGACTAACGGAGCGGTTCAGAGAGAGGCATTCAGGGCGAGAGGCTACAATGACAGCCAGATCATGGGTATGATCCAACCTGTCAATGTGGATATGCATCAGATCGGCAACACCACGACCAACTATGGCTATTACCTGAGCAGTGTTCTTCTGCCGGGAGTGTTGGAAATGATAGTGATAATCGTCCTGATATATTCATTAGGTGCAGAGCTGAAGTACGGTACTTCCCGTCATCTGCTTCAGACTTCGGGTGGTTCCATTGTGTCCGCCATTGCCGGCAAGCTGCTGGTTTGGACACTGACATTCTCAGCGTTAGGGCTGATCCTTATTTTGCTGATGTACCACCGGCTGCATTTCCCGCTAGCCGGGTCGATTTGGAACATGTTCTTGGGAATATTCCTGATGATTTTGGCTAGTGAAGCGATTGCGATCTTCATCATCGAGATGCTCCCTGTGCCGAGGTTGGCATTGAGCATCGGTGCTCTTTACAGCGTGCTTGGATTCTCGCTTTCAGGCTTTACACTTCCGATCGAGGCGATGCCTCCTTACATTCAGGGGCTTGCGTCCGCGTTCCCGCTAAGGCATTATTATGAGTTCTATGTTCAGGAGGCAATCTTCGGGGCGGGGTTCATCGGTTGGTGGAAGCAGGTGATATATCTGCTTCTGTTTATCCTTGTGCCTCTCATCGGGTTGGCACGACTCAAGAGGGCTTACATTCTTCAGAACTTCCCTAAAGACTAAGCGACATGAGATATTCATACTTAAAAACATGGATCAAGGACTTCTGGGGCATATTCTGCCATGAGTTCCGACAGATTTTCTCTGACAGTGGTGTGCTGCTGATTTTCCTTGTCGCGGGTCTGGCCTATCCATTGCTGTACAATGTGGTCTATCTGAACGGTATCCTTTCGGACACACCGGTCGCGGTGGTTGACAATTGTGACAGTCAGGACAGCCATCGTTTCATCAGGGAAATTGATGCCACCCGAGAGGTGAGAATCGCAGCGAATTGTGTGAATATGGCCGAGGCGGAAAAGATGATGCAGGAGCGCAAGGTCAACGGTATCATTTATTTCCCTTCTGATTTCACCGAGAAACTTGTGAGAAACGAGACCGCGACATTCTCCGTCTATGCGGACATGAGCAGTTTCCTGTACTACAAAAACGCCTTGATGGCCACCAACTTCGTGATGCTTCACGAGGTAGGGCAGATTCAGATGAAGAGGTTCGCTTCGGCCGGGATGTCTGAACAACAAATATCGCAGACAGTAAAGCCGCTTGGGTATGAGGACAACAACCCGTACAACAGGGCGTTCAACTACAGCTTCTTCCTCATTTCGGCCATCCTGATGATCATCATCCAGCAGACGTTGTTCTACGGAATGTCCCTGTTGGTCGGAACGGCCAGGGAGAGGAACCGCAGCTTTGCTTCGCTTCCTGACAAACTTGAAGGCCACGGTGTCGGGCGTGTGGTTCTGGGACGTGGAGGAGCCTACTGGCTGCTTTACATTGCCGTGGGCATGTACATAGCCTTCATCGTGCCTGCCATATTCGGGATTCCTCAAAGGGGAGAGTTCCATGACGTGCTGGCTCTGTTGGTGTTCTTCATCACCGACTGTGTGTTCTTCAGCATGACTTGGAGCACGCTGATCACAAGGAGGGAGTCCGTCTTTCTTCTCTTCCTTGCGATGTCACCGGTGGCTCTGTTCCTGACGGGATGTTCTTGGCCGACAATCGCTTTCCCTGAGTTCTGGAAATGGTTCTCCTACATATTCCCGTCCACATTCGGAGCACAGGGCTTCATAAACCTTAGCACTGCGGGTGGTGACATGGGATCCGCTGATGTCCAGATGAAGGCGATGGTGCTTCAGACGATAATATATTTCTTCCTCGCTTGTGCGGCCGTCTACCTAGAGAATTGGGTTATCCGCCACAAGGAAGCCCTCCTTGAAAGGCGCGAGCGTTTCGAGAAGCGTGTCGGAATAGACCGTAAGGAGGACGCCAAGATCATCGCCGGCGAGTAAGGTCTGATACGACTTGCGGCCTTTGAATATGTCATTCCGGTCGCAGAGTATCTCTAAGTGGCAGTTGTTTTACAGTTATACTTTGGCTAAAGCAGACATATACTGCCGTAGGTGGCTTTGGCTCCCGAAGAGGGAGGGGACCCACGAAGTGGGGAGGATCACCGGAGGCAGTATATGTCTGCTTTAACTATTCTCCCACGTGGAACGCCACGCGGAGCTCCTCGATCTCCTCGTCTGTGATCGGGTTCAGTTTGCCGAGCGGAGCGGCCAGGATCAGTGACCGGGCGCTGAAGTCCGCCACCTCAAGACGGTCGAACGTGTTGATGAGCTGGTCTCCTGTCACCACAACGGAATCGTTCTCCAGCATCACGAACGGCCTGTGCTTGAACTCGTCAGCGAGTTCGGGCAGATGCTCGTTGTACTGGCTTCCGAACGGGAATGTCGGGATGTCCTGAAGGAATATCCAGCTTTCAGGGATGGTGCGCACATCGAATTTCACTCCGGTCGTGCAGAATCCCATCAGAGCAGGGGACTGGGTCAGGATGATCGAGTTGACCTTCGGATTGCGACGGTAGATTTCGTAGTGAAGTGCTACAGAGCGGCTTGCGTTCTTCCCGGCCTCGACCATTCCGTCCTTGACCTGAACGATGTCCTCCGGCTCAAGATCCCAACGCTGCATGCTGGACGGTGTGATGAGGAAGTCATTGCCTCTCCAACGCACGGATGCAGTGCCGTATGAGCTGCACATAAGCCCCTGCGAGCATGCCCTGCGGACAATCTTGCAGATCTCCGCGCGGATTGCCCTTTCGTCTGAAGGGTGGGTGACGTTCATAAAATGTTGGAACGGAACATTAACGGCTTTCTCGTGTTGGTGTATTTGCTCTTCGCTCAAGTATTTAGGTTCGCCTAAAGTCTTGGCGTTCAGGATTGTGCGGGCGCAGAGCTCAAGGGTCTCGAACCGTTGGTAGGCATCGGCGATGTCCTCACCGGCCACCACGACACCGTGGTTCTCCATGATGACGGCCTTGTAGTCTGGATTCTTTTTGAACTCGGCCACAATCTTCTTTCCCAGAAGTTCGCTCCCAGGGAGGGCATATTCAGCGAATCCAACAGGACCGCAAGTTTCTCGCGCCTGTGGGATGATGCTCGTGTCCGGCACCTGATGAACCATGCTGAATGTCACCAGTCCTGGAGGATGCGCATGGATCACAGAGTGAATATGCGGGTTCATCTTGTAGATGGCCTTGTGGAACGGGTACTCGGAAGAAGGCCTGTGAGGTCCAACGATGGTTCCGTCAGCCTTTACACACATGATGTCCGCCGGTGTAAGAGAACCCTTGTCAATCGCCGCCGGGGTGATCCACATGTCTCCGTTGTCGTCCATGATGGACAGATTGCCACCGGAGGTAGTGGTCATCTCACTGCGATAGATCCTGCCGATGATGATTGCGATCTGCTCGGCCGGATGCATCAGATTTACGTCAAGTTGTTTCATAATATTAATGAGTTATATAGGAAACCGCTCTGGTTCTTTCGAATGCAAGGCGGCTTCACGGATTTACAATTATGCCAGCATAACCTGACCGCCCGTCACCGGGATGGCCTGTCCGGTCTCTCCGGTCTGGTCGATGGCGTAGAGGATGGCCTTGCAGACATCCACCGGGTTGCAGCCCTTGCGCATGGGCACCTGGGCGAGGTAGTAATCTTTCACGTCCTGTACTGTCTTTGCCCCCGGAACCTTTCCGGCGTTGAGGTACTGGATGAACAGTCCGTTCTCCGGGTTGCTCCATAGCGGCCCGTCGTAGTAATTGCCTGGGCAGATGCTGTTGACTTTCACCCTGTAAGGAGCAAGCTCAAGGGCGAAAGACTGGGTCAGACCTATTCCTCCGAACTTGCCGCCGGCGTAGGCGAAATTGGCCTTGCTGCCGCGCAGTCCGCTCTTGCTGTTGACCTGGATGATGTCGGCGAAATAATCGGGATCGTACTTTGTCTCGATCTTCATGATGTGTGATGCGACCTTGGCGCAGAAGAAGTAGGCCTCGTAGTTGATCTTGGTGACGAACTCGAAGTCCTCCGGTGTCATCACGTTCAGGCCTCCGGCGCGGACCACTCCGGCGTTGCTGACGAACGCATCCAGCGCGCCGAAATTCAGAATGGTCTCCCTCATCAGGTTCTGGAGGCTCTCCATGTCAGCGACATTAGTCTTTACGAATATGGCCTTGTTGGCTCCGGCCTTCCCGTTGAAGCCCACGGCGGTCTTCTCTCCGGCAGCCTCGTTGAGGTCGGCGACCACGATGTTGGCGCCCTGCGCCATCAACTCGCGGGCGATGCCTTCCCCGAATCCCTGAGCGGCTCCGGTCACGATGATCGTAAGGCCTTCAACACGACCTTTGGATGCCCTGGATGCGACTTTGCGGCGATAATTCTCCACCTCCCAGTTGTCGATGAAATCGATCCGGTTCTGTTCCATCGGATGTTCTCCACCGAAATTTTGGGCGAAGAAAGCAACCTTCATCGCATCGGTGAACACATCGGTGATGATCTGGGCATTCTTGGCGTTGTCTCCCACGGCCACGAGGCCGATTCCCTTGATCAGCAGAACCTTAGGCGTGTAACCCCTTTCGCTGACAAAATCCTCGATCTTCCCTTCAGCCTGCTTCAGAATCTCCTCGTCCGACACAGCGTCAATGAATATGTAGGCGCTCTTGCAGTACACGATGATGTCCGGTGTGAATGGTTTGGCGATCTTGTCAAAGCGACCGTCAATGAAGAAGTCCACAAGTGCGTTCTTGGTGACTTTCAATGTCTTGTAGCCCCTGCCGGAGCGTGAGAGCATCTGCCGGATGGCTGGAACGACATCCGTAACGGTCTCAGAGACAGCGGTGTCTCCCTCCGGCAGTGCGGCGACCTTGCCTTCAAGTTTCTCAATGATTTTTGAATATATTCCCTCAATCTCAACTGTGGTGCCCCCGCCCACGAATATTCCGTGATTCTGGAGGAATATCACCTGCGGTTCTTTGCCGTTGGCTGCCTTGTAGGCCTTTATCCTGTCATAGACCTTCTTGAAAAGCGTGTAGCCAGGGTCAGTATATCCAATGTAAAGGGCTTCCGGGAACAGTTCCTTGCAGGCAGCCTCGGCATTCACCGAGCACATCAGGCCGTTGACAAGGGTAGGGTGGAGGTGCACCACAAAGGCGAATCCGATGCAATTGTGCAGGGATGTTTCCACGGACGGTCTCCTGTCCTTTGTGATGCAGGCTGAGGCTAGATCGTTCTTGACCTGTTCCTCGCGGATAGCCGTGTCCGCATTGTAAGCCTTTTCGCCCATCTCGTTCAGGAGTGCTCTGTCAAGGACAGCGAATCCGTTCTCTGTTATCGTTGCGAGGGCGTGGCCGCTGGCCTTCACCCAAAGCTTATCCTCGTTTTTGTAGGAAGTGTTTCCGCCTCCTGCTATCACGAACCGGGAGTCCTGTCCGAACTTCCGTGAAATCGCGATAAGATCCTCAATCTGTTTCATATTCGTGTCTTAGTTATGTGCTCTGTCTGCCGAACCGGCATATTCCTAAATGCCTAAGGTCTTGCGGATCAGTTCGTCTCCTGCTTCGATGGAGTCCAGCCCGGCTTGGTGGGCGGCGACCGCGCACGCTCCCAGATAGTTGGTCCCGCGCAGTTTCTCGCTGAGCCCTTCGGCGTTGTCACGGGTGCGAAGGCGGATCGGCTCCAATGCGGGCGTGTTGTGCTCAGAACCGAAGGTGACGATGAACCCCTCGTCCTGGAGGTAGCCGGAATAGTCCTCAAGCACGGCTGTCGTGTTGCGTGTCGTGATGAACTCCACCGATTTGATTCCGCGCTTTTTCAGCATGTCAGCTGCTTTCTGGAGATCGCCCTCGAAGTCGGTGAAGTTGCCCTTCGCGTCATCCGCAAGGAACGGATAGGTCGGGATTCCGCCAGCCGCCTTGATGATCTGGCAGACAGTCTCCATAGGCAGGAACGCCTTCGGATCCTCAGGCACGAAAGCCGCGCCTCCGGCCTTGAGCAACTTGCTTCTGATCTCGTTCTCCACAGCCGCCTCGTTGTCCGGGGCGGATTTCAACGGCTGTCCTCCGAAGATTCTTTCGTAGAGGGCGAGTCTGTCCACGGTCTCTTTATGTTTTGACTCCACCGCGTGTCTCAATCCTTTGGCAAGATGTCTCTCCCGGACGGAGCCTTTGGTCATGTCCTTCACAACCTTCCTGAAATCAACACCGAACCCTGCCTTTACGTTGTCAAGGTGAGCGTTCAGTTTCGCGCACATCCTCTCGACCTGGGCGTTGGACTCCGCCTTGATGTCAGCAAGCATCTGAGCCTCTTTGCCGCCGAGAACCACGGGGTAAGCCAACCCTTTCCCACTGAGGTAGGTGCGTCCGGGGTTGTTCGGGTCATTGACCCTGAGTCCCGCTGCCTGGTCTTCGCTGTTTAGAGAGATGAACTCGATGTTGAAAATAGGGTAAAGGTGTCGTGCGGAGCATTCATCGTTCCATTCCCTGTAGCCGTCAAGGCTATAGAAGTCGTTGATCCCCACCACTCCGACCCCTTCGGCTGCGGCCATGTCAAGAGCCTGCCTCACATCATTGAAAGCGCTGAATGAGTACGGTGTGTGCAGATGGGCGTTAACATCGATTATCGTTTTCATATTCTTTATTCTTTTCGGCGCTCAGTTTCGCATTGAGGGGTGTCTGTCATCATTTCTCAAAGTTAACAATATTCCTGAAAAAGAAGTCCCCTCACGTTTGATTTCAAAGCAAAACAATCAAAATTGAAATTAGAAAGAATTGTGCGCTTGCCATTTGCCGCCAAATGATTACCTTTGGCCAAAAGAACTATTGTATTCAGGAATATGAAAATTATATCGTTATTCAGTGGGGCTGGAGGTTTGGATTTGGGCTTGGTATTGGCTGACAATGAGATTGTTTGGGCTAACGATATTGACAAGGATGCTGTGGCCACATACAAGAAAAATATTGGATCGTACATCGTGTGCGGTGACATTAATGATGTGGATTTTTCGACGGTACCAGAAGCGGATGTTGTTGTCGGCGGTTTCCCTTGTCAAGGTTTTTCGGTCGCCAATATGAGACGGAGCGTTGACGACGGCAGAAATCAACTTTATAAGTTTTTTCTCAGAATGGTTGTCGAAAAACGCCCGAAATATTTCATAGCCGAGAATGTAAGGGGAATCCTTAATTTGGGTAAGGGAGGAGTGATTTCGGCCATAGTTTCGGATTTTGAGAAAGCGGGTTATCGGGTGACGGTCAATCTGGTGAATATGGCGGATTATGGTGTGCCGCAAACAAGGAGAAGAGTGATTATTCTGGGGCAAAGGAAAGATTTGGGAGATGAAATGAGACTGGTTGTCCCGCCAAAGACCAATTCTGACAAATCTTCGGAAGGACTTCCTGAATGGGTCTCAATAAAATATGCGATCGATCATTTCCCGGAACCTGGCGAGGACTGTGGCATACCAAATCACGTCGCGTCTTCGTATAAACTGTCATTCAGGAATTTTACTGGGCATCGTCATACGGATCCTGATAAACCTTCTCCGACTATTCTGGCGAGAGGAAATGGGAAAGGCGGTGTTGTGGCCATTCCTCATTACAACGGCAAACGGCGTTTGACGATAAGGGAAAGCGCCACAATACAGACATTCCCTGAAGACTTCGAGTTTGTCGGTAAGATGAATTCTTGCTACAGGCAGATAGGGAACGCTGTGCCTGTAAAGTTTGCCAAACTATTGGGAGAAGAACTAAAATCATTGGAAGACAAATGAAAGTAGTCTCTTTGTTCAGTGGAGCCGGTGGCCTTGACCTTGGCTTTGTAATGGCAGGTCACACTATTGTCTGGGCTGATGATTTGTTTGAGGATGCGGTGAAAACCTATAGGAAAAACATAGGAGAACATATAGTCCGGAAAGACATAAAGGATGTGTCCGTGTCGGATATTCCGGACGCTGACATCATTATTGGCGGTTTCCCTTGCCAAGGTTTTTCGGTAGCGAACACAAAGAGAAACGAGCAGGATGAGAGAAACAGTCTTTACAAGGAACTTGTCCGTGTCATTGACGCTAAAAAGCCTAAATTCTTTGTGGCGGAGAATGTAAAAGGACTCACGAGCCTTTCCGGGGGCAAAGTGTTCAGAATGATATTGTCAGACTTTTCCGCCCTCGGTTATTCAGTGTCTTACAAGATACTGAATGCGGCGGATTACGGAGTACCCCAGACACGGATCAGGGTCATTATAGTAGGGGTCAGGAATGACATTGATTTTGAATATTCCTTCCCGGATCCAGTCTGTGACAAGGATGGTAAAAATGGATTGAAACGGTGGGTCAGTGTGCGTGATGCGCTGGCTGTGGTCCCGGATCCGGACAAACCTAATGATTTATGCAACCACACATATTCAAAATACAAGTTGAATTTTAATGGATATATAGGTCATAGGCCTTTGGATCCGGACAAACCTGCTCCTACGGTTACGGCAAGAGGCGACAGCAGGGGAGGGGTGGTTATTCTTCCTCACCCGAATGGCCAGAGACGAATGACTTGCCGGGAACTTGCAAGAATACAAAGTTTTCCTCTTGATTTTGAATTCTGCGGGTCAAATTCTTCAATCTACAGACAGATTGGTAATGCGGTTCCGCCTCTTTTAGGTAAGGCGGTGGCTGAAATGTTTAACTTATATAAAGAATAAACTATGCTAAAACTTGATTTTGTTCCGGTCAAGCCTTTCCCGGACTTCAAATGGAAATGGGCAAGTCTGCAATGTACAGAAGGAATCAACGATCCTGTTGTCCTTTTGGGCGTGCTCTCAAGAATGCGGAAACTTGAGAAAGAAGGTCGTGGCATAAAGTACAGTTCTCCGGATTTCGCAAAGGAGATGGAGGATTTATCCAACGACATAAAGGGTGCGGTTGATGTCAAATTGTCATCAAGGACAGGAGAGAGAAACTTGATAAGGAATTCAGGCCAATATTGGAAGGCTGTAGGATTGATTCCTGCCAATGGTAATCATTCTGGATTGATTGAACTTACGGATTTCGGAAGAAAGGTTGCCGACCATGACATTTCCCAGTCTGAATTTGCGGTAAAGGTGATACAGTCCTTGACATTGCCGAATCCGGCTATCCAGAAACCGGAGGAGTGTCGGTTGTGGAATGATAATGGTTTGAATTTCCACCCGTTGGCACTACTGTTGAGAATCCTGTTGGATTTGTACGATTATGATCATTCACAAGCATATCTGACGAATGAAGAGTTTCTGAGAATCGTCATCCCATTATCCGGGTGTAGGGCGGAGCTTCAGGATTACCACAATTTCGTTCTACAATTCCGCGCGCATCGGATTATGTTGGAGAATTGGCCTGATTGCACACCGAAAGACAACGATCAGCGGTTTGCCAGAGAGTATTTTCTGTTCCTTTCCAATTATGGTTATGTGAATATCGAGGGAGAATCCAGATCGGAAGAGATATATTATGTCAATCAACTTATAATTGATGAGATCAGGGCTGTGGTTTCGAAATCCTCTTTCGCTCCCATATCTGATTCGGGAATTAACGACATAGCGTCTGAGATGGAGAGGAAAAGGGTATCTTACAGTGTGTCACGACCTAGACAGGCAGCATTTAGGAAAGTCGTTTTGGAATCTTGTAAAAGGTGTATCATCACAAACGTTACTATGCCCGAAATTCTTGAGGCGGCTCATATTAAACCATATAAATATAAAGGCGAGGATACGGTGGCGAACGGGATTGCGATGCGTGTGGATATTCATACGCTCTTTGACACCGGACATTTGAGAATAAGTCCAGAGGGAGACGTGGAGTTGTCCGGCAGGGCGAGGTTGGATTATGGTGCCTCTATTCCTCCAAGGATAGTCATTCCGGAGTTCACGGATAAGGAAAATATCAGGTGGCGATGGGATAACTACAATGGAATCTGATTCAAAATTGAAATTAATTTGCTAAATTTGTGGAATATGCCACGAAATTATTTTCGATAACATAAAACATCTTACAAATGGAAAAAAAACAACAACAAGGTAACATTTTCGCTATTGTGATAATGTTCTTCCTGTTTGCGATGATCTCCTTTGTGACTGGATTCCAGAATCCGTTCGGAGTCATCGTGAAGCAGCAGTTTGCGGCATCGAACTTTATGTCTCAGCTGGGTAATGCGGCCAACTTCATCGCCTATGCTTTCATGGGTCTGCCTGCCGGTATGATCCTGTCCAAGAAAGGCTACAAGTTCACCGCCCTCGCGGCAGTGACAGTAGGATTCATCGGAGTCGGCATCACATTCCTTTCAGGAATCGCCGGCAGTTTCGCTGTCTATCTTCTCGGTGCATTCGTTTCCGGTTTCTCAATGTGCATGCTCAACACGGTTGTCAACCCTATGCTCAACACCCTTGGCGGTGGCGGCAACAGAGGCAACCAGCTCATTCAGTGGGGAGGCTCTTGCAATTCGCTGAGCGCCACTATCGTGCCGGTTCTTGTAGGATACCTCATCGGTGACGTGGCCAATGACACTCAGATCTCTGACGCGAACCCGGCGCTTTTCATTGCCATGGGTATCTTCGCGCTTGCGTTTCTCATCATCGCCGTGTCTAAGATTCCTGAGCCAGAACACGAGGCTACGGCCGTATCCGGTGACTCCAGCAAGCTCACCCTCAGTGAGAATGTCAAAGGCGCTCTGTCGTTCAGACACTTCGTTCTTGGAATCATCGCGATCTTCCTGTATGTCGGAGTCGAGGTCGGAATCCCTAATTTCGTCAATCTGTATATGACAATGACTCCGGAGCTTGGCATCAGCGCCGCGGTGGCCGGAACAATCGTAGGAATGTACTGGTTCCTGATGCTCGTGGGCCGTCTTGTAGGTGCTTCCGTGGGCGGCAAAGTCTCCAGCCGCGCCATGGTTGCTTTTGTCGGAACTGTCGCTATCGTATTCCTTCTCCTAGGAATGATACTTGGCGACACGACAACCGTCAAGTTCCCTGCCATCACCTCTCAGCTTTCGTTCTCCCTTGCTGAGATTCCAATCGGTGTGATGTTCTTCATCCTCTGTGGTCTCTGCACATCTGTCATGTGGGGCGCGATCTTCAACCTCGCTGTTGAGGGACTTGGCAAATACACCTCAATCGCTTCCGGTCTGTTCATGGTGATGGTTTGCGGTGGAGGAATCCTGCCTCTCATCCAGGGCGCTGTCGCTGATTTCTCAGGCTACCTGATGAGCTATGTTGTTGTCATCATCGCTGTTGCCTATATCCTTTGGTATGCCCTCTTCGGCTCCAAGGTAAAAAAGACCGCTTAATTGATAATATGTCCCGGTAAAACATTATTTACCGGGACTAATCATAAAAATATTATGGAACAGACTTTAGTAATAGGAATAGATGTTGGTGGACAGACCACCAAATGCGGTGTGGTTGACGCGCGTGGAACTGTGCTGGCTCAGACCGTGATCCGTTCGGATAATTTCACTGAAGTGGAGCCTTACATCGAGGAATTGGCCGCAGCCTTGAAGAAGATCATCTCTGATGCCAATGCAGAAGGCCAAATCCGTGGAATTGGAGTCGGAGCGCCTAACGCCAACTACTACACCGGAGAGGTGGAGAATGCCGTGAACCTTTCTTGGGGTAGGGCGGGTGCCATACCTTTCGCTGCAATGCTCTCCGAGGCGATGGGCGGAATCCCTGTGACCCTCACCAATGATGCCAACGCTGCCGCGATGGGTGAAATGACCTACGGTGCCGCAAGAGGAATGAAAAATTTCATTATGATCACCCTTGGCACCGGTGTAGGAAGCGGAATCGTCATCAACGGTGAGATGGTCTATGGCCACGACGGATTCGCCGGCGAGCTTGGTCACACCACGATAGTTCGTCACAATGGACGTCACTGCAACTGCGGCCGGAACGGTTGCCTTGAGACCTACTGCTCAGCGATCGGAGTCGCCAGAACCGCCCGCGAGTGGCTGGACATGAGCAATGAGCCATCATCTCTCCGCAGCCTTGACAACATCACCTCGAAGGATGTCTACGAGGCCGCAAAGGAAGGCGACGCCCTTGCAATCAAGATCTTTGAATATACCGGAACTCTCCTCGGAGAGGCTTTCGCCGACTTCATCGCGTTCTCCGCACCTGAAGCCATCGTCCTCTTCGGTGGTCTCGCAAGAAGCAAAGAGTTCCTCACCGAGCCGATTCTCCGTTCGATGAACGACAATGTTCTCTCTCTCTGGAAGAACAAGGTCCAACTCGTCTATTCCCAGCTTAAGGAGTCCGACGCTGCCATTCTCGGCGCCTCCGCCCTCGCCTGGGAACGGTAGATGCCGTGGAGCGCAAGCTCTTGTAAATGAATATGCTAACGCACCCTCCTCCAGCCCGTATCGGGTAGAAGGAGGGTGCGTCTTTTTGTTATGGGTTCAGTCACATATACTCTACACATAACCGTGTTTTTTTATCATTCGTGTTATTTTTGCTATCTTTGTAACCGCAGTTACTGTAACCGTGGTTGCGTTAATTATAGATGGTATGAAATTTTATGATAGAGAGGCTGAAATAGAGGCCTTGCGAAAATATGAGAGAATGTCTGCACAGAATGCGCAGATGATAGTGGTCACTGGGCGCAGACGCATCGGAAAGACCACTCTTATGAAAAAGGCTTTCAATAAGATTCCGTTCTTGTATTTCTTTGTGGGCAAGAAAAGCGAGGCCTTGCTCTGCGAGGAACTTGCTGATATTGTCCGTGATGTGTTGGGGGAGGATTTGGGCGACTTTGCTTCATTCAAAAGGCTTTTTTCAGCGATTATGGGGATATCCAAACGTCGGAATTTCACATTAGTTCTGGATGAGTTTCAGAATCTGAAGTATGCAAACAATGCTATATTCTCTGATTTTCAGGATGTGTGGGACAGTAACAAGCAGTACAGCAGGATAAATCTTGTTATATGCGGCTCCATATATTCAAAGATGAAAAAGATTTTTGATGACAAGGATGAGCCGCTTTATGGCAGAGCCACTGCGCGTTTCAAGATAAAGCCGTTTTCTATTGGCACGATTAAGGAGATTTTGAGAGACTATAATCCTGATTACACACCGGATGACCTGCTATGTTTGTATATGATTACCGGTGGAGTCGCTAAATATGTGGAACTGCTGATGGATCAGAATGCTGTCTCAAAAGAGAGCATGATCAATGCAACGGTGTCTTTAGGTTCATATTTTATTGATGAGGGTAGGGAACTGTTCTCAGATGAGTTCGGTAAGGATTATGGGAACTATTTCTCCATACTTGCTGCTATTGCTCAAGGACATACATCCCGTGGTGACATAAAAAGTTATGTGGGTTTTGAGACCGGAGGCTATCTGGACAGATTGGAGGTGGATTATAACATTGTGTCTAAGCGTAAACCTTACCAGGCGGGGGACAACACGCGCAATGTAAGGTATTGCATCTCAGATAATTTTCTGATGTTTTGGTTCAGATTCATCTATAAATATAGAAGTGCTGTTGAGATAGGCAACATGGATTTTATCCGTGAAAAGATACTCGCTGATTATGAGACCTTCTCCGGCTTTTGCCTGGAACGTTATTTCCGTCAGAAATATATGGAGATAGGGCAGTATAATGTCGTGACAAATTACTGGGAGTCAGGAAGGAATGGCGCGGTTGGTGAGAACAATGAGATAGATTTGGTCGCGGTTGATGAAAATGAGAAACATATAGTGATCGGTGAATGCAAGCGTAATCCGGAGAAAATCAACATTTCTATCCTGAAAGATAAGGCCAGATCAATAGCCTCTCGTCACAAGAATTGGCTGATTGAATATTCCACCCTTTCCCTGCGTGATATGTGATTGATTTGTAGTGAACGTGACTGATTATAAGATTGCAAATGAAGAGGAGGGCGTGATTTATAAATTATTAATAATGAATATTCTATCTGCTTGCCTTAGGACGATCTGTACCTAAGGCGAAGTGTTAACTATATGGAAATAAGTACGTTGCTTGTCACTATTATATGAATGACCAGAGAGAAAGACCTATGTGTAAGACAATGCAATGTCGCGAATCCAAGCCTTTCAATGCGAACTGTACAGCGTCGGAAACTACACTTTTCCTAGCCGAGGATCTCCTTGAGGAACGGGCCGGTGACGGAGGCGGGGTCCCGGGCGAGGGCTTCGGGGGTGCCTTGGGCGACGATCCGGCCACCTCTGCGACCACCGTCAGGGCCGAGGTCGAAAAGGTAATCGACACTTTTCAGGACATCCAGATTGTGCTCGATGATGATTACCGTGTTGCCTTGATCGACAAGCTGTTGCAGGACGTTGAGCAGCACTTTGATGTCCTCGAAATGGAGGCCGGTAGTCGGCTCGTCCAGGATGTACAGGGTGTTGCCGGTGGCCTTGCGGAACAGCTCGGCGGCCAGTTTCATACGCTGGCTCTCACCTCCGGAAAGTGTCACGGCTGACTGTCCGAGATGAACGTAGCCGAGGCCGACATCGACAAGCGCCTTCAGTTTCTGTGCGATCGCAGGTATCGGCCTAAAGAACTCGTATGCCTCGCTGATGGGCATCTCAAGCACATCGTTGATGCTCTTGCCCTTATAATGCACGGCAAGCGTGTCCTCCTTGTATCTCTTTCCCCTGCACTCATCGCAGAGCACATTGACAGACGGCAGGAAGTTCATCTCGATGACCTTGATTCCGGCCCCCTTGCAGGTCTCGCAGCGGCCACCGGCCACGTTGAACGAGAACCGCCCGGCCTTGAATCCGCGGACCTTTGCGTCAGGAGTGTCGGCGAACAGGTTGCGGATGTCGTTGAACACGCCGGTGAATGTCGCAGGGTTGGATCTCGGCGAACGTCCGATCGGACTCTGGTCGATCTCGATCAGCTTGTCGATGTTCTCGACACCCTCGATCGAATCGTAGGCCAAAGGACGCATCTTCGCCCTGTAGAACTTGTTCTTGAGAACCGGCATCAGAGTCTCGTTGATGAGCGTTGACTTTCCGCTTCCGCTGACTCCGCTGATTCCGATGAAGCATCCCAGCGGAAAGTTCACAGACACGTTCTTAAGGTTGTTCCCTCTCGCTCCATTGATGCTCAAGAACTTGCCGCTTCCTGTGCGGCGTACGGACGGTACCGGAATGGAATCCTTCCCCTGAAGGTAATCCAGAGTCTTTGACTTTCCGAATATGCAGTGCCTTGCGGTCTCCTTGTCCAGCGATGCCGGAACCTTTCCATTTTCCGGTGAATATTCCATCAGAGCCTTCAGAGAAGCGTTCAGGCATATTCTTCCGCCTTTTTCGCCCGCTCCCGGACCCACGTCCACAAGCCAGTCGGCGTTCATCATCGTCTCGTAGTCGTGCTCCACGACCATCACGGAGTTACCCTCGTCCCTTAACTCCTTCAACGAATTGATCAGCTTGCGGTTGTCTCTCTGGTGCAGTCCGATGGACGGCTCGTCCAGAATGTAGAGCACGTTGACGAGCTTGGAGCCGATTTGGGTGGCGAGCCTGATTCTTTGGCCCTCACCTCCGGAAAGCGAAGCCGTAGGGCGGTCAAGTGACAGATAGTCAAGGCCTACGTCGAGCATGAACTGAACCCTTTCGTTTAGTTCCTTGAGGATGTCACGGGCTATGTTGTTCTCTCTCTGGTTTAATTTCCCCGGCAGGGAAGCGAACCAGGCTTTGAGTTCGGTCATCTCCATCGCGGCCACCTCTGCGATGGTCTTTCCGTCAATCTTGAAGCATAAGGCGTTTTCGTTCAGGCGCGTCCCGTGGCAGACAGGGCACACGATCTTGTCATCGATGTCCTCCACAATTCCATCGAACGTCACCATCTCTGACAGATTCCCTTCCCCGACACGGAACAATTCGTCGCTTCCGAATATTATG
The DNA here is from genome assembly GCA_002439875.1 of Bacteroidales bacterium UBA6397. GTDB lineage: Bacteria > Bacteroidota > Bacteroidia > Bacteroidales > UBA932 > Cryptobacteroides. The sequence continues at coordinate 119,487 of DJQB01000002.1, forward strand.
TGGGATATCGCTTCGTCAGGAATCGAGTCGATGGGATCGTACAGGGAGAAGTTGTATTTCCGTGCGATGGAGCGGATCACGTCATATTTCTTGGTCTCGCGCATCTTCCCCAGCGGAACTATTCCACCGTCCGCTATCGAGACGGAACGGTCCGGGATAATCGTGTCCATATTCACATCCACTATCATTCCAAGTCCTTTGCAGTGAGGACAGTAGCCTTCGGGAGAGTTGAATGAGAAAGAGTGTGGCGCCGGCTCCTGCAAAGATATTCCCGAATCAGGATCGACAAGATGCTTGGAAAAATGACGGAGTTTGTCAGAGCCGGATTCCAGCAGGGCGACCGAGCCTTTGCCGAGGTTCAGCGCTGTCATCACGGAGTCCCGCACCCGCTTCCCGTCTCCCTCCGATGGCTTGAGCTTGTCCACAACCAGCTCGATGAAATGGCTCTTGTAGCGGTCCAGAGCCTCGACTTCGTTCAGCGGGAGGATATTCCCGTCCACCCTGACTTCGGTGTAGCCACGCTTGCGGAGCTGGTCGAACAGTTCCCGGTAGTGTCCCTTGCGGCCAACAACCAACGGAGAGAGCAGGTAGCACTTCTTCCCCTGATATTCATTCATTATGAGGTCCACGATCTGGGCATCCGTGTAGCGGACCATCTCTTTCCCCGTGACCGGTGAATATGCCCTTGAGGCCCTTGCGTAGAGGAGTCGGAGGAAGTCGAATATCTCTGTGATGGTCCCTACGGTCGATCGGGGGTTGTTCCCCGTTGTCTTCTGCTCGATCGCGATGATCGGACTCAGTCCCGTGATGCTCTCTACCTCAGGCTTTTCCAGCACTCCCATGAAGTGCTTGGCGTAGGTGGAGAGGGTGTCCATGTACCGCCTTTGCCCCTCGGCGTAGATCGTGTCGAACGCCAGCGAGGATTTCCCGCTGCCGCTAAGTCCCGTCACGACCACCAGTTCCCCTCTGGGAATATCCACGTTCACCCCCCTGAGGTTATGCGCCTCCGCCCCCCGGATCTCGATATATTCTTTCTTGCTCATCATTTCCGCTTTATTCCACAAATTTAACGAAAATATGTATCTTTGTTTCTAAACAAAGTTTTAAACTTCCTTTGTTGATTTGTGCTGTATGAGGATGAAGGAAAACGCTAAACCAGGCATGTTTGGACAAAAACATTCCAGCAGGGATTACACAAAAGAGGCTAATTGGGAAAAGAATATATTCAATACAAGGATGAAGTGTTGTCTCCTTCAAAAAAGATAGAGCACGTGTCATACGATGATTATTGGTCCAGACACGGGGCTCAACTGGCTTTATTTGATCCGGACCGTAATAAACTTAAAAGGCATTAATTAATGAATCATCAACTTAACATCAAGACATTTATATTCAATTCTTTCCGTGAGAATTGCTATGTGCTTTGGGACGCGGAGGGGAATTGCGTGATTGTGGACCCGGGGTGCTACTGGCAGGAGGAGTTCGGACGGCTCAAGGAGTTTATCGCTGCTGAGGGACTGAAGCCGAAGGCTGTGTGGCTGACACACGGGCATTTTGACCATGTGCATGGCGTGCTTAAGGTTGTTGGGGAATATTCGGTGCCGGTGCTGATGTCCCCGGAGGACAAGATTGTGCTGGACAACAACCGGAACGCTGTGAGGGATTTCGGGCTGACGGCTCCGGATTCTTCTATGATCAAGACTGTGGACATAAAGGACGGGGATGTTCTGGACACTCTGGAAGGCGCTCCGTTCAAGGTGATCACCACTCCCGGACACACTCCGGGCTGTGTCTGCTACTATTGCGAGGCGGACAAGGTGTTGCTGAGCGGTGACACCCTTTTCGCCGGCGCAATCGGACGCACCGACCACCTTGGAGGGGATTATGACAGAGAGATAGTCAGCGTGATGGACAAGCTTATGGGTCTGCCGGGGGATGTGGATGTGCTCCCTGGCCACGGGCACCGCACCACTATCGCTGACGAGCGTACCCACAACCCGTTCCTCCAGCCTTTCAACGAGCCGGAGGAAGACCCTGACTGGGATGGTGACGGAATAGAGATCGATCCCATCGGCCGCTGAGCTTGTCGAAGCGACTGAAATAACACAAAAGAACATCAATAATGCACATAGGAATAGCAGGCAACATAGGCAGCGGCAAGACCACCCTCACACGGATGCTCGCCGCCCATTACGGATGGACACCGAAGTACGAGTCGGTGACCTACAACCCCTATCTGGAGGACTACTACAAGGACATCCCCCGCTGGTCGTACAATCTGGAGACATATTTCCTCGCCCAGAGGTTCAAGGACGTGCTTGAAATCGCCAGAAGCAAGGATGTCATCATCCAGGACAGAACCCTCTTCGAGGGTGTGCACATCTTCGTGGCCAACAACTACGCCATGGGCAACCTCACCAAGCGCGACTACGAGACCTACATGGACCTCTACAACGTGATGGCCGCCACGGTGCGCAAGCCCGACCTTCTGATCTACCTCAAGTCATCGGTGCCGCACCTCGTGGCGCAGATCCAGAAGCGTGGCCGCGACTACGAGCAGACGATGAGCATTGAATATCTCAGCGGCCTGAACGACCGTTACGACAAGTGGATCAATGAATATGACGGCAAGATCCTCACCATCGAGGCGGATGACCTTGACTTCGAGAACCGCCCCGAGGACTTCGCCTCCATCACGGACCGCATCGACGCCGAGCTCTATGGCCTCTTCCCGCTGTAGAAGCAGACAGCCCTTAGGCTATTTCTCATTCCCCGAAGGCTGCGAGGATAGAAGTCGGGTAGAGAGCGGAGCCATCGGAGGTAAAGGCGCCTGCTCCGTATGCTCCCCAGTTGCGGTCAGGCTTCTCGTAGATCGAAGGTCTCCACTTACCGTCAACTTCCGGTTCCCAGTAGAAGACCCCGGCGCAGATGGACAAAGCTTTGGCCGAGTTCATGAAATCTTTCACGCACTTAGTTGAGGCTGCAAGGTCTGAGGCACTGCCACTCACACCAATCTCGCAGACCATAACCCGGCAACCGTATTTTGCGGCCAATGTCTTGATGTTCAGAATCGCAGCCGAGTTCATAGCCTTCCATGTCATTCCGGAGCCAGCCATCGGATAGTGCGAGAGTCCAATCATGTCGAACTTTCCACCGTTGGCCTTGAGCTTGTCAAAAAACCAAGAGTTGTCCTGATAGGCGTTGTCAATGTGGACAATAACCTGCGCTCTCGGGAATATGGCCTTGACGGCATCGTAGCCAGCGTTGTTAAGCGCAGTGTAGTTCTTCCAACCACCGGCAATCTCCCCTTTGTCATTGTAAAGCCGACCGGTTTCCCATAGCATGCCGGGACGGGTCTCATTGCCGACCTGAACCCACAGAGGAGTCACTCCGGCGGATTTCAGGGCTGAGAGAACATCCTTGGTGTGCTCGGCTACCTTGGCGGAAAGTCCCTTAAGATCCAGTCCTGACCACTCCGCTGGAGTGATCTGCTTTCCGGGATCAGCGAAGAAGTCACTGTAGTGAAAATCAATCATCACCGACATCCCCACATCGGCAGCCCGCTTGGCCATCGTCACGACATCATCCTTGCCGCTCCAACCGTTAGGATCCTCAGGCTTCACCCAAACGCGAAGACGAATGGCATTGACACCTGCGCTCTTCAGCACCGGAAGCAGCCCCGTGTTCCCTTTGGCATCCTTGAAAGCTGTCCCATTGATTCTGGACGGATTGTGAGCCATGTCATATTCCATCTCCGAAGCCCAGCTTATGTCCGCCCCACGCGCAAAGACCACCTCTTCGACCGGTGGAACATCCGGTTCCTCTTTCTTTTCGTTGTCCGAACCACCACAGCCGGCACCTAACACCGAAGCCGCAAGAACAGATGCGGCCAATGCAAAAAAACGGGAATATAAAGCACTCATTGTAAAATAGGCTAAAGACTCTCGATGTTCTTCTCGTTGAGCAGGTTCTTGCCCTCGGCCGTGTAGGCGTACTCGATGCGGTCAGCATAGTGCTTCTCGACCTTGCCGCGCACAATCTTCATGGTGCTGTTCACCAAGCCGTTCTGCTCGGTGAACGGCTCCGGAAGCACGGCCACGGCAGCCGGCAACCACCTCTCCGGGAACATCCCGCCGTGAGAGCCACCCTTCTTGTAGGAGTCAATCTCCTCCTGAATCTTCCTCAGCATCGCCTCCTTGCCCTCACGCGAGGCCGGATCCAGACCCTTCGAGGAAGCATATTCCTTGAGAGCGTCCTTAGCGGGAACAATCAGCACGATCGTGTAAGGATCCTGGTTGTTGTGCAGGATGACCTGCTCGATGTATTTGGAACTGTCGGTCAAGGAGTCCTCGAAACCTTCCGGACTGTACTTCTCACCGTCGGAGGAAATCAACAGGGACTTAAAGCGACCCACAACGAAAAGATATTCAGAATCATACATATAGCCCATATCCCCGGTGTGCAGCCAGCCGTCACGGAGAGCCTCGGCGGTGCCTTGAGGGTTCTTCCAGTAACCGGCCATCACATTCTCTCCGCGAACGACAATCTCTCCCTTGGTGCGGAGCGGAACCTCGTTGCCGTTGTCGTCACAGATCTTTAGGTCAAGCGGCTTCACCACACGGCCGGAAGAGCCGAACATCGCGTGTCCCTCGGAATTGGCTGAGATGATAGGTGTCGCCTCAGACACACCGTAGCCCTGGAACATCGGGATGCCGATGGCGCAGAAATATTTCTGAAGCTCGATGTCCAGAAGCGCACCGCCACCGACAAAGAACTCCATCCTGCCGCCGAATCCCTCACGGACTTTCTTGAATATGATCTTGTCGAACAAGGCCATCAACGGCTTCTTCCAAAGCTGGAGGAAACCACCTCTGTTGTAATATTCCTTATTGTAAGAGATTGCGAGGTTGAGGGCGAAGTTGTAGAGTTTCTCGACCTTCGGCCCCTGCTTGTGAATCGTGGTCTCGACATTCTTCTTGAAGTTGCGGGCAAGCGCAGGGACGGACAGCATCACGTGCGGACGGACCTCCTTGATCGCTATAGGAATATTCCTTAGCGTTGCGAGCGGGTTGGCTCCGGTAGGTACGGTGGCGATGCTGCTGCAGTAGGACATCATCGTGTAGAATCCGGCAACGTGGGCGAAACAGTGGTCAAGAGGCAGGATGATTAGCATCGTGGAATCCGGCTTCACACCGATTACGGAGTGGGCCTGCTCTACGTTGGCCGTGTAGTTGCGATGTGTCAGCAGAACGCCCTTAGGGTCGGCTGTGGTGCCGGAAGTGTAGCTGATTGTGGCGTAGTCGTCAGGCTGCACGGACTTGTAACGCTCCTCGAACTCGGCCTTGTGACCGAAAAGATAACTGTCACCGAGAGCCTGTACCCATTCCATCGAGACTTCCTTTGCGTTGGTGGTCGGAACATTGTCCAGCACAATCACTTTCTCCACGCAGTCCAGTTGGGAGATTATCCTGCGGATCTTGGGAAGCTGCCGCCCTGAGACTATGATGTAGCGCGACTCGGAATGCTGTATTCTGAAAGTCAAGTCATTACTTTCCTCGAGCTTTATAGAGAGAGGAACATTCACGCCTCCGGCATAAAGGATTCCCAACTCGGCGAGAATCCACATGTTCCTGCCTTCAGAGAGAAGGGACACCTTGTCCCCTTTCCGGAGACCCATGGCCATGAGTCCGGCAGCGATGCGATAGCCTTCCTTGCGGGTCTGCCCGAATGATGTCTCGGTCCATTTCCCGTCCACCTTCTCGCGGAGGAACACATGGGAAGAGAACTCGTGGGTGTACTTCTCCACGAACTCGATGATTGTCGGTCTTGTAGCTGACATATTTTTTAAACAGTTTAAATCTTTGAAAATCCGCGGCAACCCGTATTCGCCGCTTACCAAGCCGGTTATTCGTCAATTTGCCTGACCTCGGGGAACAGGCCGAAGAGCTCCGCGTCAATCTTGTCGGTCACGGTCTGGAAGTCTTCCGGACGATTCTCGAACTTGATGTTGTCCACATCGATGACCAGAAGATGGCCGTCATATTTTGAGATCCAGTCATCGTAGCGTTTGTTGAGGCCCGTGAGGTAGTCAATTCGGATGCTGCTCTCGTATTCCCTGCCCCTCTTCTGGATCTGCGCCACGAGATTAGGAATCGAGGATTTCAGGTAAATCAGCAGGTCCGGCTTGCTGACCAAAGACATCATGAGGTCAAAAAGATCCGAATAGTTCTCGAAATCCCTTGTGCTCATCAGCCCCATGTCGTGAAGGTTGGGGGCGAAAATCCGGGCGTCCTCGTAGATCGTCCTGTCCTGGATGATGACATCGCTGCATCTTGAGATTTCCACCACATCCTTGAACCTTTTGTTCAGGAAATATATCTGGAGATTGAACGACCAGCGCTCCATGTCCGCGTAGAAATCGGAGAGATAAGGGTTGAAGTCAACCGATTCGAACTTAGGCGTCCATCCGTAATGGGCCGCCAGCATCTTTGTCAGCGTGGTCTTGCCACTGCCTATGTTGCCTGCTATCGCGATGTGCATATCCTTGATCTGTTTTGTTCAGTCTTTTTTGCGCCTCCTTTGCAGGTCCAGACTTTCTGAATATCCCCGCATTAGCCAATGGAACGCAGTGCAAAATTAATAAATATTCCTCATAATCTGTAGATGTTAATGGTAAACCCTTGAAATCAAGTTTAACACTGTCTCCGTTTAGATAGGCCTTATGTAAATAGTAGAAAAAAAACCTTGTAACTATTGCATAATTCAATGGGGGGGGGTAACTTTTGACTTCAAATTACTTATCTGAAAAATGAAAACAGAACGACTTAAAACGTACCAGACTCCACAGGTGGAGTATTTGGCCCTTGAACCAGAGTCGGGATTGCTCAATAGCATGAGCGGAGCCTCCGACACCGAAAACTTGAACGAAGAAGATTTTTCCTGGCAATAATCTGGCGATCATGAAAACAATCATAAGGACAATCATAGTGCTTGCTGTTCTGTCAGGATTCGCAGGCTGTACCAAGGAAAGCGTTGAATCTCCGGATAAGAATCCGACCGGTAATGCTTCCGTGACTCTGACAGCGAATCAGGAGAATGCTGAGACCAAGGCCGCAATCAGTTCTGATGACAGCAAGGTCATCAACTGGACAAAGGGCGATGCGATCACTGTGATTGACGGAGCCGGCAAGAATGTCGGGTTCACTCTGACAGAAGGTGAAGGCAAGAGCAGTGGCAAGTTCAAAGGAGAGGTCAGCCAAACAGCGGACAGCTACACTGCGCTCTATCCCTACCAGAAAGACGTGACAGTCTCAGAGAAAACTCTCAAAGGCGTGTTTCTGAAAAGCGAGCAGAAGGCTGTGCTCGGTTCATTCGATCCTGAATCTGCATTGATGATGGCGGAATCCAAAGACGGAAGCCTGAGTTTCAAGAATATAGTAGGCTTCGTCAAAGTGACTCCGACCGTATCCTGCTCGAAGATCACCCTTGTGAGCAATGACACTGATGACAAACTCGCAGGGTCCGCGGACATCACCATGACTGACAGTGAGCCAAAGGCCGCTGTCACAGCGGATGCTTCAAGCAGTGTCTCCATCGCTGGCGACATCGAGGCTGGCAAGACTTATTACATCGCGATATTCCCGGAGAGTCTGTCCGAAGGCTTCAAGTTGGTCTTCACGGATTCGGAGGGGAAAGACTCCTATAAAAGCACTACCAAAACATTGGAGATCAAGCGCAACCTTGTCACCAACCTCGGCAGCGTTGAAGGAGCCGCGGATGAATATCCTTACGTCACCTTCTCAGCGGCAGGTGAGCAGACGTTCAAGATGACATTGGCGGATGGATTATCCGGCATAGAATATTCAGTAGGCGATGCTGATTGGGCGAATGTTGTCTCCGATGCTGAGGTCAAATTCGGTGATGCCCTCGGAACGCTTCGTCTTCGCGGGAAAAGCCAGTGTGGTACGGCAGCCTATAAAGAGGGAACCGCTCTGATTTTATTCAGTCAGATTTCGTTCTCTGACGGGAATGTGCCTGTCAAATGCACCGGAGACATAAGGACTCTCATTGATTGGGAGAATTATGGCACAACCAGCACCAAAGACGCCAGATTCCGTAGTCTTTTCAAAGATTGCTCGTCCCTTGCCACTGCACCCGCTCTTCCTGCGACAGAACTTGCTGACAATTGTTATTTATCCATGTTTGAAGGGTGCTCGGCATTGACATCAGCACCTGAACTTCCTGCGACCCAACTCGCTAAGAATAGCTATTGTAAGATGTTTAGTGGATGTACCTCGTTGAAAGCAACGCCCGCTCTTCCCGCGACAGAACTAGCCGATTATTGTTATGCGTATATGTTTATGGGGTGTACGGCATTGACGGAGGCTGCGGATCTTCCAGCGAGTCATTTGCCTTCGAATTCATATTATGCTATGTTCTATAAATGCTCCTCCCTTACGATGATGCCTCAGATTTCCGCCATTTCCGCAGATGGATATGCCTTGAGCAATATGTTTAATGAGTGCTCAAGCCTGTCTAATGTCACTGATTTGATGGTCGAGTCTTTTTCCGGCACAAATAATTGCCAATGGATGTTCTCCCGTTGTGTAAATATGACGGAAGCACCTGCTTTACCTGCGAAATCGGTTACAGAGTATTGTTATGCAGTCATGTTCTCGGGGTGTAAAAAATTAAAAACGGCACCAAAGCTTCCTGCGGAAACAATAGGCAAGCAATCGTATCAGAGCATGTTTCAATATTGCGAAAGTTTGGAGTCAGCTCCGGATGTGCTGCCGGCGCTTAAAGTGAGTGAACAAAGTTACGAATCAATGTTCAAAAGTTGCTCGAAACTCACCAAGTCTCCGAAGATCATGGCCACGGAACTTGGAGTGGGATGCTTCCAGAATATGTTCTCAGGCTGTACATCCCTTTCAGAGGCTCCGCAGCTCCCAGCAACAACATTGGCGGCAAAATGCTATCTGCTGATGTTTTCAGGATGCTCATCTTTAATCACACCTCCAGCCCTCCCTGCCACAGCATTGGCGGCAAATTGCTATAATGGTATGTTTCAAGACTGCACCAGTCTTTCCCAGACTCCAGATCTTCCAGCCAAAACACTATCCGACGAGTGTTACAATAAGATGTTTTGGGGCTGCACGTCTTTAACTGAGATTCCGGAACTTCCCGCCACGACACTTGCCCAATATTGCTATCAATATATGTTTGCAAGTTGCACGGGGCTCACCAAGGTCGTTATTCCCGAAACACCGGTGGCAGCAGGCTGCTATAGTTATATGTTCCAGAACTGCTCGAACCTGTCGGACGTGACGGTCAAAGTCAAGTCCTATGACACCGACCTTCGTCCGGCTCCGTTCGGCGAAAAATGGTTGGACGGTGTGGCCAGTCAAGGAACCATTCACATCTGCTCCGATCTTACAAAGTCAATGCGGAAATGCTTGTATTGCCCTTCCAGCTGGACGGTGCAGGAGGATGTGACAGATTGATTCCACTGATTTGCCGCCCTGTTCCTTCCATGACATCATCACAGTGCACTGCAATC
>DJQB01000002.1:129185-204335 GCA_002439875.1 Bacteroidales bacterium UBA6397
CTGGTCTGCCTGTTGCAGTTGTGGTGACAGGCGTGGTGTCATCACAGTTCGTGGCATTTGGGCATTCAGACTGATTCCACCTTATCCAGACTCCCTTGATGTTTTTTCGTGCTGTGTAACTTGCAGATAGTTAATGACTAACGCTTTTCTCTTTGGCTAAATTATCCCGAAGGGAAAGGCTTAAGAGCTTGCGTTTTCGAAAGTTATTCTCCACTGCTTCAATCCGCAGGAATTTCCTGGCGTGCTCTATGCTGACCTCGCAGCGGCAGACGAGTTCGTTGAGGTAGGCGATGCGCTCCTCTGCTTGGAGTCTCAGCACATCCTCGATGCCTGAAAACCGCCCGTCTGCCACCAGATGGCGTGACATATTCCTGTAGGCTGCCCCTGAATATGGATCGTGCGGTTCACGGATGTCATATTCACTGCCCGTGTTGCTGCTGAAAGCGGTCAGCATATTCCTATAGCTGCCGTAGTAGCTGATAGTGCTCTTGAAGTCAATGACTGAATATTCCCGGACAATGAAATCAACCAGTTGCTTTTTCTCATTAATATTCAGGGATTTGAATAGGTCATCGAGTACTTTATAAGTCAGTGGCCTTTCATGGGTATGGAGCATCCTTACTTTCGCTACAGCTTTTCTCATCCCGACCGAAGCCTCCCGCAAGACAAGTTTCTCTGAATATGGATGATCGGTGCCCGCATAGGCCAGAAAGTTCCAATGCCATTCCTCCGCCCGCTTGCAGATGCGGTCTTCAACCGGATTGTTGTAAAGGTAGGCGAGCGAGGTCCTGATCTGCTTGTCACCCCGTTTGTTTGAAAGCCCGAATGTGGAGAACAGCCTTCCTGTAAGATGGTGTCTGGCGTTGTAAGCTCTGGAAAACTTTGAACAGAACTCCTGCACGAACCTGGCCACAATCTCATGATTCCCGGCTTCAATCAGTACGTGAATATGATTGTACATCAAACAGAGCCCCAGAACTCGGATTCTGTACTTTGTCGCTGTAAGTGAGAAAATAGTGAAGAACACAAGCGAGTCCTTCACGCTGTAGAACACCACGAATCCGGATCGTGCCCTTTGGTAGATATGCCCGACCGCGCCCCTCTGGTAGATCATTCGCCTCAAACGAGCCATAATTCAATAATTTAAGTTGGTTTAGGAAACCTCGCATCCAGACTTTTGTGAGTGTTGCAAAAGCCAGAAAGCAAGTTTGTGTCAAGATAGACATTTATCCACAGAACTCCAAAAGAATTTCATCAGTTGTGTCCAGGTCTGCATCTGGGTTGCATCAGAGGTTGCATCAGAGGTTGCATCAGAGGTTGCATCTGGGTTGCATCTGGGTTGCATCTGGGTTGTCTAAGTGGCAGCGTCTATGCAGGTGCATCGGTTGTGTCTTTCCGATGGGGATAAACCCGTTCCTACGTGGGATGTAACGCCTTTACTGTCATAGATAAAGCACCTTGTCTTTGGTGTGTTTGAACCAAAGACAAGGTGTTAGTTCTTTGACATTCAATGCTTTAGTTCGCACTGGTTGATTGCCAATGAGTGGCGTGTAATGCTTTGTGAACGAATATTTTGGTAGATTGTCTTTAGCGCAGATTCACTAAAGATGAAGTGTTAAATCGCATTTTACCAATGCTTTACGCGGCACTGATTGATAATCAACCGGTGGCACTTAATGTTCGAGAAATGAATCAGATAACGTTGCGCCTTTGGCCGGAGTCAACCAAAGGGAATTGGCGTTTTGCTTGAATATGAGTGCGTTATCGTTGACGTGCTTGGTTGAGGGGACGGGCGGTAGGTAAGGTGTCACAAAGGCTGCCCAATCACTGGCTTATGCTGAAAGCAATTATCCCTCCACTGGAAAAGGTGGAGGGATAACGCATAGTTTGATATTCATAATTAGCCCGACTTTCAGACAAGGTGGCTGGCTTTGTCAGCGGTCGCCTTAGTGGCGGTTGAGCTTGCCGAACCACAGACTCAGCGTCTAAGTGCCTGAAAGTCGTTGATGCTTCTAATCGAGTGTGTGGATGGCGAGGCCGGAACGGAGCTTCGGCTCGAACCACGTGGTCTTCGGAGGCATGATGTTGCCGGTGTCTGCTATGTCGATGAGCTGCTGCATGGAGACAGGGTATAGGGCGAAAGCCACCTTCATCTCACCGCTGTCAACCCTGCGCCTGAGCTCTCCGAGGCCTCGGATTCCGCCCACGAAATCGATTCTCTTGTCCGTGCGCAGATCCTTGATTCCAAGCACTTTGTCAAGCACGAGATTCGAGAGGATCGTGACGTCCAGAACACCGATCGGATCCTTGTCATTGTACCTGCCTGGAAGAGCCTCCAGAGAGTACCACTTGCCATCCAGATACATCGAGAAGTTGTGCAGATGGTCAGGGTGATAGATCTCCTCACCCATCTCGCGGACCGTGAAGTTCTCCTCAAGAGCCGCGATGAACTGCTCCTTGGAAAGACCGTTGAGATCCTTTACGACGCGGTTGTAGTCTAAGATCTTGAGCTGGCTCTCCGGGAAGCACACGGCCATGAAGAAGTTGTACTCCTCGTCGCCTGTGTGGTTCGGGTTCTGCGCCCTCTTCTCGGCTCCGACACGTGCTGCCGCTGCTGTACGGTGATGGCCGTCAGCCACATAGAAGGCGTCCACATCATTGTTGAACAGCCGCGTGATCTGGTCGATGGTCTTGTCATCGTCAATCACCCAGAACTTGTGACCGAACTTGTTCTCATCGATGAAATCGTACTCCGGAGCCTTCTTGATGGTCTGGGCGACAATCTCGTTCAGAATGTGGTTGTCCTTGTAGGCGAAGAACACCGGCTCGATGTTGGCGTTCTGGATGCGGACGTGGACCATCCGGTCGTCCTCCTTGTCCTTGCGGGTCAGTTCGTGCTTCTTGATCTTGCCGGAAGCATAATCATCGGTGTGGGCGCAGAGAACGAGCCCGTACTGTGTACGGCCTTCCATTGTCTGGGCATAGACGTAGTAGCACTCCTTAGGGTCGCGCCTGAGCCAGCCCTTGGCCTGCCACTCCTTGAAATTCTTCACGGCCTCGTCATAGACCTTAGGGTCGTGCTCCTCAAGCATCGGGTTGAAATCGATCTCCGGCTTGGTGATGTGGAGAAGGGACTTCTCTCCGGCCATCTCTTTGGCCTCTTCGGAGTTAAGCACGTCATAAGGTGGTGCGGCCACCTCAGTCACAATATCTTTTGGCGGCCTGATCGCCGCGAAGGGTTTTACTCTTACCATAATATTTTTTGAAGAATTGTTAAATGAATAATATGCCAATGTGCCTTGAAGGCTCATCTCCGGGCATATTACTTAAAAGGCGGCATCGGTGCGAAAGGCATGGATGCCACCTGAATATTCATAAAATTACTTATTGACCTGAAAGCGGGTGTTGCCGGTGGCGAAGAAGTCCACGATCTGGCGTGCGGCGGCGAGACCGGCGTTCATGTTGGCCTCGGCTGTCTGGGCGCCCATCTTCTTAGGGGTGGCGAATATGCGCACACCGAACTTCTCCTTAAGAGCGGCGTAGTTGTCCGGAGCCACATCGGTGACGTACTTCAGATCTGTCCTTTCCTCAAGAGCCTTCTCCAGTCCGGCCTCGTCGATGACCTCCTTGCGGGCGGTGTTCACCAGACAGGCTCCCTTAGGCATCTTGGTGATCAGGTCGTAGCCGATCGAACCGATGGTCTGAGGGGTTGCCGGAATATGCACGGAGATGAAGTCGCACTCCGAATACATATGCTCAAGTGAGTCTGCTGGCTCAGCTCCGGCCTCACGGATTTTATCCGCTGGGATGAACGGATCGATTGCCATCACGCTCATTCCCAGAGCCTCGGCCTTCTTGCCGACCAGACGGCCAACGTTGCCGAAAGCCTGGATTCCGAGCTTCTTGCCCTGGATCTCAGTGCCTGTGGCAGGGGTGAATTGGTTGCGGCTCATGTAGATCATCATCGCGATGGCGAGCTCGGCGACAGCGTTGGAGTTCTGTCCAGGAGTGTTCATCACGATCACTTTGTGGGCTGTGGCTGCGGCCAGATCCACATTGTCGTAGCCGGCTCCCGCGCGGACAACGATCTTCAGATTTTTGGCAGCGTCAAGCACCTCTGCGGTGACTTTGTCGGAACGGATGATGAGGGCGTCCACGTCTGCGACAGCCGCAATGAGCTCCGAAGCGTCAGCGTACTTCTCAAGAGCGGCGAACTCGTGTCCGGCTCCAGTGACGATTTCTTTGATCCCGGCGACGGCTGCCGCTGAGAAAGGCTTCTGTGTGGCTACTAATACCTTCATGATGAGCTATTTCTTAAGTTCCTCAAATTCCTTCATGCAGTCAACCAGAGCCTGAACATCCTCGACTGTGCAGGCGTTGTAGAGGGAAGCCCTGAAGCCTCCGACGGAGCGGTGGCCCTTGATGCCGATCATACCGTGTTCCTTGGCGAACGCAAGGAACTCATCCTGAAGCGCCTCGTGACCCGGTGCCATCACGAAGCAGACGTTCATCAGCGAGCGGTCTTCCTTCGCGGCGGTACCCACAAACAATGGGTTGCGGTCGATCTCTGAATACAGCAGGTCAGCCTTCCGCTGGTTGATCTTCTGAATGGCCGGCACGCCACCGATGCTCTTGAGCCACTTAAGGGTCTCGTTCATCACAAAGATCGAGAACACCGGCGGGGTGTTGTACATTGAGAGCTTCTCAATGTGGTTGCGGTAATCAAGCATCGCAGGAAGGTATCTTGAAACCCTTCCGAGAGAGTCCTTCCTGATGATTGCGAAGATCACACCGGCAGGACCGACGTTCTTCTGCGCTCCACCGTAGATGAGATCGTACTTGCTCACGTCCACCGGACGGCTCATGATGTCGGATGACATGTCAGCGATCAGCGGAACAGGGCAATCGATGTCCTCTTTGATCTCGGTACCGTAGATGGTGTTGTTCGTGGTGATGTGGAAGTAGTCTATGTCCGTTGGAATCTCGTACCCCTTGGGAATGTAAGAGTAGTTCTTGTCAGCCGAGCTTGCGAGAGCGTACGCCTCGCCGATTCCTTTCGCCTCCTTGAGGGCCTTCTTCGCCCAGACACCTGTCTCAAGATATGCGGCTTTCTTCTCAAGGTAGTTCATGGCCACGTAGAGAAACTGCAAAGACGCCCCGCCGCCAAGGAACACGACCTCATGAGTGTCAGGAATATTCAGAAGTTCCTTCCAGAGGGCGCGGCACTCGTTCATTGTCTCGTCCCATTCTTTCGTGCGGTGCGAGATGCTGAGAACCGAGACACCTGTTCCTTTGAAGTCCCTGAGGGCCTCAATGGCATTGTCGATGGCCACCTGCGGAAGCAGGCAAGGGCCGGCGTTGAAAACGTGTACTTTCTTCATTTTATTGTATTTTCAAAGTATTATTAAATATTGCGGTTTAAAATCAAAACCAACATTGCGGTAAATATAGGCAATTTAAAAGGATTTACCCAATATTTACCGCAAAATAAAGCATATTTGGTCATCGCGTTCGCCTGTCGGACTGTTTTCGAGGAGGGGCTGGACAAAGAACCTACCTATAACCCAGCAGATACGAGATGATCGCCATCCTGACATACATTCCGCCTCCGGCCTGCTGGAAATAGTAGGCGTAAGGAGTGTCGTCGACATCGGTGGAAATCTCGTTGACCCTCGGGAGCGGGTGCATGATTTTCATGTTCGGCTTGACAGAGCCGAGCATCGACGCGGTGAGCCGGTAGACATCCTTTACCTTATTATATTCATCCATGTCAGGGAATCTCTCCTGCTGTACCCTTGTCATGTAAAGGATGTCGCAGATGTTCAGCCCGTCCTCAATCCTGTCTGTCTGTCGGTAGTCAATACTTTCGCGGTCAAGCAACTCGAGATATTTCTTCGGCATGTTCAACTCTTCCGGGGATGTGAATATGAAATGAGGGTCGAACCAGCGCAGGGCCTCCACAAGGGAGTGGACGGCACGGCCGTACTTGAGGTCTCCGACCATATTCACAGTCAGATCATTGAGTCTGCCTTGAGTCTTTTGGATAGCATAGAGGTCGAGGATGGTCTGCGTTGGGTGCTGGTTGGAGCCGTCTCCGGCGTTGATGACAGGCACGGATGCCACTGATGCCGCTATGTCCGCCGCTCCGGCCTGAGGATGCCTCATCACGATCATGTCCACATAGTTGGACACGATCTTTATGGTGTCCTCCAGGGTCTCACCCTTGGTCTGGCTGGTGTTGCGGTTGTCAGGGAAGCCGATGACTCTGGCACCCAGCCTGTTGACCGCAGCCTCGAATGAAAGCCTCGTACGTGTCGATGGCTCGAAGAACAGGCAGGCCACGACCTTGCCGGCGAGGAAGTTCTGTTCGCGTTTGGCTTCGAATTCCTTTGCCACCTCAAGAATGTGAAGCACCTCATCCTTTGAAAAATCCTGGATTGAAATTAGACATTTAGGCATAATATTATGATTTAAAGTTCGTCTATTGTGCAGTTCTCTATTTTCCCGGTTCTGGTTCTGAAATCCTCTTCCGCTGAGAGGCGTACCCAAGTCAGAAGTGTACATTCCATTCCGAAGTTCTGATCCTTCTGGCGAAGATCCATGTCCTTGAGAATCTTCATCACACTGTTCATCGCTTCATACCCGAATTTGAGCCTGAACCATTTGCCGGCAATCTTCTCGACACTTCCGGCTTTGTCCAAAGCCTCCGCGGAGGAAGTTTTGTAAGCCCTTATCAGGCCTGGTATCCCTAACTTGATGCCCCCGAAGTACCTCACAACCACCACCAGCACATCGCTAAGCCCCCTGGAGTCGATTTGTCCTAAGATCGGCCTTCCAGCGGAAGAGGACGGCTCTCCGTCATCGTTGGCTCTGAACTTGTCTCCGAGGTAGCCCAGACGGTAGGCGTAGCAATGATGCCGCGCATCGTGGTACTTCTTTTTCAAGTCGCTGACGATGTTCTTGATCTCTTCTTCTGTCTCAACGGGGAAAACGAAAGAAATGAAGCGGCTGCCATTGTCTTTGAACAGCCCTTCAGCCGGCCCGGGGACGCTCTTGTAGGAGTCTCGGATGATGTTTTCTGGTGTCTCCATTCCTATGACACGAAATTAGTGTTTTTCACATAATTTTGCAACGGAACGAGTTTTTTTGTAATTTTGAAATGGTTTATTGGAGTAAATATTTATGGTATATAAATTCAGGGTGACACTGGCAGGAATCAAAGGATTCTTCAGGGTCTATGAGATGAGGGGTGAGACAACCCTTTATGAATTTCACAAGCAGATGCGTGCGGATATGGAATTTCCGCAGGATCAGTTGATTATGTTCAAGGCGATGGACGCCGGCGGCGGTGTTCTTGCCCGTTATGGCTTGTTTGACCTTGGTAGCGGAACTGTGGACAATGTCTCTGTGGCTCAGACGGTTAAAGCGGGAGTTGCTTCGTTCTTGTACTTCTACGATGTCCCTAACCGAAAGAGTGTAATTGTGACTTTCGAAGGCACAGAGGATAAGCCCGGGTGCTCTCCGACAATCGTTGAGTCCAAGGGACCTAATCCGATTGAGTTTGAGAATGGTTATGTTGCTTTCGAGGATCTGCCTGACTCTCAGAGGCATCTGCCAGGACAGAAACCTGATTGGGGCCCTGATGATGACGATGACGAGGGCGGAGCATCGCTTTCTCCGGATGTGGATGAAGATGATGAAGATGATGAAGAGGAGGACGATGATGAAGATGGAAAGATAGTCTTTGATGGGACGGAAGATCTTGACATATAGCATTTTCCAATGAGCATTCGGCGCCGGCTTCTCATAATTCTCGGACCTACCGCTGTCGGCAAGACGGACTTCAGCATTTCGAAGGCTTTGGAATATGGTTCCCCGGTGATTTCATGCGATTCCCGTCAGATTTTTAGGAATATGTCCATAGGGACCGCTGTCCCAAGTGCTTCGCAGCTTGCCGCTGTGAAGCATTATTTCATTCAAACCGTTCCCGTCTCCCAATCCTACACAGCAGGGGATTATGAACTTGAAGCCGTGCAATTGGTTGAGGATCTGTTCGCCCAAGGACATGAAACCGTGGTTATGACCGGAGGTTCAATGTTTTACATTGATGCTGTATGCAATGGGCTTGACAACCTTCCTGATGGTGATTCTTCTTTAAGGGCCGAACTATGGGAGCGTCTTGAGAAAGATGGAATTGAATCTCTTTCCAAAGAGCTTGAGCGGAAGGATCCCCTGACATATTCCCAAATTGACATCCGCAACAGTCAGAGGGTCATCCGGGCTCTGGAAGTTTGTCTGGTTTCAGGGAGACCATTCTCTTCATTCAAAACAGGTGAGAGGCGCATTCGTTCATTTGGGATAGAGAAAGTCGGGTTGACGCGCCCACGTGAGGAATTATATTCAAGAATTGATGAGCGAGCCTTGAATATGATTGAGGATGGTTTGGTTGAGGAGGTGCGCTCTTTGCTGCCATACCGGTATTGTCAGGCTTTGCAAACTGTTGGTTATAAGGAGATTTTTGAATATCTTGACGGAAAAATTCCTTTGGATGAGGCTGTCCGTCTCATCCAAAGGAACACTCGTCATTATGCCAAGAAGCAACTCACTTGGTGGCGTCGCGATCCTTACATCCGCTGGATAGATGTTTCCGCTCACTGAGCCGAAGTGATTACAAGCGATACGGAGCGAAGCGACGCAAGGGGTATGGGGAGAACGCTCCCCATTGCCCCACCGGGGCTGTCACGAAGTGAGTTGAAGGTAATGATTTGCCGTTCTAGCCGGCTAGAACGGCAAATCATTGCTTGGGTCTTCCGCTGGAAGGTCATCGATGGTCGGGGCCGGTGCCGCCTGAGGCTGAGCGCTGTAATTCGGCTGAGGTGCCGGAGCATAATTCTGCGGAGCTTGGTATGCTGGCTGCTGAGCCGGAACCGATTGCCCCGCAGGAGTGATTCTCCAGACGCGCACGTCGTTGTACCAACGTCCATTGTACTCCCTTGCCCTGAGATTGAATGCGACTTTGACGGAGTCTCCTACCTGGTACTTGTCAAGATCGGCGACCTTGTCGTTGCCGAAGGCCGTCAGGCACACATCCGCCGGATAGTTGCCGTCTTGATACTCTAGAACGAAATCCTGTTTTGTCCAAGAGCCTTTCGCTCCCTGTCCGTTTTGTCTGGCAAGCTTCTGCTTGATCCTGCCTTCTATTTCCAATGCCATGGTATTATTTTATTACTTGTTTTGTAAAAATTTAACCTGCTCGGCGCGAGGGCGCAAAGCAGGCTTGTCATACACTGCCTGAAGGCAGGGATTATTTCTTGTCCTCGGCGACAGGCTCCACAAAGAACTTGACAGAGTCAAGCTGGATGTCGAACACGAGTGTTGTGTTAGGATCGATGCCGTTGGATCCGCGCTCGCCGTAGCCGAGCTTTGAAGGGACATAAAGAGTGGCCTTTCCCCCTTCACCGAGAAGCTGGAGGCCTTCTGTCCATGCAGGGATGACCCTGTTGAGTGTGAGCATGACGGCATCCTGCTCAGCCTTGACCTCTTCGATGACAGTGCCGTCGGTGAGGGCGAGCTTGTAGTGAACGTAGACTGTGTCCTTGTCGGAAGTCGGCTTGACCTCGCTTCCGGTCTCGGTGATGATGTACTGGAGTCCGGATTCAGTCTCCTGAACGCCCTCCTTCTTGCGGTTGGCCTCAAGGAACTTCTGCTCCTTCTCCTTGTTGATGGCGCCGACATATTCAGCCCTCTTCTGGATGAAATCATTCATGATGCGATTCATCTCCTCCGGGTTGACCTTGAACTGCTTTGGGAATTCCTCGTCACGAGGGTTGCCCTTGGCAGCCACGAAATCGGCTGCGCCTTTCTTGATCATGTTGAAGTTGAGGTCGCCCATGCTGTAGTTCTTTATCATGGATCCGAGCTGGATGCCAAGAAGGTAACTTACAGAGTCTACCGTTGCCTTTGAAGGAAGGAGATCCTTGGCGTTGAGAGGTTTCTGAGGGGCGGCGGCCACCGCTGTGCTGTCGGCTCCCTCGACCTTTCCGTCGGCCTTGCCGGTTGAGTTGCAGGCAGTGGCTGAAAGAACCATCGCTGTCAACGCAAGCATTTTGATTGTCTTCATAATAATTTAATTCTTTTATAAGTTGTCAACATTTGGCTTTAGGGCATAAAAGCCCAAAAGTTCTGCAAATATCGCAAAAAATATTGACTTTATTCCTCAATAAAGGGCTAAAATGCTTGTTTATCCCGAAAACAATCACTATTTTTAGAAATAATTAGGATGTTCTATGGAAATTGACCCGTCATTGCTGAATTCCAAACTGAAAGAATTTTTCGGTTTTGATTCCTTCAAAGGGGATCAGGAGAAAATCATCAGGAACCTCCTGGAGGGGAAGGACACGTTTGTCCTGATGCCGACAGGAGGCGGCAAGTCTCTGTGTTTCCAGCTGCCCGCCCTGGTGATGCCGGGGACGGCCATAGTGATCTCTCCTCTTATAGCGCTCATGAAGAATCAGGTGGATGTGATAAGGGGATTTGTGGAGGAGCGGAACGGTGTCGCGCATTTCCTGAACTCTTCGCTGAACAGGGCTCAGATCCAGGAGGTCCGGGCGGATGTGCTTTCGGGTGTTACCAAACTCCTTTATGTCGCTCCCGAGTCGCTTACCAAGGAGGAGAATGTGGAGCTTCTGCGTGAGGTGAAGATCTCATTCTATGCTGTTGACGAGGCTCATTGCATCTCTGAATGGGGACATGACTTCAGACCGGAGTACCGCAGGATCAGAGATATGGTCCAGATGATAGGACGCGCCCCAATCATCGCTCTCACGGCGACGGCCACGCCTAAAGTGCAGAACGACATCCAGAAGAATCTCGGGATTATGGATGCGACTGTCTTCAAGTCATCGTTCAACAGACCGAATCTTTTCTATGAGGTCCGAGACAAGACCAACCCGGACAAAGACATCATCCGCTACATAAAACAGCATGCAGGCAAATCGGGAATCATCTACTGCCTGAGCCGCAAAAAGGTGGAGGAGATTGCCAACCTCCTTGAGATAAACGGAATCAGGGCGCTTCCGTATCATGCCGGTCTTGATGCCAAGACCAGGGCGGAGAATCAGGATAGGTTCCTTATGGAGGATGTGGATGTGATTGTCGCGACTATCGCTTTCGGAATGGGAATCGATAAGCCTGACATCCGTTTTGTAATTCATTATGACATTCCTAAGAGCATCGAGGGCTACTATCAGGAGACCGGTCGCGCCGGCAGGGACGGGGAGGATGCCGAGTGCATAACCTACTACAGCTACAAGGACATCCGCAAGCTGGAAAAATTCATGCAGGGCAAGCCGGTCTCAGAGCAGGAGATAGGACGCCAGCTGCTGATGGACACCGTAGCCTACGCCGAGTCGGGGATGTGCCGCAGAAGATTGCTTCTGAACTATTTCGGCGAGAATTATCCTAAGGACAACTGTGGACTTTGCGACAACTGTGTCAATCCCAAAGCGACATTTGACGGTCGTAAGGAGATGTGTCTGGTGATAAGGCTCATAAAGTCTCTTCCGGAACATTTCAAGATCGAGCACCTGGCATCGGTGTTGGCCGGTCAGGACAACGCGTTGATCAAATCCTACCGCCACGACACTTTCCCTCTGTTCGGCTCGGGGAGCGGTCACAGTGTGAATTTCTGGTGCGCGGTCATCCACCAAGGGCTTGTCATGCATTTTCTTGAGAAGGAAATCGAGTCCTACGGGCTGATCTATGTCACCGCGAAAGGCGAGGAGTTCCTAAGCAGTCCTTATGAGGTGCTTCTTGTTGAAGACAGGGTCTTCAAGGGTAAAGGCACCGATGACGAGGATGATGAGGACACCCCGTCTCCAGCCATGAGGGGCGGAGGTGGAGACGCTGCCCTCCTGTCAATGCTGAAGAACCTCAGGAAGGACATGTCAAAGAGGCTGAATCTACAGCCATGGATCATTTTCGGCGATCCTGCCTTGGAGGACATGTCGATTCTCTATCCAGTCACTTACGATGAACTCCACAACTGTCAGGGTGTCGGTGAGGGCAAGGCCAGAAAATACGGCAGAGAGTTCATCGACCTGATCCGCAGGTATGTTGGCGAGAACGACATCACCAGACCGGAGGACTTTGTCGTCAAGTCGGCACCGACCAAGAGTGCCGACAAGATATTCATAATCCAGAGTGTCGACAGGCGGATGTCTCTTGAGGACATCGCGGATGCGAAGGGACTTGAACTGGACGAGCTGATCGGGGAGATAGAAGGCATCGTGTCATCCGGAACCAAGCTGGATCTGAACTATTACATCGGCCAGGCGATCGACGATGAGGTGGTTGAGGATATTTATGAATATTTCAGAAGCGAGGCTACCTCTGATTCTGTCGAGGAGGCTGTCAAGGCTCTGGGAGTGGACTACGAGGAGATGGAGATCCGTCTTGTCAGAATAAAGTTTCTTTGTGAGATAGCTTCCTAGATGGTCACCATTTTCAACCTGCGTCCCTCGAAGTGACCGAGATGTCTGAACCCGAACGTCTTTAAGTACTGCGCGAAGTAGTCGAATCTGTCTCCGACCTGTTCAGGTGTGTGCGAGTCTGACCCTATGCAGATGATCTCGCCGCCGAGTTCAATGTACCTTATCAGAATGTCCCTGTCAAGCCGCGGCGTACGCAATCCGTAAGTCTTGTAACTTTTGGTGTTGATTTCCAACCCTTTCCCATTCTCGATCAAGTACTTGAAGATCTCGTCGAACAGCCCCGGAAAGTCCCGGTACAGAACACTTTCCTTCGGGTAAGGGGCGTAGCGCGCCACATAGTCGAAATGTCCCATTATGTCGAAATCCCCGAGCCATCTCATCTCCCGAAGGATGGTCTCAAGGTAACGCCCATAGGCCTCCTTCCAGTTCTTACCTTTGTAGTACGTACCGAAATAGGGGTCGGTGTCCTCAAGGTAGTGGACTGAGGCGATGATCTGGTCGAACTTGTGTTTTGAGAGAAGTTCCCTGGTCTTGTCGTGGTTCTTTTCTCCAAGCCCCAATTCTATTCCTTTGAATATCTTGAATTTCCGTGACGCCCCTTTCCCGAAAGCCCCGTCTGCGGCCAGACCGTTCACCCTGTCTATCTCCTCCTGCTGTGCCTCAACATCGAAAACTTCGCTGACCACAGGCTCGAACTCTTCCTTCATCTTCGGGACATAGAAATCACAATGATCGGTGAAACATATTCCTCCGAAACCTTTTTCCGCCGCGGCCTCCGCACTTTTTTCAACGGTCGTTCCCTCTCCGTCGAAAGAGAATTGGCTATGATTGTGTGTATCGAAAAACATAGGCACGAATATAGCATTTTTTACTTAAATTTGTAATTTGTATTAAAGAATATGATTATGTTCACATTTGGCTACAAATCTTCATTCAGCAGTATCCTCAGGGCGCTGGCTGCCATCGGCATAGGCCTGGTGATGATTTTTGACAATGCGGCTTCGGTGACTGTGGTTAAGGTCATCGCGGCTTTCCTGCTGGCCTCAGGGCTCGTGTCTTTGGTTTACGGCTTCATTCGCAACAAAAGGGATGGAGTGCTTCCGTTGATGGCGGTTAACGCTGTCGTTGACTTGATTTTGGGTCTGTTGCTATTCCTTAATCCTGTCTGGGTGGCCGGCTTCATTGTCACGCTGGTAGGAATTGTACTGATCCTTTTCGGTGGCATTCAGTTGATTGCCTTGGCGGGGACATTGTCCCTTCTCGGAGCCGGGTTCTCCACATTGATTCTTTCGATCTGTGCGGTGATCGGAGGGGCTTTTCTCCTCTTCAATCCGTTCGGAGAGAGGATCATGAGTATCTGCGCCGGAAGTTTTCTGCTCCTTTACGGAGTCTCCGAGTTGATCTCCTCATGGCGGATCCGCAAGGCCAAAGAGGCGTACGAGATCCGTTTCAATACAACGCAGGAGGCTCAGCCAGAGCAGGATGTGATTGAAACTTCAGGTTTGGACGATGCCAAGGAAGTGAACTACACAAAGATGGACGAATAGGAATGATTCCACGGGAAACGGTGCAGAAGATTCTTGACGCCGCGCGTGTCGAGGAGGTGATAGGCGACTTCGTGACTCTGAGAAAACGCGGGGCCGACCTTTGGGCATGCTGTCCGTTCCATGGTGAGAAGACACCGTCATTCCATGTTATTCCATCCAAAGGGCAGTATTACTGTTTCGGTTGTCACAAGGGCGGCTCTGCTGTCGGGTTCATTATGGACTATGAGCATTTGTCCTATGTGGAGGCGCTGCGGTACCTCGCCAGGAGGTACAACATCGAAATAGTCGAGAAGGAGGAGACTGCCGAGGACATAGCGAACCGTCAGCGGAACGAGAGTCTGCTGCTGGTCTCTGAATATGCCGGCAATTTCTTCAAAGAGCAGTTGCGTACCGATGAGGGACGGGCTGTGGGCCTAGAATATTTCCATTCGCGTGGCTTGACAGACGCAACAATCGAGAAATACGGTCTTGGCTGGGCTCCTTCAAGCCGTCATGCGTTGACGGATGCGGCCAAGGCGGCCGGGTACAAGGATGAATATCTCCTTGAGACAGGTCTGTGTGCCGTTTATGATTCGGACAGAAGCCTGCACGACAGGTTCTACGACAGAGTTGTGTTCCCGATTCATTCGGTGAGCGGAAGGGTAATAGCCTTCGGGGCAAGGACTTTGAAGTCCAAGGAAGCCGGAAAACCTTATGCCAAGTATGTAAATTCCAAGGAATCGGATATTTACGTCAAGAACAAGTCTCTCTATGGCATCTGGTTCGCCAAGAACGAGATGGCCCGTAAGGACAAGTGCTACCTTGTCGAAGGTTATCTGGATGTCCTTTCGATGCACCAGCTCGGGATCACCAATGTGGTGGCCTCCAGCGGCACGGCCTTGACGGAAGGCCAGATAGAACTCATAAAGAGATTCACTCAGAACGTCACGATCATGTACGACGGGGATTCCGCCGGGATTCATGCCGCTTTGAGGGGAATCGACATGTTCCTGCGTGAGGGAATGAATGTGAAGGTCGTGCTGATTCCGGACGGGGACGATCCGGATTCATATTCCCGAAAACACTCTTTGGCTGAGGTTGAGGAGTTCCTTGCCGGTGCTGAGATGGATTTTGTGGATTTCAAGTCCTCGCTGTTGATGAAGGACACTGCAAATGATCCTTTGAAGCGGGCCGAGATGATCAACGACATCGCGGACACAATCGCGGACATCCCTGATGCCGTAAAGCGTTCTGTCTATGTTGATTTCCTGAGTGACAAGTTTGAGATCCGGCGGGACATTCTTGATGAAAGGATCGGGGCCACTCGCTCCAAGAGGCTTATGGAGGAGAAAAAGGCTGCTGACCGTGAAAGACGTCAGGCTCAGACGGCGCCAGTGGCTTCGGCTGGCTCAGCTACCGATGCTGCTCCGGTGGCTGAGCCCGCCGAAGCCACAGAAGCACTGGTTCAGCGTACCGGCCTGGATGCCTTGATTGACAACCGCATCATGGCCACCGCTGAGCGTGATCTTATGAGCTTTATCCTCACCTACGGTACCACGAAACTGGAGTTTCAGAGCGATTCGGACTTCTATTCCGGTTCGGACGAGGATGCGCTGACCGTCTTTGATTTCATTTGTCAGGCCTTGGAAGGGGACGATTCCCGGTTTGCCAACACTGTGCTCAGGAATGCGTACGATGCTTATTCCAAGGATTACTATGAGGGCTATTCCCAGGAGGAGATAGTGAAGCATCTGATGGACGGTGAGGACAGGGATGTTGCCTATGTGGCCGCCCAACTGTCAACGGATGAGAAGTACGATCTGTCGGTTAAGCATCTGCGGCAGTCCATGATGTCCAAAGTGTCGTGGCTGACGCTCTACGTACCGAAGGCGATTCTGGTCTTCCAGCAGAGCCGTATGGAGAACAGGGACAGCGAGTTGAAGGAAGAACTCAGGGCGGCGCAGTCCGTTTCAGACGGCGACCGTGAGATGGAGATAATGCAGGAGATGCTGAAGGTGCAGAAGGCACTTAAAATGGTGAAAGTCAGATTGGGAAGAGAAAAATAATATTCATGAATATGGAAAAGAAATTCAAGAGAACACTTGTGACCTGTGCGTTGCCTTATGCCAACGGACCGGTTCACATCGGGCATTTGGCCGGGGTGTATGTGCCGGCGGACATCTATGTCCGGTACCTTAGGATGAGGGGAGAGGATGTGCTTTACATCTGCGGAAGCGATGAGCACGGAGTCCCGATCACAATCAAGGCCCGCAAGGAGGGCTGCACTCCTCAGGACATCGTTGACAGCTACCACAAACTCATAAAGGATTCGTTCACCGGTCTGGGGATCAACTTTGACATCTATGGCCGCACGACCTCGAAGGTGCACGAGAAGAACGCTTCGGCGTTCTTCCGCAAGTTGTACGATGAGGGCAAGTTCATCACAAAGGAATCCGAACAGTACTACGATCCTGAGGCCAAACAGTTCCTCGCCGACCGTTACATCATGGGTACCTGTCCCAAGTGTGGCAATCCGGATGCCTATGGTGATCAATGCGAGAAGTGCGGAAGCACGTTGAGTCCAGAAGAACTGATCAATCCTAGGTCAAAACTCAGTGGTGCTGAGCCTATCAAGAAGAAGACTACTCACTGGTATCTTCCTCTGGATCAGTACGAGCCGTGGCTTCGTGTGTGGATACTTGAACAGCACAAGGAGTGGAGGAGCAATGTCTATGGCCAGTGCAAGAGTTGGATCGACGGCGGTTTGCAGCCTCGTGCCGTGAGCCGTGATCTTGACTGGGGCGTGCCGGTTCCTGTGGAGGGAGCCGAGGGCAAGGTGCTCTACGTCTGGTTCGACGCTCCGATCGGGTATATTTCCAACACCCAGGAACTTCTTCCGCAGTCGTGGGAGAAATGGTGGAAGAGCGAGGACACCCGTCTTGTGCATTTCATCGGCAAGGACAACATCGTGTTCCACTGCATCGTGTTCCCTTCGATGCTCAAGGCCTACGGGGACGGCTATATCCTTCCGGACAACGTGCCGGCCAACGAGTTCCTCAACCTAGAGGGCGACAAGATCTCCACGTCCCGCAACTGGGCCGTATGGGCTCATGAATATCTGGAGCAGTTCCCTGGAAAGCAGGATGTCATGAGGTACGTCCTGACGGCCAACGCTCCTGAGACAAAGGACAATGATTTCAGCTGGAAGGATTTCCAGACGCGTAACAACAGTGAGTTGGTCGCCATATTCGGAAATTTTGTAAACCGCGCCATTGTGCTCACCCATAAATATTTCGATGGGAAGGTCCCTGCGCGTGGAGAACTTCAGGAAGTTGACAAGGTGGCTCTTGCCGAGATTCCGGCGCTTAAAGTTTCGCTGGAGAGGAATCTTGACGGCTTCCATTTCCGTGAGGCTCTGAAGGACGCCATGTCGATCGCCCGTGTGGGCAACAAGTACATTTCCGACACGGAGCCTTGGAAGGTTGCCAAGACAGACATGGAGCGTTGTGCGACCATCCTCAATGTCAGCCTTCAAATCTGCGCTGATCTAGCGATTGCCTTTGAGCCATTCACTCCGTTCGCAGCCGAGAAGCTTCGCAAGATGCTTGGAGTCTGCCTCTGCGCGGGAACAGACCATCGTAAGGGAGAGCAGGAGACCGCCAACACCTACAAGGAAGGCGAGTGCGCCGCTCTGCACACGGTGTCAGCCTCGGGCGTTGAACAGCAACCGAATTGTTCTGGCGCCGGCAAATGCGTGTGCCTCGGCTGGGATGTTCTTGGCAATGACAACCTTATCCCGGTAGGCCACGAGATTGGTGCTGCAGAGTTGCTGTTCGCTAAAGTTGAGGATGAGGCCATAAACGCCCAACTTGCACGTCTTGACGCCATCCGTGCCGAGAGAGAGGCCGCCGAGAAGGCTGAGGCAGCGAAGAAGGTACTCCCTCAGAAGGCAGAGTGCAGTTTCGACGACTTTGAGAAGATGGACATCCGCACGGCCACCGTGCTTGCGGCAGAGCGTGTGCCGAAGACTGACAAACTTCTGAAACTCAGTATTGACACAGGCATCGACAAGAGGACCATTGTCTCCGGAATCGCTGAATATTACTCCCCTGAGGAGATGGTAGGCAAACAGATCTGCATCCTTGCCAACCTTCAGCCAAGGACAATCCGTGGGATCGAGTCCCGCGGAATGATCCTAATGGCCAAACAGGGGGATGGCAAGATGAGGTTCATCACCCCTGCTGAGGTTCTGGCTAATGGTGCTGTTGTGGGATAACATATTCACATAATTAATATTATGAAAGGTATTTTTGCTTCATTCATTGCCGCGACCCTGGTGATGGGCTGCGCACAAAGTCCTACCCTTACAAAGTCAGGGCTGGATCCTAAGAATTTCGTTTCCGAACGTGACGGTGCCAAGACCGCGTTGTACACTCTGACAAACAAATCCGGAATGGAAGTCTGCATCACTAATTTCGGTGGCAGGATTGTGTCAGTGATGGTTCCGGATCGCGATGGGAATTTCAAGGATGTTGTCCTTGGCTTCGACAAGGTGTCGGATTATTTCCCTGAGAACAACAAGACTGATTTCGGCGCCACCATCGGACGTTACGCCAATCGCATCCACGATGGAAAGTTTACACTTGATGGTGTTGAGTATCAGTTGCCTCAGAACAATTATGGCCATTGCCTTCACGGTGGCCCTGACGGTTGGCAGTACAAGGTCTACAATGTGCTTGAGGCCGATGCTTCACATCTGAAGTTGGAGTTGGTTTCTCCTGACGGGGATGCGAATTTCCCTGGCAAGGTGACTGCTGACGTGACCTTCACCCTCACCGAGGACAACAAGATTGACATCAGGTATTCTGCCACAACCGATGCCCCGACGATCATCAACATGACCAACCACTCGTACTTCAATCTCTCCGGGGATCCGGCAAACCATCAGATCACGGCCGATTCGCTGTACATCAACGCCTCGAACTACACTCCTGTGGACTCAACGTTCATGACCACCGGCGAGATCGCTTCCGTGGAGGGCACTCCGTTTGATTTCAGGAAGATGAAACGGATTGGTGACGACATCGACTCTGACAATGAGCAGGTGCGCAACGGTCACGGCTTCGACCACAACTGGGTTCTCGACACCAAGGGTGACGACACCGTTCTGGCAGCCGAGGTCTATTGCCCGGAGACAGGAATAGTCCTTAAGGAATATACCAACGAACCGGGCGTGCAGGTCTATGCCGGCAACTTCCTTGACGGCACCGTCACCGGCAAGAAGGGCGTTGTCTATGGCCACCGCACCGCCATCTGCCTTGAGTCCCAGAAGTATCCTGACACCCCGAACAAGCCTGAGTGGCCGTCAGCCGTCCTTCGCCCTGGCGAGACCTACACCAGCCACTGCGTGTTCGCTTTCAGTGTGAGATAGTTTTTAGGAATATATAGGATCAGAATTCGTTTAGATCCACCGGGCCGGAGGGGACTCCGGCGACCTGCGCTTCGCACCCTGTCCGGGTAAATGGTCGCCAGAGTTCTCTCCGGCTTAGGGAATAGTGGACATCTAGTCACAACATATCGAAACTCTGACGTTTGGATTTGGAACTTCAAGAATTTGTTTGTATCTTTGCTAAGTAACTAATAATTAATGAATATGCAATGGGGGGGGGGTAAAGAACGAACACTATGAGACTCCGGTCGCGAATGTAATTGAGATGGTTCCAGACACCTATTTCACATGTACAGAATCTATTCGTCAGGGTGAAGATCAAGGCTGGTATGAGGAAACTTTTTAATATAACCTATTATGAAAAAATCATTTTATCTGAGATTTTTAGCTTTGGCGGCCTGCCTGGCTGCGACTTTCTCGTGCGAGAAAGGCATGGAGATTAAAGACAATGCTCCGGAGGAATTTTATGCTGTGATGTCAGGTTCGGAACCGGAGGATGAGCCGGCCACCAAGACGGTTACGGTGGATGGGAAAAGAGTCCTGTGGAGCGAAGGGGACAAGGTCTCGATCTTCAGAGGTGAGAATATCAATGATGAATATGTCGTCAAAGAGGGCTTCAGTGGGAAGACCACCACAACGTTAGTGCCTGTCGATGACGAGAGTTTCAATGCAGGTAATGAAACCACCTTTGACGCCAACATTGCGTGGTACCCGTACGGGAATGTCGCCTACAGCCATGATGTAAAAGATGAAATCTCTTCGGAGCCTGTTCATGTGTTGGAGGTTCCTATACCTGATGTCCAGAAATATACGGTCAATTCTTTTGCACCGGGGGCGTTCCCGATGGTGGCAGTGTCTTCCAATAAGGCTGACAACAAACTCGCATTCAAGAATTTGTTCGGAATCATCAACATTAAGTTGAAAAGCCCTAAGTGGTATTATAAAGTCAAGGATATCGTAATTAAAGGCAACAACAACGAGTCCCTGAGCGGAGATGCGCTTGTGAAATGCTCGTATTCAGGCGAACCTAATGTGGAATTTGTGGAAGGTAGCTCAAAAGACTACATTAAGCTTGACTGCGGAGATGGTGTTGAGCTCATTCCCGGAGAGGATGAGATTGAGTTCTGGATAGCCCTGCCTTATCGCAAATATGAAAACGGCTTGACCGTCACCATGAATTTTACAAGCGGAAAGTCCTTGGAGAAAAAGACACCTGCCATCGAGATAAAAAGATCTGTGATGACACCGATGGCCGTTCTGGATGTGGATACCGACGATGGTGAGCTTTATATTCCTGACACGAATTTCAAAAACGCACTCCTTGATATGAAAGCAGCTGATGGAGTCACGAAGATAGTAGTGGATATGGACGGTGACGGCTTCCTTACAGCGAAAGATGCGAAGGCTTGGAATGAATATTACAAGGACAAGGATGTGGAATTTAATGTGGGCTTCAAATTTATAAAATCACTCAAGGGAATAGAGTATTTCACATCGCTTGCAAGTTTGAATTGTATGGGTGATGAACTCACGTCTTTGGATTTGAGCCATAACACCGCGCTTAAAAAATTGAATCTCCAAGGGAACTTCAATCTGGTCTTTGATCTCAGCAAGATCTCAACAACCCTTACATGGCTGAACTGCTCAAGCACCGCCACGAAAGAATTGGATCTCAGCAGGCACTCGGCACTTGAGTATCTTAACTGTGAATCGAATAAGGTGGAGCGGCTGGATGTCAGCAGTAACACCGCTATGAAAACCCTGATTTGTTGCGACAACAATCTGACGGAGCTGGATGTCAGCAAGAATGTAGCGTTGGACTATCTGAACTGTGCGACCAACAAATTGACGAGTCTGGACATAAGCAAGAATCAGGCTTTGACATATTTGAACTGTAATTATAATAATTCTATAAGCAGCATCAATTTCGGTGACAACACTGTTATTGAGGAATTGCGGTGCCAAGGTAATCAACTCAAAGAACTGGATCTAAGCATGTTTGCTTCGTTAAGTTTACTGGATTGTGGCTATAATCAGATGATCACCTTGGATGTCAGCAAGACCGCCTTAGGAAGCGGCAAGGAAAGTATGCCTCTGTCGTGCCGGATGGAATCCCTCAAGACACTGTACCTGAAGACAGGATGGCAGATTAATTATATTACAGTGGACAGGTTCAAGAGCTTCATTCACGAGAACACCGTCATAGAGTACAAGGATTAACCCTCTCATTTCGGGGGACGGCAAAGCCATGGTGGCCCTTTACCCGGATAGGACGCGCGAAGCGCGTAGGCCGCCATGGCTTTACCGTCCCCCGGAATCTCCTCAGCAAATCCTCCGTAAGACATCAGCCTCTTCTCTATCAACCATTTTCGCGGAGTTTAGTGTAAACATTACCGTAAAACACCCATTTGCTTAGTCGAAGATGTTTTTTTAACTTTGCCATGATGCAGAGATGAAGTTAATTAAATCTGAGAACATGAAGGAAGAAAAATTGATGATTCTGAAAAAATCAAAGCTAACGGTGGCTTTTGGTCATATCAAGGTGTTCCGGATAGCATGGATGATGATGCGGTCATCGAGGCGGCTCTTGTCCACTTGGATTTGGAGGATTTGCAACTTCTGCTTGGGGTATGGAGCAAGGCTCATATCAAACGGGTCTGGAAAGAGCGCTTGGTCAGCCAAGGCAAACGGATGAACATTCTGAATTATATCCTCTCAGTGAAGTTTTTCGGAATCAACAATCCGGACAAATACATTTCAAGATATGCCCATGCTCATTGACCTTCCTAATAAAACCGCGGCAGGACTGACAGAATCAACAAAAGCGGTTTTTATTGAAGTTTCAAAATTGGACTTCATAAAGGATCTTTTCCTCTGCGGGGGAACTGGCCAGTCCATCCAGATTAACCATCGTTTGAGTGAAGACTTGGATTTTGAATTGATCGGTCTTCGGAAAGAACGCCCGCAACTTGATTTCAAGGAAATCATAAGTGAACTGAAAGACAAGTCCCCAGACGCGAGGGAAGAAATATTGGGAGATGACCATTTCCTAGTATTCATTAATGACGGTAAGGTCAAGCTGTCGTTTTACCGCCCTGAAAATCCAGTAAAATCAATGGGTGTTGGTCTTCAGTTTACAATCTGAAGACACCTAATCTACAGGAACTGCTTGGTATGAAAGTTTACACTTTGTGTGTCAGGACTGTATTCCGAGACTATTATGACATCTACTGCTTACTAGAAGACGGTTGCAAGCTTGAAGATGCAATCAGTTACGCAAGT
This sequence comes from Bacteroidales bacterium UBA6397, assembly GCA_002439875.1. Lineage (GTDB taxonomy): Bacteria > Bacteroidota > Bacteroidia > Bacteroidales > UBA932 > Cryptobacteroides. The sequence continues at coordinate 151,934 of DJQB01000002.1, forward strand.
TATCTTTCTCGTCATCAGATTCGTTCCAAGACAATGTACACGCGTCTTCTTTCACCGCAATTGTTCCGTAGAGAACAAGATTTCGAAAGGATGTCTCCCAAATATGCGGTTTCTGCCGAAGATATTCGTGATAGAATTAAAGTTGCCATTGAGTCAGAAAACCTGAAGTGAGGCACTAAGAATCAATGCTTCTAAATCCTCCGGATGACGTTAAGGCCATCGCGGATGGGGAGGAGGACGGATTCGACACGGGGATCGTTGACTACCATGTCATTGAAGGCGATGATGCCTTGGGTCTGTTTGTCTTTCGGAACGGGATCCTGCCAGAGCTTGCCGTCCCAAAGGACATCATCGGCGAGAATCAGGCCACCGGGTTTCACAAGATCGAAGACCAGATTGTAGTAGGTGACATATTCCCGTTTGTTGGCATCCATATAGACCAGATCGTAGGGGCCTTTCAGCGAGGATAGTGTCTTGCATGCGTCTCCGATGTGCAGGGTGATCTTGTCCGACACCTCGGCCCTTGACCAGCCTTCGCGCATCAGATCCTCAAGTTCATCGTTGATCTCCAGCGTGTCAATGTGCCCGTCCTCCGGAAGCCCATATGCCATGCAGGTGGCGGAATAGCCGGTGAACGCCCCAATTTCAAGGATTCGTTTCGCCCCCGAAATTTCCACAAGCATAGTCAACAACCTCCCTTGAACCGCCCCCGAAAGCATCCGAGGATAGTTAGTGTGGATGTTAGTCTGCTTCTCGATCCAGTCCAAAGCCTCGCTCTGACGCGAAGAATGCTCTCGAAGATATCTGTCTGCCGGAGATTCCATTTGTCACTTGAATATTAATTGTTATGCACCGAGCCGCTTGTTTTTGATCAGTATCCTGAAATATGGGTACTTCCCGTTCACGCATAGATCTTTTCCATCATCCCCCTTTCTGAATCTGACTATCTCAAATTGTTCAGGGTTATATTTATGGAGAAATGTTATAGGAACCCCCATAAGACCTTGATAGTCTTTAGGAATGTCTTGTGTCCTGTCAACATTTATCCCTTCACAGTTGTCAAAATTGGGATATTTTTCTTCATTGCCTTTGTATATTTTGGTAAGGGCGATGTCTTCATGGCGTTGAGAAAGTTCCAAGTTTGTCAACCAAAGACAGTTATTGGTGGCGATAATGGATTGCCCATCTTTGTTGACACTTACTTCAGTCCCATATAGCTCGTAATGTTCAGGAACGATGAATCCGGAAATTCCTCTGCCTAGATTAACTCCCAGCCAGGCTCTATTTTGTTGGATAAGCTCGAATATTTCTTTGTAAGTAATCGCATTGACATTGCCGATTATCAGAAATTTTTTGTCAAACTTGACGATTTGAGAGACAAATTCCCGGAAAAGAGAAAACGGAGGGTTTGTTACGATGATATCGGATTCCTTTAATAATTCGATGCTCTCGTTGCTTCTGAAATCACCGTCACCTGTGAAATGTGATAGCTCAATATCAGTTTTTTGGTTAAATTGACCATTGGTCCCCGTGAATTCGCAATAGATGCCATTGGCAGGTTCATTATCCATAAACAGAGAGTTATCTGCCTTTCTGTAGCATGATGCAATAAGCTTTTTTATTCCGAGGTTCTGGAAATTCTCTGCGAAGTAACGGAAAAAATTACTCGTTCTGGGATCATCGCAGTTGCAATAGACAACTTTTCCTCGGAATTTGTCATTATAATGCTGAAGTTCCCGCTCTATATCACAAAATTGTGTATAGAACTCATCGCTTTTAGATTTTTGAGCCTTCCTAAGTAATGTGTTTGTAGCGTTTCTGGCCATAATAAAAGTATAGGAATAGAGGATTATTTCGATGTTAATTGTTTGAATAAGTCACTTCCAAGTATTTGAAGAGAAGTGTTCGATATGTCCAGCATTATCTTGAATATATCGTTCGCTTTCCAACACCCTCCGTCCTCTTGGTTATATATTGAAGCAGCTTGCAGCATGATTGTCTTATCGTTATGCTTGACAAACATATTCTTGCAAAGATTCGTGTTGATCGGCATTCCATAATTGGCGGCGGTCAACCTGTCCAATCTGTTAAGCATTCCGGAATTATATTCAAGGGTTACGATTCTTCCGTCCGGCCTAGTCACGTTGATTGTCTTGGTTAAAAAGTTGGATCCTTCAAGAAACAGTACATAAGGGAAATGAGACTCGGAAAGCATGAAATTAGCTATTTCGGAAATATTCTTGTGCGATCGTTCTATGGCATTTCCGGCTGCCATTAAATCTTGGTCTTTGTTCTTTCCTACTAGTTCTCCTTTCCTAATGTTTTCAATGTCTTTACCTTGGTGCTTTGCTTCAGACACCAAAACAACTCTCCACCGACCATTGTCGTCTTTGACTTCAATGATCCCTCCGTCAGGAATGATACTGGCGTTCTCTACAAATAGAGTCTGTCCAAGACAAGGGTCTATCTCTTGTAAGACTTCATTGATTTCTTTCTTCTCAATGCTCTTTCTATATCTGAAAGTCAGCTTGGGGTAATCTTCTTGTAGTTTTTTTATGGTGTGGCGGGATATCTCACCCACAGTCATGTCGTGCAATTTCGCTTCTTCACCGAATATCCCTACGACACCGTGACTTTTTTTATGCTGTTCAGTTAACCTTTCGGATTGATTTTTTTGTGCCATATGTTTGATACTCTTAAAGTTTATTATCTCTGCCCGGATCCATATACAATGCAAAACCGTTGAGTACAGGACAGGCATACGCTCCTGTGATGTTGAGGCGGATCTTGGATGTGGTGGTTTCGGCGATCGGGATGATTCGCTTGTAGCCGATTGTGGTCTCGGAGGCTATTTCCGTCCATTGGCCATCGTTGCCAAACGTTTCGATGGTGAAAGACTTGATCCTCTGACCCAAAGGAATATATTCCTGAAGCTGGATCAGGTTGAAGGTTTTTTCTCCATTGAGGTTGATGGTTATCGAGGCTTCCGTGACATCGTCCGAAGCGGCCCAGAAGGAGTCATATTTATCATTCAGAATGTTCCGCGCCTTGAATGGATGGCCTCTGACAGCGGTGGCCTCGGCTTTCGCGCCTTCGGCGAGATTGTCTTTGAATATCCTGTCGAGGGTGGCGCGGAACTCCATCAGTCTGGCGGAGTCTGCTGCGTTGATGCGTCCGGTGGTGTCAGGCGGAACGTTTAGCAGAAGCAGAGAGTTGCGCCCGACGCTTTCGTAATAGATTCTGAGAAGTTCATTTACGGATTTCACCTTGTCGTTCTCGCTTTCCCTCCAGAACCAACCCGGACGGATGGAAACATCGGTCTCGGCGGGAATCCAACAGGCTCCGAGTGCGTTGCCGCAGTTCAGGGTGTCACGACTTGGCGCATCGGATCCGGGACCGAAACCTTCGACATCAAGCCTGCCCCAGCAAGTCCTTCCGGCGGAGCCACGCTCGTTGCCCACCCAACGGCAGTCAGGACCAATGTCGCTGAATATGACCGCGTTCGGCTGAAGCCTTCTTACCGTTCCGTTGAACAATGGCCAGTCGTATTCCTGTCGCTTTCCGTTCGGACCTTCACCGTTGGCTCCGTCGAACCACTGCTCGAAGACCTCGCCGTAGCTGCCGAGAGCACTCTCCAATGTCTTTGCGTAAACCCCATTGTACTCTTGAGTCCCGTAAGTCGGATCGTTCCTGTCCCACGGGGAGATGTAAACTCCGAATTTGAGTCCGTCCTTGGCACAGGCTTCGGATAGCTCTTTAAGCACGTCGCCTTTCCCGTCTTTCCACGGACTTTTCGCCACAGTGTGCCCACAGACAGGGTTTGGCCACAGGCAGAAACCATCGTGATGCTTTCCGGTGATGATGATTCCCTTGAATCCGGCGGCCTTGGCGATCTCGGTCCATTGGCCGCAGTCAAGATCGGTCGGATTGAATACACCCTCAGTCTCGGTGCCAAGCCCCCACTCCCTTCCGGTGAAGGTGTTCGGCCCGAAGTGAGCGAACATATTCATTTCCATCTTCTGCCATTCAAGTTGCTGAGCCGTCGGAGTCGGGCCGAATGGTTCCGGCGGTAGAGAAGTTCCTTTTTCACAAGCAGCGACAACGGCTGCCAATGCTGCCAAAGTTAGAGTCAAACGATTCATATTCAGTGATATTTGTGGTTTATAAGAAGATCAGGGAAGAGGTGCTTTCGGGATTGAATATCCTTACGGCGGTGTTTCTGATGCCTTCGGCGGTCACTGCCTCTATTGCCTCGACGTTCTGCTTGTCAGTGAATATCTTTCCATACGAGATCAGGCTTTTGCCCATAGAGAGGCACTGCGCCTCGCCGTTGTCGGAACTGATGGCGAGCTGGCCGAGGATCTGCTTTTTGGCGGCCTTGAGCCTGACGGAGGAATATTCCTCGTCCTGCATTTTTCGAATCACTTTCCAGATCGCGTCCAGACATTTTTCCAAGTTATTCCGCTCGCAGCCTAGACTGATTGTCATGATGCCGGACTCGGTGTACTGTGAATATGATGACTCGATACCATAGACCCATCCGTTCTTCTCTCGCAAAAGGCTGTTCAGTAAGGAATTGGACGCAGGGCCACCGATGATGTTGCTCATCAGTATGGCTGCGAAGCGTTCCTTGGTGTTCTCAAGCGAGGGTGCGAAGTTCCCGATCACAGCGTTGACTTCGTGATTCCTTTTTTCGACCTGCTTGTTGAAGGCCGGCTTTGAAGGGATCGGTGTGATAACACGTCCACTGCCTGTCTCTGGATATTCTTTGGAGAAAACTTTTTCTGCAAGTCTGAGCACATTCTCCTCCATCCTCTTCTCGTCAATGTCGGCCACTATCGCCAGAGCCATATTCATTGGTAAGAAATGCTCTTTTGTGAATTGCCTCAGCTCCTTGCTTGTGATTTTCCTGACACTGGCAGCCGTCCCGAGAATCGAAAGTCCGAGAGGATGCCCCGCAAACAGAGCTTCCTCGAATTTGTCATAGACATCATCAGCGGGGGAGTCTTTGTAGGAGTTTATCTCGTCGATCACCACGCCTTTCTCGATGGCAACCTCTTCTTCCGGGAATGTCGGACAGGTCGCCAGCTCAAGAAGCAGAGCGGTGGCCTTCCCGAGATCTTCCTTAAGTACCGTGGAATGAATCACAATCTCCTCTTTGGTAGTGAAAGCGTTAAGCTCGCCACCGAGTTTGTCGAGGTAACTGCTTATCACCTTGGCACTTTTTCGCTCTGTTCCCTTGAATAGGGTGTGTTCGGTGAAATGGGCGATCCCACTGTGGAAATCCCCCTCGTCCCTTGTGCCGCATTTAATTGTCAATGAGCAATATCCAACTGTGTTGCCACTCCTCTTGACCGCATATTTCAATCCGCAGTCCGCCGAGCCTGTGATCATTACTTTCTGAGTGCTTTGATTGCCTTGATGTCGCTTGTGAGGAATCCTTTGCCGTTCCTGGCGTTTATCTTGTGCTTTTTGAAGTAATAAAGCTCATGGTTGTCGGATCCGATTAGCATCTTGTAGCAGATGGAACCATTGACAGGCTCGGAAGGAGCCACCACATAGCTTACGACTGTGTTGAATGTGCCTTCGATAAAGATTTCGTCCACTTCATCCTCGTCTTCCTTGATGAGGAAGTCCTCGTCCAGGGAGCGTTTTGTCTGCTCGTCGACCTGAGGGGCGAAATCCTCTGACCAGAAGAATATTCTTTTGATTTTCAGCTTTTTCGTGTCCTTTGCGCCAAGGTTTGAATAGGCTTTCATTTCTGTGTCGGTGAGCTCTGTCGTGTGGTCCTGGATGATTTTAAGGAACGCAGGCAGCAGCACGAACTCGCGCCCGGACGGATCCTCGGTCGGGCGTAGAGGAAAGTTCACGACCTCGAACATGTCGCTGATGGATTTTTCCGCACCCTCTCCACCTTTGACAATGGTCAACATGTCGATGCCAGGCTCGGATTCCCTGCGGAACTGACCTTTGACGACCATCAGGAAATAATAATTGTCGTTTGTCTTGATGCCTTGGAACTCCTCGTTTGTGCAGAATTCGTAAGGGGACACGGTCCATGTGGAGGCGACACTCTCTTTCAGCGCCTCGTCAAGGAATTCGTCCCCTGTCAGGACGACCTTTGTGGTCTTGGATGTGAAGTCCTTGAGTTTCTCCCTTCTTGTGGTGATTTGAGCCTGGCCGAAAACATCTGTGGTCAGGAGCAGCCCGGCGATTGTCCAGGCGAGTATTTGAAAGAATCGTCTCATGTTAGTTACTTGTTTGTCATTCAGTTTTTCAGTTCAATGCAGTGTCTGGAGTCAGCGGTGGCTCGTCTGGCATCGGCAAAAGACTCCATACTTCATGCCGCACAGTACAAATGTACAAAATATTGCGTAAATTTGCCTTACAAAACTTGGTGCGGACAAGCACTCCCTAAGATTTGAACGTTGTTATGTCTGAATACATAGTATCGGCAAGAAAATACCGTCCTGATTCATTTGAGTCACTTATCGGCCAGGACAACATCGCTCAGACCCTGAAGAACTCGATCATCAGGGGCAAACTGGCGCACGCCTACCTGTTCTGCGGCCCGCGCGGAGTGGGGAAGACGACCACGGCGAGGATATTCGCGAAGGCCATCAACTGCTCCAACCCTTCGCCGGACATGGAGCCTTGCGGAGAGTGCGAGTCCTGCCGGTCTTTCCAGGAGGGGCGCTCCTATTGCATTCATGAACTTGACGCCGCGTCCAACAACGGTGTGGATGACATCAAAAATCTGATGGATCAGGTGCAGATTCCGCCGCAGGTGGGGAAGTACAGCGTGTACATCATCGACGAGGTGCACATGCTGTCCACGGCTGCGTTCAACGCCTTCCTCAAGACGCTTGAGGAGCCGCCGGCACACGCCATATTCATCCTTGCCACAACCGAGAAGCATAAGATCCTGCCTACGATTCTTTCACGTTGCCAGACTTACGATTTCAACAGGATTTCTGTGCCTGACATTGTCCGCAACCTCAGGATGATTGCAGGGAAGGAGGGAGTGAATATCGATGATGAGTCTCTGCACGTGATAGCGCAGAAGGCTGACGGTGCGATGCGAGATGCATTGACAATTTTTGACCAGACCGTGGCCTTTTGTGGAACTGATGTGAAGTATGAGGAGGTTTTGAAGAACCTCAATGTGCTTGACTATGACTATAGTTTCTGTCTGGTTGACGCTTTTTTGGCAGGGGACTACGGAACGGCTTTGCTGAAATTTGACGAGATTCTGTCTAAAGGGTTCAACGCTCTCCATTTCTGTGCTGCGCTCAGTTCTCATTTCAGGGATCTTATGGTGACGAAGAACGGAGGGCTGGAGGCTCTGCTGGAACTTCCCGATTCGTTGAAGGCGAGGTATGCGGAGCAGGCTTCCCGTTGTTCTTTGAAGTTTTTGTATGATGCGTTGGCCGTCACCACGGCCTGCGAGGCAGGGTACAAGTTGGCTGTCAACCCACGTTTGCACATCGAGTTCGCCTTGATGAAGCTTAGTTTCTTGATGAAGGCACCGGATGCTTCTTGTGTGGTTGAGACTGCGAAGATTTCTGCTGGGACGGCATCCATTAGCAAAGGTTCGCCAGACTTCCGCGCTTCGCGCTCCGTCCCGTCACCTGCTTCGCAGGAGACACCCGTTCACGAGGTCATGGGCGGCCACGGTCTGACTGAACCGAAGCCTGTGGATGCCGTGCGGAAAGAGAAAACGGCCGAAGTCAACGGCTCGGCTGCCGAGATCGTTGGCACATTGGCTGTAGCGGAAGAGAACTCTTCTCCGAGGGTGAGAAGAAAGCCGGCCAAGACGGGTGCGGCCTTGTCCCTTAACTCGATAATCGAGGAAGAAGAGAACAAGAAAGTTGTAAAGGAGGCAGCACAGATTGCGGATGTGATGCCGGATGATAGTGTTGTTTTGGCTGCTTGGGAAACTATCCCAGCCGAGAATGCATCAAGCCCGCGTCTTGCCAACACCCTTCAGAACGCGGAGGTCAGCATCGAGACCAAGGATGGCTACAAGGAATTGACATTCAAGGTCAGCAACGCTTCCCAAGAGAAATGGATTCGGGAAAACCGTCTGATGATTCTGGAAGGGAACCTGCGGAAAAAGGTCGGATCTTCCAGAATCCGGCTGGAAGTCGCGGTAATTCCGACCGAGGAGAAAGAGGTGCAGCCTTACACGGATCAGGAAAAGGCCACGGTCTTGATGGGGCGGAACGGGGAGGTGCAGAGCCTTGTAAAGGATTTCGGCCTTGAGACAAAATAATGATTGACAATTAGATTTGAGATAAAATGAAACTTCATTGCGAGAACCTCGTCAAGAAATATGGCATCAGAACCGTCGTGAAAGGCGTTTCCATGGAGATCAATCAGGGAGAGATTGTAGGCTTCCTCGGCCCGAACGGAGCTGGTAAGACCACGAGTTTCTACATGATCACCGGGCAGATTGTGCCTAATGGTGGCCGTGTCTTCCTTGACGATGAGGACATTACCGAGCTCCCGATGTACAAAAGGGCTCAAAAGGGAGTCGGCTATTTGCCGCAGGAAGCCTCCGTGTTTCGTAAGATGTCCGTTGAGGACAACATCATGTCTGTGATGGAGATGTCGGATATGTCCAAGGCCGAGAGACAGGATAGGCTTGAGGATCTGATCAATGAGTTCAACCTTTCCAAGGTTCGCAAGAGTCTTGGCATCCAACTCTCCGGAGGTGAGCGGCGTCGCTGCGAAATCGCCCGCGCTCTGGCCATCGACCCGAAGTTCATACTGTTGGATGAGCCTTTCGCTGGAGTGGATCCGATTGCTGTCGAGGACATTCAGTTCATCATCGCGAAGCTCAAGTACAAGGACATAGGTGTCATAATCACTGACCATAATGTGGGTGAGACTCTTGCCATTACCGACCGCGCGTACCTGCTCTACGAGGGCACTATCCTCCAGCAGGGCACTCCGGAATCCCTTGCTGCTGACGAGGATGTCCGCACCAAATACCTCGGTTCCGGCTTCGTCCTGAAGAAATCCGTCTCCGTGGAGCGCGCCAAAGCCGAACACGCCGCTCTTGAGGCTGCCCGCGCCGCCAAGGCCGCTGCCGCTGAAACCCTTTCAGAAGAACCCTCTATGTAAATGAATATCCTTATGTAAGATAAGGCCCGGGTGTCATAGAAACAGCCCGGGTCTGTCTTTATTATTTCTCAGTCCCGGTGATTTCGGCCATGACCTTTTCGGCCTTGGCGTAGCCGTCGGCGGGGGCTTTCCACATCAAGGCGACCACCGCGGCGCCGACCAGACCGATTATCACGGAGACGAGGAACACGGAATCCCAGCCGAAACGATCGGCAAGGTAGCCGAAGGTCACACCGGAGATGGCGGTGCTGGCGTATCCGAATATCCCCAAGATGCCGTTGGCGGTGGCACAGGCGTGCTTTGTGGCCTGCTGTGAGGCTGATGTGCCGAGAAGAGCCTGCGGGCCATAGATGAAGAAGCTTGACAGGCAGATGAAGATGGCGGAGAGCCATGGCATTCCGGCAGGGGACTTCCAGAACAGGAAGAACGACAGAGTGGCGCCGACCGTGCAGATGAAGCAGGTCCTGTGCGCCCGGCTCTTCATGAACTTGTCTGTGAACCATCCGGCCAGCAACATTCCGGCGATGCCGCCGACCAACTCGGAGGCTGCCACAACAGTGCCGGCTGTGGAAATCTCCATTCCTTTGTACTGGGTCAGGAAAGTCGCTCCCCAGTCAAGGATTGTGAAACGGACAACGTAGATGCAGAAGTTGGACACCGCAAGAATCCAGATCAGCGGGTTGGCGAACACCATCCTGCTTACGAAAGACTTGAAAGACTCTCCGGACAAATTGTCGGTCCGCGCGGTGTCGGAGGCTTTGTCTTCGGACTTCTCATCCTTGTCCAGATCCTCGATTTCAGGAAGCCCTACGGAAGACGGAGTGTCTTTCAGGGTGAAGAATAGCGCGACGGCACCGACGAGTGCAATGGCGGCAGGAACGGCGAAGCAGAGCTGCCATGCGCTGTAGCCGTAATGCTTGAGGAGAAATCCGCAGATCACGCTTATGAGCCCGGCTCCGATGGAGTGTGATGCGTTCCAGATTGACTGCTTGGTGGCAAGCTCTGAAGGCTTGATCCAGTGACACATAAGGCTGATGCACGGCGGCACGCCCATTCCTTGGAAGTAACCGTTGAGAACCCACAGGGTGCCGATGATGTACACCAGCGTCATTGTGGCTTTCCCTTCAGTGTCCAGCACGTTCATGAACGAGTTCATTGACGGACTGAAGCAGATGGCCAGATTGGTGACCGCTGACAGCACCAGTCCGAGGGTCATAAGTTTCCTGCGGCTGAACCTGTCGGCCAGAAAACCGTTGACGAAACGCGATATTCCATAGATGATGCCGTTCATTGTCAAGAATATACCCAATTGGATCTTGGATATTCCCAATTCAGCCTCAAGCGCCGGCATGACCACGCTGAAATGCTTTCTGACGAAATAGTACAGAGCGTAGCCTATCATCAAGGTGATCAGGGTCCGCCACTGCCAGTAATTGTACTTCTTTTCTGTCTGCTTGTCCATTTAATTATTAATTATGTCAGGAATATTCACGGCGCATCCGTGAAATGTGCAATCTGACAAAGGTAGGTATTTTTCGGATATATTCAATAATTGGGTGAAAAAGGTTATCTTTGTCAGAATTCCGCAATAGGCGGGATTTCATAATATGATGACACAAGAACAAAAAAAACGTTTCCAGTACTGGCAGTGGCGTACAATCATCGGGACGATGATAGGCTACTCGATTTTCTATCTTGTTCGCAAGAACTTCTCATTCGCAATCCCTGGCCTGACCGCTGAATATGGCATCACCAAGGCCACGTTCGGTGCGATCCTCGCCATCGCAAGCTTCATTTATGGTGTGTCCAAGTTGGTGAACGGCTTTCTGGCCGACCGCCTCAACGGACGGTGGCATCTCGTCACAGGACTGTCAGTCAGTGCGTTTGTGAACATCCTGTTCGGCGCCGGGGCCATGATCTGCGCCTTCCTGACCGGCATGTCAAATGGCCCGAAGTTTGTCCAGTACCTTGTGATTCTGTTTGGCATCCTGTACGTTATCAACAATGTGTTCCAAGGATGCGGTTTCCCTCCATGCAACCGCCTGATCACCCATTGGGTACCCCCTCACGAGCTGGCGACCAAGATGTCTATCTGGAACACTTCGCATTCTGTCGGTGCCTTCATCGCCGCTGTCCTCTGCGGTTACATCATGGGGCACACAGGCACGGACATGACAGCCGATCCCGAGATGCGCGCCCGCGTCGTGGAGAACACGGCCAACGTGACCGCTTCCATGGATCCCGCAGCCGCGCAGGCCTACATTGACAGCACTTTGCACAACATCGGCGCATGGCAATGGGCTTTCTGGATTCCTGCCGCCATTGCCGTGTTGGGCGTGGTTTTCATTATCGTCACCCTCAGGGACACTCCAAAGTCTGTCGGCCTTCCTGAACTGGAGGGAACCAAGGATGGAGACTCCAAAGGGGAAGATGACAACAAGGAATTCAGGCGGTTCATCATAAACAAGGTGATCAAGAACCCTGTTGTCTGGGTTTTGGCACTGGCGAATTTCTTTGTGTACATCGTTCGTCTGGCTGTGCTTGACTGGGGACCGTCTTTCCTTCAGGAGAGCCGAGGATTGTCTCCCGCGCTTTCCGCCTGGACTGTCGCCATCTTCGAGGCTTTCGGTGTGGTCGGAATGCTTGTGGCCGGAGTGGTCTCAGACAAGATATTCCACAGCAGGGCCCAGAGAACCTGTGTTTTGTGTATGCTTGGAGTGACAGTGGCAGTCGCCACTTTCTGTTTTCTCCCGGCATCAACCAATCCTGTGATTATGATGCTTGTGCTTGCGCTTGGTGGATTCTTTCTTTATGGCCCTCAGGCGCTCATCGGAGTGATCGCCTCCAATCAGGTCACCCGGCGCGGGGCTTCCTCCGCCAACGGAATAATCGGTTTCGTGTCTTACCTCAGCCCGATCATCTCCGGATTCGTGTTCGGCCACATCGCCGACAATCCTAAGTTCGGTTGGGAAGGGGTGTTCAAGATCATGATCGTTGTCGCCATCCTTGGTCTTGTCACGCTTATGACCCTTTGGAACAAGAAGACCGACGGGTACGAGACCAGCGGGGAATAAGAAACTTCTGAATATTCATAAAAAACACCGCCGCGAAGTTGTGATCCTTCACGGCGGTTTTTATATTCAATGAATATCTTCTACTTCGCGTCGAAGGCGAAGATGTGCGCCCGCTCGGCTCCCCATGTGGAAGTAACCACGAGACGTAGTTCCTTGGCCTTCACAGGCTCATTGAATTTGATGTGCCTCAGACGGAGGTAGTTGTCGGTGTCCTCGTAGAGGGTGATCCATTCGTTTTTCACCTTAGCCTCGACCTTGAAGCCTTTAGCCATCATTTTTGGCATCTCGACGCGTTCCGTGGTGGCCTCAAGTTTGCGCATCCTCTTGCTTCTGTACTTGAAGTCGGAATCAAAAACGATGCGTACACCGTTCAGGGTGACAGGCTTCTTCCAGCTGTAGACGATGCTCTCGTCACCAGGAGCGACCCAGACCCCGTTGTCCTCACCGTCCCATTTGCGGTCGATTCCGTTGCGCAGAGGCAGATTGGCTTCGGCAGTGGTCGCGGACATCGTGAGTTCGGATGGCTTTCTCCATCTGTAAGGCAGCATGCTGTCGTCGTCCTCAAGCATGTCCTGAAGCTCGGCGATGTGATCCTTACGGATTCCCGCAGGAGTGGTGCCATACCTGATCGCGAGAGCCGCTCCGGTTCCGGCAGCCTGTCCGAGGAGGGCGCAGGTGGACATCACTCTGGTAGAAGACAGTCCCATGTGGGTGGCTGAGATGTCACGGCCGGCGAACATCAGATTTGGCACGTTGACTGAATAGAGACAGTCGAACGGGATGCCGAAACGTTCCGGGGTGGTGTGCTCGACCGAGAATATTCCTTTTCTGTGGAAAGCGTCCGGGTGGTGGTTGTCAAGTGTCCATCCGCCATAGGCAATCACGTCAGGGAAATGCCCGCCTGACATGACATCGTTCTGGGTCAGGATGTGAGGGCCGATGTAGCGCGTGGACTCGCGCTTGCCAGGCAGCGAACCGATCCAGTCGAGGTCGTAGTTCTTGCAACGGCCGTCAGGATGGTTTTTCATATATTCCCATACACCGTAAGCGATGCGCTTGAGCTCGTACTGGATGTCGTTTGCGTCGAAGATTGTGTTCAGATTGCCGCCGAACTCAATCCACCAGAAGTTGTTGTCCTTGGGATAAGGCTTCTTGTAGTTGAATTTCACTCCAGGGATCGTGGATTTCGGCTTGTCGTAGTTGAAGTCATCGTCCGTGAAATGATAAGCCCATTCCGGAGCTGTGAACGGATGATCCTCATCGGTCTTGCGAAGCTGAAGGAGGATGGAGTTGCCCATTGTCTTCGCGTCGCCGCCCTCATCGAGGAATGTCTCGTCGAACTCGCTCGGCAGCTCGCGTCCGTGACGGAACTCGGCTCCGGAAAGGCGAAGGATGCCGTCACCGGTGCAGTCGGCGAAGATGGTTCCCTTTATCAGGTACTTTGTGTAGGCGTTCACGTTCCAGGCCTTGATGGCGGCGATCCTGTCCCCGTCCATCACCACGTCCTCGACAGATGTGTTGAGGAGGAGTTTGATGTTGGGCTCCATGACCACGGTCGAGTAGATCGCGTCATCCCAAAGGGTGTAGCGGAGCAGCGGGTTGAAACGGAAGTTCCTGAGCTGCATTTCCTCCAGCAGGCCGGCCTCGGCGTTCTGGTCTCCTTTCGCTCCGACAATTCCCATTCGGATCTCACTGGAGGCGTTTCCTCCGAGGACAGGCCTGTCTTGCACGAGGATCACGGTCGCACCGTGCCTTGCGGCGGCCACTGCGGCACAGACTCCGGAAAGTCCGCCGCCGGCGACAACAATGTCGGCGCTGAGTTCTACATTCTTGATTGTCTGAGAGTTCTTCTCTGTGAGCATTCCTTGGGCGTGGATTGCTGTTGAGGTCAGTGGCATCAAAGCGGCCGCTAACGCCACGGCGATGATCCTTAATGATTCCCTTATCATTTTTTGTCAGTGTTATTTTCGTTCAAAATTAGCCAAAATATCGCTATGAGGCAATTATTCCATCGTTTTTCGTAACTTTGTGCGATGATTGACCGAAGCGGCCAATCGTTTTCTAAAATACAATAATGTGCCGGCGGATTATACGCTGGCGAAAAAGTCAAAGAAACAATGAAGACAGCGATTCAGTTCGGTGCCGGAAACATCGGCCGCGGATTCATCGGAGCGGTGCTCTCTAAATCCGGTTACCAGGTAGTATTTGCAGACGTCAACAAGGAAATCGTGGACAGGATCAATGCTGACGGGCAATATACCGTGCACATCAAGGATGTTGATAGTGAGGATATCCTCATATCCGGTGTTTCCGCCGTGGATTCATCAACCGACGCCGTGGTTGAAAAGATCAAAGAGGCTGAGCTGATAACCACCGCCGTGGGACTCAGGATCCTTCAGTTCATCGCCCCGGCGATAGCCAAGGGAATCATCGCCCGCAAGGAGTCCTGCATCGAGGCTCCTCTGAACATCATCGCGTGCGAGAACGGACTTATGGCGTCCTCGCGGCTCAAAGAGGCTGTCTATTCGCATCTTGACGAGGCACAGCAGGCTTGGTGCGCTGAGCATGTCGGCTTCCCGGACTGCTCGGTTGACCGCATCGTCCCTCCGGTAAGGAGCGAGAACCCTATTGATGTGGCTGTGGAGAGATTCTACGAATGGAATGTCGATGAAAGTGCTTTCGTCGGACCTGCTCCGAAAGTGGAGGGAATGAATATGGCGGACAACCTTCTGGCTTACATCGAGCGCAAGTTGTTCACCCTGAACACCGGTCATGCTATCACAGCCTATGTCGGAAAACTTAAAGGTCATGCCACTATCCTTGAAAGCATCAGCGATCCTAAAGTCTACGAAACCGTCCATGCAGCCATGCAGCAGAGCGGCGAAGCCCTTGTAAGGCAATTCGGTTTCGACCACGAGGCGCATTTCAAGTACATCGAGAAGATCATCAGACGTTTCCGCAATCCGTATCTTCAGGATGACGTGAACCGTGTGGGACGTGAGCCTATGCGCAAACTCTCTCCTGATGACAGGCTGATCAAGCCTGCCATGACCGCAAAGGGCTTCGGCCTTCCTTATGACAAGATTCTGCTCGGTGTCGGCGCTGCCCTGCATTTCGACAATCCTGAGGATCAGCAAAGCGTTCAGATGCTTGACCTGATCAAGTCCAAGGGGTTGGAGGCCGCTGTTTCCGAAATCACCGGAATCAAGGCCGGTGACCCGATGATCACCGAGATTGTCAATGCTTACAAGGAGGTTGAAAGAATATAAAAGTGCGACTTTAATGAAACGTGTATTATCATTTTTGCTGCTGGCCTGCATCGCTTTGGTGTCAGGCGCGCAGGTTAAGGTGAACTGTGGACCTTATCTTCAGAATGTCACAGAGAACAGTTTCACTGTGGTGTGGACCACGAACGGCCCGGCCGTCGGCTGGATTGAACTCGCCCCGAATGACGGAACTAATTTCTACAATGTCGAGAGGCCTAAATATTTCGACCTCAGGGGAATGGGCAGAAAGCCGATCGGCACCCTTCACAAGGTGACTGTCTCCGGCCTGAAGCCGGGTACCACCTACAGGTATCGTGTGATGTGTCAGGGTGTGATCTCCGCCGAGAACAGAGCCAGAATCCTCTACGACGAGGGTTACGGGCTCGACCTCAAGAAAAGGCCTACGAAAGTGACCACCAAGGCCCTTGATTATGACAAGGTCAAGTTCGCGGTTGTGAATGACATGCACGAGCACGATTCCGTGATGCAGGTCCTTTTCAAGGATGCCAAGGGCAAGTATGACTTCGTCTGCTTCAACGGTGACATGACCTCTGCTGTGGACAGCGTGGCCGAGATCCGCATGCATTACATGAACACCGCGTCAAAGCTTTTCGCTTCAGACACTCCGCTCTATCTCTGCCGAGGCAATCACGAGTACAGAGGCAACGATGCCGTCAAGTACCTTGACTATTACCAGACTTCTACCGGAAGGACATATTACACAGCCTCTTATGGAAAATATTTCTTCCTGTTCCTTGATTCCGGAGAGGACAAGGTTGACAGTGACATCAGGAATCTTAACATCATGATCACCGAGGATTACATAAAGGAGGAGGCCGAATGGCTGAAAGGTGTCGTGGCGAGCGATGAATATAAAAACGCTGTGACGAGGATAGCGTTCTGCCATATTCCTCCGTCAGACAAGGGGTGGCACGGCAATGTGATGGTCAGCAAGTATTTCGTGCCGACTTTGAACGGTACTGGCCTTGACCTGATGCTCTGTGCCCATATTCATAAATACCGCTTCAACGAGGCGAACACCATCGGGGCGGATTTCCCTGTTCTCTGCAACGCCAACAGGCAACGCATCGACGCAGTGGTTGACAAGAGCGGCATTAGCCTGGACTTCTTCGATGAGACTGGAACCAAGATCAAGAGTATGAAGTTCGACAAGAAAAAGTAGTCTGAATATGCCGTGTGAATATTTTGTTAAACGGCGCGTTTAACAAAAAACTATAGATGACAGAAACAAGAAAGGGTGACCGCTGATTGTGCGGTCACCCTTTCTTGTGGTAGTATAATATTCAGTGAATTATTTTATTCCGTACTTCTTCAGGATCTTTTTGATCGGCTTTTCGATTGACTTGGCCCAGAGGGTGTAGCCGTAGTCAGAAGGGTGGACCCCATCGACAGTGGCTTCGTGATCCTTTGATGTGGCGCAGGTTGTCTTGATGTAGTAGACATTCTTGTACTTCTTCACGGCGATGTCCATGAGGCTGTCTGCCATCGCGGTCTTTACACGCTCGTTGTTGTCCCTGTCTGTGTTGAAGTTGCGGTACTCACGGTAGATGGTCCGCTGGAAGATCAATGGGATGTCAGGATGAGCCTTTTGTATCCTCTCAATGAAAGGGAAGAGCCTTTCTTTGATCATCGGGGCTTCCGGGTTGGAGAATCCATCGAACACGAGCGCATCCACGTCAGCGGCGCAGAGCACATCGGCGAAATAAGTCTGGAGCTTGCTGTTGCCTGAGCATCCGAGGCTGAGGAACTGAAGTCCGGTCATGCGGCTCAGCTGGTCAGGATAGGACATTCCGGCTCTGGAAGTGCTGGTTCCGTGCGTGAAGCTTGAACCGAATATTCCGATTCTGTGGCGGAAAGGGTTGTCGATCGCTTCGATGGTGGCGTTTTTCTCAGTCCCGATCTTGATTGAGGATTCCTCGCTGAATACAGGCAGGTAGAGAAGGCACTCGTGCATGGTTCCGTCCATGTCCTTGATGAGGGTCACATTGTCGTCAGGCTTGTTGTCCTTGGACACAGCCGATGCGGCCCAGAGCCATTTGCCGTCTTTCCTGATGTAGAGGTCGTAGCCACGTGCTGATAGCCCACCGGTGTTGACAGGAAAACTTCTGTCCATGTACTTGGTCTTGATGGTGATGACCTTGGAGTCGGTCTTGAATGCCACCGAGAGGCCGGCGGACATCCTGACCTGCTTGTTCTCGCTCTTTGTGAACCCTTTGAACTTCACTGTGTCAACCCTGTGGTAAGGGTTCGGTGTGTCCGGCATGAGTTTGCCTACCATTGTGAGGTCGGAGGCCTCGGTGAAGTTGTACTCCACCTTCTTGCTCTGTGCCGTCGCTGTGAAAACGGCAAGAGACAGCATCAGCGCTGCGGTTAATCTTTTCATGATATTATTTAAGAAAATTTTGGTTTTGTCTTCCAAAACAAGAACGTGTCGAATCTATTTGAGTGCCAAGAGCCGCTCGGCTGTCCAGTCAGCCAGTCCTTTGGCCTCTCCGTCCGCATAGCCTTTCTCGAAGCCCTTGCGCTCAGCAAATTCCCGCTGCGCCAGAATGTCCCACTCGTTCATCTTGTCAATCTTGTATTTAAGTTTCTTCTTCTTGTCGAACGCCGCCACCTCGCACGCCTCGGCGAGCCGCCTGGAGATCCCTCCTGCCTCCTCGATCCACTCGGGGATTTTCAGGAAACCACCGCTGTTCATGAATATGTAGAACAGCCGGTCGGACTCCGTCACGCACTCCTCCAGCGTCTTGGTGAACAGCGCCAGCTCCACAAAGATAACACTAATTGTCTGATCCGCAACCATTCCGGTGCGTTTTTCGGCGAACCGCCAGTAGCAGATGAAGTGGTCGGAAGTGACGACATGATAGTGCATGCCCGATGATTGTAATTGCGCCGGACCTGCGTCGGAGAATGACGAAATATGCCGAAAACGCTGCCTTGCGACGCCATTTGTCATTTTGCGGGAACGTTTTGGTGGGATTTTGCCGTTGTAAGTCGCTGCGGAAGGACTGGACGGCAATATGATGTCGGGCGGAATATGGTAAGCATATAACTTTGTTTTTTCGGCAAAGTTATATCACTCTGGAGACCGATGACAGTCGTGCTTTGTCGGATGCTTACACACTACCTTTAGAGTGCTATGTCTGACATAAACAAAAAGAGACTGTGCCTATTTGGCACAGTCTCCCGGTTCGCAATATACTTTTTAGTATGAAAGTACTTTTATCTGAATATTATCAAGATATAATCGATGCTGCGCCTTTCCCGGAGCGGTTTTATCATCCCTTGAGCCTCCGATCCCGATTCTGGAGCCAGGCTCGACATTATCAAGAGTAATGGTCACCCTCTTCCATTCTCGCTTCTCATGGATGTTGAATTTTTTCTCTTGTGAAACGGTCGCATTCTTTATGAAGTGAGATGCATCTACCTCACCTCCTGTAAGTACTTCAACTTTGGCGGTGAATGGATCTGGTTCCGCTTCCGTGTAAGGCGAAATGTCGAAAGAAACTTCAAGTTTCGCATTCCCACTCAGGCATGAGAGTGGTGGGGTGACGATTGTCCCGGTAAGGCTGGAGGCACCGATTTTGAGACTTCCCGGCTGTACGCATACCACTCCAACCTTATTCGTCTCAACATTTTGCGCCCAAGAGTCCATCCTGGTTGACGGAATGTAATTCTTCAGAGTATTGAAAAGCCCCATATGGGTTCCTGGCTTACATCCGAATAGTTGTGCGTTCGTTGCTTCTGCGAATGGGTTCTCCCCCTCCAACTTATATATTGTGGCTGAGGAAGCACGCGTGTTTGAACTGTATCCAGCAGTTCCATATACGGTTTCATAGCCGTAGTAGAACTGGCTGAAGTCTTCATAAAGGATAATATCACCGGCAGATGCGCTGGTGGCAGGGATCTCCTTTATCTTGGATTTGCCGGTCGTGGCTTTCAACACACCTTTTATATTCTTGGTGACATCGGTGATCTGGATAAAGTAATCTTTATCGGAATCCAGACCGGATAAAGTGAAGGATGTTTGATAAGGGACCGGCCATGCGGAGGTTTTATAATTGTACATGGTTTCCTGCTTGCCATCATTCCAACTATTAGCAATCTTGCCGCCAGTGATATTGAACTTGGTGACGGCCTTTGTCAAAGCCTCATCTTTGAACACTTCTATTGTGTAGGAATCATCAATGTCCGCCAGTTTGTTCTCGAAGTTGTTCGCGGACCACTGGAATCCGATCTGAGACTCATTGGCAAAGACCAGTTTAGTCTTAATCTCGGCAACTGGCGCTGTCGTGGATATTGTTACGATGTTGGAGTACTCGGAAGAAGATTCACCGGCTATCGCCTTCACTCTGATGTCATATGAAGTGTCTGGCGTTAAATCTGCGATCTTGTACGATGTCTCTCCTGTCTCTTGGCTTGTCCATTCAGAAGCGGAGGTCTTTTTATATTCCACAACGTAGGACGCTGCGTCCTTGACAGGTTTCCAAGTTGCCGTGATAGACTTGTCAGCAGCCTCTGCAGTAACTACAGGAGCGTCAAGATGGACGCTTACTGAGCCGTACGAGATAACTTTGACAACAAGTTCGTCAAGGTACATTCTCTGTTGACTGCTTCCGGCGGAGCCGGTCTTCCTCACCGGACCGACAGCAATCCTTGAAGTTGCCGTGACGTTGTTCAATCTGACGCTGTAGGATTTCCACTCCTTTTTGTTTTCGAGTGTGAGTTCTTCAGATGAGGAACTGTTCACAGTCAAGACGTTCTGTGCGCCAATGGTTGAATTGCCAACATTCGTGACCTGAATGTCAAGAGGGTCGGGCGTCTTGTCACTTTCATAGTATGGACATGCCTTGAATGACACTTCCACAGTAGCAGTACCGCTCAAAGATGCGAGTTCAGGTGTGGCGATCTGGCAGGTGTATTTGCTTGCACCCAATTTCAGATGACCTGGACGCACGCACATATAACTGTTTTTAGGACCTTCATTAATGACTCCCCATGTTGAAAGGCGGGTGCTTGGAATCGCACTGGCAAGGGTATTGAACAATCCCATTTCGGTCGAGGCCTTTACAAGATACAAATCAGACCCCTGTGGATTTTCACCGGAAGCAGGGACAAGAGCTGTGGCGCTGGCCCTGCCGTTAGAGGAATATCCGGGACCTTTGTAAATATAGTCGCCTCCCCATATGAATTCGGAAAAGTCTTCCGCAAGAATAACATCGCCTACGGATGCCGGAGTATTGGAAATCTGCACAACATTGAAAGCTGTGGTCTCACCCTCGACAGGCTCGCTTGTGAGTTTTGTCTGCATGTCTGTGACCTTGAACCAGTACTTGGTACCGCTCTTCAGACCAGAGAACAAGAATGCCGGCTGGAATGAAGCGTAGATTTCGGAACTTTCAGGAATCTCCCATGACACAACGAGTTTAGAGCAGGCTTGATCGGAATAAAGTTGAACATTATAAGGTCTTCTGGCATCTTTTGCTATAGATGTAAATTCGCTTTCCGACCATTGGAAGATAAGTGTTGAAGATGTGGCGTAATGTAGTTTGGCTGTAGGAGCGACATCTTTAGGGATGACTGGACCTACTCCGACTTCAAATACTTTCGTGTCTGTCGTCTCGGCATAAACCCATTCGGAGCATACAATGCCCGAAGCCGCATTGTATTCGGCTCTTGCCCGCACATTGTACTGATCTCCTGTTCTCAGTTCATCGATGACAATTGAACCCTCCCCTGGTGTCTGCTCTTTTTCTTTGGCGACAGCGTCGGAGGTTGTGTTGATAAGTTGAAACCTGATCGTCGTTGCATTTTGTGAGCAAGCCTTGCTGTCATCATAGTTGAAAGCGAGTGCGGTTGCGGATGCGGAGGACTCATTGTAAGAGATGCCTTCCACAGCAGGGCTGTTCTTGTCAATAAATCCGACTCCAATCTCAAAAGGAGCAGGTTCCTCATTATAAGTAAGGTAAACCCAGTCAGAGAATACGGATCTGGCGTAGTTCGCTCTTATTCTTACATAGTATCGGCTGGATTTTCCAAGACCGGTGAAAGTTGTGGCGTTTTTGACTTTTACCTTTTCGTCGCTGTAAACGATGGTATGAGAGACACCATTGTCGTAGTTGTCACCATTGTTGAGTTCTGTGGTGAGTTGGATGGTCGCGCTGGTCGCTCCGGCCTCAATCATACTGGCATCATCCCAGTAGACCGAAATGGATGTTTCTGATGAATTTTCCTCATCATAAGTGAATTCCTTCGGCGCCGGTTTGGATGAGTCAATGCCAAAGTGCTCTTCTTCTTCACATCCTATAAAAAGAGAAGAAGCCAAGGCTACGGCCGCGAGGGCTTTAATGGATTTCATATTTTTCTTTAGTGATTGTTAGTTGAAAACTGTAAATACTAAAATATTAAGGCTATGCTTCTTAAGCACCCTTAACAACCATCGGATGATGTAAGATGTCACTCGAAAGTGAACTTTATTTTCAGTTTGCCAAGACAAAAATATTCAAGTTAAATGAGAAATGCAAGGTTATTGCCGATTTTTTTGTACTTTTGCAAATGTTTTCAAACGTTTTTAGGCGTAAGCCTGAATTTCTCGGTCCAGGTTTATCTATATTATAAAAGGGTATATACGAGCTTGAATATTTGTGTCAAATTATGAGAAAAGAATTAAGGATTTTATTTGTTATTGTGCTGTCCGTATGGGTGATAGACTTGTCTGCGCAGTCTCAGACAGTACAGTTTTTCGCACACCGTGCCAGCCGCTTCGAGTATGACGAGAACACTCTTCCCGCTTTCAAGGCTTGCTACGAAAATGGAATAAGGGGCTTTGAAACGGACATCCGTATGAGCAAAGACGGACTGCTTGTCGTTAACCATGACGAGACCTTTGCCAGACTGACTTCATGCACAGGTGCGGTCGAGTCGATGACCTCAGATGAAATCCGCAAGTTAACTACTTTTCAAGGCAACAAAATTCTATTCCTTGATGAGTTGGTTGAATACCTTTCTGATAAGGACGGTCTCTACGTCGAGTTTGAAATGAAAACAAGCCCTGCGTCAAGTTATCCGGAAGCTCGTCTCCGCGAGTATTGCGATAAGCTTTACAAGGCTGTAATGGCGAAAAAACCGGAGCATTCCACTTACTTGTTCACTTCCAGCAGCAAGGATGCGCTGAATATGATGAGGAGACTTCATCCAGACGCGGACATGCTCATGATCTTCAGCAAGCCTGTATGCGATGAGACCATCCAGATGGCTGAGGCGATGGGAATCAAGCGGATAGGCTGCAATATGAACGGAACCACGCGTTCGATGGTGAAGAAAGCGAAGGAAGCGGGTTTGGCCGTTTCCCTTTGGCCTTCGAGGACTCCGGAGGATATTATGCTGGGCGTGTATCTCGGAGCGGAATATCTCTGTTGCGACAGAGCCATCGAGGTGAAGAAATTTTTGGACGAAAAGGCTTCTTTTGTAAAGTACAAATAATTTTTGCTAAAGTCGCACTTTAGCAAAATCATTGACAGTTTTAGTAGTACAATAATATTCATTATTAATTATAATCATTGATGCGAGAATAAAAGAACCACAATTACCTTGTAGACCATTGGAAATATTACCTAAGATTTAGTTTGCCACAGAATCGTGAACCCTTTTCGGTTCAGGTAATTTTTTATTGAAATTTTTGATTGTTAAAATGAATCACATAATAACTAGTCCTTCTCCGAAAATAGAGAAAGGTAGACAATTATTATTGCTTACGAGAGGTTTGATGACGACCGTTATGGCGATTCTTTTGTTTCTGGTGCCATCTGAAGTGTTCGCTCAGAAACTCACCGTGTCAGGTTTTGTCAAAGAAGCCGCAACTAATGAGCCTGTCCCTGGGGCGGTCGTAATAGTCAAGGGTACATCCGTTGGCACATCAACTGATGCGAATGGTGCATACACCATCAAGGCGGACGCCAACGCTGTCCTTGTCTGCCAGCTTTTCGGTTATAAGACTGTTGAAGTCAATATAGGAAAGAGAACAAACGTGGACATGCTTCTCCAGGAAGACACCCAGATGCTTGACGCGACTGTTGTGGTCGGTTACGGTACTCTCAAGAAGACCCAGCTTGTGGGAGCCGTCGAGAACTTGTCAGGAGAGGAACTTGAAGGCAGAACCAATTCCAACGTGACGAGGTCTCTTCAGGGACAGATTCCGGGATTGAACATTATTCAGTCTGACGGTAAGCCGACTCATCAGGGATCAATTACCATCCGTGGCAACGGTACTTCATACCAGTCCAGACAGAAGGTTGGTGGCAAAGCCGCCAACCAGAGTCATTCTATAGGCCAGGGCAGCAGCGCCCTTGTTCTCATTGACGGAGTCGAAGGAGACCTCACCACCGTGAACCCTGAGGACATCGAGACTGTCGCTGTCCTTAAG
The DNA here is from genome assembly GCA_002439875.1 of Bacteroidales bacterium UBA6397. Lineage (GTDB taxonomy): Bacteria > Bacteroidota > Bacteroidia > Bacteroidales > UBA932 > Cryptobacteroides. Next base: position 175,846 of record DJQB01000002.1, read on the forward strand.
GACGCGGCTTCCGCTGCGGTTTACGGTGCCAGAGGCGCTTTCGGTGTCATCCTCGTGACAACGAAGACACCGAAAACCGACAAGATTTCCGTTAACTACAGCGGTTCTGTCTCACTGAACAGAAGAAACATCATGTGGGAGGACGAGCTTGTTACTGATGGTCTTCAGTGGCTCGACACCTTTGTTGAATTCTTCAGGAACGACAAGCGTACTCCGACATCCGCCGGTTCTTTGCCAGGAAACGTCAATAACAGGGCCAACACCTATTCAGAGGCTTATCATGAGGAGTTCCGTCGTCGTAAGACAGATCCTACCTACGAGAATTACGGTAAGATCTATGGTGACGGAAAGGATGTCGGCTTTGGGAGCAACTATGCTTACTATGGAAGCACCAACTGGATTGACATGTTCTACAAGGACATGAACATGACACAGAACCATAACCTCAGCATCAATGGCGCGTCAGATAGGGTAAGTTATGCCATCAGCGGGCGTTACTATGGACAGGACGGTATCTATAAACTGGGTAATGAGGATTTCAACCAGTTCAACCTTCGCGCCAAAGGATCCATAAAGATTACTGATTGGTTGAAGTTGACCAATAACACCTCTGTGTTCAAGCGCAAGTACCACCAGCCGATGGTGTCCGGAGGCTCACAGCCTCTCCTCCGCCAGTTCGAGCATAGGGGGCAACCTATCTATCCTGCTTTCAATGAGGATGGCACTCTTACATTCTACGGTGCTTCTTGTATGTACGGCGCGTTCGAGGACGGAAACACGTATCAGGAGAATAACAAACTTGATGTGATCACATCGACAACTCTTGATTTCGAACCGATCAGGAATGTCCTGAAATTTACTGGAGATTTCACTTACAAGGCCATCCGTTCCACTCAGGAAAGAGTCTCCTGCATACAAAGCGGTTATAGCGCTCCGGGTGCTTTGGAAAACTACAACAGTTCCTCATATAAGTCAGCATGGCGCTATAACACAGATTACGTCTCCTCGAATATCGTCGGAACATACACCCCGAATCTTGGAGACAACCATGATTTGAACATCGTTGCGGGATGGAATCTTGAGAAGACAAACTATCGCCGTCTTTATCTTACCAGAAAAGATCTTCTGTACCCGTCCATTCCTTCATTCGAGCTTATGGCTTCTGATGAGTTTGGTGTCGAGGATGCCGGCTACAACAAGAGTATGGTGGGCTTCTTCGGACGTGTCAACTACACGCTTCTTAACAGATACATTATTGAGGTTGCGGCGCGTTATGATGGTTCATCTTTGTTCCCTTCATATTCACAGTGGGGCTTCTTCCCTTCCGCGTCCGTTGGTTGGAGACTGTCGGAGGAACCTTGGATGGAATGGTCCAAGTCGTGGATGAACAATTTAAAACTCCGCGCTAATGTAGGCTCGCTCGGTAATGCTACCATTAATCCGTACTCTTTCCTCGAACTGATGGGAGTGGCTAAATCTTCTGCCATCATAAACGGACAGAAGGTTCCTTATACGGTAGCAGCATCGATTATTCCTGACAACCTTACCTGGGAGACCGTGACCACATATGACGTGGGACTCGATGCTGATTTCCTTAAGAGCCGCCTTTCCGTTTCTGCTGACTACTATGTCCGCGATGTCAATGACATGTTCATTCAGGGTCCGGATCTTCCTGAGGTGCTTGGTGATTCCACACCTAAAGGTAACTACGGCGCTATCCAGACAAAGGGTTGGGAAGCCACGATCGGCTGGAGAGACTCGTTCAAGCTCGCTGGAAAGGACTTCAACTATAACATAAAGGCCAGCGTATGGGATTCACGCACTTGGGTGAAGAAGTACTACAACATTAATGGTGACATCCTCAACTACTATGAGGGCAAGGAACTTGGCGAGATCTGGGGCTTCAGGACAGACGGGTACTTCCTCAGCAATGAGGAGGCCAACAACTGGGCGACCGATAAATTCCACAAGAACGGATCCAACTTCAGGGCGTATGCCGGAGACCTTAAATTCATCGACATCAACGGTGACGGAAAGATTGACTACGGCAAAGGTACTCTTGACGATCACGGCGATCTAGAGCGCATCGGCAACCAGAGTCCTCGCTATTATTTCGGCGTCAACCTTGGCGCTAGCTGGAACGGAATCGGCATCAGTGTCTTCCTGCAGGGCGTAGGAAAGCGCGATTGGTATCCAAGCTGTGAGTCCGGCTTCTTCTGGGGAATGTACAACCGCCCTTATGGGTATCTTCCTAAGATCCATACCGAAGATGTTGTGCAGGTTGATTACTCTACCTCCAACTGGGTGGTCACCAACGCTGACAGCAAGCCTTACTTCACTCGTCAGGTGGCATACGCAGCGAACAGAAATGACGGCCCTCTTACATTTGAGAATGACTATTATATGCAGAACGCCGCTTATGTAAGACTTAAGAACCTCACTGTTGACTACACTTTCCCTAGCAAATTGACAAGGAAGTTCAATGTGGAGAAGCTAAAGATCTACTTCTCCGGCGAGAACCTGCTGACATTCTCTCCGATTTACAAGCACACAAAGATGTTTGACCCAGAGACCCTTGGCTTCGGCGATTCAGACTTCGGCAGCAATATTGGAGGTCTTGGCGGTGTTGGACAGGGATATACTTATCCTATGCTCAAGACATACACCTTCGGTCTGAACATTACTTTCTAATTTGAAGGAATATAAACTCTAATGAAATTTAATATGAAATCAAGTATAGCAGTTAAATTACTTTTGGGAGCCGCATCTGTTCTTGCGTTGTCTTCATGCAAGGATTTTCTTACGGCAGATCCGGTAAATAAAATCTCAGCGGAGAATTTCTTCAGGACTGAAAGTGATTTGGAGATTTATTCCAATGGACTCATCAACTCTTATCGCCCAAGCGGAGAGACTATCGGCAAAGGCGATAATTATACGGATCTCATCTGCACCCAGACATCTACAGATTTTTATCGTCCTGGCATATGGAACTCTGTCAAGCAGAGTGGCTGGTCTGTCGGAGACTGGAAAGGCATCCGCAGGGCCAACAAGATGATCGAGGGTATTGAAAAGAACAGGAGTCTCTTTAAGGATGAGGTCGCCAATCATTATCTTGGTGTCGCTCGCTTCTGGAGAGCCTACTTCTACTTCTCTAAAGTGAAGACTTTCAGCAATGTGCCGTGGATTGATCATGTTGTCGGTGTTGACGATCCTATCCTTACCGCCGGTAGGGATGACCGTGAACTTGTGATGCACAATGTGTTGGAGGATTTGAAATTCGCAAGCGAGAACATGTCCGCCGATTTGAAGACTTACAGTGGCGTGATCAACAAATATGTCGCATTGGCGTTTATGTCAAGAGTTTGCCTGTATGAAGGCTCCTTCCGCAAGTACCACACGGTAAACCCGGCGACAAACAACGCATGGTCAGGACAGTATGAGTCTTCCGGGGATTTCTTCAACGCCGCCGCCACCGCAGCCAAGTCGGTGATAGATTCCAAGGAGTTCTCTCTTATAACAGGATCTCCTGTTTCGGTCGCTGACGGCAAGGAGGTGGCTTCTTTGTATGACAACATTTGGAGGAACACTGATTTCGGGAAATCCGGCGAGTCAATCTGGACCGTGGAATATGAAGGTGGTGACCTTAACGTGTATAACGAACTTACTTGGGTTGTGAACTCAAGTACATACGACCAGAAGGCTGCTCCTACCAAGAATCTTGTGCGTATGTTCCTTAACCTTGACGGAACACCGGCGAAGCCAGATGTGTCTGTGACGAAGGAGTTTGACAATAAGGATTGGCGTCTTTTCAACACTGTTCACGGCCCTGGACACTTGTACACGACGTTGGCAGGAGAATCCGTTCTGAAGAAACTGAACTTTACCTATACATTCAGCGGGTATCAGTTCAGGAAGTGGAGTCAGGAAAAAGAGGAAAATTATTCCAAAGGAAGGAATGATAATGATATTCCTATCCTGCGTTATGCGGAGGTTCTTTTGAACTATGCCGAGGCCAAGGCTGAGCTCGGCCAGATTGATGAGACTATCTGGAATGAGACTGTCGGTGAGCTTCGCAAGCGAGCAGGCGTCAAGAATATTTATCCTGCGTCCGCCGGTTATGTCGAGGATGCTTGGCTGAAATCATACTATGGTGATCCTACTCTCTCAAACACCATGCTTGAGATCAGAAGAGAAAGGGTCACGGAGTTGATCTGTGAGAACCTTCGCTCATCGGATCTTAGCCGTTGGGCATGCCAAGACCTTATTGTTGACCGCGGAACTGACAACACTGGTTGGATGGGCATTTATGTGACTGCCGATGAGTATAAAAACGGCGTCCAGTTCAATGGTGAAACTTATAATTTCAATGCATCCAAAGTCTCTCAATTTGCTTATAAAACCGGTACGTCAACGGCGGACCAGAACTTGACTCTTTCTGAGGGCGACCATGGTTATCTTATCTACAATTACAAGCTTGAGTGGAATGACAGGGATTATGTCCGTCCTATTCCATCGACAGCCTTGACAAAGAATCCAAATCTCGGTCAGAATTACGGTTGGGAAGATTAAATCTTAAGCTATTATATATGAATAAATTACTACTTAAGAAGTATTTATTCGGTCTGTCGTTTGCAACAACCCTCATGTTGGGGGTTGTTGCTTGCGGTAAAAACGGGACCGATGATCCGACTCCGGACAAACCGGATCCAGAACCTACCCCTGGAACAGAGACTGTGATCAATGGTACTACGATTGAGCCGTCAAACACTCTTTTAGGACTTATTACAGATTCTAAGACTGGAAAAGGGATTGCAGGAGTGCCTGTTACGGATGGGTATTCATTTACTGTCACGGATGCCAATGGGGTTTACCAGTTCAAGGCAAACAGGTACTGCCGCAATGTGTACTATACGTTGCCGTCAGAGTACAAGGTCGCGTTGGACAAAGAGACGAAACTGCCTTTGTTCTATTCCACATCGGCTATTTCCTACAACAGTCAGAACAGGAACGACTTCGTTTTGGAACCGCTTGATTCTCCTGAGAAGAATTTCACTTACCTTGCCGTGGGAGATCCGCAGTGTAAAACTGATTCCGACAGAGAGAGATTCCGTACTGAGACATTGCCTGACATGAGGAATTTCATTTCGACCTCGCAGGCGAATGGAAAGTATAAGAATTTGTATATCATGTCAATGGGTGACATCACGTTTGACAACACCGTTCAGTGGAAGCCGATGCGTGATGTCATGTCGAAGTTCTCAGCCAATGGAACTGATTACATTCCATTTTATAATATGGTCGGTAATCATGACCATGACGCCTCTACAAACACACAGTATGAATCGACTCAGAACTATGTCGATCTTTTCGGTCCCGTGGATTACTCGCTCAATAGGGGTGATGTTCATATTGTGGTGATGGATAATGTCCTTGTCACCACTACAAATGGCAAGACTTGGGATTATAATGCCGGCATAACGAGTTCTCAGTTGAAATGGTTGAAGGCGGATCTGGATCTTGTTAAAGACAAACAGAACAAGATGATCCTGTTTTGCGCACATATCCCTTTCAGGGGTGGTGCCAACAGTGGAGGATCTTCAGTGAACAAGGATAAGAATTATGCGGAAGTCCTTAAGCTTCTTACGGAATTCCACGAGGCGCATATCATGGTCGGGCATACCCATTATCCTCAAAACTGGATTCACTCTTCTTATATAACTAAGGGAGGCACTCCTGTTTATGAACACGTTCATGGCGCGGCGTGCGGTGCATGGTGGTCATGCAATATGAACGTGAACGGCGCCCCTAACTGCTACAGCCTTTACGAGATAGAAGGAAACAGCATTAAGAACTGGGTTACTAAAGGCACGAAGAACGATGCTGACTATCAGATGCGTGTCTATGATGGGAATCAGGTCTATGGTGGCTCTGATGGTACGCCTGTGGGGAAATACCAATACTCATGGTATAATGGAGGTGTAGGAGGCACTGCCAACATCAAGGCAAAAGGCAATACAAGTCTCAAGGGTTCATTCGTAGCCGCTGTCTGGAATGATGACGACAAAAACTGGAAAGTGGAATTCTTCCAGAACGGGCATAAAGTGGGAGATATGAAGAGGGTGCCGTCGAAGATTCCGGACATCTGCGTTGTCTCATTCTATTTCAATAATTTGAACAAGAACACAACGACTTGGACCACAACTACGGCGCAGCATTACTGGTACATCGAGGCTCCGGGCGGAGATCCAACAAAAGTGGAGAACTGGGAAGTCCGCGCGACGCAGACCATTCCGGGAAGCGGTGAGGTGAATGAATATAGATGCTCCACGCTTCAGACAGACTACTCTGGATTCTGAAACGTGGAGTAAGGTGAAGGGTTGTCACCCTTAAAAGTCGATGGCGACCCGCATTTCAGGGATGGTCTCGGAAAGGGCCATCCCTTTTCTGTAGATTCCTGCAGTGCCGCCTACGAATATGTCGGCTCCCATTCCGGCCATCAGATTGGCTCTTTCCTTGCTGACGCTTCCGTCAACGCTGATGAGGACGTCCTCACGCCCGTTTGCGTCAAGGTAATTTCGCATCCCGGCGACCTTGTCCATGATTCCGTCCACCATCTTCGCTCCCGCGGCTCCAGGGTGTACCAGCATGAGTGTGACGGTATCCAGAATGTCCAGATAAGACTTGATGGCATCCACATCGGTCTCCGGATTGACCGCAAGGCCGAAGAGTCCTCCGTCCGCATGAACCTTGTCTGCCAGCGCGCGGTAATCCTTCTTGACCTCGATGTGAGGGGAGACGATGTCTCCTTTCCTGACTGGGAACTTGTTCATGATGAGTTCCGGATCCTCCACCATAAGATGCACGTCAACTGGCATCGTGGTGACGGTCTGCATGGCTTTGATGAAATCCGGGCCGAAAGTGAGGTTCGGAACGAAATGTGCGTCCATCACGTCTACATGGAGCATATCGGCTCCGTTTTCTTCCAAAGTCTTGATGTCCTGCCCCAGGTCCATCAGGTTCGAACACATGACAGAGACGGAAATATATCTTTTGCGTTTCATGTTGACTGATTTTATTGGATTGTCCACTCGGCTCCGTCCTTGGTGTCCTTGACGCTGATGCCAAGGGCTTTGAGGTGGTCTCTGATAGCATCGCTGGCCGCCCAGTCCTTGGCTGCTTTGGCCTTGGCACGCTCCTCCAGAACCATGTCCATCAAGCCGGACACGATTTCCTGTCCCTTGCCTGATTCCGCCGCCGCCTCGTCCTTGAGACCGAGAACCCCGAACACGATGTCGTCGAAAATCTGAAGCAGGGTCTCGATGTCGCCCTTGCTGAGTTTCAGTTCTCCGGCCTTGGCCGAGTTGATCAGCCGCACCGCGTCGAAGATGTGAGACAGCGCTATAGGTGTGTTGAGGTCGTCGCAGAGAGCTTCGTAGACACCATTGAATATTCCTTTGACCTCCTCCGAAGTGGCAGGGCAGGTGTCAGGTGCCAGAGCGGTGATGAACTCTCCGTACTGCATCGCGTCCACCGGATCGCCTTCCGAACCTTTCTCGGTGTCGGTGATTCCGGCAGACGAAGCCAACGCACGCAGGTCCTTCGCGGCCTGCATCACCCTCTTCAGCCCCTTCTCGGCTGCCTGAAGTGCCTCGTTGCTGAAATCCAGTGTGCTGCGGTAGTGCGCCTGAAGTATGAAGAATCTAACCGTCATCGGAGAATATGCCTGGGTGAGCTTCTCGTGCTGTCCGCTGAAAAGCTGAGGCAGGGTGATGAAGTTGCCCAGAGACTTGCCCATCTTCTGGCCGTTGATCGTGATCATGTTGTTGTGCACCCAGTAGTGCACGCCCTGGGTATGGCGGCTGGCCACATTCTGGGCGATCTCGCACTCGTGGTGAGGGAACATCAGGTCCATTCCGCCACCGTGGATGTCGAACTCGTTGCCGAGATATTTCTCACCCATCACTGAGCACTCCAGATGCCATCCAGGGAAGCCTTCGCTCCACGGGCTCGGCCAGTGCATGATGTGTTCAGGCTCAGCCTTTTTCCAAAGCGCGAAGTCGTAAGGAGCCTTCTTGTCACTCTGCCCGTCCAGCTCTCTGGTGCCCTCGCGTGTGTCGTCAAGGGTGCGTCCCGAGAGGACACCATAGTGGTAGTCCTTGTTGTATTTCTCCACGTCGAAATAAACGGAGCCGTTGGAGATGTAGGCGTAGCCAGCGTCCAGAATCTTCTTTATGGTCTCGATCTGCTCGATGATGTGTCCCGACGCCCTCGGTTCGATCGAAGGAGGCGCCACGTTCAGCTGACGCATCGCCTCGTGGTAACGGAACGTGTAGGTCTGCACAACCTCCATCGGCTCAAGCTGCTCAAGCCTGGCTTTCTTGGCAATCTTGTCCTCCCCCTCGTCCGCATCGTGCTCAAGGTGCCCCACATCGGTGATGTTGCGCACATAGCGCACCTTGTAGCCCAGATGCCTGAGCAGTTTGAAAAGCACATCGTAAGTCACTCCCGGACGGGCGTGACCCAAGTGAGCCTCTCCATAGACGGTAGGCCCGCAGACGTACATTCCCACGTGCCCCGGCTGGATCGGCTTGAAAAGCTCTTTATTGCGAGTAAGAGTATTTGTCAGAAATAAAGGTCTCATATTCAATGAATATAATTTATTTGGCGAATCTTCCGTAAATGTTGAACGCGACTCCAAGGTTGACACTCCATGCGCTGCAAGGGGACTCATAGCCGGTTCTTGCGGCATAGAGCCTGAAGCGGACACCTGTCTCTCCGTAGTCCCTCCCGAAGAATGAGTTGGTGTTGTTGCTGTAGTACCTGCGGATCTTCCAGTCCCATTGCAGTCCTCCGCTGAACCGTATCCCTGAAAGAGTTTCGCATCTGACATTCTCGTCAATGTAGTCGTAGTCGCTGCAGATCATTCCCGCCCCTATTCCCACGAATGGGATAAGGTTGAAGTGGTCTTTGTCAACCAGGGCGTAGCCGGCAGTCAGGTTGATGTTCCATCCGCTTGTCCTTTCACCGGATTTCCAGTCGTGTTTTCCTTCCGGATAAGGCACGTCTCTTTTCAGTCTTCCATAACCGCCCATTGTCATGTCGATGCCGAATCTTGCCCTGGAGACAGAAACCTCGCATCCCAATGACATTCCATTAAGGGATTTAAGATAGTCGGTGATCTCACCGGTATAGAACTCCCCTCCATAGCCGATGTAATAGCCGAGTCCGACCCTTCTCAGGCGTATTTCCGGCACTGTGTCCTTAGGGGCGTATTCATCCAGAGCCTTCTCAACATTTGATCTGTACCTGTTGACGACGGACGTGTCCCTGCCGTTCTGCGAGACGGCCTTGAATTCCTTCAGGGAGTTGTCACACAGGTTCATATAGTAGTCAAGAAGGACGTTGTAGTTGCCGTTTGAGGAGGTGTCCAACTCGCTTTGGAATTTTCTGCGGGTCAGCTCAACGATGTCGAAGCAGACCTGCTGGAAGCCGATGGTCTGATCGGGGGCAGAGCTCGAGTTGACCCACGAGTTGACCCTGTCCATATAAGCCTCAGTGGTTATCTTGCGATAGACAAGGTTGCCGTACTTTTTCTTTTCAGACTTGCCTTTGATTCCGTAGTATAGCCGCGAAGCATCTTTTTCGTCAGGACCAAGTACTTCTCTTATCCTGAAATCCTGTGATGTCAGAGGGCCGTCGTCCCATTTTCGGATGCTGGACTGGTAGTCCTGCGCCTTGGCGGAAAGCGCGGAGGCCGCAAGGACGCATAAAAATGAAAAATAAATTCTGGTCATATTGCCGGTTTTGTCGTCGTTCATTTCTTATGAATGCCTGATCGGATTGTAAATATACTGATTATTGCAGAATATCTCCGAAATTTTCAGATGAATTTCACTGGATATTCATCTGAATTACAGCCTTTACATAATCAAGACTTCCTGCCGGTCAGTCTCTCGAACACGGTCTTGTAGGCGTCGCCGACGTGCCCGTAGTCCTTGCGGAAGCGGTCCTTGTCGAGGCGGGTGCCTGTGGCGATGTCCCAGAAGCGGGCGCTGTCCGGGGTGATGTCATCGCTCATCACGAGTCTCCCGTCCGACAGATGTCCGAACTCGATCTTGAAGTCCACCAGCGTGATGCCGACCTCCTTGAACACCGGAGTCAGGATGCTGTTGACCTGCTTTGTCAATGAATATATCCGCTCAAGCTCTTCCTTGCTCACGAGGCCGAGGGCCACAGCGTGGTAGTCGTTGATGATCGGGTCGCAGAGGATGTCCGACTTGTAGCAGAGGTCGTAGACTGGTTCCTTAGGCACGATTCCTTCCTCCAGTCCCAGCCTTTGGGCCATCGACCCCGCGATCACATTCCGCACGATCACCTCCATCGGAATCACCTTCGATTTCCAGCAAAGCTGCTCTGTGTCAGAGATCTGCTCGATGAAATGCGTCGGCACTCCGCCTTTTTGCAGCAGTCTGGAGATCTCGCACGAGATCCCGTTGCAGTACAGCCCCTTGTCCTTGATCACCGCTTTCTTGATCTTGTTGAAAGCCGTGATGTCATCAGTGAAGTGAATGATCACCTTCTGGGGGTCATCCGTCTCGAAGATCTTGATGGACACCCCATCGTGTATTATATTCCTTTTTTCCATTGTTCTTATACTGTTCGTTTATTGTTTTGGATGCTGTTGCTGAATATGACTTTGGCGACCTACGCTTCGCGCCCTGTCCGGGTAAAGGGTCGCCAAAGTCATATTCAGCAATAGTTTTTCGCACACTTATTGTAACTTCGACAAGCTCAGTGACCGAATTATCCGATAAAATACCTGACAGCATTCTCGAACAGCGGCTGCTCAAGGTCGGCCTCGATGTTCTTCAACAGATTCCTCTCGTACCTCTCGCTGTGACCCATCTTGCCAAGGATCTGGCCGTTGCGGCTGATGATGCCCTCGATGGCGTAGTAAGACCCGTTGGGATTGTAAGGCGACTCCATCGTAGGCTCGTCCGTCAGCGGATCAACATACTGGAACGCCACCTGGCCGTTGGCGAACAACTCGCGGGCCAACTCCTCGCTCACCACAAACTTGCCCTCACCGTGGCTGACCGGGATAGCATATTCATCACCAACTGTCATTCCTCTTAGCCAAGGCGAGTTGGTGGAAGCCACGCGGGTCGTCACCATCTGCGAGATGTGCCTGTTGATGTCGTTGCGGAACAGGGTAGGAGAGTCTTTGGTCACCTTGCCGAGTTCCCCGTAAGGCAGCAGGCCCGACTTCACAAGCGCCTGGAAGCCGTTGCATATTCCCAAAATCAGACCGCCACGCGAAATCAACCCCTCGATTGCCGCCGCGATGTCCTTGTTGTTCAGCACGTTCGCGATGAACTTGCCGCTTCCGTCCGGCTCGTCACCGGCCGAGAAACCACCGCTGAGCATCAGAATCTGGCAATTGTCGATGTTCTCCTTCATCTCGGCGATCGACTCGAACACATCCTTGTCCGAAAGGTTGCGGAACACGGATGTACGGATCTCCGCTCCCGCCTTGCGGAACGCTTTGGCCGAATCATAGTCGCAGTTCGTGCCAGGGAAGACAGGAAGGTAAGCGACCACCTTGTCAACCTTCGGCCCTTTATATTCAAGATCAGCCTTCTTGGCCTTGAACGGCTTCACGCCTTCCATTCCCTTCGGCATAAGTCTCTTGAAATCAGGCTTGCTCACCGCAGGGTAAACTTTCTCGAAGAGCGATGCGTTGAAATCCATCAACTCAAAGATGGACAGCTTAGTCCCGTTCACACGCACGTTGCCGTCCTCTCCGGAAGTGACGGAGCCGATCTCGATGGCGTTCTCAAAATCAAGCGCGCTCCCGTCGGTCTCAACCACGATGGAACCGTAGTTCAGATTGAACAGGTCGTCCTCCGAAAGGTTCACGTCGAAGCCGAAAGCGTTGCCGAAACTCATCTTGCACAGCGCCTCCGCGACTCCACCGAATCCGACGGCCCAGCCGGCCACGATCGTACCCTCGCTGATCTGTTCCTGAATATAGTTCCAGCTCCTCTTGAGCTGCTCCGTGTCAGGCATCCTGTTCGCGAGCGGTGTGTGTTTCACGAGGTATAGGCGGTCTCCCTCCCATTTGAGTTCCGGAGAGATCACATTGTCGGCCTTTACCGTTGTGATGCCGAACGCGATGAGGGTCGGCGGAACGTGGATTGTCTTACCGTCCTCTGTCTCGAATGATCCGCTCATGGAGTCCTTGCCACCGATTGAGGCAAGTCCCAGTTCTTTCTGCATCTTCAGCGCACCGAGCAGAGCCGCGGCCGGCTTGCCCCAAACCTTCGGGTCAGCGGTCATCCTTTCAAAATATTCCTGACAGGAGAATCTCATTGTCTCCCAGTGGCCACCGGCGGCCACAACCTTGCTGCAAGCCTCGATGAATGAATATGCCGCGCCGTGGTAAGGGCTCCAGTCGCAGAGGTCAGGGTTGAAGCCGAACGCCATCATGCTGGCGGTGTCGGTGTAGCCTTGAACCGGAAGTTTCTGGACAGAGACCTGCGTTTCGGTCGCCTGTAGCTCGCCTCCGAACGGCATCAGCACGGTCGAGCGGCCGATGGTCGAGTCGAACATCTCTATAAGGCCTTTCTGACAGGTCACATTAGGATCCTGCAGGTTGGCGAACATCCTTTCTTTCAGATTCTTGCCCGGCACATCGCGGAAGAACGGATCTCTGTCCTCTACCGCTCCGATCGTGGCCTTTGAATAGTGCTTCGCCCCTGCGCTGTCGATGAATGCCCTGCTGAGATCCACGACCACCTTGTCACCGTAGAACATCCTCATCCTGGCTGTGTCGGTGACCTCGGCGACATGTGTCACCTCGACGTTCTCGCTGTGACAGAGTGCCTTGAACTCTTCCTCGTCCTTTGCCTCCACAACAACGGCCATGCGCTCCTGCGACTCGCTGATGGCCAGCTCCGTGGAGTTCATTCCGCTGTATTTGACCGGAACACGGTCAAGGTAGATGTCCAGCCCGTCGGCAAGTTCTCCTATGGCGACACTCACTCCGCCGGCTCCGAAGTCGTTTGATTTCTTTATCAGTCTGGTGACTTCCGGCCTTCTGAAAAGTCTCTCCAACTTCCTCTCCTCCGGAGCGTTACCCTTTTGGACCTCGCTTCCGCAAGTCTCAAGGGACTCCTCCGTATGCTCTTTGGATGAGCCGGTGGCTCCTCCGATTCCGTCGCGTCCTGTGCGTCCACCGATCATCAGCACCACGTCCCCGGCCTTTGGGCTTTCCCTTCTGACATTCTCTGCCTTGACCGCACCGACAACCGCACCGACCTCCATTCTTTTGGCGGTGTAGCCTTCGTGGTAAATCTCACGGACATGGGTAGTCGCCAGACCGATCTGGTTGCCGTAGGATGAATATCCATGCGCCGCCTTCCTGGTGATGACCTTCTGCGGAAGTTTGCCTGGAAGCGTCTCGCTGACAGGCTTGTAGATGTCTCCAGCTCCTGTGACACGCATCGCCTGATAGACGTAGGAACGGCCGGAAAGCGGATCCCTGATGGCTCCTCCAAGGCAGGTGGCAGCTCCTCCGAACGGCTCGATCTCCGTAGGGTGGTTGTGCGTCTCGTTCTTGAACATCAACAGCCATCTCTCGGTCTCTCCATCGACATCCACGTCAATGAATATGCTGCATGCGTTGTTCTCCTCGCTGACCTCCATGTCATCCAGAAGGCCGTGCTTTCTGAGGTACTTCGCTCCGATCGTGGCCATGTCCATCAGGTTCAGCCCCTTCTTGTCGCGTCCGGTCTCCGCGCGCATCTTCATGTACAGGCTCATCGTGCCGTCAATGTCCTCCTTGATGAAGGAATCCTCGACATCAATGCTTTCCAGCTCCGTTGTGAAGGTCGTGTGGCGGCAATGGTCGCTCCAGTATGTGTCCAGAATCCTGAGCTCGGTCTCGTTCGGATCCCTGCCCTCCTCGGTGAAGTATCTGACAACCTCCGCGAGGTCATCAGCGTTCATCGCCAGCCCCATCTTTTTGCAATATGCCTTCAGATCGTCCCCGCTCATATTCCTGAATCCCTCCAGCACTGGAACCGGCTTTACAGCAGCAAGCTCTGTGTCAGCGAGTTTGCTTAGATCTTTCGTGCGTGATTCGACCGGATTTATGTAGTAGTGACGGATTTTCTCAAGGGTCTCTTCGGAAGCATCGGTGTCAACGATCAGCAGTTTGGAGCTCTTGATGCTGATCTGTGCGGATGGCTCGATCAGGTGAACGCAGTCCACTGCCGAGGCCGCTCTCTGGTCAAACTGGCCTGGCAGGTATTCCACGGCGATGTACTTCGCTCCGTCCAGATCTATCGAATCTGTGACAGAGTCGGTCACAATCTCTCCGAAGACACTGTAGAGGCTCTTTTCCAGAAGTTCCGGTGTGAATCCGAAAAGGTCATAAACATTAAGCAGCCGAAGCGTTTTCAGCTCCAGCTGCAGGTTCTCGTTGAGTTCCCCAAGAAGACTCTTTGCCTCCACCTGGAACTCCGGGTGTTTCTCCACGAAAATGCGGTAATTGGACATCTTTGCAAGTTCTTTTTAAGACTATCGCAAAGTTAGCCTTTTCGGCCCACATTTACAAAATCATTTCTTGGTCATAACCAAGAAAAATCATTGGAGATCAGAAGTTCATCTTTTTTGATAAGATGAGTGGTTTGCATAGGAATTGATTGATATGAAAGAAAGTGTTTATGCGCCAAATTCTTAACATCTTCAACGCAGTCATACGTCATTAGGTAGTTCCCTTTGAACTCAGAGACAAGGTCAAACAGGCCTTCGTGATCAATCTCAAAATGAGTATAAAGTCGATGACCCGCGACAGTGTACGGTGGGTCAATGAAAAATGCTGCCTTGGGATCATGAATATGTTGCCGTATTATTGAAAAAGCATCAGCCTGATGGAATTCTATTTTTGTTGACATCTCATGAATTGCCTTTATTCTTCTGGCGAGTGTCTCTGGATACCATCTAGAAAATATTCCTTTTCTGTTTTCTCCGTTCTTCATCATTCCGGAACCTTTAGCAAGGATTCCTCCATGGCAGGTCCTGTTTCTAAGCAGAGTCGAGAAAGCTAATTCTCTATCGTTCTTGCCCTCTTTTGAAAGGATGTTATGAAGCTCTTCATATTGAGGTTTGAATGTCAATATTTGGGCAATAAGCCAATCGCAATCGTTGCTTAGCATAGTTTTCCAAACAGCCGCGACATCTTCATCAATTTCGGAGAATATGACTTTCTTGAAATATCCTTCGAATAGTGCGGTAAGTCCTGTGATTCCACCTCCACAGAAAGGTTCTATCAACGTGTCACAGCCAGAACAATGGCTGAACCATTTCCTTGATGTAGGCACAAGCCATGTTTTCCCACCCGGATACCTGAATGGACTTCGTTGAGGAACTGATGAGACATTCACCACTTTCCCCTTTTCTATAACAATATTCCCGAACAAATCGTAATTGACAATAGTTTGCATAATCATTCGTTAGCTTCTCCGTTGGACGTGTCGAGAATTGTACGCGGATTCTCAGGTGATATCTGTGATTGATTCTTTGATTCAAGCTTCTTTTGTAGAGTTCTCACAAATACGTTGATGCTTCCTGGCCTTGGCGCAATCACCATGTTCAATGCAGAATGATATTCCGTGTACACGACCCTAGATAAAGCAATATGGTAAGAGTCAGTGTGTGGATCATGTTCTAAGCGGTAAAGAAACCAAGCAATATCTGCATTATCTTCATTTACTGCAGGAAGTTTAGGCAATGTTGAGAAGAACTCCTCCTGAATGACTATGCATTGTTTCTTTCCCCATGACTTGAAGATGCCTCCTTTAGAAAGCATCTGCGGAATAAGCCTTTTCCTTGAGGATGAAAGGTAGTCTGGGTGCGGATAATTCTCACCATCCCATCTGAAATCAGGTGCTGGATTTTCGATGTACTTATTGAATGCGTTTCTTAGATTTCCGGAGATATACACACCTTGCACTTCCACAGAGGCGAAATCGAGGATGCCCCCGTTATGAAAGATACTACACACTCCTAATGGATCTTGTGCTTTGTCCTTTGTGCAGTTTGGAACAATATTGCAGTATGGACAAAGTTTGTTTGCTCTGAAGTTATCTGCTTTTTTGCTTTGGTTGGATATTGGAAATCCAAATACCTCAGCAAGAGGGTTACTATTCATAAACGACTATGTTTTAGTCCAAAGTTAGTTCTTTCGATTCACATTTGCAAAGATAACGCAGTTCACGATGGTGTGCGCTTAGTCAACCCAATGGCTGAAGAAACGCCAGATTTCGGAGCAGGTGTCCATGTCTTTGTCGGACCATGAGTGGTTGCCGCCTTCGACTTTGTAGAGCCAGACTTCGGTGGGCTTACCGCCTTTCTCTGCCGGTTTGCCAGCCTTGAACTGATAGAGAGTGACTTGATTACGGCCATCCCAGCGAGGAAGTTCGATGACATATTCCTCGGTGCAACCATTGACAGCTATGATTCGACTTATGGCAGCGGGGACTGGAAGATAGGCACCCCATCCTCCTTTATTCTCCGGGTCACCAAGCCATTCGGAAGTGTGATCCTGGGTGCCGTGCACCTCCATGAAAGGAAGCGGGTGCTTGTAGGAATATTCAGTTTCCATCCAGTTGAACTGAAGTCCAGCGATTGAAGCCATGGCCTTGAAGGCTTTCGGTGCGCGCATCGCGATCAGGTAGATGATGTCACCTCCGTTGGACATTCCGGTGAGAAAGGTGTTCCAGGAACTGAGATCGAATTTCTTTTGTAGCTCTTTGGAGAGGGCGATAAGGAACTTCACATCATCGGTCTTCATCCCTTCCTGCGAAGGGTAGCGTACATTCCATCCCGTTTTGCCTTTCGGATCTTTTATGCCTTGAGGATAGCAGACTGCAAAGCTGTTCTTGTCAGCGACATCCATCATCGCTTTCTTTCCTTTGAGAGCCGATCCTCCGTAGCCGTGAAGGACTATCACCAGCGGAGCTCCTTCCTTCAATCCTTCCGGGCGGTACAGGTAATATTCCCGCTCAATCCCTTGATTCTTCATTGTGAACCGTTCGCACCGCTCCCTTACTCCGTACTCTTGCGCAGGGCTTTCGCAGAGAGAGGATGCCTCGACAGACTCGGCATCCAGTTGATTCGTAACATTTAATATGTTTTGTCTGCTGCTTGTATGGTCGCTGAGCCTGTCGAAGCGACAGTCTATAACATTGTCAGCCCCAATGCTTCCCACAGCGTAGGCCAGGGTCAGAAACACAGAAACAATCGTGGAGAATAACATGTTGATTGATTGAGTTTTAACGAATATCCTCCCGTCGGATATGGCGGGAGGATAATGTCTATTATTTTGATTTACAAAATGTTAGTCTCCACGCGCTATTTGTTCTCGGCAGCCTCAACAGCCTTGAAATAGCGGTAGGAGTTGACCTTGAGCTCACCGGCTGCCGGCTCGTCAAGCACAACAACGCCGTTCTCGTGCAGCTGAAGGGCTGAGAGGGTGACATAGTGGCTCACAGGACCTTCGATGGCGTCCTTGACAGCCTTGGCCTTCTTGCCGCCGAAAGCGAGCACGAGAACCTCCTTGGCTCCGCACACTGTGGCGACGCCGACTGACATCGCCTGCTTCGGAACCTTGTTGACATCGTTGTCGAAGAAGCGGGAGTTGACCTCAAGGGTGTCCTGAGTAAGGGTCATGACTCTTGTCCTTGAGTTGAGGGAAGAGAACGGCTCGTTGAACGCGAGGTGGCCGTCCTCGCCGACTCCGCCGAGGAACAGATCGATTCCGCCGGCCTCGACGATGGCCTTCTCGTAATCCTCGCACTCTTTGGCAAGGTCAGGAGCGTTGCCGTTGAGGATGTGGATGTTCCCGGCAGGGACATCCACCTTGTCGAACAGGTTCTTGTGCATGAAACTATGGTAGCTCTCAGGATGGCTCTCAGGGAGGCCGACATATTCATCCATGTTGAATGTGATGACATTCTTGAATGAGATTTCTCCGGCCTCGTACATCCTGACGAGTTCGGCATAGACATCCAGAGGGGTTGAACCGGTAGGCAGGCCGAGCACGAACGGCTTGTCTGTCTTCCCGGCTTTTGCCTTGATGGCGGCGGCGATGTGGCGGGCGGCCCAGATTGAGCCTTCCTTCTTTGTGTCTCTGATGATTACTTTCATGATGATATTCTTTATAATATGTTATTTCAATCTCAGGAAAACCTCTATGGCCTGATATTCCGCCATTCCAAGCTCGTCGTATAGTCTGGCGGTGTTCTGCGTGCGCTCCTCGGCCCTCTGCCAGAACTCCCTCGGGTCATCTCCCGGGAACGGGACGATGTCCTTCTGCGACAGGTGGCGGAAGATTGCGTGGCGCTTCTCGATAAGCTCGTCCGGGCTGAGCGGAACGGCCATGTCAACCCTCCAGAGCTCCCACTCCATCCATGCTCCCCTGTAGAGCCAGATTGTGGTGTCGTTCAGCCAGCCGTTGCCTTCCTCCTTGAGCTGTTCGATTGCCTCAAGGGCTGCCTCTGTGCAGACCCTGTGTGTTCCGTGAGGGTCGGCAAGGTCTCCGGCCATGTAGATCTGGTCAGGATGGATCTTCACGATCAATGCCTTGATGATGTCAAGGTCTTTCTGTGTGCGAGGAAGTTTGGTGACTCCTCCGGACTCGTAGAACGGCAGGTTGAGGAAGTGCACGTTGGTGTTGTCGTTGAGTCCGAAGCTTCTGTCAGCCGCACGTGCCTCGCTTCTGCGAATAGCAGCCTTTATCGCCAGAAGTTCCTTAGGCTCAGGCTCGCCTGGCTTTTTGGAATCGATGATCTTCTTGACCTCGTCGAACTTGTCGGCGAATCCCAACTGGTAGGCTGCGTCCATGTGCTGGAGCACGACATCATCGTGCACGGCAAGGTCTCCGGAGGTCTCGTAGGCCACGTGCACGTCATGCCCCTGATGCACAAGGCGGATGAACGTGCCGCCCATGGAGATCACGTCATCGTCCGGGTGAGGGGAGAAGATCAGCACCTTCTTAGGGAACGGGGTGGATTTGACAGGCCTTGTGGAGTCGTCCGCGTTCGGCTTTCCGCCCGGCCATCCGGAGATGGTGTGCTGGAAGTCGTTGAACACTTCGATGTTGATCTTGTCGAACGGTCCGTGGAGTTCTATGAGTTCCCCGAGGAAGTTCTCGAGGTAGTCCTGCTGGGTGAGCTTGAGAATCGGCTTATGAACCCGTTGGCAAAGCCACACGACGGCCTTACGGATCAGTTTTGGAGTCCATTCGCAAGGACCTACCATCCAAGGGGCCACCGATCTGGTAAGAAGCGACGCTGACATCTCGTCTGTGTAGAAGGAGATGTTGTCGTGGCTCTGGAGCCATGACGCAGGGCATGAGGAGTCGATGTCTCCTTCGACGATTCTTTTGACGATCCCGGCCTTGTCCTCTCCCCATGCCATCAGGATGATTCTACGCGCGCTCATCATGGTGCCGATGCCCATGGTTATCGCGGCCTTAGGGGTGACGGCGATGTCTCCGTTGAAGTTGTGTGCCTGTCTCTTCCTGGACTGGTAGGAGAGGGGGACGGTGCGTGTCTGGCTCTTCTCGGCAGATCCGGCCTCGTTGAAACCGACCTGTCCTCCTTCGCCGACGCCGATCACAAGCAGGTCAATCCCTCTGGCGATCTTCTCGAATTCGGCGCAATAGTCTGAAACCCGATCCTTAGGAACAGAACCGTCTGGAATATGTATGTTCTCCTTTTTGACGTCAACCTGGTCCAGGAACTCGGCGTGCAGCCTGTGGTTGCGGCTCTGTTTGGAGTCTCTGTCGCAAGGGTAATATTCATCGATTGAGAACACCTCAACATTCGCGAAGGAGACTTTGCCTTCCTTGAATTGTCTTGTGAGGTTGTTGTAGAGGGACACTGGAGTCTTGCCGGTTGTAAGACCGAGTCTGAATGTACGCGGGAGCGCGGCTTTTCCGTGGTCTTTGATGGCTTTGACTATGATGTCGGCCACTCTGTCGCTGCCGATGGCCGCGTCGTCAAAAATCTCGGTGGTGATTTTCTCGTAGGAGTGGAGAATGCTCTTGGGCAGGTTCCCCTCAATCAGTCCACCATCCTTTGGTAAAGAAAAGTGTTTCATTTCTTTGAGCTTAAAATTTCGTTAAATGTGATATGTTTCGTCAGCCCGTTTCCGGGCCAAAGCTCTATGTTGTCTCCGCGTTCCGGCCGGTCGCGGTTCCCGTACCTTAAGTCACGACAATACGTGGCTGCCGGTATAAAACGTACAAATATAATCAGTTTTCCTATAACCGGATTGATTTTTCATCAAAAATGATCTGCGGAAAATCAGATCGTCAAGCTTTTTGTGGAATGTTTTGGAATATCGGAGGAAAATCAATAACTTTGCAATCCTTATTGAAGAGGAAGCGCGATGCTTCACGAGAAAAGTCTACTTGAATATGCCCGAATGGCGGAATTGGTAGACGCGTTGGACTCAAAATCCAATGTCCCTTAAAGACGTGCCGGTTCGAGCCCGGCTTTGGGCACCGAAAGAGGGGCGGTAAACACTACCGCCCCTCTTTCGGTGTCCAAACTCACCCCCAGTCACTGCATGACAGCCCCTGGATCACGTGGAAAGGATTCCCCGAAACCCTTTCGGTCGCTACATGCTTCGCTCGATCCCTTCATCCATTAATTATTCACCACTTTTTACTATATTTGTTGGTGGGATGGCTCCGGAAGGCGGGAATGCCGGTACGGGGCTGCCTTGATTAACCATATTTGATTTTGTAAATCACTATGTACAAGAGAGTTTTGCTTAAGTTGAGCGGCGAGAGCCTGGGCGGTGCTGTCGGAAAGGGACTTGATCCGGAGAGTCTGCGGAAATATTCAAAGGAGATCGCAAAGGCAGCGAAGGCGGGATTGCAGATCGCCATTGTCAACGGAGGAGGTAACATATTCAGAGGTCTTCAGGGACTCGACAAGGGGTTTGACCGCGTCGAGGGTGACAGAATGGGAATGCTCGCCACAGTGATAAACTCGCTGGCTCTCAGTCAGTTTATTAAGGATGAAGGGGTGAATGCCGAGGTGTTCTCCGCCACTCCGATGGAGCCGCTTGTACGCTACTATAACCGTGACAACGCTGTCAAGGTTCTTGAGGAGGGAGGTGTGGCTCTTATCGCCGGAGGGACAGGCAGCCCGTTCTTCACGACTGATTCCGGCGCTGCGCTAAGGGCTCTTGAGATCAAGGCTGATGTCGTCCTGAAAGGGACCCGTGTCAATGGCGTCTACACGGCTGACCCGGAGAAGGATCCGACTGCCGTCAAGTACGAAGAGCTGACTTTCGACGAGGCAA
The DNA here is from genome assembly GCA_002439875.1 of Bacteroidales bacterium UBA6397. Lineage (GTDB taxonomy): Bacteria > Bacteroidota > Bacteroidia > Bacteroidales > UBA932 > Cryptobacteroides. Next base: position 197,230 of record DJQB01000002.1, read on the forward strand.
TGGCGAAGCATCTCAAGGTTCTCGACCAGACGGCTTACGCCCTTTGCAACGACGGGAATATGCCGATCATCGTCTTCGATGTGAACGGCGATGGCAACCTGCTGAAACTGGTTGGCGGAGAGAAGGTCGGGACGCTCGTTCATAAGTAGGCGACTGTCCGGAAGCGGCGTGCGCATCCTTGAAAATATTGACAAATTAACACTATACACTATGCTTACAGACAAAGCGAAAGAAATCATCAGCGGAGTGAAGACCAAAATGGAAGACTCTGTGCTGTTCCTTGAGGAAGACCTCAAGACCTACCGTGTCGGAAAAGCCAATCCGTCCATCCTCAATAATGTGACTGTGGATTACTACGGAACTCCGACTCCTGTTCCTCAGGTGGCTTCGGTCACCGTTCCTGATGCCAGAACCATCGCCATCCAGCCTTGGGAGAAGAGCATGATCCCTGTGATCGAGAAGGCGATCATCAACGCCAACCTCGGTTTCACTCCTTCCAACAATGGAGAAGTAATCCGCTGCCCAGTTCCGCCTCTTACCGAGGAAAGGCGCAAGGAACTCATCAAGAAGGCCAAAGCCACAGGTGAGAACATCAAGGTCGCTGTACGCAATGCCCGCCGCGACGGAGTGGACGCACTGAAGAAGGCCGAGAAGGCCGGCGACTTCTCAGAGGACGTGCGCAAAGAGGGTGAGGACGAGATTCAGAAAGTCACTGACGCCAAAGTCAAGGCCATCGACGAGCTCGTCTCTGCTAAGGAAAAGGAAATTTTGACCGTTTAATGACTGCCTTGTAGTGGCGCGGATGACTATTCTTCCACCACTCTGGCATATTCATTAAATTTTTGAGAACATTTTTCTCTGATTTTACTATCTTTGCGTCGTTATGATGATGAGTACACGATTTTACTCTTTCGGTTTTTATTTCTTTTACCGCGGCAGGTAGAGGACCGGACGAGCGTGTACATGAATATTCAGAGCAAAAGATAATGAATATACGGCTGTCCGGTACTTTCCCGGGCAGCTTTTTTTATTGGGTTGATTTCTTCGCCGCAGCGGTGAAAGCAAGCCCCTCCCATAAGGGGAGAATGATGTGAAATGATGACGAATATGACAAAAGTCGCTATACAAGGCTACCGGGGCTGTTTCCACGAGCAGGCATCGAGGGCATTCTATTCCGCGAGAGGGGAGGAGATTTCCATCGTGGAATGCCCGACCTTCGAGGGATTGTTCAAGGCCGTGGCCTCAGGTGAGGCCCAAGCCGCCGTGATGGCCATAGAGAACACGATCTCGGGTGGCCTCATCCCCAATTTTGAACTTTTGAGGTCGAATCCATACAAGATCAAAGGTGAGGTGTACATCCCCATACATCAGAACCTTATGGCGTTGCCGGGGCAGGACATCCACGACATCAAGGAGGTGCGGACGCACTACATGGCCATCAACCAGACACGTCAGTTTTTCGAACGTAACTGCTCGTGGATCACGATGGTGGAGTCAGAGGACACGGCCAAAAGCGCTATCGATATCGCGACTGAAGGGCTTAAGGGAGTCGGGGCGGTTGCCTCTGAGCTGGCCGCCATCCAGAACGGGCTGGAAATTCTTGCCCGCAGCATTGAGACTTACAAACAGAATTTCACCCGTTTCCTGATTTTGGACGATGCCATCACGGTTCCCCACCGCGAAATCAACAAGGCATCGTTGTGCTTCACCCTGCCGCACAAGCCTGGCTCTCTGGCTCAGGTACTTACAATTCTCTCGTTCTACGAGATGAACCTTACCAGAATCCAATCCCTGCCAATTCCTGGTCAAGAGTGGCAGTATTTCTTCTATGCGGACATCAAGTTCGCGACCTATGGCCGCTACCGTCAGGCCTTGAGGGCGGTCAGACCCCTTATGGAGGGACTTAACATTTTAGGCGAATATAAATCTTCGATGTAATCATGATCATTGAACCTGCAAAAAGAACATTGTCTGTAAAGGAGTATTACTTCTCCCGCAAACAGAAGGAGTTAGACGCACTGAATGCTGAGCGCGCGGCGCATGGTGAAGACAAAATCATCAGTTTGGGAATAGGTGCTCCGGACGGGATGCCCCCTAAGGATGCGATTGATGCCTTGGTCGAGGCGGCCCCGAAGCCGGGGAATCACGTGTACCAGAGTTACAAAGGGCTTCCTGAGCTGCGTCAGGCGTTCGCTGACTGGTACTCACGCTATTACGGTGTGACTCTGAATCCTGACGGTGGCATCCAGCCGCTTGTCGGATCAAAGGAAGGAATATTCTTGATTTCAATGACGTTCGTAAATCCGGGCGACAAGGTGTTGATCCCAGACCCTGGCTATCCGACCTACACTTCGTCTTCAAGGTTGGCGGGAGCTGAGATTGTCACTTACGATCTGAAAGAGGAAAATCATTGGTGGCCGGATTTCGATGCTTTGGAGAAGATGGATCTGGGGGGAGTGAAGGTGATGTGGACGAATTATCCGAACATGCCGACCGGAGCGAAGGCCACACCAGAGCTTTATCAAAGGTTGGTGGATTTTGGATTGAAGCATAAGATCTTGATTGTGAATGACAATCCGTATTCATTCATCCTTTGTGGAAAGCCGATTTCCATTCTGGCCGCAAAGGGGGCCGGGAAGTGCTGTCTTGAACTGAACTCGCTGAGCAAGTCGCACAACATGAGCGGTTGGCGAATCGGAATGGTCGGTGGAGATCCGGAGATGATCACCGAGATTTTGAAGGTCAAGAGCCAGATGGACTCCGGAATGTTCAAGCCGTTGCAGCTTGCGGGAATCGCGGCTCTGAACCAGAGCCCGGAGTGGTTCGAGGAGTTAAACTCTGAATATGTCCGCAGACGTGTTGCGGCAGGTCGGATCTTTGACACTCTCGGAGTGACTTATGACCACGACACTGCTGGGTTGTTCCTTTGGGGGCGGGTGCCGTCCAAGTACGCGGAAAACGGGATGACAGCCGGTGAGGTGATTTCGGAACGCGTTCTGCATCAAGCAGGAGTGTTCATCACTCCGGGCTTCATCTTCGGAAAGAACGGTGACAATTACATCCGCGTTTCACTTTGCGCCAAGCCGGAAGTACTTGATCGAGCTAACAAAAAAATAGAAGAAGTCATTGACAAGATCATTTAGACGGTTGCTGAGCTTGCCGAAGCATCAAAGCGACAAATTGTTATAAAAGTATGATAGTAGGAGTAATAGGCCTGGGTCTGATTGGCGGATCGATGGCCATCGACCTGAAACGCAGAGGCTTTGCCAAGACGGTTCTCGGAGTCGAGGCCGATCCCGTGAACGCTGCCGCTGCCGAAAAGATGGAGCTTGTGGACGAGATTGTTCCTTTCGAGGAGTGTGTCCGCAGAAGTGACATCACGGTGATTGCCATCCCGGTCGGTGCGGCGGTGAAGATGCTGCCACAGGTACTTGACATATTCAAAGAAGAAGGGAACGTGAAGAAAATCGTGATTGACACTTGCTCCACGAAGAGCAACATCGTCCGCGCTGCTCATTACCATCCGCTCCGTGGCCGTTACGTGGCGACACACCCGATGGCTGGTACTGAATATTCGGGGCCTTGGGCGGCCATGCCGAACCTCTTCGACGGGCGCGCCTGCATTTTCGCGAACACTGAGGACTCCGATCCACAGGCGGTGAAGGTGATTGATGAACTGTACGACGCGTTGAATATGCGGCCGATTTTCATGAACGCTGACAGCCATGACGTGCACACGGCCTTCGTCTCGCACATCTCGCATGTCACCTCCTTCGCTCTGGCTCTGACTGTCCTTGAGAAGGAAAAGGACGAGAAACACATTTTCGACTTGGCATCTGGTGGATTCTCCTCGACAGTCCGTCTGGCGAAGAGCTCCGCCGAGATGTGGACTCCGATTCTGGAACAGAACAGGGACAATGTGCTGCATGTCATTGACACTTATTTGGAGAAGATGAGGCTTTTCCGCGACGCGATCGCTGACTTTGACGGTGATCGGATCACCGAACTCATCCACGAAGCAAACAGAATTAAAAAGATTTTGAGATAGTTATGGAACGTACACTTGACATAATCCCCGTTTCAGAATGGGGATTCTTCGACGAGAGCATTCCCCCTCTCGTCATCGCCGGCCCTTGCAGCGCCGAGTCTGAGCTACAGGTCATGATGACCGCCAAAGGTCTGCATGAATTCGGCATCCATGTTTTCCGCGCGGGAATATGGAAACCCCGCACCCATCCCGGATCCTTCGAGGGAGTTGGATCTCCCGGACTTAAATGGCTCCAGAAGGTTAAGAATGAATATGGCATGAAGGTCTGCACCGAGGTGGCCAACGAGAAGCATGTCTATGAATGTCTGAAATATGGCATCGACATGGTCTGGATCGGTGCCCGCACGACAGCCAATCCATTTCTGGTTCAGGAGATTGCAGATGCGCTGAGGGACACTGACATTCCAGTTTTGGTCAAGAATCCTGTCAATCCGGATTTGGATCTTTGGGTCGGAGCCTTGGAAAGGCTGAATCAGGCGGGTGTCAAGAAGTTGGGAGTGATCCATCGTGGTTTCTCCACTTCTCAGAAGATTCCGTACAGAAACCTTCCCGGCTGGCAGATCGCTGTGGAGCTGCGCACTCGTTACCCCAAGCTGCCGTTCTTTGCGGATCCGAGCCATATGGGCGGCTCCAGGCAGTATCTCAAGGAGCTGTCCCAGAGGGCGATGGATCTTGGCTTGGACGGTTTGATGATCGAATCCCACTGTGATCCGTCCTGCGCTCTGAGCGATGCCAAGCAGCAGCTTGTCCCTTCTGACCTTAAAGCGTTGCTTGAGAGTTTGGTCGTCCGCCAGAAAGTCACCAATGACAAGGAATATAACGAAGGTATTGAGCAACTCCGCTCTCAGATAGACGTGATCGACGAGAATCTGCTGATGGCTCTCGGTTCCAGAATGGAGATTTCCCGTAAGATCGGCGAGTTTAAGAAAGCCCATAACATTGCCATCGTCCAAGCCGCCCGTTGGGACAGCATCCTGTCTTCGATGATCGAACAAGGCAAGCAGTACGGCCTCTCCGAGGAGTTTGTCACCGCCTTTTTTACCGCCATCCACGAAGCCTCTGTGGCCGAACAGAACAAAATTCTGGAAGGGTAGGAATCACCGTCAAAGTTCTTGTTCCATGTCACTGAACCGGTGGTCGCCGGGCTTGTCGAAGCGACTTTATTACATAACCATTATCATCATCAGATGACTTTCCAGCCGTCGATGCGGCGGGCGGAGGTGGAGAAATTGACACCTATTTTGAATATCTTTCTGTGGTCATCGGTGAACGGGCGGGCGTAGCCTCTCTCCTCGATCTGGGCAAGGGCCTCGTCCGGGGTGGAGTCGGTCTTGATCTCGATGACATAGACGTAGTCCTTGGTCTTGATGAGGATGTCGATGCGGCCGTTGGAAGTCGCGCGCTCCGTCTCGACATATTCCCCCATCAGCTCGATGATGATGTACATCGCGTACTGGAAGTCCTTCTCGCAGTCTGCCTGGATCTGGTAGTTGGTTCTGGCGAAGAGGGCGTCCAGGCGGGACATGAAGCTTTCCGGGTTGCCGCTGCGGACATCTCTGGTCATGCGCGAGATGAGCATCATCGGGGTTTCTGATCCGACCGGGGTGTAATACCGCATCAGATAGTTCAGGAAACCGTGCTTGACCTCCCTGTTCGGGAACCCCAGACGGTACATCTGGAAATCCTCATCGTAGCCCTTGATGGTGAGGTAGCCGCTCTGGTAGAGCAAAGGGACGGGGTTCAAAAACACGGTGTCCAGGTCCGTAAGAAGGGATGAGTCGGCCTCCTGCTCCGACAGGCTCGTGATGTCGTACGAGGTGTTCTTCATCACCTTGACGAGGAAAGACGGGGTACCGGTCTCGAACCAGTATTCCTTGAACTTCATGCTGTCAAATGTGTTCAAGAGGCTGAACGGATTATAGACCCCGATTGAATCTTCGCAGAAATGGTAGCCGTCGTACATCAGGGCAAGTTTCTGCCGGCATTCTTCTCCGGAAAGGCCGTTGGCCTCGGCGAGTTCCTTGACACTTTCCTGAAAATAGTCCTTGAGATCCGCCTCTGAAATTCCGCAGATGTCCGTGTAGCGCGCGTCCATCGAGATGTCCGTCAGGTTGTTCAGGTCACTGAACACGCTCATCTTGCCGAGCTTCGTCACTCCGGTGAGGAATGCGAAGTGGATGAATCCTCCATGACCTTTCATCACACCGTAGAAGCCGCGGAGCGTCTCGCGCATCCTGTCCTGAAGCTCCGGACGGTCAAGATTGTCGATGACAGGTTTGTCATATTCATCGATCAGGATGACCACCTGGCGACCGGTCTTCTGGCAGGCAGCCTCAATCACGTTGCCGAAGCGTATTCCGGGAATGCCGGAATTGTTCTCGCTTCCGTATTCCCTTTCCCATTTGCAGAGAGCGTTGTCAAGTACCTTTTCAATCACATCCTCATGATTGTAGGCCACTCCGCTCAGGTCGAAATGCAGCACCGGGTACTCCGTCCATTCCTTCTCCAGCGACGCGATGGCCAGCCCCTCGAACAGTTCCTTTTTACCCTGAAAGTACGCCTCCATAGTCGACACCAGCAGGCTCTTGCCGAACCGCCTCGGACGGCTCAGGAAGTAATATTTCCCTGTCGCTGCCAGCTTGTAGATAAGCTCGGTCTTGTCGACATAGACATACCCGCCCCTGCGGATGTCCTCAAAACTCTGTATTCCAATCGGGTAAAGCATAAGGCCTGTCCTTTAGTTCATTCTTTGCAAACTTACATAAAAATCCGCGAATTACACGCCCTTCACATAAGAAATCTACTGATTTTTAGAGGAGCGTTGCAAGTTCCTTCAGCACTGACATATCCGTTTGAAGACAAGTGTTGTAGCCTCTTGGCTAAGCATGCGTTTCCTTTTTTGTGTTTAGTACAGAATAAGTTATATTTGCACGCAAAGCATAACCATGAATGATATGAAAGTCGTATTCCTTGACATTGACGGAGTGATTCAACCTCTTGGAAAGCAGGATCGTTTCAAACATCTTGACGAGATAGAAGAAATCGCCAAGGCATTGGA
>DJQB01000002.1:204375-256970 GCA_002439875.1 Bacteroidales bacterium UBA6397
TTTCTTCGGTGTATACAGCAGGAAATGCAATCTATGCGCAGTCCTTTTTGATTGGCCGAAGGAAGCCGTGAGATACCTTACGGAAGTTCTTGAGCATCAGAATGCAAAAATAGTGATTTCTTCCGATTGGAGGGATTCGGGAAGCCGAATAATGAAAGCCTTTCTTGCCGTGTGGAGCCTTGACAAGTATTTTTACGGCATGCTTGACGGTCGCTCATTCGAAGAACCTACAGAAGGGCAAACTCGTGCAAGAAATTATTATGCAGAAAAATTTGGCAGATACTCCTTTGACAGTAGGGCTGCTGACATTCGGGATTATCTGGACACCCACCGTGAAATAACCTCCTATGTCGCTGTTGATGACAGAAATCTAAGGGCACCTGTGGAAAATCATTTTGTATTTTTCAACGATTGTAGAGTAATAGATGAAAGGAGAGCCCGTCAAATGGAGGAAATCCTTAGCATTGAGGACGGCCCATACCCGTTGGAAAAGTGACAGCCCATAAACGGTTCTCAAGTGACATCTGTCGCTATCAGACAACTTTCCATCCGTCGATGCGGCGGGCGGAGGTGGAGAAGTTGACACCGATTTTGAATATCTTTCTGTGGTCGTCGGTGAACGGGCGGGCGTAGCCTCTCTCCTCGATCTGGGCGAGGGCCTCGTCCGGGGTGGAGTCGGTCTTGATCTCGATGACATAGACGTAGTCCTTGGTCTTGATGAGGATGTCGATGCGGCCGTTGGAGGTCGCGCGCTCCGTCTCGACATATTCCCCCATCAGCTCGATGATGATGTACATCGCGTACTGGAAGTCCTTCTCGCAGTCTGCCTGGATCTGGTAGTTGGTTCTGGCGAAGAGGGTGTCCAGGCGGGTCATGAAGCTTTCCGGGTTGCCGGCCTCCACATCCATCGACATGAGGGAGATCAGGGTGTTGGTGGAGTCGCTTTGAACCGGAGCGTAGTAACCCAACAGGAAGTTGAGGAAGCCGTCCTTCACCTCCAAGTTCGGGAATCCTAGAGTGTAGAGGTTGAAACGTGGGTCGAAGCCCTTGATGGTGAGGTAGCCGCTCTGGTAGAGAAGCGGGACAGGGTTCAGGAATGCTGTGTTCACATCGGTCAGAAGTGATGAACCCACGAGGTCGCATGACAGGCGGGTCACATCATACGAGGTCTTCTTCATCACCTTGACGAGGAAAGACGGGGTTCCGGTCTCGAACCAGTATTCCTTGAACTCCTTTGCCTTGAACGTATTGAGCAGACTGAACGGGTTATAGACGCCAACAGCCTTCTGGTGAAAGTGGTAGCCATCGTACATCAGTGCTAGCTTTTCCCGGCATTCCTCCTCAGAAAGCCCGTTAGCCTCAGCGAGTTCCTTGACGCTCTCGGTGAAATAGGCCTTGAGGTCGGTCTCCGAGACTCCGCAGATGTCGGAATATTCCTTGTCCATCGAGATGTCCGTCAGGTTGTTCAGGTCACTGAACACGCTCATCTTGCCGAGCTTCGTGACTCCTGTAAGGAATGCGAAGTGGATGAATCCTCCATGGCCTTTCATCACACCGTAGAAGCCGCGGAGCGTCTCGCGCATCCTGTCCTGAAGCTCCGGGCGGTCAAGGTTGTCGATGACAGGTTTGTCATATTCATCAATCAGGATGACAACCTGGCGACCGGTCTTGTTGAAGGCACACTCTATCAGGTTGTCAAAACGTACCGGAAGCGTTTTGTATTTTTTGACAACTCCAAATCGTGATTCAAGTGTTTCTAATTGCCTCCCGATTTTATCATTCAACGCTTCCATGTCAGTATAGCTGGCTCCGCTCAGGTCGAAATGCAGCACCGGGTACTCCGTCCATTCCTTCTCCAGCGAAGCGATGGCCAGCCCCTCGAACAGTTCCTTTTTACCCTGAAAGTACGCCTCCATAGTCGACACCAGCAGGCTCTTGCCGAACCGCCTCGGACGGCTCAGGAAGTAATATTTCCCTGTCGCTGCCAGCTTGTAGATAAGCTCGGTCTTGTCGACATAGACATACCCGCCCCTGCGGATGTCCTCAAAACTCTGTATTCCAATCGGGTATAGCATACGACCTGTCCTTTAATACATTCCATACAAAGATAAAAACTTTTTTCTGACTAAGGAGCATTGAGGTGCCAGCATATTCTATAAGGGCAGTCGTCTTTCAGTTCCTGTCGTTTCCAGGTTTTTTGCGTCACTCATGGCAAATGTAAAACCAATCTGATTTTTTCCCATGTATCGGCCTCCTTCAGAGAACGTAGAAGCTGTTTTGATTTGTTTGTTTGAAGGTTAAGAGCAAGCTCTTTCCCTGCTACTCACCTCGGCAAACCGAACAAGTTCGATTGCACTCGGTTCGGGCGCTGGGTTGAGAGTGAAAAACTTCAGGTTCGACCGCTTCTTCCAAGGAAGATAGCGGTACTATCTGACTGAAGAAGCGGGAAGAAAATGAAGATTTTTTCACCTCAAAGAACATTTCAAATAAATTAAAACAGCTTCTAAGGTCGGCTTTGCTGTATTCGAAATGACTTTTAGGGTGCGGCAACCATGGAACTCTCGATTGTTCGGTTCCTGGTCACATTAAGGCTCTGATCATCTCCTCTACGCATTTTCGTTTCTGCTCCATTCCTGGATGGACGTAAAGGTTCAGCGTGGTGCTGACGTTGGAGTGGCCGAGAATAGAACTAAGGGTCTTGTAGTCGCATTTGCTCTCAACACACCGCGTGGCGAATGTGTGACGCAAGCCATGGAAGCGGCGCATTGGCAGACCAAGTGCGGCGGCCACTTTCTTGAAGTGGTTGCGCATCGTCTGAGGCTCGGTCGGATTGGGCAAGCCCGAGATCACGGAATGTTTGTCAATCGCTCCTTTTGAATATTCAGTAAGAATGTCGGCAAGATCTCTGAATTCCTTTAATTGTCGTTACATTCAGGCCATCCTTCAGTTTTGAATCAACCAATGATTGCACGGAACAAGGTGTCACATCGTCCAGATTCTCAAAACACGGCTCCAGATGGTTCTGAATGATAAGGGAATAGGCTGCCATCGTAGACATCTTCACATAGAGTTTTTTCTCGTCTTTCCATAACCTGCAGACTTTTTGAAATGCAATTTGAGTCATTTTTTTAATAAATTTTTAATGATAGGAATTTAAACACCATATCTTGTAATTACAACAATTCGGAATCGGATTTTTATGTTTGTCGGAAAAGCTGTAATCTTAAAACGATAAAGTTTTTTGCGTTCATTTGTTTTCATTTCGTATCTATTAGTTGCAATTTCAAAAAAATGTAACTATATTGCCAAAACTTTATGGACAGTCGAAGCTTGAATTTATGACTCCGACGAATAAATTTTTTAATTATGTTTAATACATAAGAAAATTTATTACTATTATTATTTAAGGTCAGGTTTAACAATAGACGAATATGGATAAGTATGATGTTAACAGAATGAAAGATGGAATGAGTGCCTTTCTTGTCCGCCGAACATTTCTTTCCATAGGACGGCCATGACAGATGCCTGAGGCTATTCAGATGATTTCTGATCCGCTGCATTGACATCATTTCGATTACTATTTCAATATTTTAATAATCGTTAAGTTTAACAAAAGTTTTAAGCTTATGGGTAAAAAGTTATTTACAATCGCGCTGTGCCTGTTCGTCAGCATAGGTGCAGCATTGGCCCAGACAATCAAGGTGTCCGGTACGGTCACTGACGCGGCCAACGGCGAACCCGTAGTGGGCGCGGCTGTGCAGCTCAAGGGCAGCACAAGCACTTACACCTTGACAGATGATCTCGGAAATTACCATCTTTCTGTTCCTTCCAACGGAACCGTGTCAGTAAGCTGCCTCGGTTTTCTTCCTGTTGAGATTCCGGTCAGTGGCAGGACTCTTTTGAATATCACGCTGAAGCCTGACACGCAGACTCTTGATGATGTCATCGTGGTGGCTTACGGAACAGTGCGCAGGGAAGCGAACACTGGCTCTGTGGCATCCGTGAAGAACGAACAGCTCGCCCAGATGCCAGCGACATCAGTTGACAAGATGCTTTCCGGCAAGATGGCAGGTGTGTCCATCACCTCCGGTTCCGGCCAGCCGGGTTCCACCTCCACAATCCGCGTGCGCGGTACATCCTCTATCAATGCCGGCAACGAGCCTCTTTGGGTAGTTGATGGCATTCCTGTTATGTCCAGCGATTACCGCCAGCTTTCATCTGTCGGTGTCGGTGGTGGTTCGTCATCAACCTTCCTCAACCCTAACGACATCGAATCGATCACCGTCCTCAAGGATGCGGCAGCTGCTTCTGTCTATGGGTCTCGCGCCGCCAACGGTGTCATCCTCGTGACCACAAAGAGCGGAAAAAGCGGAAAGGCAAGGTTCACCGCAAGGGCGAAGTTCGGTGCCCAGCAGCTGATCAATGACAACAACCTCCGCCCTCTCACCGGCGAGGAACTTCTTGAATATAGAAGGGTCTGCGCGATCAACGCCGGCTACAACCCTGACGATCCTACTTCCCAGTACTACTTCCCTTACACCTTGCTCAAGAACGGGACTACGAACTGGTACAAGGAACTCACAAGAATGGGCAGCATGCAGGAATATGAGGTCAACGCCACCGGTGGCACAGACAAGGCCTCCTACTACTCGTCACTCGCTTACCACAAGAACAAAGGCGTGTTCTACGGAGTTGACTATGAGCGTTTCACGGCCCGTGTGAACGCTGACGTGAAGCTTACGTCCAAGCTCTCAACCGGAGCCAGGATCAACGCCAGCCTTTCGGATTCCAACTCTGGACAGATGGGTAACCTTTACTATTCCAACCCTCAGTATGCAATGTGGTGCATCCTGCCTTGGACTCCGCTTAAGAATGAGGACGGTTCGTTTAATGTGGATATCCCTGAGAACTCGAACACCAACCCTCGCGCCAACGCTGAGTACGACATCTACAATGACAAGGACTACAGGCTTCAGGGTTCACTCTACCTTGAGTGGAAACCAATTCCTCAATTGTCATTCAAGACAACCAACGGAATCGAGTTCCTCTACGAGGATTCCAAGCAGTATTGGGCCCCGGAGACCAATGAAGGATCCACGACCCTTTGGATGATCGGAACAAAAGACATTCGTTACACGACATCAAACACCATCACCTACGATGACAAGTTCGGTGACCATTCCCTCCGTCTGCTTCTTGGTCAGGAGGCTATGACCGACACTTATGACTACCTCGGTGGCAAATCTCCAAACGTTGACCCTCTGATCCCTTACCCTACGACATCCACCGATGCTCAGGATGCGGTTCTCTATAACTTCTCCGAGGAGTCAATGCTCTCTTTCTTCGGAGTCGCTGACTACAACTATCTGAACAAGTACTATCTTCAGGCCTCCCTCCGCGCGGACGGCAGCTCCCTTTTCGGATCAGACAACAGATGGGGTGTGTTCTGGTCAGTGGGTGGTTCATGGAACATCTCCAAGGAGAACTTCATGAGGGATTCAAACCACTGGCTCAGTGCCCTCAAACTCCGTGCTTCCTATGGAGTGAACGGTAACAACAACATTTCCGCATACCGGGCTTACGGAATCTATTCCACAGCTACTTATGCCAATCTTGTCGGAATGGTTCCTTCAAGACCTGCGAACCCTGAGCTTTCTTGGGAGAAGAACAAGACTTGGAACTTAGGTCTCGATTTCGGATTCTTTGATGACAGACTTACCGGTAGCGTGGACGTTTACCAGAGAAAGACTGATGATATGCTTCTTTCAAAGCAGGTCCCTTACACGACCGGTTTCGCGTCCAACTTCATGAACATCGGTTCCATCCGCAACCGTGGTGTGGAGCTCCAGCTTGAGGGAATCCTTTTCCGAAACAGCGATTGGCTTTGGACCGCTGGCTTCAACATCGCGTTCAACAGGTCAAAGGTCCTCGACATCGGAGACTCTGAATTCCTTACTGTTTCAGACAGCCGCGCTAGCGGTAACAATAGCGGAACTCCTGCAAGAATCGTGAAGGGCAAGAGCCTCTACACATTCTACCTTCGTGACTGGTACGGTGTCAACCCTTCAACAGGCGCAGGTCTCTGGTACGATGAGGATGGCAAGCTGACCTCAGATGTAAACAAGGCACGCTACGTCTACAAAGGATCCCCTGAGCCAAAGGCCACGGGCGGCTTCAACACCAGCCTCTCATGGAAAGGCTTCAACCTCTCCGCATTCTTTGAGTTTGTCGCCGGCAACAAGGCTGTCGTCTCCAACACCTACATTGATGACGGTTACGACATGACCGTAAACACCTCCACCGCAGCTCTGAACTACTGGAAGAAACCAGGCGACACAGGCGTGACCCCAAAACCGGTTGCCGGACAGCCTGGACGTTATTTCGTCGGCTATTCTACCAGATTCTTGCAGGACGGCAGTTACCTTCGAATCAAGGATGTGACCTTGTCCTACAGCCTTCCTGAGGTCGCTTTGAAGACTATCGGCATGAAGGGTGTAAGAGTTTACGTGAGCGCGCTCAACCCTTACACATTCCACAATCTGATGGCACTTGACCCGGAAATCGGCCCTATGGGCTATAGCCTTGGCGCCGCCCACTCAATGGTCAAGACATTTGTCGGTGGTGTTGAATTATCATTCTAAAAAGAACGTGAATTATGAAAAGAACACTTATATATATTATTGGTGCCGCCGCCCTTCTCAGCGTGACGGGGTGTGACAATGATTTCCTCACAAGGGAGCCTAAGCTTTCTCAGAGTACCGAGTTGACCTTGGCAACTTATGATGGCCTTAAAAACGCGACATTCGGTGCCTACTACTATATTGCTTCCACTGGTTGGTACGGAGCCGACTGGATTCTTGACTCTGAGATGCGTTCGGGCAACGGTAAGAAATCCTCTTACAAGAACTCTGGCCGTTGTGTCCAGCCCTACACATGGAACTACACTGAGGACAACACCTCCGCCATGTGGGCCTACTGCTACTACACCGTGGCGATGGCCAATAACGTGATCGACAATCTTGAAGGGAAAGAGACTTCCGAGGTGACCACTCAGGATCTGAACAACCTCAAGGCCGAATGCCTTTTCCTCAGGGCTTTCAGTCACTTTGAGAACGTCCTCACTTTCGGACAGCCTTATACCTATGCTGTGAAGAACGACAAGGAGAGTCTTGGTGTCCCTTATGTTTACCACACTGATCCTGCCGGCAAGCCTGCAAGGGAGACTGTCATCTCAAATTACGAGAATGTAGTAAAGGATCTTCTTGAAGCCGAGAGCATCATTGACCCGGCTTACGTTCACGAAGGCACTGCCGATCCTGCCGCCACTGTCAACATCAACACTATCCGTGCCTTGCTCTCAAGGGTTTATCTCTACATGGGAGAATGGCAGAAGGCTGCCGATTATGCGACATTGGTGATTGAGAGCGGCAAGTACAAACTGTGGACGGCCGCTGAGTATCCTACTGTCTGGACAGCCGAGGCCGGAACCGGTGAGGTAATCTTCGAAATGTATGGCAAACGTTCCAATTCTGCCTATGGCTCTTGGGAGGATATCTCATGGATGACAAGTCCTGCCGGTTACGGTGACCCTCAGGTGGCTTCTTCGCTTCTGTCACTCTATGAGGAAGGAGACGTGCGTCTGAAGACCTACAGGACTGATGAAAAGGAAGAGTCCGGATGCTGGTGGACATCCAAGTACGCCGGCAAGGGAGACAACGCTTCACCAGACTGCAACAACGTGGTGATCCTTCGTCTTTCCGAAATGTATCTCAACAGAGCTGAGGCTTTGAAGAACGGTGCGTCTGTACCTGGCACCACGGCCGTTAAGGACCTCAATGAGATCGCTGGTATTCGTGGGGCTTCCGCCTACAATTCCGCGGGCCAGATTGACATCGAGACAGAGCGTCGCAAGGAACTTGCATGGGAAGGCCACTACATTTACGATCTCGCCCGCTGGGGCAAGTCAGTGACACGTACCGAGTCGGAATACCCTCTTTGCACGATGAACCTCAATGTTGAGTTCCCAAGTTACCGTTGGGCTCTTCCTATTCCGAAGAGAGAACTCGACATCAATGAGAACCTTGTTCCGAATCCTGGATATTCAACTTCTAAATAATGTTTTGGTTTATGAGAAATACTTTAAAATATATTGGATTGGCACTGGTCGCGGCTACAGCCCTGATCTCGTGCGAAAGCAACGATCCTTCCAAGTTTGATGACAAGGATGCGTTCGTGGCGTTCGACAAAACATCTGTTTCCTTGTCAGAGGATTACTCCACCGGTGGAGCTGTCTGCAAGATTCCTGTGACCCTTGCTTCTGTCAAGGGGCTTGAGGAGACCATCAAGTTCGAGGTTGTCTCTCCTGAGACGAAAGGAGCCAAGGAAGGCGTGAACTTCGAGGTCCTGACATCTTCCGGAGTCCTTTCATTCAACGCTGAGAACCGCACTCAGTACATTGAAATCAAGACGATCTATGACGGTGTTTACACCGGTGACCTCAAGTTCACCATCAACCTTGTCGGAACTGATTCCGTCCCTGCCGGATCAGAAGGATCATGTACTGTGACCATCGCTGACATCGACCACCCTCTCAGCTTCATGCTTGGAAATTACACAATGACTGCAGAGAAGTATAAGTCCGGACCTATCACTTGGACAATGACTATCCTTAAGGATGCCAAGGACGATCATATGGTATGGTTCGATAATTTGTTGGGTAACAGCAGCTGGGCTGGCGAAGATGTACGCTACTATGGGACCGTGAACGAAGACCACACTGTCCTTACCATTCCTTTCGGACAGACATCAGAGTACAAGTACAGCAATGGCAATCCTATCACCTTGTTGGGATTGACCCCTGATCTTAATGGGTATGATTCAGGCTCCTTGAATGTGAACATCATCACTGAAGGCAATAAAGTCAAATTGGATTTCGGAACAGAATGGGGATTCTGGTTCAACATTGAGGACGCTGGCTACATTTCAATATTGCTGCCAGGCATTACCGCCAATAAAGACTAAAAATTGAATTGAATATGAAAAAGATATCAGTCATACTTCTTGCGGCCATGGCGACACTCGCCAGCTGTGTGAAATTTGAAGAGGACGGCAAGATTAATTACGACTCCACCACAGCGCCGGAAATCTCGGCGCAGGTGGTTGCCGATGACTCCATCCACGTGACCATCACCGGAAAGACCGGGACAGGGTTCTATTCCTACGCAGTGCTGGCCGGAGCTGAGGAGACTTTGGATGCGGAAAAGCTTCTTAAAGGCTCCTACACAGCTCTTGAATCCGGAGTGATAGACTTCTCAAAGAAGCCTTCGGTCGAGTTTGGTGTAGGTGAGCTCACTCCAAACACCGCATACACAGTCTACGCTGTGGCAGCCAGCCCGATGGGGGTAGTCACCGAAGTGGTCACTTCGTCTTTGACCACCACTGACGGCACCGCTCCAGGACTTTCAAAACTTTCCGTAAGCGCTAGTGACACCACTTTGGTGTACACAATCGCTTACAACGATCCTGTCACTTTGGGAAATGGTGAGATGACAGCCCATGTCTATGCTGTCAATGGTGAGTACGACAAGGAGAACAAGGTGCTTGTCGAGTACAAGAACTACAAGGTGCCCGCTGCTTGCCTGTCAACGAATGGCAAGAATCTTATTGTCAATCTTCCAAGGGAGGAGGCTATCCCGGGAGCCATCGTCACTCTTACATATACCGCCGGCGTTGTGGTAAATGGAGTTGGTACGCCATGCGCGGCTTACAGCAACAGCGTCGTTGACGGAACCGGAAAGGTGACAAGAGGAATTGGTGGGGCTTACGATAACGTAAGTTTTGACTTTACCCTTGACGAGACCTGGCCGGCTGACACTGTGGTTTACTTCAGCGACTGGACCAAGCTTGTACCGAAGGCTTACAGCAAGAGCGACTATGCGCTTGCCGGCGCCACAAAGGACGCCAACATCAAGGTGAAGGTTGTTGACGGCAACGACAGAACCGTCTCCTACGACGCGGCCACTTTCGGAGTTCTCAATGAGACCACTGTGGGATTCAAACTTAATGAGGCTCCTGACTACGGCACATCACTGTCCTTCACCATCGCTGAAGGCTCCTTCGAGGATCTTTTTGGAAATTCGAACAACGAGTTCACGGTAGAGAACAAGTATTTCTGTTCTTATGGCTTTACTATAGACGATATAGCGGGTGCATACGAAGTTTCGTCACTCAATGCGTTTACTGGAGCCGCATCTCCTGCCTATCCATTCGTGATCCAGAAATCGGACAATGAGGAATATGGCAATGTGGTGGTTACCAATTATCTTGGCATTGAAGGCAAACTTTACGGAACATTCAATGTTCATTCCGGGACGTTGAAAGTGGAAGAGTACGACATTTTTGCCGGTGATGAGAAATCCGGTGTCTGCACTGCCTTCTACAATGCTGGGGTCGCAGTGTTCAGCATGTCAACGCCAGGAGAGATCACATCATCTAATTACATTGGGGCCGCGAGCGTGGCGGACGGATCAGCTACCGGGTACTATGTCGATGCTGAAGGAAACAAACTTTTGCTCGCTAAGTTCAAAGCGACTCGCAAGTAGTTTCGGAGAATAATCAATAGAAAAGGGAGCCGCTGGCGCGGCCCCCTTTTCGCCTTAAAATGATATTCATCCATAATGATTGATTTTTGACATGAGAAAACTTATTTTGACAGTTGTTCTGGCGATCGGTTCATTTATGATGGCCTGTGCGCAGAAACCTACGACCACCTACCCTTACCTCTACCCTATGTTTACAGGCGGAACGGTGGTGATGGAGACCGGAAACAAAGAGGGGAAGGAGATGAACATCCATCTCCGAGCCGACAAACTTCACTACATTGACAACGGGATAATCAAGGAGGCGTTCCTTGACGATGTCAAGGCGGTGGAGATCGGGAACGACATATTCATTCCTGTCTTCGGCCGCATGATGAAGGTCATCGCCAAGAACGACAACGGTTGTGTGGCGGCTGAGATCCTTGGGGATTTCGAGGCGGCCCGTGAGGCCAAAGGCGCCTATGGCACGTCTTCAACATCGTCCTCGACAATGAAACTTACCTCGCTTCAAACAGATGCACAGGTGAACCAAAACTATATGAACATTCTCAACGAGAAGGACCATGGAATGGAATTGAGGGTAAGGACAACATACTACCTGATCACGCCTAAATTCAAGGTAAAAGCCAACAAGAAAGATGTCGGCGCATCCTTGCCGGCAAATATCGAAGTGGATTACAAATCCTTCCTCAAGTCACACAAGGTCAAGTGGAGTGACCCGCAGAGTCTGCTTCAGGTCGTTGATTTTCTGAACAATTATTAATCCCGTTCTGAAATGAGAGCATTGCCATACATTCCGCTCGCACTGGGCGTTTTGATCTCAGCCTTCTCCTGTGATGTCGGAGAGGCTGTCATGAATGAGGAGACCATTGATTCTCCTCAAGTCAAAGAGGTCTTCGGGGAAAACCTCCCGGAAGAAAGCCTGCTCAAGGAAATGAACATCAAGGTGGACGAAAGTCTGTCAGAGAAACTGGAGAAAGCCACTGACAAGAACGGCTTTGTCAGACTGCCTGAAGTGAGATCCATGAGTGGTCTCGGAATCATCCGGATGAGGCGTCTGTTTCCGGATGCGGGAAAGTTCGAAGCCAGGACAAGGGCAGAGGGCCTTCACCTTTGGTATGTGCTGAGCTATGATGAGTCGAAGGTCATGACCAGGGCTTCCTCCGAACTGGAGATCCCTGGGGTGAATGTGGTAGAGTACTGCCCGAAGATATCCATCGTAGGAGGTTCTGAAGCGGCCTCCTATGTGGCAAGCGTCAGGGCGGCATCTTCAGGGACGTTTGACGACCCTATGCTGGGACAGCAGTGGCACTACTACAACAACGGCTCCGCATCGTCATCGGTCAGCGGATGCGACATCAATGTCCTTCCGGTCTGGAAGAATTACTCCACTTATGCGAAATATAAGGGAGACATTGTCGTAGGAGTTGTCGATGGAGGCATCGACTACAACCATGAGGACTTGAAAGACAACATGTGGCATAATCCGGAGAAATCCGGAGAGAATGTCTATGGCTACAACTTCGCCGAAAGCACATTCAACATCCATTCGGAGGAACACGGCACCCATGTGGCAGGCACGATCGCAGCGGTGAACAACAACGGCGTCGGAGTCTGTGGTGTCGCCGGGGGCGACTCCAAAAACAAGATAAAGGGCGCCAAGCTGATGTCCTGCCAGATATTTGACGGTGACAAGCAGGGTTCAGGACCGGAAGCGATCAAATGGAGCGCAGACCACGGTGCGGTCATCTCGCAGAACAGTTGGGGTTATGATGGACTTACAACGACGCCTGCCTCGTTGAAATCGGCTGTGGATTACTTCATCAAATATGCCGGTGTGGATGAGAACGGGAAGCAGAGCGGGCCGATGAAGGGAGGCATTGTCATCTTCGCTGCGGGCAATGACAACAAGAATGTCTCCAGCACTGACTATGAGGCGATACTGAATGTGTCCTCGGTCGGTGCCGACTACAAGCGTGCATACTACACCAATTATGGTCCATGGTGCGACATCGCCGCTCCGGGCGGTGACACCAAGAAAGGAAATATGGTCCTGAGCACCTTGCCGGGAAACAAGTACGGCAAGATGCAGGGAACCTCTATGGCATGTCCTCATGTGTCCGGTGTCGCTGCCTTGGTTCTTGCGAGGTACGGAGGCGACGGCTACACTCAGTCCGCCCTCAGGAAACGTCTGGAGGACAATGCCTCTGACATCTCTGCGCAGAATGCCAACTACTACCTTGGAAAAGGGCTGGTGAACGCCTACAAGGCCATCGCCGGAAGTGGAGGAAAAGCTCCGGAAGCCCCTGTGAACCTGAGTGTGGAGACTCAGTCAAACAATATCCGGTTCAACGTCACCATACCGTCCGATCCTGATGACGGAAAGCCTAATTCAATTTATATCTACTATTCCACATCCGATTTCACTTCAATGGATAAGGCAATGTACGGAATGTTCTATACCGAAGACCTTGGGGTTGGCGATGTCCTCTCCGGAACTGTCACCGGTCTGGAGTTCAACACTGAGTACTATGTCGCCGCCGTTGCATGTGATCTTGCGGGAAACCGTTCAGGACTGACAAAGAGGGTGCGTGTGACCACGGGAGGCAACAATGCACCGGTCATCACGGCAAAGACACCAGTCTCATTCTCAATCAAAGCTCATGAAAGCGCTGTGGCTGACTTTGCTGTAACGGAGCCTGACGGACATTTCTATAGCCTCGAGCTCGAGCCTGGTTCGGAAGCAGCCGTGCTGGACACCTTGACACGCCCTGAGCCGAAGATCAGGATCACTGGAGCCAATGCCCCTGCCGGGACGTACTCGGCGAAGCTGACAGTGACGGACATCTATGGCATGGCCACCGTCGCCAAGGTTGACTACACGATTCAGGAAAACCATGCCCCTGTCGTGGTGAAGGTGTTCGAGAATATGCTGTTCACCTCAAAAGCGGCTGTGACACAAGAATATCTTGTCTCCGAATATTTCAATGACGAGGATGGAGAGGACTTGACATACACATTCTCCTTCAGCAACCCGACTGTGGCCAATATGACATATTCAAAGGGAAAGTTCCTGCTCACACCGATGAACTATGGAAGATCCGAGATCACCATCACTGGAACGGATGTCAGGAACGAGTCTGTCTCACAGACGTTTCTTGTCATGATCATGGATGGATCCAAGGAGGTTTCTCTATATCCAAATCCTGTGAAGGACAAACTGAACATCCAGCTGGGTCTGAACGCCGTGGTGGTGAAAGTCAAGATAGTCTCGGCTTCCGGTTCGACTTATCTTGACGAGTCTCTGGGGGCTGGTTCTCCATTTACCCCATTAACGGTGAATATGGCGGATGCTGTGGCTGGACAGTACACTGTGATTGTCTCATTGGATGGGAAGGAGTATAAGTCAAGTATAGTGAAACTTTAATGATTGAAAGACATGAATAAGATTTATACATTACTGCTCGCCGCGGCTATATTCGTAGGTCACGCTTCCGCCCAGACGTTGCCTTCACTTCTGGTCGGTTCAGATGCCTCGACCCTTGGCATGGCGACGACCTCGGTAGGAAAAGTGTCTGGCGCATTCTCATTGGAAGGGAATGTTGCGTCTATGTCTCTTGGCGAGGACAGGTTTGCGGCCGGGGCGTCATTCGGCCTTTGGCAGCCTGACTATGCCAAGGACAAAGTCATCAGCGTTGGCTCCACATACCGTTTGGGCGAAAGATTCGCTTTAGGACTTCAGTACAAAGACTTCCGGCAGCCATCGTATGACATTGTGTCGGAGAGTGGATCTGTCAAGGATTCGTTCACTCCAGGGGAGACTGCAATCGCCTTGGGTGCGGCATATTCAATTACAAACTTCCTTTCTGTCGGTGTGACTGGCCGTATGGTCAGATCGTCCCTTGGTGAGGATGCCGCTGCCAGTGTGTTCGGTGCTGACGCCGCGTTGTTCTACAGGAAGGATGCCTTGAGCGCTGGACTTTCTGTCAACAATCTTGGCGGAAAGGTCAATTACGGTGGAGATGACTACGACCAGCCGATGCTTGCTCGTGTTGGGGGCGCTTACCGGATCGGGGATCCAAAGGCATCGACCGTAACCCCGTCCGTAGAGGCTGATGTATTGTTCAAAGGCGGCTTCATGGCTGGATTAGGTGTGGAATATTCCTACAAGAGCATGCTTTTCGCCAGAGGTGGTTTCCATTATGGCGACAAGGAAAAAGCGGTCCCGACATATGCGTCACTTGGGCTTGGCGTCCGTTTCTTGGGTGTCAGTTTGGACGTGGCTTATCTGACTGCAAGCGACATTCTTGGCAATTCCATCAGCTTTGGCTTCGGCTATCGGTTCTGACAGTTTTTGTATATCAAGAAAGTATTCCTTGAAAGTCCATAAAGGGACGACTTTGAAAATCACGTTCTTCGGCATGAAAGAAGCCATCGTACCACCTATCGGGCAGAATTCTGTGATAACTTCACGCTGGAAACCGATGCCTTGGAACTTGATGAGGTGGTTGTGACCGACACAGGAACATCTCAAAAGGTGATTGTCAAAGTCAGGAAGAATCATTGCGATAGCGTCTATAATTGCAGCATAAGCATCCGAACATGTGCTTACTTTCAAACCACGGGCACCGTGATGTGTTTCTGACAGCTGTCAGAGGCAGGTCGTTGTGGATGACCCCCTTGTTGTGGAATAGGGTCAGACACACGAATCGGCCTCTCAACCCACCCACGGGCATCCTCCCGTGCCTGTGGGTTGTAAACAACCGGTATCTATAGGATCAGCGACCTGTGGGTAAGCATATAACCTTGATTTTTTTCGACAAAGTTATATCACGCGGAGACAAATAACAGTCATGCTTTGTGCTTTGTCGGATGCTTACGAAAAGTTTTCTTATCTTTGCAGCGAATGAACTAAAGAACAGTCGTATGCTATACCCGATTGGAATACAGAGTTTTGAGGACATCCGCAGGGGCGGGTATGTCTATGTCGACAAGACCGAGCTGATTTACAAGCTGGCAGCGACAGGGAAATATTACTTCCTGAGCCGTCCGAGGCGGTTCGGCAAGAGCCTGCTGGTGTCGACTATGGAGGCGTACTTTCAGGGTAAAAAGGAACTGTTCGAGGGGCTGGCCATCGCGTCGCTGGAGAAGGAATGGACGGAGTACCCGGTGCTGCATTTCGACCTGAGCGGAGAGTCGTACAATGACGAGTCCGCATTGGATGTAACTCTGTCACAGCATTTAGCCAACATGGAGGCCAAATTTGGCGTCACCCGACGTTTTGACTCATATCCAGCCAGGTTTAAGGACATCATTGACGCCGCGTACGGGAAGACCGGTCACCAAGTTGTCATCCTGATTGATGAATATGACAAACCCGTCATCGACAATCTTGACCGTCCGGAGCTTCAGGACAGGATGCGCGAGACGCTCCGCGGCTTCTACGGTGTGATGAAAAGCAAGGACGCTTTCATCCGCTTCGGCTTCCTTACAGGAGTCACTAAGCTCGGCAAGATGAGCGTGTTCAGTGACCTGAACAATCCGAAAGACATCTCGATGGACGCGCGCTACACGGACATCTGCGGAATTTCAGAGGCGGACCTCAAGGGCTATTTCCCGGAAAGTGTCAGGGAACTCGCCGAGGCCAACGGCCTTTCCGGAGAAGAATGCCGTCAGAAGCTTGCCCTGATGTACGACGGCTACCATTTCTGCGAAGATTCAATCGGGGTCTATAATCCGTTCAGCCTCTTGAATACATTTGACAGCATGAAGTTCAAGGAATATTGGTTCGAGACGGGTACCCCATCGTTCCTCGTCAAGGTGATGAAGAAGACCTCTTACGATGTGACCCGCCTTTCATGCGACCTCGTGGGTTCCTCGTTACTGACCGATGTGAACACAGCATTCCTTAACCCCGTCCCACTCCTATACCAGAGCGGCTACCTCACCATCAAGGGCTTCGACCAACGTTTCAACCTCTACACTCTAGGATTCCCGAACTTGGAGGTGAAGGACGGCTTCCTCAACTTCCTGTTGGGTTACTACGCTCCGGTCCAGAGCGACTCCACCAACACCCTTATCTCCCTCATGTCGATGGATGTCGAAGCCGGCAACCCTGAAAGCTTCATGTCCCGCCTGGACGCCCTCTTCGCCAGAACCAACTACCAGATCCAGGCAGACTGCGAGAAGGACTTCCAGTACGCGATGTACATCATCATCGAGCTGATGGGGGAATATGTCGAGACGGAGCGCGCGACCTCCAACGGTCGCATTGACATCCTCATCAAGACCAAGGACTACGTCTATGTCATCGAGATCAAGACCGACTCCACTCCGGACGAGGCCCTCGCCCAGATCGAGGAGAAAGGCTACGCCCGCCCGTTCGCTGATGACCACAGAAAGATATTCAAAATCGGTGTCAACTTCTCCACCTCCGCCCGCCGCATCGACGGCTGGAAGGTTGTTTAGCACAATCACTTTTGCCGCTTACTTTTATTGCTGTTGTGTCTTGTGTTAAGAAATATTAATTATGATCAAACGAATCCTTGCGGCCACGGGAGTGTTCCTGTGCCTGCTTTCATCCTGTGACAACAACATGAATCCACTGCTTACAGATTCCACGCTGCCGTATGGCGCGCCTCAGTTCGACAAGATCAAGACTGAGCATTATCTTCCTGCTTTCGAGCAGGCCATCACCGAGGCCAAAGCCGAGATTGACGCCATCGTGAACAATCCGGACTCACCTACGTTCGAGAACACGGTTGCCGCGCTGGACGAGGCCGGAGGCCGTCTGAATGATGTCGCCGGCATATTCTACAACCTTATGGAGGCCGACACGAACGATCAGATGCAGGAGGTTGCAGAGAAAGTCTCCCCGATGATGACTGAGTATTCAATGTACGTCTCGCTGAACGAGCCGCTGTTCGCCCGAGTCAAGGCCGTTCATGAGGGGGCCGAAGGGCTGGAGCCGGACCAGGCCCGGCTTCTGGAGAAGACCTGGAAGTCGTTCGTGCGCAATGGTGCGAACCTCGGTGCGGAGGACAAGGAGGCCTACAGCAAACTCAGCGAGCGGCTTTCCCTTTTGACCCTCCAGTACGGCAAGAACGTGCTTGCGGCCACTAATGCCTTTACGTTGAACTTGAAGGATGAGGCTGATCTTGAGGGTCTTCCGGACTTTGTCCGCGAGGCTGCCGTCCAGACGGCCAAGTCCAAGCAGATGGAAGGCTGGGCGTTTGACCTTTCGGCTCCAAGCTATGGGGCTTTCATGAAGTACAGCTCTCGTCGCGACCTTCGTCAGAAGATGTGGATGGCCTACAACACAAGGGCTACGGAAGGGGAGAACAGCAACATCGAACTTTGCCGCCAGATCGCGGAGCTGCGCCTGAAGATTGCGAATATCCTTGGCTACGAGACTTATGCGGACTATGCCCTTGAGGAGAGGATGGCCAAGAACCCTAAGACAGTCAACGAGTTCATCGAGAAGCTCTTGACTCCATCGCTTCCTGCCGCCAAGGCCGAGGTCAAGGAGCTTTATGAATATGCCCGTTCCAATGGTTTTGAGGACACCGAGATCCAGCCTTGGGACTTTGGTTTCTGGTCAGAGAAACTGATGGATGCCCGCTACTCCATCAACGACGAGCAGCTCAAGCCGTATTTCCGACTGGAGAACTGCATTGACGCTGCGTTCGGTCTGGCCGGGAAACTCTATGGCCTGACATTCGAGGAGAGGAAGGACATTCCTGTCTATCACCCGGATGTAAAAGTTTATGACGTGAAGGACGTTTCCGGAAGGCACATGGCCTTGTTCTACGCTGACTTCTTTCCGCGTGCCAGCAAGAGGGGAGGGGCGTGGATGACCGAGTTCCGTGGACAGAGCATCGTGAGCGGGGTTGAGAAACGTCCGTTCATCAGTCTTGTCACTAACTTCACCAAACCTACTGGAGACAAGCCATCGCTTCTGACCCACGACGAGCTGACTACCCTGCTTCACGAGTTCGGACACAGCCTGCACGGCATTCTCGCCGAGGGGAGATATTCATCACTTACCGGTACGAATGTTTCCCGCGACTTTGTGGAACTGCCTTCGCAGATCATGGAGAACTGGGCATTCGAGCCGGAGTTTCTGGACACTTTCGCCCGCCATTTCGAGACGGGTGAAGCGCTGCCTGATACTCTTATAAGCAAGATTGTAGCCGCCAAGAACTACCATGCTGCCTACGCTCAGGTGCGTCAGCTTCAGTTCGGGATTCTGGACATGGCTTGGCACACGCTGAATGATGTCCCGGAATCCGACAAGGATCACTTCGGCAGTCTCAGTGACCTGAAAACTATGCAGGAACTTGGAACCATTGCCTTTGAGAAGGCTGCGCTGAAGAGTTCCAATGTGATTCCGTCAATCCCCGAGGCCTGCATTTCGACCTCTTTCAGCCACATATTCTCGGGTGGTTACAGCGCCGGTTACTACTCCTACAAATGGTCCGAGGTTTTGGAGGCGGATGCTTTCAGTCTGTTCAGGGAGAAAGGAATATTCAATGCCGGGGTGGCGGCTTCTTTTCGTGATAACATTCTCTCGAAGGGATGCAGTGAGGACGAGGCTGTGCTTTACCGCCGCTTCCGAGGGCATGATCCTGAGCCTGAGGCGCTGTTGGAGAAACTCGGAATCGTGAAGGACTAATAATCCGGTGAGAAATTGCGAAGGGCGGTCATCAGAGTGTTCTCGAAGACCGCTTTTTCGTGTTCCGAAAGGAATCCGACCTCGATCGGCACCTGAAACAGGCGCACCTTGAGCTGGTCAGGGACTCTCTTTAAGTCCAGGATCCTCTGGCAGTCTTTTTCCGTCGTCGCCACGACGGCCGTCGGATGCTCCTTCACGGCGTTCATGATCTTTTTGATGTCGAACCTGTTGTAGTTGTGATGATCCATGAAGTTGAACCGCTTCACGATTTTGTGTTCGTCGCTCAAGTACATCCTCAACGGCGTGTCCTTGGCTATTCCCGAAAAGAGGATCAGTTTCTTCGAGTACGCGTACCGGCGGTCGCCCTCTTCGAAGACCGGCTGGAGTGAGTTGTACCAGATTGTTGTGAAGAGCAGAGTCTTGACCGCACCCTTCTTGTCCGTTCCTGTGCAAGTCTTGAGGTCATAGTCCCACAGGCCGAACGACTTCGCCCACTCGATTTTCCGCTCGTCATCCAGATAGGCTGGACATTTGGACACGATGATGATGTCGGCGTTGTGCAGTCTCTGCGGCAGGTCACGCAATCTTCCGAAAGGCAGCAACTGGTCTTTGTAAGTCGGGCGGTTGTAGTCCACGAGGACTATGTTGAAGTAGGCTTTCAGCGTCCTGTACTGGAAAGCGTCGTCCAGGACAATGAGATCCGCTGGAGGAATCGACGCGTCGGCGCACTTGCGGGCGCGTCTCTCGGTCTTGAGTTTCTCGGGGTGGCAGAGAATGTCGCATCCCTTGATTCTTTGCCTGTCCACGGCGACGGTTACGCTTGGGAATTTTCTTTTGATCTGGAGAGGCTCGTCGCCGTATTCCTTGACTTTGCCGTCTTTTTCGACCAATTGGAAACCACCGCTGTTGCGCTTGTGCCCTCTTGACAGGACGGCAAGGTTGCGGAACGCCCAGTCATCACTCTGAAGCAGTGTGCGCAGGATCATCTCTGTGTGAGGTGTCTTACCCGTGCCGCCGGCCGTGATGTTGCCGACACAGATGGTCGGAACCTCGCAGGTGCCGACCTTGAAGAGGCCGTGGTCGTAGCAGGCGTGCCTCAACTTCAGCGTCAGATAGTATGGTGCAAGAAGGATCTTGTCAAGCATAGACTGCAAAGATACAAAAAATCATAAGCCATAGACGCTGTTTGCCTCTGAAATTTCAGTGTCACCCCATTTTTCGGCTATATATTCCAAAATCCTGAACACTTCAGTCGGATCATTCTCCGTCACGAGCCGCATTCTGGTCTCCTTGAAGTCGGGCAAACCTTTGAAATAGCAGGAGAGGTGACGGCGCATCTCATAGACTCCGGTTGGCACGCCTTTGAGGTCCAGCGACAGACGCATCTGCCTTTTCGCCAGCCCGACCCGTTCCCGCACCCCAAGCGGCGGAAGTTCCTCCCCTGTGGCAAGGAAGTGCTTGATTTCCTTGAATATCCATGGATGGCCGAAAGACGCTCTTGCGACCATGATCCCGTCCACCCCGTACCGGTCGAACGCCTCTCTCGCCTTCCGCGCGGAGTTGATGTCGCCGTTGCCTATTATAGGGATATGCATCCTCGGGTTGCGTTTGACTTCCCCGATTAGAGTCCAGTCGGCCTCGCCCTTGTACATCTGGCAGCGGGTGCGCCCGTGGATCGTGAGGGCCTTGATGCCCGTGTCCTGAAGCCTTTCGGCCAACTCCACGATGATCTTGCTGCTTTCGTCCCAGCCGAGCCGGGTCTTGACAGTTACAGGCTTGCCGACGGCCTCGACAATCCGTTTGGTGATCCTCACCATCTTGTCTGGATCCCTCATCATACCAGAGCCAGCTCCTCGTCCTGCGATCTTGCTGACCGGACATCCGAAATTGATGTCGATCAGGTCGCATCCGTGTCCTCCGACGATCTCGTCGGCATGGTCGGCCATTCTGGCCGCCTCGACCATCGCGTCCGGGTCGCTTCCGTAGATCTGTATGCCGATTGGAGCCTCAGCATCGGAGGTTTTGAGTTTGGCATAGGCCTTTTTCGCATCCCGGATCAGACCTTCCGCCGGGATGAACTCCGTGTATGTCATATCTGCCCCCTGCTCCCTGCATATTCCTCTGAATGAAGCGTCCGTTACGTCTTCCATCGGAGCAAGGAGTACCGGTCTTTCTCCGAGATCTATATTCCCAATTGTCATATTGTCGATATTCTCTGACTTTTGTTCCGATTGGCATTTTCCTTGCTGGAAAGTACTAATTGTCTGCAAAATTACTATTTTTGCAGGATAGAATAAAAGATTAATTGTAGTGTGTTATGAAAGAGATAGCAACAATTGGAGTTCTTACATCTGGCGGTGATGCTCCTGGAATGAATGCATGCATTAGGGCTGTTACCCGCTCGGCAATCTACAACGGATGGAAGGTCATGGGAATTTACCGAGGCTTTGAAGGCTTGATCAACGGTGATTTCAAGGAACTTACTACCGAAAGTGTCAGCAATGTGATCCAAAGGGGTGGTACGATACTTAAAACGGCCCGCAGCGAGGAGTTTATGACTGTCGAGGGCCGGAAAAAGGCTTATGACAATGTCGTCAAGTTCGGAGTTGACGCACTGGTCATCATTGGCGGAAACGGATCTCTGGCCGGTGCGCAGGATTTCGCTCACGAGTATGACATTCCTGTGGTCGGGCTTCCTGGTACCATAGACAACGACCTTTATGGCACAGATTCCACAATCGGTTACGACACAGCGCTTAACACTATCGTTGAGTGCGTGGACAAGATCAGGGACACGGCCACCTCGCACGACCGTATATTCTTTGTCGAGGTGATGGGACGTGACGCAGGTTTCCTCGCGCAGAACTCCGCTATTGCCGCCGGAGCCGAGGCTGCCATCATCCCTGAGGATCAGACCGACATCGACCAGCTTGAGATGTTCATCAGCCACGGCTGCCGTAAGAGCAAGAACAGCTCCATCGTTATCGTCTCCGAAAGTCCGAAGGACGGGGGAGCGATGCACTACGCCGAAAGGGTGAGACAGGAATATCCTGAATATGATGTCCGTGTCACCATCCTTGGCCATCTCCAGCGTGGTGGATGCCCTTCCGCCTATGACAGGATCCTCGCCAGCCGTCTCGGCTACGCCAGCATCGAGGCCCTTCAGGAAGGCCAGCGCAACATCATGGTCGGCATCTCCAACAACGAGATCGTCTATGTCCCGATCGGCAAGGCCATCAAGCTTGACAAGCCGATTGACAAGGAACTCATCAACGTCCTCGCCGTCCTGTCCATCTAGCCGGACGCCACGTAATCGCGGAGACGCTTACATTGACTGTTTATGCTACTCTCGAAAAAGTCGCTAAGGCGCTACACCGACAGTCCTATCGACAATCTAAAAGAGTAAGTTTGAATATTTCAGAAAAAATGCCTAACTTTGCGGTCCCTATGTAGTGTAGGGATCGCAATATTTTATGTTAAACCATTAAAGATCAAGACAGTGGACACACTTAGCTACAAAACAGTTTCTTTGAACAAGAATACTGTACAGAAAGAGTGGGTCGTTATCGATGCCACGGATCTGGCACTCGGACGTCTTGCTTCAAGAGTTGCTCTTGTCCTTCGCGGCAAGAACAAACCTGGATTCACCCCTCATGTTGACTGCGGTGACAACGTTATCGTTATCAATGCGGAGAAGGTAATCCTCAAAGGCAGCAAGATGACTGATCGTGTTTACGTTCGCTACACCGGTTATCCGGGCGGACAGCGTTTCACGACTCCGAAGGAGATCCTGGAGAGAAGGCCTGCTGAACTCGTTAGGAGAGCAGTAAAGGGTATGCTCCCTAAGACACGTCTTGGTGACAAGATCATCAACAATCTGCATGTCTATGCAGGTCCAGAACATCCTCACCAGGCGCAGAACCCTAGAGAAATTAAGTTGAACGAAATCTAACAGAGCAAATGGAACAGAAAAACGCCCTTGGAAGACGTAAATCAGCCGTCGCTCGTGTTTATCTCGCAGCCGGACAAGGTAATGTCACAATCAACGGACGCAGTGTTGAGGAGTACTTCAAGACTGACGCTCTCCGTTACATCGTGAACCAGCCTTTCGCGGTAACGAAGACAGAAGGTCAGTTTGACGTAAAGGTTAACGTTGTCGGAGGTGGCACAAAAGGCCAGGCCGAAGCTGTAAGACTCGGAATATCCCGCGCTCTCAGCGATCTGGATAGAGAGGCTTACCGCGCAGCCCTCAAGGCCGAAGGCTTCCTGACACGTGACTCCCGCGAAGTCGAGAGAAAGAAACCTGGTCAGCCTGGCGCACGTGCGCGCTTCCAGTTCAGCAAGCGTTAGTCTTGGCTGGATAGCGAAGCAGCATAAGCTGGTTTATGAAAAAGCACAGCCCGGTGCTTCAAATCCTGCGGATTTTCTGTCGGATGAGAATCCGATGAACACTACCCGGGATTGCCGGAACTGCGGAAAATCCCAGAGACTGGTCAAGGATCACTGCTCAGGGATTGAAGAAAAGAGCTTTCAGGCTGTCGGCAAAAGGTCTGAAGGAAAGTTAAAAACAAATAACAGAATTTTAAAATGCCACGCACAAATTTCCAAGAACTTCTTGATGCAGGTGTACATTTCGGACATTTGGCAAGGAAATGGAATCCTAAAATGGCTCCATACATCTTTGACCAGAAGAATGGAATCCACATCATCGACCTGCACAAGACCATCGTCAAGATAGACGAGGCTGCTGATGCAATGAAAGAGCTTGCGCGTTCAGGTCGCAAGATTCTCTTTGTAGCCACAAAGAAACAGGCTAAAGAGATCGTTGCAGAAAAGGCTAAGGCAGTCAATATGCCATCGATAACCGAGCGTTGGGCTGGTGGTATGCTTACCAATTTCCCGACCATCCGCAAGGCTATCAAGAAGATGAACACCATCGACAAGATGAAAGAAGATGGTACTTTCGAGAAACTCGCCAAGAGAGAGCGTCTCCAAATTGACCGTCAGAGAGAAAAACTCGAAAAGAACCTTGGCTCCATCAAGGACATGAGCCGTCTCCCATCCGCACTTTTTGTTGTAGACATTCAGAAAGAGGCCAACGCCGTCAAGGAGGCTAACCGTCTCAACATCCCGGTATTCGCATTGGTTGACACTTGTTGCGATCCTACCCCTATTGATTATGTGATACCGGCTAACGACGACGCGACGAAGTCGATCGAGACCATTCTCAACGTCCTTTGCGAAGCCATTCAGGAAGGTCTAAACGAGAGAAAGTTGGAGAAGGAAAAAGAGGCAAGTGAGGAAGCCGCTGAAGGTGAGGCTCTTGCGAATCCAACAGGCAAGAAGCTTCGCGCTCGCAAAAGTGCCAAACCTGTTGATGTAGAGGCAGAGGCGGCACCTGTTGAGGCTACTCCTAAGGCAGTGGAAGAACCAAAAGCTGAATAATTTAAAAGAGAACTAGTTATGGCAATTACAGCACAAGACGTAATGAAATTACGTAAGATGACATCCGCTGGCATGATGGATTGCAAGAAAGCTCTCGCTGAGGCTGATGGTGATTTCGAGAAGGCTGTCAACATCATTCGTGAGAAGGGTAAGCTCGTAGCCGCCAAGCGCGCGGATCGCGAGACCTCCGAAGGAGCGGTTCTTGTCCGCATTAAGGGCAACAAGGGTGTTATCGTATGCCTCGGCTGCGAGACTGACTTTGTTTCCGCTACCCCTGATTTCAAGGCTCTTGCCGCAGAGATCGCTGACGCAGCCATTGCGTCTTTCCCTGCTGACATTGAAGGCCTGAAGGCAAGCAAGTGCTCTAACGGTCACACTGTTGAGGAGGAGATCTCCGCTCAGACCGGAAAGACCGGTGAGAAGCACGTTCTCGCTTATTATGCCGCTCTTGAGGCCCCGTTCATCGGTGACTATGTCCACTTTAACGGTAAGCTTGGAGCAATAGTCGCTTTCAATAAGGAAGTCCCTGCAGATCTCGCCAAGGCTGTTGCTCAGCAGGTTACAGCCATGAATCCTGTCTCTGTTTCCGCCGCTGACTGCCCTGCTGAAGTGGTTGAGAAGGAGCGTGAGCTCGCTATTCAGAAGACCAAGGACGAGATGGTTCAGAAAGCCGTAGAGGCCGCTCTCAAAAAGGCCGGCATCAACCCTGCCCACGTTGACAGCGAGGCTCACATCGAGTCCAACACTGCCAAGGGTTGGATTACTCATGAGCAGGCCGAGCAGGCACGCGAGATCATCAAGACCGTCTCTGCGGAGAAGGCCGCCTCACTCCCTGAGCAGATGATCCAGAACATCGCCAACGGCAGAATCCAGAAGTTCTTCAAGGAGTCAACCCTTGAGGAGCAGGAGTTCGTGCAGTCTGATGACAAGAAGACTGTGGCGGAGTACATCAAGTCTGTTGATCCTGAGGCTAAGGTCATCGCCTTCAGGAGATTCTCCCTCAGCGACTAATTTTATTTGAGATTTTGAGACTGCCCTTTGACAGTCTCTTAAAATAAAGCCCCCCGGAAGTCTTTGGCTTCCGGGGGTCTATCATATTTAATAACCGTTACAACGTTGGAGGAGTACATTGAGCGTCTGTCAAGACTCCTTTCTTGTTGTCAGCGACATCCCACCAAACTCTGTTGCTGGTGTTGTCCTCTCCTCCTGAAAGTTGCTTGACGGCCTCAAGGTAGTTGTCCTTGTTGTAGGCGATGTCTGTGTCTGAGTAGTAACCTATGCGGTAAGGATAATGGGTGTTACCGAGTGTCACCGCTCCCGGTCCGACCGGAAGGTAAGGAATGTCAAGCCTTCTCCAGTCTGACCATACTTCCACACCGTCGGACAGATAGCCCGCGATCCAGCGTTGTATGGCAATCTGTTCCAGCCCTTTTGAAGGAGTGTAGGCCACAGCTTCCGAGCGGACATATTCATCAGCTCCGGATGCTCCCCATTGCTCAAAGGAAGCCTTGATTCCTTTCTCGTACAAGCTTTTGGCATCGGCTGAAATCCATCCTCTGTAGGCCGCCTCGGCTTCTGTCAGAAGCACACGCGCTGCCGGAATCACCGGGAAAGTGGCGTCAACAGCCAACATCTTGCTGCTGATGCTGCAGCAGGTGGTGCTGAACGCAGAGACAGCGTTGTTG
The DNA here is from genome assembly GCA_002439875.1 of Bacteroidales bacterium UBA6397. Classification (GTDB taxonomy): domain Bacteria; phylum Bacteroidota; class Bacteroidia; order Bacteroidales; family UBA932; genus Cryptobacteroides. Next base: position 230,778 of record DJQB01000002.1, read on the forward strand.
TCAGAGAGGCCGAACGGAACTCCGTAGAAAGAGCTGTGCTTGTCCCTTGGAAATTTTGCCTCATCGCGTGCGCCTTTGTAGCCCTCGATGTCGAAGTATTCAAACATTCTATTGTCCTTCAATGACTTCATCTGCTCGACTATGAAGTAGTTTGGCACCTGGTTGAATCCTGCTGCGGAGTAATCCGGTGAACACCAGAAGTAGAGGCGGTTCCATGTCAGATCATCAAAGCTGTAGTAGAACGTGTCGGAAGCTGTTTCCATGCCACCGTCGTTGTAGGCTGCCGCGAATCTTGACTTTCCTACTGACGGGGCGACATCGCAGAGCTTTATGGCAAGAAGCATACGCAGTGAAGCGTTAAGTTTCTTCCATTTCGCGATGTCTCCGTTGTAGATGATGTCAGCTGAGGTAAGGCTCTCGCTCTGGTCGAACAGCTTGAATGCCTCTGACAGAGATTCGTCTAGTTGGGTATAGACAGATTCCTGAGAGTCATAGGCAGGTTTCCAATTGTCATCTGACGCACCTTTGAATGCCTCGGAAAGGACGATTGGTCCGTAGATGTCGGTGAGTGACATGTAGTAATATGCCGCCAAGGTCTTCGCTGCCGCTATCTGGTTAGCGTTTGAACCGAAACTCGTCACATTTGACTGCCCTTTCTGAGTCTCGTCCTCGTTCATCTGCACAATCATGTTGAGGTTTTTAAGCGGGTACAGGTAAATATATCTGACATCGCTATACTGTACGGTGGTTCCAAGCGGTCCGTATTGGTTGTTCTTGGACTCCGACAGATAACCGGTCCACTCCTGCTGCCAAGGGTCGTAGCCGTTCTCAGTGTTGCCAAGGATGAAAAAATGGACATACTGGCAGGCACGGCTGAACAGGTATTCGGTGTAGGCCGTTGAAGGCTTGTTCGGGTTTTTGTTGATGTCCCCGAAATCAGTGACATCGCATGATGACAAAGTTGTGGCAAAAGCCGTGGCAGTTAACAATATCTTCTTTAAGGTTTTCATAATGTTCATCTCCTATGCTTTAGAAAGTAAGATTGACAGTGAATCCAAATGATCTGGTTGACAGGGCCTGGCCTCCTTCAAGATAGTTGTACTCCACTCCAGCGATCTCTGAAGGGTCAATATTAGGACATGCCGAGTAAATCAGCCAAGGGTTGGTGGCGACAAACGCGACGTTGGCCTTGCTCAGGCCTATTCCCAGACTCTTCAGAACCTTGCTCGGAATCTCATAGCCGACTGAAAGTTCGCGTAGTTTTACGTAGGTCTTGTCGTAAACCCAGTTGTCACAGTTGTAATAGGCGAGATAGTGGTAGTACCTGTAGGCATCAACGTAGCCGGAAAGCGGATTACCGTCGCTGTCAACTCCTTCCATATAGACACCTCCGCCTACAGCCACTGGTTCACGCTCGTTCACGCCACGGTTGTTGACCTTTGCTGTGGATGCGAGGACACCGGATCCGTTTCCCCACATATTCGTCCACGAAACAAGCTGGCCTCCGATTGAGAAGTCAAGTGATGCATTGAATGTGAGGTTCTTGTACCTGAAAGAAGATGAGAATCCTCCGGTGAGATCCGGCTGGACGTTGCCGACTTCCTTCTCTACACCTCTCTCCCAAGTCGGTCTGACATCGCCCCAAGCTGCGCTGCCTTTCTGGAGTATCGGTTTGCCTTCATCATTGGTAGCCCAGCGTGAACCAGAACTGATGACACCGATAGGTTTCCCTTCGATGGCCTTCAAGTACCAGGCATCGTAGAACTTTGTCCAGTAGATTGTGTACTCGGTCTGGTCCGGAGCTAGGCGGATCAGTTTGTTATTGTTCTTCGCGATATTCCCGGAGAGTGTCCACTCGAAGTCGCGGGTGCGGACAGGAGTGCCGCCAAGCATGACTTCGATGCCCTGGTTCCGTACCATGCCAGCGTTCAATTTCCTGTAAAGATAACCAGATTGAGGCAGAACGTTCGCTGAGATGATGTCGTTTTTGGTGTCTTTGCGATAGAAGTTGATGTCTCCGAACAGTCTGTTGCCGAATAACTTGAACTCGGTTCCGACCTCGTAGGAGGTGGAGATTGTAGGCTTGATCGCAGAGTTGACCTGGGTGGTCGGTTCGTACATAGTAGTGAGGCCGTGGGCCTTGGTCCCGACTTCGTAGTAAGGATAGATGTTATAAGCGTTGAGCGTTGATCCCACCTGGGCGACAGATCCTCTGATTTTCCAGAAGTTGAGCCAGTCGGCGTCAATCAGCTTGCTTGCCATGAAAGACACGGATCCACCACCGTAGAGGAAAGAGTTGTTTCCGTTCGCAAGGCGTGAGTCGATGTCGTAGCGGAGCGATCCGTCGAGATAGACAAGATCATCCCAGCCCACGGTCGCGGTTCCGAAGAATGAACGAGTCTTGTAATGAGTCTCGCTGTTTTCTGTACTGTAGGTGCTTGCAGACGCGGCTAGATTGTAGTAGCCAGGTACGGACAGCCCACCGTTGGTCTCGCTGTTGAGGTAGTAGTAGTCGTACTTTCTGGTCTCCGCGAAGGCCGCAGTTTCGACTGACAAGCGGTTGTCGAGAAAATGTTCTCCCCATGTGGCGTAAGCCTGTGCTGTGAAGTCATCGCTTTGCGAGTGGTAGGTGCTGAAGTAAGGGTCAAACACTGTGGAGCCATTTCCGTGCTTCGCTTCGTAACGTTTAGCCGTTATGTTGTTGTTGATCCTGACTCCGACACGGACATTGTGCGGCAGCAGAGAATAGACATCCGCTGTGACAAGATGGTAGTTGTCGTATTTGAAGTTGTTGAAGTTGTACAACGTGCCATAAGGGTTGTCATGGAAGTTGGCGGCAAGATTGTCCGGACTGACAATGTTCCACGTCCTCCATGTCCCGTCAGGCCTTTCCCAGTCCTTCAGCTCCTTTAAATCCACGTTGGTCTGTCCCCACTGAGTGTACTCACAGATGATATTTCCCGCCTCTGAATATCCTTCCGTGGCTGCGTTCTGCGTCTTGCGGTAGCGGTAGCGGTAGGCAACATCAGCATTGAGCCAAGTTGTGGGTTTGAAAGAAGAAGTGATGCTGAATGAACGACGTGTGGCCTTGGAGTTGTACATGATTCCTTGGCGCTCGACATTGTTGAATGCCACACGCGTTCTGAATCCATTCCCGGCCTTGGAGAAAGCCACGTTGGTGTTGTTTGTCCAAGCAGCCCTTGTGAGGTCGCGCAGGTCAAGACGTGCCTCCCATGTGTCTGCCTTGCCGTACTTGTCGGAGGTTGGATCCCATGAAAGACCAGAGCGGACAAGTGTCGTTCCATCGTAGCGAGGTCCCCAGTTCTCATCGTTGGCGTTGTCAAGAAGATAGGATCCGTCGTCCAACCTTTCCAAGAGTGTGGTTGGAGATGTCCAATCTGTCGCATAAGGATCGGATGATGCAGCCGCGGCTCCCGTGACGCTTGCAGCACTGGAACCGCCACCGTAAAGTTTGTTGAGGTCTAGATGGTTGTAGTAAGTCTCCACAGACGTTGTAGAGGAGAATTCGAGAGAACTGCGGCCATCGGCTGCTTTCTTTGTCGTCACGATGACAGCTCCGTTCGCTCCACGAGAACCGTAAAGGGCTGTTGCTGAAGGGCCTTTCAAGATGTTGATGCTCTCCACATCGTCCATGTTCACGGATTCTCTGGAGACAATCGCCCCATCGACAACGTAGATTGGCTCGCTTCCCTGCGCATTGCTGTAGGACGTGGCTCCGCGCAAGACGATCTTACCTTCGTCGAAGGTAGATCCACCGGCTCCCCAGAATTGTGCTCCAGCGACCTTTCCGGCCAGAGAGTTTCCAAGATCTGCGCTGTGCACTGCGGTAAGTTCCTTTGCGGACACTGTCTGCGCTGAGTAACCAATCGCTTTCTGTTTTCTTGTCAGTCCTTGTGCGGTGACCACCACTTCTTCAAGCAGTTCAGTGTCAGCGGACAAAGTGGCATCAACCACTCTGTCGGCTGTTTTCTTCAGATCCTGCATGCCTATGCATGAGAAAATAAGGGTGCTTCCAGTTGGAACATTTTTAAGAGTGTACTGTCCTGAGACATCGGTGACAGTACCATTAGTCGTACCTTGTACGAACACTGATGCTCCCACGACCGGAAGCCCGTCTTCCGCAGAAGTGACCGTTCCTTTGACGGTGATGTTCTGCGCGAACACCGTGCTGATGCTTAAGCATAGGCTCAGCAACAATGAAAACATTTTTTTACTCATAAGCCTAAAATTAATTTAGTTAAACTTGACTTATCTTTTATGGTTGTTGAATTGCGTGTTCGCTTTATTAAAGTTTAATCGCTTTTGCTTATAAACTGTTATTTTACTAAACATTGCAATTGACATAAATACTGCATCCTCAGCCTTTCTGCGGTCAAAAATATGTAATTAAAATTTAAATTCAAATAGTTTTAGATAATTTTAATCACTTGACTATCAGGTTACGTTAATCGTTTTTAGCTTTGGCATTAATGTAATCTAATCCCTTTTGGTAATGATTGTTAATTATAATTCCCGTGCTAATTGCAATGTTTAATGAAAAGGTCAAAGCGTTTTTTTCTGTTCCTCGTTTTCTTCCTGTCCATAAGCCGGCCTATCTATTTTGCTGTTTCAGTGGAGTCCGTTGCGATTCCTATTAAGATTTTTTCTACATTTGTGTCATGGAAAGCAAACGATTTCTGGAATGCTGCTGCACAGATGCCATGGAGGCGGTCGAGGCCATGAAAGGTGGTGCCGGGAGGGTCGAACTCTGCGAGGATCTGCCTTGCGGGGGAGTTACACCTCACCGAAACAGCATCGAAGCGACCTTAAGGGCTGTGAATATACCCGTGAACGTGCTGATAAGAGCGCGTGCCGGGGACTTTGTCTATAACGATGACGAGATAAGGGCGATGATCGCGTCAGTGAGGATGTGCCGTGAGATTGGAGTGAACGGTGTCGTGATCGGGGCCTTGCGCAAGGACGGAAGTATTGACACAGAAACGGTCAGTCGTTTGATTGCCGAGGCTGAGGGGCTTCATGTCACGTTCCACCGCGCTTTTGATGAGTGCGCTGATCCTTTCGCGGCATTGGAGGGCATCATCTCGCTTGGGTGTGACAGGCTTCTTACCGCTGGACATGCCGCCAATGTAAACGATGGCTTGTTTACCCTTCGGGAATTGAATATTAAGGCATCCGGCAGGATCATCATTCTTGCCGGCTCTGGGGTCAGGCCGTCAAACATCGCTCGAGTTGAGGCGGAGACAGGAATATCCGAGTTTCACTCATCATCCCATGGTTCCGATGGCAGAACCTCCTTCGATGTTGTTGCTGCCATGGTCTGTCGGCACTGAGCAATTCCTGCAAAATCCACAAAGAAATACTTATTGTGAATATGCCAAACAAACACCCTGATAATCACCCCGGAGAAGTCTCCCTATGGCAGGTCTTCCTAGTCTTCGCCAAACTAGGAGCTTTTACCATAGGCGGTGGCTACGCCATGATTCCACTAATAAGAGACGAAATGGTCAAGAGGAACTGGATGGCGGATGAGGAACTGCCGGACATCATCGCCATGGCTCAATCGGCCCCAGGGATTCTGGCCGTGAATATGTCGATATTCGTAGGCCACAAACTACACGGTGTGAGAGGCAGTGTCGTGGCAGCTACCGGAACCGTGCTCCCGTCGTTTGTCACTATCCTGCTCATCGCTATGATATTCACTAATTTCCGTGACAACCACGTGGTGGAGAGAATATTCAAGGGCATCCGTCCAGTCGTTGTGTCGTTGATCATTGTGCCGACCATCAACATGGCCATGAAGACCAACAAGTCATGGTGGGCCTGGGTGATCTCCATCGTCACGCTTTTTTTGGTGGCTTTCTTGAGTTTCTCCCCGGTCTATATTCTGCTCGTCCTGATTGTCGTGTCGGCGGGTGTAGCGATCATAAGGAATAAAAAAGAGACGGACAATGGCTGAATTGACTCTTATTCTCCAGCTTTTCTGTGTTTTCTTTGTCATCGGCCTGCTCACCTTCGGTGGGGGCTACGCCATGCTTTCATTCATCCAGACACAGGTCGTGGTGGCTCATGAATGGCTTACCGAGAGCGCTTTCACGGACATCGTGGCCATCTCTCAGATGACCCCGGGACCTGTAGGAATCAACTGCGCCACCTATGTCGGCTATGAGGTCCTACATCGGGCCGGCGCAAGCCACCTTGTAGGGATTCTTGGCTCGCTGTCTGCGACATTCGCAGTGGTGCTTCCATCTTTTATAATCGTCCTGGCGATAGTCAGGTTCTACACGAAATTCCAGAACAGCAAGGTCTTTGCCGGCGTCTTGCGTGGTCTTCGTCCTGCGGTTGTGGGACTTATCGGTGCCGCCGCCCTTATTTTGATGTTCACAGTGGATTGGAATGGTTTCGTGCCGGAGATCAGCATTGTCAAGGAGAACTTCCCGGATCTGATCAGTTGGGGGCTCTTCATGGCTGCTGTGGTTGCGTCGATGGTCTTTAAGGTGGGCCCGATAAAAATCATTGTCGCTGGAGGGGTCATTGGACTCCTCTTGTATTGACAATCGGCGAATTATTCGTATATTTCAGAGATTTTTTAAAAAATTAACGTTAAAAATATCCAATCATGAAAAGAATCCTCGGTATGATCGCCCTTGCGCTTCTTCTGTTGCCTTGCTCCGCCAAGGAGAAGGAGGCGGCTCCATCAATCAATGTTATTCCTTATCCCCATAGTGTCGAGGTGGATAAAGGCAAGTTCAAAGGTGCCGGAGCCAATTTTAACTGTGACCAGTCTATAGATGTGGAAAGCCAGACTCTGATCAGAGAGTTCGCCGACAGGATGACCTTTGTCAGCGGCAGGATAAGCTCTTACGCCGCGCCGGTTGGACTGGAGAAGGACTGCTCCAAGGTGAAAGGTTTCATATTCCTCAATGATGCGTCTCTTGCAGAGGAGGAATACTCCATTGTCATATCAAAGATCAATTGCGTTGTCCGTGCATCTTCGTACAATGGCTTCCTTTATGCCATTCAGACACTCAAGCAGCTGACGAGTGTCAACATATTCAGTGACGCCCCCGCTCCTGCCGAGAAATTCATCTTCCCATGCGTCAGGATTCAGGACAGACCGCGTTTTGGCTATAGGGGCATGCACCTTGATTGCTCGAGGCATTTCTTCCCGGTAGAGGAGGTCAAGAAGTATCTGGATGTCATGGCTCTCTACAAGTTGAACAGATTCCATTGGCATCTGACCGATGACCAGGGTTGGAGGGTCGAAATCAAGAAGTATCCAAAACTTACCGAGATCGGCGCTTTCCGTAACGGCACAGTCATCAAGAAGGACTGGGGTAGCAACGATGGCATCCGCTATGGCGGCTACTATACGCAAGAGCAGATGAAGGATATTGTCGCCTACGCGGCCAAGCTCGGAATCGAGGTGATTCCTGAGATTGATCTTCCAGGACACATGATGGGTGCTCTGGCTGCCTATCCTGAGCTCGGATGCACTGGCGGTCCTTACGAAGTCTGGACAAGATGGGGGATCTCTGATCAGGTTCTTTGTCCGGGCAAGGAAGCCATGTTTACATTCCTTGAGGATGTGTTCACAGAATTGATGGACATTTTCCCTTATGAGTACATTCACATTGGAGGTGACGAGTGCCCTAAGACTGAATGGGAAAAGTGTCCTGCCTGTCAGGCCAGGATCAAGGAACTGGGCATCAAGGCGGATGCTCATCACACAGCCGAGCAGTTTCTCCAGAGCTATGTCACCGCACGCGTCCAGAAGTTCCTCAATGAGCATGGCCGCAAGATCATCGGTTGGGATGAGGTTCTTGAAGGTGAACTCGCAAAGGGAGCGACTGTTATGTCTTGGCGCGGCACAGAAGGAGGAATCAAGGCATCTGCCATGGGCTTTGATGTCATCATGACTCCTAACACTTACTGCTACTTTGACTACTATCAGTCAGAGGATGAGGATAAGGAACCTTTCGGCATCGGTGGTTTTCTGCCATGGGAGAAAGTCTATGGCTATGAGCCGCTTGATGGTCTGAATGACACCCAGCGGAAGCACATCCTTGGTGTTCAGGCTAATCTTTGGACAGAATACATCGCCACTCCGGAGCATTTGGAGTACATGCTTCTTCCGCGCATGACGGCTTTGAGCGAGGTGCAGTGGTGCAGGCCTGAAGACAAGAATCTGGAGAGGTATAAGGCTGCCATGGAAACGGAGTCTTTCAGAATCTTCGACATTTTGGGCTACAACTACCGAAAGTTTTAATCATCAAGAATATGAGTAAGAACATTTTTACATTATTGGTCTGCGCCGCCGCCACTGCCATTGTCTTCGGCTGTGGAAACAACGCGAAGAAAACCGAGGCCGAGGCTGCCGCCGAGCGGGCCCGGCAGGATTCAATCGCCGCCGCAGAGCAGGCCGCAAAAGAAAAGACAGCTATGGACATCATCGCGACATTGCCGGATGAACCGGTTTTCGACATCGTCACGAACTTGGGCACGATCAAGGTAAAACTCTACAGCAAAACCCCTAAGCACCGCGAAAACTTCGCCAAACTGGCTTTGACGGGTTATTATGACAGTCTTCTGTTCCACCGAGTGATCAATGGCTTTATGATCCAGGGGGGCGATCCTTACACACGTGACACCTCGGCCGCCGCAGTTGCCAAGTACGGACAGGGTGGCCCTGGCTATACCATCCCGGCCGAGTTCATTCCTGAATATACCCATAAGAGGGGTGCTCTCGCCGCCGCGCGCAGAGGAGATGTGGCGAATCCGATGAAGGAATCTTCCGGGTCGCAGTTCTACATTGTGCAGGATCCCGGCGCATGCGCTCAGCTTGATGGCGCCTACACTGTTTTCGGCGAGACAATCAGCGGACTTGACGTTATTGACAGAATCGCCCAGGTGGCGACCGATCAAAGAGACAAACCATTGATGGATGTCAGGATCAAAACCATCAAACTTGACGAAAGCTGCATGCCAAAGACGGTGGACTCGACTGTGGATACCTCGAAAACAGAATAATTTGCAAAATAACAATAGCAAATAGGGCTAAAAACAGTTTTTTCGTCCTTTGGATTTAAAATACGGAAGTTTGGAACAAAAAATATTTGTTCAACCTTGCTTGTTTTATAAAAAAGATATACCTTTGCAACGAATAGTTTTTTCATAGGTTAAGTTTTAGGTTAGAATTGCGAACGGGGTCTGCTGCGACAGTAAACCCCGTTCATCTTTTTATACCTAAGTGATTAATTATTAAGCTATTTTCCCCCACCCCCCCCCTGATTTTTCAACTTTTTCAGGTTCGCTTTTCCCGTTTTATACCTTTGTGGACGGAAGGAATTGATGAATATTATTCATCAAGAAAGAATATATTTTGCGGCCATGATAAAATGAATGCCCACTCCGGACTTGAAATCCGGAGTGGGCGCCTGCTATCAGTTTACATATGTCCGCCTTACTTCTTGAGGGATGGTGTGGAATCCGGGGTGAAGTCGTTGGTGGAGTTGTTGGTGTCGATCAGCTTGCCGTCTTCGCCTCTCTTGCGGAGAACTGACTTGCCGTAGCGCTCAGGATCCTTGTCGATCTTGCCGCAGTGTGTCCAGCCGGCGTCAATGGCTTCATCCCAGCTTGTGTACTGAAAGTTCTCTTCCACGGCGCAGTTCACACCGTCCAGAACCCAGGTGTTAGGAATCTTGTAGGCTTTGGCGATGCTCATCTCGAAGTCTCCCGCAAGGGAATGGTTGATGTATTTGCCCTCCCACTTATAGTCAGCGAGGTAAGATTCCCTCGTGACACCGTAAGGTGGCATCGAGATGATGTAGCCCTCGTATCCCCTGTCATGGAGAATCCAGACAGAAAGTGAGTAAGTGAACCAGATGTCAAGATTGTCCACATCAGGATTGTCGACATCCTGATTGGATGCGGATGCGGACTTGTCGTACCATTCGAAGTCAGCGCCGCTCAGATCGAATGAGTTCGGATTGGTCGCCAGATGGTTCTGCGCGTTGTTGGCGATTACCAGGGATTTTCCCGGCTCCACAGGGACATCGTGACCATTGCCAGGAATTACATAGACGGTACCCACACCGCAGGCTTCCTTTTTGATAGGATCCAGGAACTCAAACGGTGTCTTGGTGGAAGATGGGTACTTTGCCTCTGAAATCATAAGACCATCAAGATAGAGAATCTCGTCGGAGTTGTTCGTGATCTTGAAATACTGGTCGCCGTGGAACTTGTCCGGCTTCCCGGTTGTAGGGAGAGCGTTGCCGGTGAAGAACACTTCCTCGATCAGAACCTCGCCAGGCTCGATGTCTCTCCAGCTTTGCTCCAGTGTAACTTTCTCCAGTTCAGCTCCGGCGGTTGTCTTGAGGACAATGTCAGCGGTGCGGTAAGCGTCAGTCCTGTTGGTGTCCAGCTGGAGTATAACGCTGTCCTTTCTGGTCTCGGCGACCGTGATCCAATCAGGAGTCTCGGCGACTTCATAAACATAGCCCTGAACGGCAGGGAAAGCGACTTTGCCGCCTCTTCCTCTGGCGAGCAGTTCGGATGCTTCAGGCTTCTCCGGCGGCACGGGGCCGTTCTGGGTGATCTTGAAGGATTTCAGTCCGAGGGCGGTGTCGAATGTCAGCGTAGAGGTCCTCGGGGTGGCGTCCTCGTAAGGCTCGACCGTGATGGTGACCACTATGTCGGAATTGCCGCTGAGGGCAGAGACCGAGTACCAAGTGTCAGCCTGCGGCGCCCGCGCCGTCCAGCCCCTGTTGGTGGAGATGAAGACGGACTGCGAGCCGCCGTTGGCGTCAAACTTCAACTCTTCGGATGACAATGTGAAGACAGGGTCTTCATCCTGGCAGGCCGCAAGAGCGAGCGCTGCAGAAAGAATCAAAAGTAACTTTTTCATAATCTATTATATTAGTAGTTAACAATAATTATAATTTCCGTTTACTAAAACGCCAGTCCGATGGCTGCGGTCAGGTACTTTGCCTGACCGAATCCGTCAATGGATCTGAACGTGAATTCCGGTCGGAGGAAGACAGCGGCATTCTGTCCGGCCTTGCGTTGAATCCCAAGGCTCAGTCCGGCGGTTGTCCGCCCAGAGGAAATCATCGAATGAAAATGTTCGTAATGCTCCAGAATCCTCTCTTCGGTATACTCTGCCGGAATCGAAAGCGCACCGCCAGGACCGAGAGTGCGGTGCAGCCTCGCATTGACACTGAGAAGCCAATCCTTGTGAGGTCTTCTCAATCCCATTTTCAAACCGGCGTCCGCAAAGCTGAATGTCATCCCCCTTTTCGGGAATATGTACTCAGCGGAAGACCTGTAATATTCAAAGACAGGCTCGGCGCTGATCGTTCCCGCCGCGGAAGGAACCTCGATGGCGCCCTTCAGGTTCGCTGACAGAACCCTGTTCCTGTACATCGTCAATGAACCCTGCACCGCATATTCCTTGTTCTTGCCGGTGTCGATGATGTTCTCGGTGCTTTGCCTCAGCTCATAGTCTATTCCTGCGAGGATAGTCCATTTCACGGCGCCGTTCAGCCGTTTGTAACCTACGAGGCCATCCACTTTCTGAATCCACAGATCCGTGATCGGCACCTCGTTGTTGGCGACCAACAGACACTCTATGCCCAGACTGTTGTAGGACAGCGACCCTGTCCAACCATCGGGATGTCCCGGCGAGACCGTCGCGGAGACTTCACAACCGTGGCCGTTGTACCTGCTTGAAGTAAAGTCTCCGGCTCCGTCGAATCTTGCGAAACGGCTTCCCAGACCTGTGAAATGCAGTTCCGATGTGTTCGCTCCAAGCGGATCATAGAAACTTACATCCTGAGACTGCTTGTAAACCCTGAATGTGGCGTTCAGGTCAAAGATATAGCCTTTGGCGGCGATTCCGCCGGTCAACGCGGCGATCAGGTCGGATGTGACCGATCTTGGCCGCGGATCCACCTGCCGGAACTCGTGCAGTGCCCTATAGCTACCGTAAACCCCGATGTGCGCTTTCCCGATCATGCGTGACCAGGCTCCGTAGAATGAATATTGCTCCTTCTGGAGATTGCCTCCGACCGTGTCCACCATCACATCCGGGTAAAGCAACTCAAAATCAGAGGTTGAGTTCCAAAGGACATTCCTTTTCACGCCTCTTGAATATTCCGCCCCGGACCAGACCGCCGAATGATTCCGCAACCGGATCAAGGAATTGACCTTGACGGAGCCTTGGTCCAACCCGTCCCCCTCCTGCGGCAGCAGAGCGTCATCCTCGCGGCGGAAGTCATAGACCGCTTTGATTTCTGAATATGTCGGGATGTCCCACAGTAGGAAGCTGCCGGCGTTGTGCCCGGCGATCTCGCTCCGCCCCAAGGCGCGGACAGGAGACAGATACCTCTCCGACACCGAATTGACATCGTATTTTTCTTGTCCACGGGCCGGCGTCACGGCTGTCAGGACTGTGAATATTATGCAGATGAGCCTGTTCATTTCAGTACTGTCAATTCGAGGTTCAATGTCTCTTTGTCGTTCAGCAAGGTCACGGAAGTCATCGGGGAGTTGTAACCAGCGAAGCGAACCTTCTTGCGCTGGCCGTCACTGAACACGGCCTTACCGTCGAAGGAGATCATGTATATCCCTTTCCTGAGCTTGACCGTGGCTGTCCCGACCTGGAACGTAGGAATCTCATACTCCTGCCTTGTGTTGAGGTCGCGGATGAACGACCCGTCCAGGGCGTTGTCCACCTCGACCCTTTCGATTCCGGCGCTTATGGACGGACAGGTTACGTTCATGGTCACGATCGTGAATACATTCTGCTCCGAGTCCTTCTCGCATCCGCAGAGGATGACCGAAAGCGGCAGGAGCATATTCCTTATGATTTTGTGTGCCATCATGTTCGTTAAAGTTTGAAGTTCAGTTCCATTCCAAAGTACGGCAGGACGGAGCGGCGCACGAGGATGCCCATATTCGTCCTGTAGTCAGGCGAGACATCCAGAATCTTGTTCACGAACAAGGCGCAGGCGATTTTGTCGTGGTAGATCTTCTTTGTAGCCTTGAGGTTGATGTTCATACTGAACGGGATTCTGAAATATATTGACATCGAAGGTGTGTATTCCCTTATCATCTGGGCCAGAATGCCGTTGGCGGCCGATTCGTCCGTGAACGGGTGGCTCTTCAGATTCTTGTCGATGTAGGAGATCGGGCGCGCGTCCTTGGCGGTGTTCTGGCTTCCGGTGAACCATTGGCATTGGAATGAGGTCGAGAAGATCATTCCGAGCCTTGGAATCTGGGTGTCGAACATGAAATTCGTGTTGAAAACCTCCTTCAGGAATCCGTCCGTGTCCTTGTAGTAGCCGACGTAAGGGTAGGTCTTGCCGGCCACGACCACTGACGGTCTGTAATACGTAGGCTGGCTGTTGCTGTACCTTGTCCTGAACCATGCCCCGCTGACGGTCACCTTTGTGCCGATGGGGCGTATCCTTGGTGTTGAGAGAGTGAACTCGACACCTTCCTTCAGGGTGCGGCTGCCGTTGGTGTTGAATGAATATCCCACCAGAAGCGTGTCCGGAACCCAAGGAGTCGTCCCGGTTGAAGGTGGCCCGGCCAGCGCGCCCTTGTCGATCGCCTCTTCCTGGTAGTCCTTGTAAATCAGGCGGGTGTACTCACTGCCGTGCCTGAATCCGGATGTCATATCCTCCCTGAAATAGTCGATGTTGAACGAGAATTCGCACCCGGCCTGCAAATCGGCGGCGATCTCCCATTTGAAATTCCTCGCCGCCTTGAGATCGAAGTTCGTCGGGTCGATCTTCATCACATAGACATTTATTCTTCGCAGATTCTCTTCGACCGGCCAGTAGTTCATCTGGGTGATGTCGTAGTATATAGGATCCGGATAAAGCTGGTCCATTGTCGGAAACTTTGTGTGCCAGCCAGCTCCGCCGGACAGCCCGACCTTCAAATCTTTTCCGAAGGCCTTCTCCAACCTGAGGTTCAACCTCGGATCAAAGTATGGCTTGAGATTGACTGAATATTCCTTGCCGGCTCCCGCCATCGCGGCTACCCTCAATCCCGCGAGCCACTCAGCCTTGAATCCGTTCCCGAAGGCCAGGACGGAATTGTCTTCGATGAAGGCTGACATCTGGTACGTTGCAGGGATCGTGGAATAGTTCCTTGGGCGGACGTTCATGTCCACGGAGAACGGTCTTTCCGGGTCGAACACAGTACCTTTGCCGAAGTTCTTGTTGACATTCCACTGGGCGCCGGCCTTGAGTGTGTTTGTCGTGTTCCCGAAATCCTTGCGGAATTTCGCCGTGCCGTTGAGGTAGGCGTAGAACGGCCTGCCGTCGACCTTAAGCGTAGCCTCGTATTTGTAGGGCACTATCGTGACATCGAACTCACCTTCCTCCAGACTTGTCGAAAGAGGCATCGGTGAACTATATTCAACGAATTTCCATCTGTCGATCAGGTCCTTCTCGTAGGTCAGGGAACCGGTGATGTCAAGGCTTTGGAAGAACGATTTCAGGCTTTTGCTTCGGGTGGTATATTCCCCGCCCAGCGCGAAACGACTGTAATTGGACCTGTAGGTCTCTATCGGGCCGCAGTCGCCGAAGTCGAGATTCTTGTCGGATTTCTGGTTGTCGAACGAACCGGTGTAGTCAAGGCTGCCGCTGATGCTTCTGACAAGATCTCCGGTCCAGGTTTTCCCGACCCTGTAGCTTCCGGTAAGCCGCTGGTAATTCTGTCTCGTGTTGCGGGGATCCGCTCTGGAATCCAGAAAGTTGCCACTGAAGTTCATCGTCAGTTTGTCGGTCTTTCCCCATTCCAGATCCTTGCCGAGGTAGAAGAGTCTGCTCTTCATGTCAGCCTTGAAACGGGCTCTTGTGTCGTTGCCGCCCTTACGGCGCTTGATGTTGACAAGTCCGCTGGTCAGGTCTCCATATTCCACGGAAGGAATTCCCCTGATGATTTCGACTGATTCCACGTCCTCGGTGTTGATGGTCCTCATGTCCACTCCCGCGTTGACGAACGAAGATCCGTAGTTGCTGTAGGCAGGAGTGGACTGTAGGTTGGCGTCATTGTTGACAGGGACACCGTCGATCAGGAAACGGGTCCCAAGGGAGGATGTGTTGTAATTGCCTCCTGAGGCCGGGACAGCCCTCAGGTCGATGGTCTTCGGGGTGGAGAACGATGGATCCACGGCGCGTCCTCCCGGCAGCAATTCCAAAAGGTCCGCGAAACTGGATGGCTGGATGTGTGCGATGGCGTCCTGTCCGATTCTTGACGAGCTTGTCAGTCCATGGCTTTCCGTCGCCGTTACCACCACCTCGTTGATTGCGAATGAATCTTGGGTCAATGAATATCTACCGTCCTTCCTGACCGCCGTCGTCAGCGTTTTGTAACCCATACACGTGATCTTAAGCGTCCCACCATTGACCTTGAGCCTGAATCTCCCGAGTGAGTCCGTGACACCCCAAACCGCTTGGCTCCCTTTCAAGGTCACGGCGGCACCCGCGATCGGAGATCCGTCCGCCTTGTCGGCAACGATCCCGCTGATTTGGGCGGACGCACTGATTGACAGCAGTGTGGCCGCTACGATTATGGTAAGAAATCTTGCTCCAAACACGTTTCGATTTTTCTGTTTAAGTCCGCAAAATTATCCTCAAATCCGGCCTCTGTCAATGCCAATAAATTGGGATGAATTTGTTAGGTTGTGGATGATAATGTTTTGAGTGTCAGTGGAATACCTTATTATCTTACGCTGAATATCACTAAAGAGAACCGCTCTTTTTACTGACATTTAGGTATTTATCCTCCACTGCTACCAACTATTAATGATTGCGGAAATCTTCCAAAATGAATATTTTTGTACCGAATTTGGGTGTATAATGAAACTTTCTGAACTTAAGACAGGAGAGGTGGGCGTCATCGCCAAGGTGAACGGCCACGGAGGATTTCGGAAAAGGCTCATCGAGATGGGCTTCATTACCGGGAAAAGGGTAACGGTCGTGCTGAATGCTCCGCTAAAAGATCCTATTGAGTATGAAATACTTGGCTATAAGGTTTCGTTGCGGCGCTCCGAGGCTGGACTCATTGATGTCATCAGTGAGGACGAGGCGAAGGCCGCTGTCGAGGCCAAGCATGATCCCGTTCCGATCTTCGATGATGACTGTGACGAGATCGCCGCGCTTAACCTTGAGATGGAGCGCCTCGCCAAGGAACGTCACCATGTGATTCGAGTTGCCTTGGTCGGCAATCCGAACTGTGGAAAGACGTCGCTGTTCAACATAGCCTCCGGCAGCCATGAGCATGTCGGCAACTACAGCGGTGTGACCGTTGACGCCAAGGAGGGACGTTTTGAGTACAAGGGATACAAGTTTGTGTTCGTGGATCTTCCGGGAACATATTCATTGTCAGCCTATAGTCCCGAGGAACTCTATGTCCGCAAGAACTTGGTGGAGAACGTCCCGGATGTTGTCGTCAATGTCGTGGATGCCTCCAACATCGAGAGGAACCTCTATCTCACCACGCAGATCATAGACATGAACTTGCGTGTGGTGATGGCTCTGAACATGTACGATGAGCTTCAGGCAAAGGGCGACAAGCTTGACATCAAGCAACTTGGCTACCTTTTGGGTATGCCGGTTTGTCCGACCGTAAGTCGTGACGGCACTGGAATCCCTGAACTTCTGGACACTGTCATCAAGATCTACGAGCAGCACGACGAGAGGCTCGCGCGCCATATCCACATCAATCACGGGCAGGAACTGGAAAGGAGCATTGATAGCATCAAGGCCTTGATTCAGAAGAATCAAGACATCAGAGGCAGGTACTCCACCCGTTATCTGGCAATCAAACTGCTTGAAAACGACAAGCAGATTGAAGGTGTGGTCTCCACGCTTCCGAATGCCGGAGAAATCCTCAAGACTCGGGATGAGGAAGCCGCCCGCATCGAGAATTTGTTGCACACCAACGCCGAGTCGGCCATCGTCGATGCGAAATATTCATTCATCCATGGGGCACTCGCCGAGACTTACACTCACCATGTGGATCCCAAGCCGAAAAAGACCATCACCGACAAGATTGATGCGGTTGTGACCAACAAGTGGGCTGCGTTTCCCATCTTCATATTCCTGCTCTATCTCATTTTTCAATCCACTTTCACCCTTGGCAATTATCCGATGAACTGGATTGATTGGTTGGTTGGCCAGTTAGGGGATTTCGTCGCGGATTTCATGAAGGAGGGCTGGCTCAAGGACCTTCTCGTAGATGGCGTGATCGCCGGAGTGGGAAGTGTCCTTGTGTTCCTGCCTAATATTCTGATACTTTACTTCTTCCTGTCAATCATGGAAGATTCCGGGTACATGGCCAGGGCCGCGTTCATCGTGGACAAGCTGATGCACCGCATTGGCCTTCACGGGAAGTCTTTCATCCCGATGGTGATGGGCTTCGGCTGCAACGTGCCGGCGATCATGGCGACGCGCGCGATCGAGAGCCGCAAGAGCCGGCTCATCACCATAGCCATCATTCCGTTCATGTCCTGTTCCGGAAGACTGCCGATCTTTGTCCTGCTCGCCGGAGCCTTCTTCCCGCACAATTCGGCCCTTGCTCTTTTGGGAATTTACTTCCTCGGAGTCTTGATGGCGATCATGTCAGCGGTCATCCTAAGCCGTTTCATCAAGGAGGACGACCTCCCGTTCGTGATGGAGTTGCCTCCTTACCGGGTTCCAACCGGAAAGGCAGTCTGGAGACACACATGGGAGAAGGGCAGGCAATATCTTGAGAAGATGGCCACGACGATCCTTATTGGCTCTGTCGCGATTTGGTGTCTGGGCTATTTCCCACGTTCAGACAAAGGCGCCGAGTACCAGCAGGAACATTCGTACATCGGCCGGCTCGGCAAGGCTGTCTCTCCGGCTCTTGACCCACTCGGTTTCAGCTGGAAGATGGACATCGGCCTTTTGACCGGAGTTGTCGCCAAAGAGTTGGTGGTCAGCACTCTCGGTGTGATGTACGCCTCGGATGAGCCTGAAGTCTCCGATGCTGTCGAGGCTGCCGACACTGACGCTCTTGTGGCCGACACTCAACTTCAGGGCGCGCTGGCCCGGTCAGTCTCGCTGCCGGCCGCTGTCGCGTATATGATATTCATTCTTCTGTATTTCCCATGCATCGCGACATTTGTGGCGATCAAGAACGAGACCGGTAAATGGCGCTGGGCCATGGCAGTCTGCGCCTACACGATGATTGTCGCATGGATCGCGGCCTTCATCGGTTTCCACATCACCGCACTGATGGCATAGGGGTCGCTCTGCGGATTTGTTTGATTGAAATCAAGGGACTTAAGTGCTGGCTGCTCCCGGTTGCTGAAATTTATTGACGAGTTATGATCAAGAAAAAAAAATATACCACCGAGATGTCCGTGTCGGACCTGATTGATTCAGACTATAGTCTGCTTCAGGTTATCTCAAGAATGTCCCTTGACCTCAGGCTCGCCGGTTTGCCTGTGTCCGAGGCTTGCGGCAGATGCGGCATTGATCCGGAAACCTTCATTCTGGTCTGCAATGTGTATTCATTCCCGGATTATGTTCCTTCGCAGGCGGACCTCTCGCGCGGGAACATAACGAACATCATCGACTACCTTCGCGGTTCACATCTGTATTATATGGGTCATGCCCTCGGTCGGCTGGAGAATTTGTTCGACAGGCTGGTAGCGCCTTTTGATGAGAGGCAAAAGAAGGTGGTCCTGAAATTCTTTAATGACTACAAGACCGAGCTTGACAAGCATTTCGCCTATGAAGAGGAGGTCGTTTTCCCGTACATAGAGGCCTTGCAGAAGAACAGGGTGATGAGCTCAGGATATTCGATCGAGCAGTTTGAGGAACACCACGGGAACGTTGAGGAGAAGCTTGAGGACATGAAGAACATTGTGATGAAGTACCTTCCGACAGAATGCTCCAATGAGTTAAGAATCATGGTATTGCTGTTGATTTATCATCTCCGTGAAGATCTTCTCCGCCACACCTATGTGGAGAATAACGTACTTGTTCCGATTGTAGGCAGACTTGAGCGTGATGGTGAATAGGAAGAAAGTGGTACTCATAATTCCCTCTGGCATTGTCGCCAGAGGGTTGGAGAGCATTCTCTCAGAACAAGGAGATTTCCAAGTCCTTGACAATCTGGTGGATTGTTCGAGAACTAGCGTGGCGAGGCTTCGCGGTCTGGCTCCCGACATCATCATCCTTGACCCTTCGGTACTTGACTACCAGAGCCGTAAGGAAGGCCGGATGGCCATCGCGGAGTTATGTGACGCGTCCGTGGCCGCCCTCGAAGGACCGACAGTGACCGAGGATGTCCTGAGGCAGTATGACGGCTCGGTTTCCTTGTATGACGATCCCGCCGTGATAATCAGGAAACTTCGCTCTGCTCTGGACTCCAGGCAGCCTGAGCCGGCCTTGGATGGCATCGAGTTGTCTTCACGGGAGAATGAGTTGTCTTCACGAGAGAAGGAGATTCTGGTTTGTGTGGCGCAGGGCATGCTGAACAAGGAGATCGCCGACAAGTTCAGCCTTTCCATCTACACAGTCATAACCCATCGCAAGAACATCACCCGAAAGACGGGCATCAAGACCGTGGCCGGCCTCACCGTCTATGCGATTCTCAACAATCTCATTGACATTAATTCCGTTCAGTAATATTTTGCCTGTTGTGCTCTATCTCAGATTGATCTCCGCGATGACAGGGTAATGGTCAGAGTGGCGGACATGAGGCACAGAATGCGAAACTGCCTCAAAATGAGATGGATAAAGAACATAATCAATCCGGATGAACGGCCAAAGGAATGAATATGTCGCCCCGAATCCTTTCCCGGCCTCCACAAACGAATCATGTCTTCCTTTTTTGAGCCTATTGTAGGTGTACGACATAGGGTTATCGTTGAAATCTCCGGCAACAATCGTTTCAAGCGAGCAGTCCTCAATGTCCGACATCACCTTGTCCACCTGCTCCGGTCTCCGTTTGATGGATTTCTTCATCTTTTCTTCCGTTTCCCACATCAACTCTCCATCTTTGTCCACCACAGATTTCTTTAACCTAGCCAAAGACACATTGTAACTCTCGAAATGGCAGTTATAGACTCTTATTGTGGTGCCTTCTTCGACTTTCAAATCAGTGAATATCGCCAGATTAGAACTCTTCTCGAACGTCAGTCTCCCCTTGCCCTCGATCGGGTACTTGCTCAATGTCACATTGCCGTAACTGCCTTTGTCCGTGACGTACATGAAATACCCGAAATGGTAGTCCGGAAATCGTTTTTCGAAGAACCTTGCCACGTCAAACTCTCCGGGTAGATTGACCTCCTGAAGACACACTATGTCTGCGTCTTGTGCCAAAATGAATTTCACGACAGAATCCGCGCACACCTCTCTGCCATCCTCACCTTTAAATTCGGAAGACCGTCCCAGTGCAAAATGACCCACATTGTACGTCATGATTTTCACCGTCTCCTGCCCTCTTTCCACAGCTCCGGAGGAGAACTGGAAGTACCTTCCAATGAATATCACGGACGGCATCAGAGCCAGCAATGGGATCAAGAATGAACTGGAACCTCTTCTGATAGCCAGAACGAGAAACACTACATTTAGAATAGCGAAAGGAACGAACATCAATCCTAAGACGGTCATGTACCACGCCTTGGCCGGGTTCACGACCATGGATGCGTAACTGAGCAGAAGCAGGAATGCCGACAGAAGCATCAACATTCTTGCGAGAATGCTTCCAGAAGAAGTCTCATGTCGGTTTCTGCCCATGTCCGGTTACCGCTTACTAACGCGTCATCTCTGCCAGAGTTTCCCGGATTTCTTCCAGTAAATGAGTAGCAGAAATCCGAACAACATGCCACCCAGATGGGCGAAATGAGCCACACCATCCAATGTTCCTGTCACACCCGTGAACAGCTCAATAGCTATGAAGATCAGTACGAACCATTTTGCTTTCAAAGAGATAGGAGGGAATATCAAAGTCCAGACATCGTTAGGATAGAGCATTGCGTAGCCGATCTGGATTCCGTAAATAGCTCCGGAAGCACCAAGTGTTGGAGTGCGAAGTAGGTTGATCTGGCCCGCGGAAAGTATTCCGGAATTAGCGGAAGCCAAGGCCTCCATCTGGAAATATTCCACAAGTGTGTGAGTCAAGACGGCTCCCAGCCCTGCCACGAAGTAGAAGATGAGGTACTTCTTAGAGCCAATTGTCCTTTCCAATGCGGACCCGAACATCCAAAGACAGAACATGTTGAAGAACAGATGCCAGAATCCTCCGTGCATGAACATGTAAGTGACCGGTTGCCAGATGTGGAATAGCGGAGACTTAGGGTAAAACATCGCGAAGGTGCTGACCATGAAATTCTGGTTGATCAAAGTAGCAATAAACATCACGATGTTGATAAGGATGATGTTCCTAGTTACAGGCGGCATATTGCTGAAAAAACCGCCTATGCCTGATTGTCCGTTGTCGTAGCCGTAGTATGCCATGCTCTGATATTCAAATATTTAAAATAATTTTTCTATGTTTGCTGTCTTGATGACTGTTATGATCTTTTTCCCGTTTGCGGTAAGTTCTGCGTTTCCGCTGGAGAGCAACGTGTCCAACAACTGCCTCGCTTCGAGTGGAGACACCAATGGATTGCAGGACGATGCCCCCAGAAGAGCGACCTTCTCCGCCATCGCTGACTCCATCACTCCAGGAAGTGACGAGCTATCATCGGAAAGGATCAGCAGAAGATCGGAGATCATGGTCTGGATTTTTCCTGCCTCGCATGAATATCCTTCCGGGACTCCGTTGACCACAATCGTGTCAGTTCCGAACGGAGAGATGTCGAACCCAAGCTTGGCCAGCATTTCAGCCTTGTCGTCGAAAACCGTCCTATTGGCAGCACCGACTTCGACTTTCACAGGGAACATGTTCGCCTGCGTGACGTGACTGTTCTTTGTGAGGGCAGCCAATGCCCTGTCGTAGAGGATCCTTTCCCGTGCTCTTCGTACGTTAACCACCATCAGACCACCCTTGACCGGAGAAACAATGAACTTTCCTTCAAGGATAATAGTCTGTGAGACCGGAAGAGTCTTTTCTTCGAAAAGCTTGCCATAGTCCTCTCGCTGGTCAACATATTTCCCAAAACCCTCTGCCGACCCATACTTCTCAGACGCAGAACCGTACTTCTCAGCCACAGGGCCATATTTTCCGGTCACGGGACTTGCCGAAGCGACATCCTCAAACGGATTATACCCACTGTCCACCTCCACCTGAGGAATCACCTCCGGCTGATACTCGGCAAAATGAGAGCCGAGCACCGGCATGTCATTGGCCTCCGGATTCGAGAAATCAATCCCCCCGGAAAAAGAATTTTTCCCCAGAGTCTCTTTAACAGACGCATAGATGACCTGAAAGATGAACGAATCATCTTCGAACTTCACTTCCGACTTGGTAGGACTTATGTTGACATCGACACTGTGAGGATCGACATCCAGGTAGATGAAATAGGACGGAGTCGCCCCATCCGCAATCAGCCCCTCGTAGGCCTTCATCACAGCCTTGTGCATGTAGGGACTGCGGAAATAGCGCCCGTTGACAAAGAAGAATTGGTTTCCGAGGGTCTTTTTGGCCGTGTCCGGTCGGCCCGCGAACCCCCTAAGACTTACCACGGAAGTGTCAGCGCAGACATCCACGACATCACCGGCAACTGCTGAACCGAGCAAGTCCATAATTCTGAATTTCAACGACTTCGCAGCTTTTAGAACCAGAATGTCTTTCCCGTTGTGATTGAGAGAGAACTCTATCTCTGGCCGGGTCAACGCAACTTTGGTGAACTCTTCAACAATATGCTTGAACTCGACATTGTCCGACTTGAGAAATTTCCTTCTTGCCGGCACATTGTAAAACAGATTGCGGACCGCGATGTTAGTCCCTTTGCTTGCGGCTGCTTCTGAGGTGGATAGGTGGACTGAAGCCGCGAACTCCACCTGACATCCGATCTCAGAATCCGCTGTGCGGGTTTTCAATGTCACTTCGGCCACAGCTGCGATTGATGCCAAAGCTTCCCCCCTGAAACCGAAAGTGGTGATGTCTTCCAGGTCCTCAGCCGTGGCGATCTTTGAAGTTGCATGTCTTTCAAAGCAGAGCACCGCATCGTCCGGAGTCATTCCTTTCCCGTTGTCTATCACCTGAATGAGAGTTCGCCCCGAGTCTTTGATTAGCACATCAATCCGAGATGCCTCTGCATCCACCGCATTCTCGACAAGTTCCTTTACCACGGAAGCCGGCCTTTGGACGACCTCTCCCGCAGCAATCATGTTTGCGATGTTTCCAGGCAGTATCCTGAGTTCCATTCTACAACAATGAATAGAATTTCGTGAAATAAATGAGAATCACAGCCAGCAGGATGAGCCCGACTATCCCGATGATTCTCTGAGCCTTGGTTGAACCACTGTTCCTTCTGGCGTAGTTACCATCGCGGAGAGAACCCCGGATGTAGGAACCCGGTTTGTACTCACCATTCTCTTTTTCTTTCTCAAAAGTCCCGTCAACCTTTCCGAACATCTGCCGGCGTTCTTCTGCCTCTTTGTCGTAGTAGATTGGCTTGTAGTTGAATTTTCTATGCTCCTGCTCTCCAGGAAATGTAAAAAAGCCCATATCCTTCAAGTTTAAGAAGTTGTTTGTTTGACGACTCTTCCACCTCAAAAACGACTTCTAGCAAACAAAGATAGTCAAAATCATCAGAAGATGATGTTTGCGTCTGCGAAAAAGAATCGGTATATTAGCGAAAAGATTCAATTATTTTTTGAAGGTTAATTAGCAATCAGCAATTCAAATGAAAATTTCAGCAGCAATCTTTGCCTCATTGACCATCTTCGCGGCATGCTCTCCGGAGGCCAAGGAGCAGACGGATTTTACTGAATATGTCAACGTCAGAATCGGTTCTGGAGGACATGGACATGTTTTTGTCGGAGCAAGTGTGCCTTTCGGAGCGGTTCAATTGGGTCCGACAAGCATCCCCCAGTCTTGGGACTGGTGCTCTGGCTACCATTCCAGCGATTCCACAGTGATAGGCTTTTCGCACACTCACTTGAGTGGAACCGGAATCGGGGATCTGTTTGACATCACGGTCATGCCGGTGGTGGGAGCGGTGAGATATTCAAGAGGAGAGGAGCCAAAGGACGCTTCTCCTGAAGCGATAGCTGCCGCGCGGGCTACCGGGATGTGGTCCTATGCAGACAGAACCAAGGAGGTCGCTAAGCCGGGCTATTACAGCGTCCCGCTCACCCGCTACGGGATCACTGCCGAGATGACGGCTACCGCAAGGGTCGGCTTCAGCCGCTACACTTTCCCGGCCTCTGACAGCTCTGCTGTGGTGTTCGATTTGGAGAACGGAGGCTGTTGGGACAAGGCCTACGACACTAAATTCAATGTTGTAGACAGTTGCACCATAGATGGTTACAGGTTTTCTACCGGCTGGGCCAAAGACCAGAAAATCTACTTCAGCGCCCAATTCTCGAAGCCTTTCGACTCGATTGATAAAATCACCGTCAAGGAATATTCAGTGGACGGGAAGGAATATTCAATCAACTATTTCCGCGCTGGCTTCCACACCACCGAAGGGGAGCAGGTGATGCTAAAGGTCGCTGTCTCTCCTGTCAGCGAGGAAAAGGCAGCTTTGAATATGTCCGCAGAGCTTCCGGGCTGGGACTTTGACGCTACAGTGGCGGCTGCCCGTAAGGCATGGAACTCGGAACTCTCCAAGGTGAATGTCACCACAACCGATCAAGATTCTAGAACCATCTTTTACTCAGCGCTTTATCACACGATGATAGTTCCTTCCATATTCGGTGATGTGGATGCTCCGAGAACTGAATATACCATCTTCTCCCTTTGGGACACCTACCGAGCCCAGATGCCGCTGATGACTATCCTTCATCCGGACAGAGAGAATGACATGATTGCTACTATGCTCTCAATTTATCAGAAGCAAGGCCGTCTTCCTGTTTGGCATCTCATGGGCAACGAGACCGACTGCATGGTCGGCAATCCGGGGGTAATCACGGTTGCCGATGCACTCGTCAAAGGTTTCGATGGCTTTGACAAAGATTTGGCTTGGGAGGCAATCAAGGCCACAATGATGGACACAATCCGGGGTTTGAACCATCGTCAGAAGTACGGCTATATTCCTTCAGACACAATGCTAGAGTCGATTGCTTTCGACATGGAGTACGCCATCGCTGATGCCGCTGCCGCATCCGCTGCCAGCTATTTGGGTAAGCCAGAGGATGCTGAATATTTCCGCACACGCAGTCACTCTTATCGTAATTACATGGATTCCACCACTTTATTCGCTAGAGGACGCATGTCCGACGGCAGTTGGAGAACCCCTTTTAATCCATATTCATCAGAACATCGTAACAACGATTACTGCGAAGGGAATGCTTGGCAGTACACTTGGCTCGCCCCTCATGACTATTCTGGACTTGTGGATTTTTACGGCTCGCGAGATAAATTTGTTGAACGGTTGGATTCGCTTTTTGCCGCTGATTCAAGGATAGACGGTGAGGATGCCTCTCCGGACATTTCTGGACTAATCGGCCAGTACGCCCACGGCAACGAGCCTAGCCACCATGTCATTTACTTCTACACCATGGCAGGAGAACCGTACAAGACCGCTGACTTGGCGCATCGAATATATTCAGACTTTTATAAGAATGCCGATGACGGCCTTTGTGGCAACGAGGATGCCGGCCAGATGTCCGCTTGGTATGTTCTTTCCGCTTTCGGATTCTATGAGGTCGAACCTGCCTCCACTCGTTACTGGTTCGGTGCACCGGTCTTTGATGAGGTAGATTTGGCTGTCGCAGGAGGAACCTTCAAGATCAAAGCTCATGGCCTGAGCAATGAGAACCGCTACATTCAGAGTGTCACCTTGAACGGCCAACCGCTAGAGCAACCATTTATTGAATATTCTGACATAGTAAAAGGCGGAGAGTTGGTGTATAATATGGGGGTTTCTCCGGTGGTTTGGTATAAATAGGATTACCTACTTGCTTATTTACACTGACCAGTGGCCATCGTTTCTCTACTTTTTTGAGGAATTATTTGTAAAAAACTCGAAAAAAGTTTGGTAGGTAAGAAAAAAGTGCTACCTTTGCA
>DJQB01000001.1 GCA_002439875.1 Bacteroidales bacterium UBA6397
GTTATTATATTATGAATTACTTTGTAATTTCTTCCAACCTACCGGTGTACTCCCTTATCAGATCCACCGTGTTTCTGTCCGAAAGATAAACCCCGTTGAGTCCCTGGGCCTCCTGCGAAGGATCCCCGCAAAGGTCATCTCCCTCCTGCCATGTCTCGTGAGTCTGTCTGGCCACACCGCTCCAGCTCCAGAAATTGCAGCCAGCGAGAAGCCCGTCTTCTGAGGCAGACTTGACAATTTCATTGAATATGAGAGCATAGTAGTCGTTTCTTCCTTCCACTGTGGCGGTTTTTCTCCAGTCCTGCCCGTCACGAGGATAACCGAACTCCTCGACTACCACCATCTTGCCAAGATCCCCGGCGATTTCCAGATGGCGTCCAAGGTACTCGAGGGTCCTGCTTCTGACAAGTTCTGGATCCACGGCTGCCTCTCCGTCCTTGATCCAGCCCCAGTTGAAAGGCCAGATGTGGACTGTGATGTAGTCGATGTAAGGGCAGTCGTTGAGCCTTCTGCAAAGGTCATAGTCTCCGTCATTGCAGCCCATGGCGCCTTCGTTACCAGTGCTCACAAGATGGTTGGAATCCAGGGATTTGATGAGCTTCGCTGTTCCTTGAATATAATCGACGAATGCCTCGACCTTGGCTGAGTCAGTGCTGAACGGCCTCGGCTCGTTGCAGATCTGCCATGCGAAGATGGCCGGGTTCTGTGAATATCTTTCCACATACTTACGGACATGTTCACGGAAGAGCTCCACTGCCTTCTCATTCGCTGCAAACTCAGCCATCGCGCACATGTAAGGCCAGTAGCCATCGACGGCTGGATGAGGCTGATGTCCGGTCCCTGCTGCCTCAAGATAGGAACGGTAACCGGTCGGACTCCATTCCCATGCATTATTAAGGTACAGAACCGCAGCCATGTCCCGTTTCTCCAGTTCGGAAAGCAGGATGTCCATCCCCTCGAAATTCTCCTCGGTGGCGCAGACTCTGATGTTCGTCAGGCCAAGAGCCTTGAGTGAATCCAGTTCAGTAGCGAGACGCCCCGGATCACTCACTGCGATGTCAGAGGCGTACCAGACATTGGTTCCGATGAAGCGCACCGGCTTCCCGGCCTTGACGAAGCGGGAATCTTTAACGCTGAAAAAGTCGGGACCGCCAGAGTGACCAACGCAGGAAACCATTGTGATCAAGCAGATTACAACTGCTGAAATTAATTGAATACGTTTCAAGTGCCATTAATTTTGTTACGGATGCAAAATTACGCACATACTGAAACGAAAACAAATACAATTTTGATAAATAATGCAAATTATCCGCTACACGATGACTTTCTTCTTCTTGTACATCGAGCGGAACTCATGAGGCGTGACACCCTTGCGCGCCTTGAATACCCTGTTGAAGTTGGACAGGTTGTTGAATCCGCACGCATAGCAGATCTCCGAGACGTTGGACGTTGTGTCGACAAGCGCCCTCGCGGCATTGCCAAGCCGGATGTCAATCAGATAAGAAGACAGTGTCTTGCCGGTGCGGAGCCTGAAAAAGCGGCTGAAGGAGCTTGGGCTCATCCCCACGAGGTCAGCAAGTTCGGGCAATGTGATGTCCTCAGCGTAATGCTGGTTGATATATTCCTTGACCTTCATCACCCTGCGGCTCTCAGTGTCCCTCGGAGAATGGGCGAACGAACTGCTGGCCAACTCCTTGGACTCACTGTGCGAAAGGATATAAAGCAAATGGAGACAGCCAATGAACTGCACGAATGCGTCCTTCTCGTTGACCACGGAGTTGATCTGGGAATATGCCTGCATGATGGATCCGAGCGGGAACGCGAGCCCATGGCTGGCCCTATCCAGCATCCTCCTGATGCTGGCGAACTGATTACGTTCAAGAAGCCCACCGCTGAACAGATCCGGGGAGAACTGGATTGTTATCTCCCTTATGTCTGGAGATGTGCACGCGTCCTGTTCCCAGACATGCTCCAGATTCTCGCCGGCGATCAGGACAAGGTCATATTCTCCTATCGTCTCGACGCTGTCCCCGACGATGCGACGCACCCCGGATGCGTTCTGTATGAAGTTCAACTCATATTCCCTGTGCCTGTGGAGCGGGTAGGTGAACTCTTTCTTGTGCCTCTCCACGATGTAGAAGCAATCCCGTTGGGAAAGACCGGATATTTCAGAAAACACTTGTGACATAATATGGCAAATATAATACTTTTTTAACAATTATTTAACGTATTAGGCCGACTGGATTCCTATCTCACGAGGTTTTTGATAACTTTGGGGTATGGACAGAAAATCAATTCTAGCGGAATTGGAGGGAGACATCCTTCCGTTCTGGATGGACAGGATGACCGACCCGAAGGGAGGTTTCTATGGAAGGATCACAGGAGACGGCACATTGATGCCGGAAGCGGAGAAAGGAGCAATACTCAACTCCCGCATTCTCTGGACTTTCGCTTCGGCATACAGGGTTCTTCGTAAAAAGGAATATCTCAACACGGCCATCAGGGCCTACCATGAGATACGCGACCGCTTCACTGACAAGGAATATGGCGGCATTTTCTGGAGCATCGACTCCGAAGGGCAGCCGAAGGACACAAAAAAGCAGTTCTACGCAATTGCCTTCGCGATCTACGGATTGGCTGAATATTCCAGGGCCACCGGAGACTTGGAAGCCTTGGAACTTGCCAAGTCTTTCTACCACGACATAGAGGCTCACAGTAACGACGGAGACGGCTACATCGAGGCCTGCACCCGCGAATGGGGCGTGATCCAGGACATGCGCCTTTCCGACAAGGATCAGAACGACGCCAAGACCATGAACACCCACCTGCATATTCTCGAAGGTTATACAAACCTTTACAGGGTGTGGAAAGACACCGGGCTGAGGGAAAGGCTCGTCGGACTCATAGGCATATTCTTAGATAAGATCATCCGTACGGACGGGCACCTAGGACTTTTCTTCGGTGTCGATTGGACGCCGCATTCCACAACAGTTTCCTACGGCCACGACATCGAGGCGTCATGGCTGCTTGACGAGGCCGCCGAAGTGCTGGGCAACAAGGACTTGACCGCCAAAGTCAAGTCAGTCTGCGCAAAAGTCGCCGCTGCCGCGATGGAAGGTTTCACCCCCGAAGGCGGAATGGTTTATGAATATGATCCCGCGACAGGCCATCTGGATTCCGACCGTCATTGGTGGGTCCAGGCCGAGACCGTCGTCGGCTGCCTCAACCAGTATCATAAAACCGGTGAGGTCAAATGGCTCGAATCCGCCGACAATGAATGGTCTTTCATCCGCCTCCACCTGATCCGCCCCGGCGGGGAATGGTACTGGAGCGTCCGTCCTGACGGCACCCCGAACACAACCGACGACCTCGCCGGCTTCTGGAAATGCCCCTACCACAACGGCCGCATGTGCCTTGAGGTCATTGAAAGAACACTTCAAATAAATTAAAACAGCATCCAAGGCACAACAAAAAACAATCTTAGAGGATTTCTATCAATGATTGCTCAAGTTCATCAGAACAAAAACTACTTGTAGAGGAAGCGCTTGATGCTCATCTTAGGTGTCTTCTCGAACGGCTGGTCGACAATCTCGACCTTGGTGATCTGGCTGTAATTCGGAAGGCGCTTGTTGGAGTTGACACGGATCTTTTCAGGAAGATCGGCGACAGCCTCCTGGTCTAGGTTGTCTTTCTTGAGAGCCTCCTGATCAAGGTAAACCAAAGCGACAAGTTTCGAGGCACGGTCAACCACAACAGACTCCTGGACGTAAGGTTGGTTGTTCACCACTGCCTCGACCTCCTCAGGATAGATGTTCTGGCCGTTGGCGGAGAGGATCATCGACTTGCTGCGGCCTTTGATGTAGAGATTGCCCTTGGCATCGAACAGACCGAGGTCTCCGGTATGGAGGAACCCGTCCTCGGTGAAGGCGTTGGCGGAAGCCTCCGGATTTTTATAATACCCAATACAGATGTTGTCCCCTTTCGCCTGGATCTCACCGACAATGTGTTGAGGATCATCGGAATCAATCCTCACTGTGGCGCAGTCAACCGGTTTTCCGCAGGATCCGGCGACATATTCCTTGCTTCCCGCATATGCCAGCAGAGGAGCAGCCTCGGTCATACCGTAACCGACAGTGTAAGGAAGGTGTATCTTCTGGAACCATTTCTCGATCTCCGGGTTCACAGGCGCGCCACCCATGACGAACTCCTCGATCTCCCCGCCAAAGGCATTCATCAATCCTTCGCATATCTTGTTGAATATAATCTTGTTGACACCAGGAATTTTAGTAAGAAACCTGATAAGCGGCTTGTCCAGCACAGGCTTAACCTTAGACTTGAAGATTTTTTCCATCACCAGTGGTACAGTGATGAGCTGGTAAGGCTTGACCTCCTGAAAAGCCTTCATCAGGGTGCTAGGGGTCGGGGTTTTGCCCAGCCAGTAGATTGACGTTCCGTTGCAGAGCGGGTAGATGAACTCGGTGACAAGGCCGTACATGTGGGCCATCGGGAGCATCGAGATCATGCGTTTCTTGTCCGAAGCCGGACGGTGAACCTGACTGAACTCAATCGTGGCGCTGAAGTTCCTGTAGGTCAGCATCACACCCTTAGGATTTCCGGTGGAGCCGGAAGTGTAGTTGATCACGGCGAGGTCATCCCAATTGTCGGTCGGATAGACAACGTCCCCGGGACCGAATCCGCCAGGGTACTTCTGGGTGAGGAGGTTGTCTATGTTGTCCCAAATCTCCTCAATCTCCGGCTTGCGGCAGTAGAGGATTTTGAGGTTGTCCACATCCATCACGACCTTCACCTCAGGCATCTTGGTGATGTCCAGTTTCGACCACTTGTCGGCATTGGTCAGAAGGACTATGCTGTCGGAATGGTTCACGAGCTTCTCCACACTTTCCGGGGTGAAGTCCGCGAGAATCGGGACAATGACCGCCTCGTAGGTGTTCACTGCCAGATAGGCCATTCCCCAGCGGGCGCTGTTGCGGGCCCAAAGGGCAATGTGCTGCCCTTTCTTCAGTCCGGCTTTCTCGAAAAAGATATGAAACTTCTCGATCAAGGTAGCCATCTGGGAATAAGTCAACGACTCCCCACCCAAAGTGTTGAGGGCGGATTTGTTCCAGTATTTTCTTGTCGCGTTCTGTAATCGGGTTAAATAGTGGTCCATAGTCACAAAATATCAAATTAACTTGGCAAAAATAACCTAAAGTCACGGATCCTTCAAAAGAATAAATATTATATTTGTAGAAATCGGTTATTTGTGGCGAAATTATGAAGAAAAGACCAATTGTAGCGCTGATTTATGACTTTGACGGGACTCTTTCTCCCGGAAACATGCAGGAATTCGGATTCATCCAGGCCATCGGAAAGACCCCGGAGGAGTTCTGGAAAATGAGTGACGGGCTGGCTGTCGGGCAGGACGCGAGCAACGTTCTATCCTATATGAAAATGATGTTCGATGAGGCAAAGAAGAACGGGATAACCCTCCGCCGGAGAGACTTCCGCAAGTTCGGCCGCCACATACAACTTTTCGACGGAGTGAAAGAGTGGTTCAAGATGATCAATGAATATGGCGATGCGCACGGTGTCCAGATCGAGCACTACATCAACTCCTCCGGTCTGAAGGAGATCATCGAGGGCAGCCCGATCGCCAAGGAATTCAAGCACATCTTCGCATGCTCCTTCATGTACAACAAGGAGGGCGAGGCCGAGTGGCCGGGAATCGCGGTTGACTACACGGCCAAGACCCAGTACATCTTCAAGATCAACAAGGGAATCTTCAGCGCCCACGACAACAAGATGGTCAACGAGAGCATAGCCGAGGACAAGAAGCGGATTCCCTACCCTCAGATGATCTACTTCGGTGACGGGGAGACCGACATTCCGTGCATGAAGATCGTCACGATGTTCGGCGGGCATGCGATCGCCGTCTATGATGAGGGCAACCCGAAGAAGAAAGCTTTCGCCAAGACCCTCCTGCACCAAGGCCGCGTCAATTTCACGGTCCCCGCCAACTACACCAAGGAGAGCAAGACCTACAAGGTGGTCTGCGCCATAATCGACAAGATCAAGGCCGACTGTGAGCTCAAGCGGCTGGGCAAGTCATCTTTTTGAGTTTTTTATAATCTTGCTCTGATATCCAGGCAGGCACTAAATATTTAACAAAATGTGCGTCTCTATGTAATTGATCATATTCTGAGGCACTCCACAATTTCTCGCGATATTACTCCAACGGGCAGCGCAGTCACATACTCTGTCAATAATCTCCGCTGAATGCCTAATGTTATTCGCAATCGCAAATGTGAGAAGATCCTGCCTTGTCAGATTATCAAATTTGCCGTTGATAGACATACGGTTCCAGTCCAATCCGTGTGAAATCATCTGTGTATTCAAACTCGGCAAGGTTTCTTCGCTCATCCCATCTTACTGTTCCGATATCCTTCCCGAAAAGACTTACTCTAGCGACATCTACCATTCTGATTTCCCCTTTTCTGTTTTCTCAGAACCTCTGGCGCGCTTCCGCTGATGTTTTTCAATAGAGTTGACCAACTCATAATATTCATTTGGACTGAGTTTTACCTCTTCTATCAAATCCTGCAACAAATCGAGGACTCCCAAAACCCTCATCAATCTCAACAGTGAGCCGAATGAACTTATATGCCCACTCTCAATCTTCTTTAAAGTTGATACTGAGACACCCGCTAAATTGGACAGGTCCTGCTGTGTTATGTTCTGCTTGAGCCTTATTGACCTAACTTTGCCGCCTATCCTCTGCTGAATCAGGATGTCAGGAAGGCCATAGATATCCTCCATTATAGACTTAAATTAAACCATTAATGTGCAAACATACAAATAATAGCTTAAATCAGCACCATTAAACAACCATTTCACAAAAAAAAGATCTGTAATTTAGTTTGAAAAGAAATTTCCACGACTTCCAATTGCACTTTACAAACCAAGAGCACACTGATGTGCCACTCACGATAGTTGGAGGTGAGGGAGCATGCCTGACCCTATCCTTGGAGGAGGGGGTCAGACACACATAATGGCCTCTCACGACTTTTCACGCCATCCTTATGTGCTTGTGGACAACAATAAAGCCTTACGGGGACATATAAGGTGGGCACCAGGGACCTCCTATCTGGCAAATGCACTTAGCCACGCTTAGACTAATCCCTATAATAGTCCTTGAAGGTGGTCCATGAATATAAGGATGGGGCGGCCTGAGGGATCGGGAGGGAGGCTTCGCGGCCGTTGTAGAGGACTTTGACCAGAATCTCAGGGGTGCGGTTGCTGCGGTAGAAGATCAGCTGAAGGTTGGAGGCCATGGGGATGAAATCAGACCTCCACCAATTCTTCACCTCTTCCGGATCGCTCACCACAGCTCCGAAATTATCCAGTTTCATGTACGAGACCAGAGGAAGAATGGCTGTGTCGTGGGAAAAGCGAAGGCTCAACTGAATCTGGCCGGAAGCCAGGTCACGGTCAGCGCAATCGATGATGTTCTTAAGTATAGCGGAGGTGTTGAGGACACCTTTGTTGTCCGTCAATGGCGAGCGGCCCATGCTCAGGTAGCCGTTGAAATTCCAAACCTCCCAGATAGCGAAGAGTTCCTCAAAGGTGAATATGTCTTCAAACCTATCATAAGGCTCATTGTCAAGACATTGAAGATCCAGAATCACTGTACGCAGATCCAGTTCGAACTTCCACAAGCCGTAGGACTTCTCCAAAAAGTCGGTGTCATTGAAATATTTTGAACAGAATCCTCTAACGTCCACCCTCGCGGAAAGAAGGCTGTCAGCCTTGGCACGGGCACTGGCAGGAATCCGCGCCTTGACACGGTAAGGGTTAGCACCTCCGTTGGGATGAATCAGAGGCATGATCGATGTGCTGCATTCCAAACTGTAATTCAAATCATTGTCCAAGCCCTTGAGTTCATCCATGAAAGAATTCATGCTGACAATCACTCGCGGAGTCACCGTGCACAGAACCTCAGCGGTGGTCTTTCCCTTGAACACCTCCGGGAAATCACGATACATCACATCAGCTATCCCACGGAGCTGTTCCTGCCCCTTATGTGTCAGTTCTCCCCCTCGGAACGCAACGGACGGATAGAACGACTCGTAACGACTGCGGAGAGACTCCCCCGCCTCGGTCAGTTTGCCGGAATCATGGGCATCGGCCAGAATCTTCCGGAGATTCTCATAGATCTTATCACTAATGGCATACCTCGCACCGTGACGACCGATATGACTGATATAGACAGGCTTGTAGCCTTTAGGGGCCGGAGTCAACTTCACGTTGTCAAAACTGTACATGAAATATTCCCCGCCGGTCCTGTTCGGGTCAGCCATCATCTCGGCATGGGTGTCGTACTTGCGCACGGCATTCTTCACACCATATTCCTTCTCAATAGTGGTTCTTTGCTCCGAAGTCGCCGGAATCTGGGCGAATGAATATGTCCCCGCGGCGAGCAGAGCGGCCACCGCAAGGACAATGTTATTCAGGATTATCTTTTTCATCTACGCAAATTATTTCCCGTAAAGCAATTCCACATCAGCCTTGATGGCGGCGGGAGCGAAAGCCGGGATGAATTTCCATGAGCCTATGACTTCAGGGTTTCCGATGACAGCCGGATCGACGCTTCCGTTCTTCTTGAAATACTCATAGAGAATCGTCCTGAACTCAGGGCCGCGAAAGACTATCCTGTCCTCCACGGATTTCATGTCAAGAAAACCAGCCGCCTTTAGTAGCCCGCCAGAGCCGACTGACCTGTAACTGGTTATCGCGGCAAGATATTCCTTGTCCATCTCGAATGCTCTTCCATCCGCCATTCCGGTGATTGTGACTCTGGAGCCGTAAGGCTTTGTCACATCGACCGTGTAGTTGATGCCGGCGGCGGAATCGAAGTTGGCCGGGCTCTTGACAAGCTTCCATGCCATCCCGCCAGTGGAATAGTCCTTGGACCGTTTGATCTTCAAAACGTGAGCATCCTCGGAAGGTTCTGTCACAGTGTTGATCCACGCGTCATAGCTGGCTTCAAGGTATTTCAGAATCTCGGCTCCGGTCAGTCTCAACACAACCAGTTTGTTCTCATAAGGATAGACTTTACGTATGTCCTGATAGCGGACCTCACCGGCAGGAACCTTACCGTCTATCAGAAGTGTGGCAGACAATGAGATGTCCACAGGATAAGCGCTGAAAGCAAGGGCGTGGAGGAAGTTCAGGTAGTCGCACTGCTTGTAGTAGAACTCCCTGGAAACCAGATCTTTCTTAATCTCTCCGACCGTGTTTGTCATGAAACTGTGAACCTTGTCGTAATCAGATTCAAAAGCCTTCTCCATCGCACTGTCATATTCCTCGCACTTGATGGAAGCCATCCTGGCATCCAATGTACGACTTACGACCTTTCCGCCTTTAACTACAAGTTTGATGTCAGTGACACCGGCGTTCTGGCCGGCTCTGCCACAGTCAAGCACCACGATGCTGTCAGCGCTCATCACCTTGTTGGCGTGATCGTGGCCCGCGATGACAACGTCCACTCCCTTCAAACTCTTGAACAGGTCAAGCCCCTGCTTCTCAAGGTTCTGCCCGTCACCTTTGCCCATCGAAGTGTGAGCAACGACAATCACTACCTGAGGTTTCTCCTTGGAGCGGACCTTGTCCACATCCTCCTGGACCAGAGGCATAAGCGACTCGAAACGAAGCCCTGAGACGCAGCTTCCGTCCATCAGTGAGGCGTTGTCAGCGTTGGTGTAGCCAAGAACAGCGACCTTGACTCCCCCTTTCTTTATTATTGAACATGCCGGGAAATATGGCTTGCCGTTCCTGTCGGACAAGGCGTTGCCGGCAAGAAGAGGGATGCTTTCTTTCTTCATTTCTTTGGCTACACGGTCATAGACACGGTGACCTGACTCGAAATCAGAATGGCCGGCAACGACCGCGTCATAGCCCATGTAGGAGGCCAGCCTCGGATAGAGGTGGGCGGATGTCGTGTCAACGTAGTTGTAGTAGAACGGAGCACCGTTACCGAAGAAGTTGTCTCCGGCATCGACAAGGATGACGTTGTCGGCTCCTTTCGACTCGCGGATTCCGTTGACGAAGGCGCTTTGGGACATAAGGGAGCCTCTGGCGCGGCCTCCGTCCTCAATAGGCTTGGCGAACCAGTAGCCGTGGCCGTCACCGGTGGAGACCACCGAAAGGTTGTACTCCCCATCCCTCAGGGTGGAGCAGGCCGAAATGGACAATGCGGCAATCGCCGCTACGATTGATTTTATCTTCATCTATCTTATGAATATTCTTGTGTGTTCTGGTCGCTGAACCAGCTGAGTGATGCGATTTGGACCATCGCTTAGACTAACTCAGTAACCAGAGAGGTTATCTCTGGTTCTGAAGCGCCGCGTTGACGCGGGCGAGAAGGTACTCGTAGTGAGCCCTGTCCTCGGACGGGGCGGAAGACCTGTGGGAAGAGGCCAGAGTCTTGACCTTGTTCAGGAAGACAATGCGGCACCCGTCACTCTCATCGATCGCACGGGTGTCCACGTTCTTCTGATAGGTGGCTTTGCCTTCTCCAAGGCAGACGTCCTCGAATCCGCACCACATAGATTCCGGAGCATATTCAACACCAATGGAATCCTCAGACAGCGACTTGGAAAGCACCGACCTGACTTCCCTCGCCGAGGCGGCGAGAACCTCCCTTTGGAGAGTCTTCTCCTCAGGAGTCAGTCTGCGTCCCGCGATAGAGGAAGCGAACAGCTCGCTGTAAAGGTCATCGTAATAGTCCTTGACAGTGTAAGGCTTGCCGGAGCCAGGGACGAAGGAGGCCACCATCACGTTCGTCGGGACTGTCGAAGCCAGTGTCTTCGCCGCAGCCACGCAGATTTTGTTGGACTGCGGAATGGCCAACGGCAGGTTTGACGTCACATCCGCGTCGTTGATCCATGAGGAGGAGCGGAGCTGGCCGATCACCCACTTCAAAGAGGCCTTCTGAACCTTTCTGGAGACAGGAGTGGAAGGCTTTACAGCGGATCCATCCTTGACGTTGTTCAGGTATATTCCTCCGACCTGCGCCAAAACATTGCCTATGTAGCGGTAGTACTGGTTCGCGAGCTGGATGTAGAGATCATTCCTGTGAGTGAAATCGCTGTCATCTGCCCCGACCCATTCGTTCATCTTTGGAAGGATATACTTGAGGTTCTTGATTCCGTAGTCGCTGGACTTAATCGGATCGTTGCCCAAGTCCTCAGTCCTTGCGCTCGGATCGTAGGCTCCATAGCTATTTGAAGTGGTAACCTGCTGCGCCCCGTAACGGTAAAGCGGATCTCCCGCCTTCTCGTCTATGATCTTCTCCGCGATGGATGCCTCCTCCCAGATGTCCTTCGCTCCAGGAACAGGGGTGTAGAGCCACTTTATGGCATATTCATCATAAACGCCGAGTGATGGCGGCACGAGCCTCACGCCCTTATCCTGAGGCTGCGCCACATAATTGAACCTGGCGTAATCCATGATGGAAGGTGCCGTGCCGTATCTGGCGGTGAATGAGGCGCTGCGCAGAGAGTCTGTCGGATAGGCCGAAGACGCGCCCATATTATGCATAAGACCCAAAGTGTGACCGATCTCGTGAGAAATCACATAGACCAGCGACTCATCAATGATGTCCTGAGGCATCTTCAGGGCGCGAACCCTCTCATCGACCTGCGAGGTCTGCACGAAGCGCCAATTGTTGATGAGTTTGATGACATCGTTGTAGACCAGGACCGAAGCGTTCAGTATCTCTCCTGTCACGGGATCCACCCAGGAAGGTCCCATAGCGTTCATCGTGGCGTCAGGCACGTACCTTATGCATGAATATTTCAGGTTGTCGGGATCGAACTGTGGATCCTCCTCGGCGGTCGGGAAGTCACGCACCCGCATCACGCCCTTAAGGCCGATCGCCTCGAAAGCGTGGTTCCAAGCGAGGACACCCTCCTTGATAGGTTTCTTCCAAGGCTCGGGGAACGAGTTGTCCACATACCAGACTATCGGATTCCTGACCGTGACTTTCTGCCCGTTCTTCCAGGCTGCCGTGTCAGAGAGCTCAAGCCTCCAACGTGAAGCAAGCAAATAGCCCCTGAACCCGTCCTCGGCGGACGAGAGGTCGTACTTGACACTGCCCTCGCCGGGACCTACAGGGAACACCCCTACTCTTGAATCCTGCAGACGGGCCGGCATAGGCTTTTCCGGGAGAAGCATGAACGAGACCGTGTAGGCCATCGAGCCGGAGCCCACCTTGCCTTTAAGCATCAGGAAAGTCTTAGTGAAGTCCACATTGGAATGCACCTTCACGGAGGCGTTGTCTCTGAACGCCTTCAGGTCGCTGAACCAAGTCGATTTCTCGTCAGCCGCCTTTGTGAGTGAAAAGTTCTTACCCTTAGGCGCCACCGAATTGATGAGAGGTGTCACTTCAAAGATCACTTCCGAGCTGTCTTTGCTCGTCGCCTGTACGGCGATTCTTCTCAAGACCTTTGGAATATAGCTGCGCTCAAGAGCGGCCTTCATTCCCGGATCGGAACTAGTGGCATTGGTTCCCGGAACCGTCAGCACCACCAGGCTGTCCTTCAAGTCAATCTGGAAATATGTCGGCTTGGCGTACTTGTAGCCCACATTCAGGTAGGACGGATTGCTTGTCGCGGTGATCGTGCTTCCCAAAAGCATCCTGCGCCCCATCATATTCCTTGGAAAGCCCATGTAGATTTTATCCTTGGTCGTGCGGTAGAGATTGAACGTGCCACCCTTGGCCGAGTCAGCGACCTCCTTCATCAGTTTCTGGTAAGGAGTCTGCTTCTTCTTAGGGGTAGGCTTTGATGTCGCAACGGCCTCAGTATGAGCCTTTTTCTTCTTTTTCTTAAACGGAAACGCTACCGCGTCTGTGGACGAAACCAACAGCGCGGCGGCGATCAAAGAGAGGATAATGCTCCTTTTTGTCATAGTTGTATTTAAATTGTTATTTATTATCGGCTTAGTTCACCCGGTACTTGTAAAGAACCGAGACAGGATCCCAGAATATTCCCTCATAGGATTTCACCAGAGTATCATCGGAGAATCTGTAGACGTAAAGACTTCCTTTTTTCTCCCCTGACCTGGAAGGATTGCAAGTCGCCACATAGAGCAGGTCCTCACCGCTGTCCCCCTTGTCCTTTCCAAGGAAATTGGTGGCGATGTCGCGGATCTGTTCCCCGGCAGGGAGGGTGATCACAGGCTTCGAGACAGGAGCGCTGATCAGGGACCACCGGTAGATGGCATTGTCGTAGACGTAATAGACATCCGATGAGTGCTTGGTGCCGACGAATCTGCAATCGGCATCCATCTTAAGGTCACTGCTGGTGAAAGTCATGTCCTTTCCCCAGGTCTTCAAAGCCTTCGTGCCTCCGATGCCGTCAGTGTTCTTGATGAGATATTCATCCGGATTCTTCTTGCTTCTGAAAAGGACATAAAGGGAGTTTGTCTTGGCCGTGCGCAGAGTCGCCATGTTCACGACCTCATAGCCGTCGAGCGCGTAGTAGACGGTTCCGGTCGATGCGGACCTCCTGACCGCAAGGCTGTCGGAGTTGCGGTAGTACGAAGCACGGACCGTGGAGTTGTCGGCACTCTTTCTTGATAATCCTCCGAATATGCCGGTCATCGGCTTGATGTCCACCATGTCGATGTAGTTCCCCATCATCATGTCGTACCTGTAGATGTGGGAGTTCTCTCCAAGGATGAACACGGCGAATCCCGATGACGAGGCCAGTTCCCCACCGAAATCCCGGAACCCGAACCCGGCGGAAAGCATGCTTGACTTCTTGAACAACTGGAACGTCTTGGCCTCCATGTGCCACATCGTGCCGCTCTCATCGTTGGTCGCGATAAGAAGGCCTGAGTAGTCCACCTTATCGACCGTGGCGTTGGACATGAACAACCGCGCTCCGTTCCTCAGGGTCTGTCCCGTGTTTATGGACGAGAAGACATCAGGGAAGACTTCCTGTTTCCCGGCGGCGGACTCTTCCGATGTGAGTGTCTTGATGAACGTAAGATGACCGTTCCCGTCCTCTCCGTTGCTCAGGATGGTTACTCCCTCGTCATAGCCAGAGTTCACGTTAAGGGTGAAGTACTTATACTTTATGCTCTCTCCATTGTCGGCCCTCAACCTCAGGATGAACGTTCCCAATTTGGTGAAGGTATAGTCTATTGTAGGGGTTGTTGAGACCTTCTCGATCGTTCCGCGTTTGAAGATGTGGTCCTCCACGGTCTTGCCGTCAGCCGGCAGACCGTAAGACCATTCGTAGGAGACCTCGCGGTCACTCGTGACAGTAAGGCCTTCGTATTTAAGTTCCACACCGAGATCAGCGTTGATCGTGTCGGAGACCACCTTGAAATCTATCGGCGCAAGGTCGATGGTGTCCCCTTCGTCGATTTTCCAGCAGGACGACACAGCCACTGAGAGCAGTGCGGCCGCTGACAGTAATTGGAATATTCTTTTCATTTCCTTGTTCTTCTGATTAATTTAGGAAACCATAACGGCCGCTTCGAGGGTCGCCCCACCCGACGCGGTTGTTTATGTTGACCTTGTCACTGCCCATGACCTCGTAATTGGGGTCGTCAGGATGCTCCGCATAGTACTTCTCATAGTACTCGAACAAAGGGCAGAACACATAGTCGGCCCAGGCGGCCGCATAGGTCTGACGCCAGAATCTCAGCATCTTGTTGTTGTCCGCGCTTGGTTCGGCATCCAGGTTCTCACCGTAGTGCGCCACACAATATTCATAGAAGACAGGGTTAGTCTCCGCGGTCTTGTGGTAAAGGTCGAGGAGCATCCTGAACTTCGCCGGATAGAAGTTTCCGAGATCATAGTCCCATCCGGGCTCGGACCTCGAGTTGGGTTTCCACCAGGAGGGGCATGCTGGATCCCCGTCATTGACGTAGACCTGAAAATCAGGCGATTTGATCGACTGTGTGTCCGAGCTGTC
This sequence comes from Bacteroidales bacterium UBA6397, assembly GCA_002439875.1. Lineage (GTDB taxonomy): Bacteria > Bacteroidota > Bacteroidia > Bacteroidales > UBA932 > Cryptobacteroides. The sequence continues at coordinate 14,988 of DJQB01000001.1, forward strand.
AGCAGGCAACGGCTCGAAATTCCCGGAAGGCACCAGCCTCAGGAGAACCTTGACGTAAGCTCCTTTCTTCATTTCGGGCTGGCGCTTGAGCCTCACTGACACGTCGGTCGAGGTTGATCCCGCAGGAAGCACGCAATCCCCTACCTCAAAATCGATCCCCTCACGAGCCGAAATCACCGGATAGGTGATACCACCGAACACGATTGTGTCACCTTCTTCGCTTGGAACGCTTTCCAATCTGAAAGACCGGTCACGGTCCGAGACATTGCCCATGATGCAGACATGAGCCTCGACATCAATCTCACTCCCGGAAAGCAGGGCGAAAGACTTGGTCAGAACCTGCTGCCTGTCCTGAAAATAGATGTGGTCCTTCTGGTCGGTGTCGTACATTATCCACGTTCCGTCGCAGGAGGCCAGAAAAGGCAGGGCTGCAATTATCGGATATATTATCTTTCTCATAATCATTTACTTGCTAACATTTTTTCTCGCATCGAGTTCATCGTCCGGAAGGGTAAGTGTGTAAGTGGACGCAAGGTCTCCGTGAAGAATCCTGCCGGACACTGTCGTGATGTCCTTCTTACCCTTCTTCATGTCGATCCACGTGATGCCCTCACAATAGAATTCCCTGCGGCGTTCCTCAAAGAGCAGGTCGCCCGTCAAAGCAGCACCACTCTCCTGAAGAGGCTCACGCCCCCTTGATTTCAAGACCTTATCATAATATTCCACTGCCTTGGCCGGATCCTTGTCGATGTTGGCCTCGGCCACAATGTAGTACATCTCTGGAAGCCTCAGGACATCGTAGCCCAGAATCGACTTGCCGTTGTACGTGTTGCTCTCTGAGATGAAACAGTTGTTCACCAACTTGCGGCACAATGAATATGACACATCGAACCAGGCCGAAAGCCTGTAGTCAGTGGACACCCCGCTGTCCTTCTCGTAGAGGGAGGCATAGTCTGAAGCCAACACGAGGGAAGAGGACGCACCTGAACCGTTGATGTTCAGTTTTTTCATCATAGTGCTCTCATCATTGATGTAGAGTCCGAAGATTGTCTCGTTCAGATCCAACGTCCCGTTGTCCGGCTGCACGAAGGCACTAGTGGGACGGAAAGAGAACTTTCCGCTCCCGATTACCTTCAGAGCATAGTCAGCGGCTTTGTCCAGGTCGTTCATGCTCCAGTAGACGCGCGCGATAAGAGCCTGGACCGCGTAGAGGTTCAGATGGGCTATCCTTGCGTCAGTGAAGGACAACGCGGTGTTGTCCCTCTCGGCCGGGACGAGAGTCTCATCCTCAGCAAGGTATTCCTCAGCCCTTTTAAGGTCTTCAAGCATTTTTCCGCACACCTCGTCATAGGAGAGAAGCGGCGAGATGTCGAATGAATATTTCGTCACATAAGGGATCGTGGTCTTCTTCTCGCTGTCCGAGGCCCAGTAAGGAGGACCGTAAAGATTGAGGACCTCGTAGTGCACGAGAGCCCTCAAGGCCAAAGCCTCACCAAGATAGAGACGGGAGTGCCTGTAGGTGTCGGCGTCATCCTCAGCGTGTTCCACTATGTTGTTGATGTGGTTGATGGCCTCGTAAGCAGTCTTCCAGATCAGTTTTCTGGTCGAGGCCGATCCGTTGGAGTCCATCTCTCCCTCGGCCAGTTCGGCGTACCTGTAGTCAGTAGTCGTGAAGTTCTGGCCCATGACCTCAGGAAGTATGATCAGATACTGGCCGAAAAGGTTGCCGTCCGTCAACTCGCTGTAAACTCCATAGAGCGCGTCCTCATATTCCTCAGCCGTCTCGAACATATTGATTTTCTCGCCTTTAGGATGCACGTCAAGGAATTTGTCGCACCCTGTCGCAAGGACAGCGGCCATTATAGTCGTGAATATTATCTTTCTTTTCATTGTCATTCCTCCTATTTAGAATGTTGGGCGGAAAATCAGGTTGATTCCGCGGCAGTACGGGTAGCTGGTTCCCCTCTCGAACTTGACAGTCGAGATGTGGGCGATGTCTGAGAGTCCGATCCCTACGGCAAGCTTACGAAGCCCAAGCCTTGTGATCGCCTTGGGCGCGAAGTCGTACATAAGCTGGATGCTTGAGATGTAAAGCTCATTGCGTTTCTCCACAAACCTCTCGGAATATTGGGTTATACTTGTCGATGTGCCAATTCCAAGAAAACGGGTATGATCCCCAGGCTGTTTCCACCTGTCTGTGAACACGCGGCGGTCCACGTTGATCTCAGGGTTGATGTTCTCCACCTTGTTCTGGAGCGTGGAGTTGTAGTAGTCGGAGCCGAAGGTGTAGGTGGTGGCGATGCTGACAGAGAAGCCCTTGTACCTGACGGTGTTCATCCACGAACCCTGAAGGGTCGGGTTGGTGTTGCCGACAGCGACCCTCTCGTCCCTGTCGTAGTGGTAGGTGTACTCACCATTCTTCTTTATGAATATCTCCTTCCCGGTCGCGGGGTCAATTCCGGCGGAGCGCATCGCGAATATGTCGTACTGCGACCCACCCTCCTGAAGCAGAATGTTCGGCTTGGAACTGTCATAAGGATTGGTGATGTCGTCCTTGATGTCATCCGAGATCTTCTGGATTTTGTCCATGACATGTCCTCCGGTCAGAGTCATGCTCCAGAACAGATCCTTGGTCCTTATGATCTGGCCGGAAAGCGACAGGTCAAGCCCCTTGTTGTTCATCTGACCGAAGTTCACCTTCATCGAGCTTGTTCCCACGGAAGGCGGTAAAGAGACCGGCATCAGCATGTCGTAGGTCGTGTTCGAGTAGAAGTCGAAGGACAGGTTGAACCTGCTGTCCAGGAAAGCCGCCGTGATCCCGAAGTTGTTGTTGAAAGTTCTCTGCCATTTGAGATCCGGGTTGCCCATCTGCTTAGGCAGGGCGCCGATTCCGGAGACATACTGGTACTTGGAATCATACTGATAGACGGTGCGGGCCTGATAGTAGTCAAAGGAGACGCTGCCGGTGTAGCCTAATGAGTATCTGAATGTCAGCGTGTTGACCCAAGGCAGGTTGTCCTTGATGAATTTCTCGTTGTGCAGGTGCCAGCCGGCTCCGAACGCCCAGAACGGGGCGAAACTGTTGCGTGAGCCGAACTTGGAAGAGCCAGAGGCTCTGTAGGATCCGTCCACGAAATACCTGTTCCAAAGACTGAAGTTCGCGTTGGCGAAAACACCGACTCCCGTGGAGACCTTGTCCGAGCCGGAAGGATGGCCGGCAGGATAACTTAAAGCGAAAGACAGGTCAGACAACTCGTCCTTGATGAATCCGGTGGCAATGAACGATGCGTTCTGCTTACGGTTGTACTCGATGTTGCCGCCGGCACTGATGCGGAACATAGAGCCTTTGGTGTCCAGCGACTTACCATAGTTGATGACAATCTTGCCATCGGTGGAGACACCGGTGCCGGTGGAGAGACTGTAACGTCCCTTGTCATTCAGCTTGCTGCTCTCGTACTTCGCCATGTCAGGCGACTCGTAGGAGTCAGACTTGTTCCAGGACAGTCCCAGATTGGCCTGACCGGTCACGTAGAGTTCATTTGTGATGTTCCACCTTCCGGACAGCGAGTTCCTCCAGGACTGGGACTGAGACTTGCTGAAGCTGGAAAGGGTGGCCTCGTACAGAGGGTTGGACACCTTGGTTGATGATGTGCTGTACGGGTTGAAGTAGTAGTACTTATAGTACTCTCCGTTCTCATCCGTAATGGGAAGATAAGGATTCATAGTGGAGTACTGCGTGTAGCTGCCGTAAGGGGAATCCACGCTGCGGTTCAGCGAGAAACTGCTCTTGTAGGAAAGGGTCAGCTTGTTGCGCAGATGGTAGTTCATGCTGAAATTGACGCCGAGATTCCTTCTGTTGTCCCCTTTCATGACTCCGTAGGTGTCTCCGAAACTGGCGTTCGCGCGGTATTCCAACCTTTCCCCGCGCGAACTCAAGGCAAGCGAATGGGTGTGGCTGAAAGGAACACGCAGAGGAGCGTGAAGCCAGTCTGGGTTCACTCCTTTGCGCACAAGCTGAAGCTTGTAGTCGTAGGCCTCGTCCATAGACCCGTCCGCTGAATCGTAAAGCCCGGAAAGCCGCTCTATCTCCAGTTTCTCGGCAGGACTGCAGAGATTGAACGAACTCAGATCAGGCACGCTGAACTTAGGCACGAAATTGTAGCTGAGTCTCAGTTTGCCCTCCTCGGAACGTTTCCTCTCGACAACGATCACTCCGTTGGCGCCCTTCTCACCGTAGAGGATAGTCGCGGAAGCGTCTTTCAGGACATCGATCCGCTCGATGTCGAATATGTCCAGATCATAAAGCTCCTGGATGCTGATCTCCACCCCGTCAAGCACGATCAATGGGTTGTTCACGCCCTCCTCGCTCTCGTTTGTGATCAGGGTGTTCGCTCCACGGATGAGAATCGACGGCACGGCGTTAGGGTTTGATCCTGCCGCATTGTTCTCCACCAGGACCATGCCCGGAGTCAAAGCAGCGAGACTCTGCATCAGGTTGGTCGATGACACGGCCACCAACTGGTCACCGCTTATCGTCGTGGCGGCGCCTGTGAACGTCTCCTTTGTCTGGGTGTAGAAGCCGTTGACTACCACAGCGTCAAGGCTGGAGGTCTTAAGCTGCACGTTCAGCCTTGTCGAGGTGCTGACATTGTACTCCTTCGATTCTGTTCCGATGAATGAATATATCAGGATGTCCGATTTGCCCGGACTTCGCTGGAATGTCAGCGAATAATTTCCGTCCGCATCAGCGGATGTTCCAATTGATGTCCCCTTCACGAGCACATTGGCTCCGGGCAGCGGCTCGTCATGGTCGTCCGTGATTCGTCCTTTGATTGTGATCCGTGGGTTTGCCGGAGACCCGGAAGTGCCCTTGCCCTGAGAGCTCTGGGCAAAAGCCGTGTCCGTGAAGCCGATGGCCGGCAGCAGAACGCATAAGGACAGAACCAACGACTTGACCCAAAGACCCATTGTCTTCAATGATCTGTCTGGTTCCATAAGCATTGATAAATGAATAATTATTTGTTAAACTTCGTTAAAGCGCAAAGTTATGCAAATACTTATTCAAATACAATCACACGGCATCCCTATTTGTTGGTATTTATGTTTGAATCTTTAGTCGATTTTAGCCATAACTAAAGATTGCCATGCGCCAAAGAGGGCGGAAGCATGAAGATCCTACTTTCCGTAGCGGGATAGGATTGGTGAATATGCATCGATTCGGCGGTCGCGGAGGAACGGCCATCCCCTGCGGACATATTCAGTGCGGTCGATGTCGATGTCAACGACCTTCACGCCCTCTTCTTCGGTTCCGAACTGGGCAAGAATCTCTCCCTGCGGCCCCGTGGCGAATGAATATCCCCAAAAATCAAGTCCGATGGTGTTTCCGGAAGGGTCGTCCTCATGGCCGACACGGTTCACTGTGATGACAGGCAATCCGTTGGCTACCGAATGACCTCTTTGGACCAGCTGCCATGCCTGCCTCTGGGTCTGCTGCTCTTCTTTGGAATCCGTTCCGACTCCACCGATGGCTGTAGGATAGATCAGCAACTGAGCTCCGTTCAACGCCATCAGCCTCGCGGCCTCCGGGTACCACTGGTCCCAGCAGACCAGCACTCCGAGGGAGCCAACAGAAGTCTGAATAGGTTTGAAGCCTAAATCACCCGGCGTGAAATAAAACTTCTCATAGAAGCAAGGATCATCAGGAATATGCATCTTGCGGTACTTGCCTGCTATGCCGCCGTCCTTTTCGATCACGACAGCCGTGTTGTGGTAAAGCCCCGGAGCGCGCCTCTCAAAAAGCGAAAGCACCAGCACGATCCCAAGCCTCTTCGCCAGATCTCCGAAATATTCAGTGGAAGGTCCCGGAATGGTCTCAGCCAGGTCGCAGAGCGAGGCGTCCTCTGTCTGGCAAAAATAGACCGAATTATGAAGTTCCTGAAGCACAATCAATTGAGCGCCTTTAGCGGCACATTCGCGGATGTTCTCAGTAAGTTTGGCGATGTTCGCCTTGATGTCCGTTGTGCAGCTTTGCTGCACCATTCCCACTTTCAAGATGTTCATGATGATGTTATTAACTTTTAGCCACCGATGTCACAGTGACAGACTGTTATATTTAGCAAAGTTAGCAAAAAAATCAGCAAAGAGATTAAAAGAACAGTTAGCATAAACGCAAAAGGTCCGGCCATCATGACCAGACCCAGATGAAAGGCGTAAAATAACTATTGCTAACTGAAGGACACCTCAGGTTTAGAAATAATAGCGTGCACTGACGCCACCATAGAAGATGCCATCAGTCCATACACCACCGTTACCGAACATGATGCGTGGACGCACGTCGACCGAAAGCTGGAGAGGGAATTTGAACTTGTACTCAAGGCCGACATTACCAAGAACACCTGCATAAAAGACGCTCTCTGACGGCCACATGTAGGCTGAAACACCAGGACCGGCATAGATACCCCAAGTCCCCACCGGTGTCCAGTCAGGATTGGCTATCATGAAATTGTAGGCAGCGTCAACGTGGAAAGCATCGAAAGCATAGCCGTCAAGGCCAACCTCAATCTCCGCGAAGTTCGGTCCTTTGATCGTGTGCTCGTAGGAGAAGTCAAATCCCCAACCGGAACGGATACCGATAGCCCTTGGCTGTGCGCTTGCAACTGCAGCGAATCCCAGCACAGCGATGATGATCAACAATGTTTTTTTCATAAAGATCTGCATTAATTGTTAAACAAATAGATTATAAAGGTTAACATAAAATCCACATTTGCCAGTGACACGCGAAGAAATCGGGGTCAACGTTAGCACCCCTCAACGAACTTCAACTGCGCAAATGTACTCAACAGAAAGCTTCCGACAAAAAAAAGCAGGGTGGTAAATTTCATTATCTAAATGAATTTACTGCCCTTCAACGAAATTTACCAGTGTATTTTCTAATGTTCAGCTTTTGTCCTGCAACCCTCCATGAACTCAGTCGGGGTCATTCCTACGACTTTCTTGAAGTGGTGATAGAAATTCTGGGATGTTCCGAAGCCAAGCTTGATTGCCAAAGCGTTCATCGAGACATCGGGGGTTGTCTCTATCAGACGTTTTGCCTCCTCTATTCTTAGGTTAGCCCTCCACACACGAAAATCCTGCACCAGGGCGTTCTGGAAGTACCAGCGGAAATAACGTGGATCGACACCGCTTCTCCCGATGATGTAGTTCCGGTCATGATCGGGATTGAGATAGTCCTTGCTGGAGACATATTCATCAAGTGCAACCTTGAGCCTGTTTCTCAGACTTTCCGAATCACACAGATCTGCGTGAGGTACAGTCAGTTCCGGCTCTGGATCCAGAGTTTCCTTTGAGGAGGCTTTCACAGCCTGGAGATAGTACTCCAGCCTGATGATGTAGTTGATGAAACGGCTGGCGAACCAGACGTAGAACGCTATGTAACAGCACATGAACACATTGTAGACCGGCTCCGGCACTGTTAGTGACAGAAGCGCCACAACCCCGACCACAAGAGCCGCGTAGAAACTGTTCCTCGCCCAATGAAGCGGCCGCTCATACTCCTCATCGTAAAAATCTTTGATCTGAACGACAAACTTTTTATAGCACCTTAAAAACAATGCCGTGTAAAGCAGAAGCTGAACGATGACAGCAGCCAAAGCGACACAGATGACCACAGGCGAACTCACCAACGAATCCGCCAATAAAAAGCAGCCGGAACCTGCGGCCACAAGAGCTATGTTGACCAAAACCCTCCGCCTTGTGACAAGACGGGGCTGAATCATCGTTATCAGCGTGAATGTGAACAGCAAAGACTGGACAGCTACTGAGACTATCGTGGCTGCGGTCAAGTCACCATAATCATTCAAACCGTTGATGTTAAGCCAGTCCGGGAAAGCAAGCAGGAAATAACTCGCGGCCAGTATCGCCCTCGCGACACGTATTTTGACAGTGTCCTCACCGGGATCAATGCGGACAAGGCACAACACTACTCCTAGTGTAGTGACCGCCACTCCCGAAACGAATGACAGAAATATGTAAGGATTCAGCACCATGCAGCGGTCCGAAAAATTAGATAAATTTAGTAAAAAATTCCTTTGTCCCTCATTCATTTTCCATCGAAGCAAGAATCAATGCAAAGACGATAGGTGTCATTGATCAGTCCGGAAATGATGTCATGGCCTATTGTCCGCGCAAGGGTGCGCTCATTCATATAGCAGCGCTTGTTGACCTCTATCATCAATGATTTGTAGTCGATCGGTGCCTTCGGAGTTATCGAGTTTGAATATGGATTGTTCAGTCCTACCTTGAAGCCGGCGCTGTCAAACAGCCGCACCACGCTGTCAATCATCTCCTTTTCCGGCTTGCTGGCATCGTTATTATAGCCGATGCAGATATCAATGTCAGCCAAGTCAGACGGGAACGAGTGGCAGTCAACGATGAGCGAGTCCTGAATCAATTCCGATGATAGGCGTGAGATGAATCCGTGATATTCATTCATCAAGGCGTCCCGCCCGGAGACCACACGGCGACAATCGCCGAACCTCTCGTAGAGGATGCCTTGGCCGGCGGCGTTCAAAGGGTCGTCAAGGAGTCTTTCCACGTCCACGCAGAAACGGGAGACACCGAACACCACAGGCACGACCTTGCCCCTCAGATCCGCCTCCGGCTGAAACATGGAATCCGTGTGCCAGTCGGTCCAGCGGCGCACCTCCTTAGCTATGGCCATCGGATCCGTCCAGCCGTTCTCAGGAAGTAGTCTGTCCGAACTGTGCGGAATATTCAGGATGATTTTCTTAAAGTATTGCATATTAATAGTTTATTTCGGGTCAACAGGCTTTGTTTTTCATAACACCTTGATTGCTCCCTATCATGCGGCAGCCAGCACCATGAATCGGATTACATCCTTAGAACGCATCTGGATCGAAAAACGCAACCATTTTTTTCAGATTTTGGTTGCGGATTTTCATTTGCTTCAGTATTATCCATGCAAAGCCGGTCAAGACCAGCGGAAATGAACCAAAAACTAATGAATACCTTAACAAGCTGTTTTGAAATGAGTCAAAAAAATGATATAGAATACGCAAATAATTGATTATCAGTCGTTTAGTTGAAATAATTTTCGTAACTTTATGGTAATCAATCATTTGTGTTATGAAAACCAGTTATTCAACCAAACTCACTGATAATCAGTGGCAAGTTATTAAAAAAGTCATCAATCCGCAAGAGAGAAAGAGGAAATATCCACTTCGGGAGATTATGAACGCGATTCTTTACATCAACAAAACAGGCTGCCAGTGGCGGATGCTTCCGCAGGATTTCGCGCCATGGCAGACAGTCTACTATTACTTCCGGAAGTGGAAACTCGAGGGTGTGATTGACGATATCATGTCCACACTCCACGCTCTTGCAAGAAAGGAGGTTGGTCGCAAAGAGAGCCCCAGCATGGGAATCATCGATTCCAGAAGCGTCAAGACATCGCACCACGCCGACCCGTCTTGCAAGGGGATTGACGGCAACAAAAAGATCAAAGGACGTAAGGAACATATTGTGGTTGACACACTTGGATTGCCCATGTCCGTTGCCGTCCATGAAGCTAATCTTCATGACAGTAAAGGTGCGCCGATGGCTATCGAGAAGATGGAATACAAGTTCCCGGGTCTGAAGAAAATCCTTGCCGACGGTGGATATCAAGGCTCTTTGGGAGACTGGGTGGCGGAAAGATTCGGTTGGGCCGTGGAGGTTGTACTCAGGCCTGACGAATGTCCGACCAAATTCCAAGTGCTTCCGAAACGATGGATTGTCGAGCGATCCTTCTCTAGGCTGGAGAACTTTCGAAGACTCACCATCGACTACGAATACTTGGCTGAAACCGCCGAATCGATGGTGCAGCTCGCCTTTGCCCAGATTATGCTTAACAAATTTTTCCAATAATTTCAAAACAGCTTCTAATTCCGCAGAAAGCGACACTT
>DJQB01000039.1 GCA_002439875.1 Bacteroidales bacterium UBA6397
CGGACCATATTCCTTAAAAAGCGGTCGGCGCGGATGGTGAAGACGAGGTAGTCGCCTTCCTCGGCTGGGTAGCCCATGAGTCTGACGTGGTCGGGGGAATATGCCTCCCAGCGCGCCAGGGTGACGGTGCAGATGGAGGTCTTGTTGTCGCTGCCGACTTTTTCAAAGCAGCTGAAGTCGTGTTCTCCCAAAAGGTCCAACGCCGCGCGGTTCATTTTCCCGACATCCAGAGGGAAGGTGTAGAGGTAGGAATATTCCCGCATGAAAGGATCCCTGCGGCGATGGATAAAGTACTTGTACTCACGCTGTGTGGCATCGAACCGGGCGTGAAATTCCGGAGCGCAAGGTTCGATCGAATGAACCTTGATTCCGGTGGGTAAAATGGCATTTATTTTGTAGCCAACCGCGCTTGCGTCAATGTCCGGACTGGAGGTCTCGAAGTGTGCGACGTAATTGATCGCGTTGACCTTTGAATCCGTCCTCCCGGCTCCTGTGACGGCAATTTTCTCCTTCAAGAGAGTCGAAAGAGCATTCTGAAGACACTCCTGAACGGTTGTTGCTTGTTTTTGAATCTGCCAACCGCAGAATGACGAACCGTCATAGGAAAGGGTGATCCGGTAACGCATTTTAAGGATTGTTTAGATTGCAAAAATAGTAAAAACAGTATAATATGGAAAGTGTAAACATCAAGGAACTCAACGACAGGATCCAGAAGGAGAGCGCCTTCGTGGACATGCTGTCGCTTGAGATGGGAAAGGTCATCATCGGACAGAAGCAGTTGGTGGAGAACTTGTTGATCGGTCTTCTCGCCAACGGACATATTCTTCTGGAAGGTGTGCCTGGATTGGCGAAAACATTGGCTATCAGTACTTTGTCCAAGGCGATAGACGCGAAGTTCAGCCGTATCCAGTTCACTCCTGACCTTCTTCCTGCGGACCTCATCGGTACTATGATATATTCACAGAGAGACGAGTCGTTCGAGGTGCATAAAGGACCGGTCTTCGCGAACTTCGTTCTTGCGGATGAGATCAACCGTAGCCCGGCGAAGGTTCAGTCAGCCCTTCTGGAGGCTATGCAGGAGCGTCAGGTGACGATCGGTGACCAGACGTTCAAACTTCCGGAGCCGTTCCTCGTTATGGCTACCCAGAACCCTATTGAGCAGGAGGGAACATACCCGCTTCCTGAGGCTCAGGTGGACCGTTTCATGTTGAAAGTGATCGTAAGCTATCCAAAGAAGGAAGAGGAAAGGCAGATCATCAGGATGAATAATTCGGGCGAGTTCCCGACAGTCAATCCGGTGATCAAGCCGGAGGACATCGTGAGGGCCAGAAGCGTTGTGAGGGATGTCTATATGGACGAAAAGATTGAGCGGTACATAGTTGACATCGTCTATGCAACACGTACTCCGGACGATTATGGTTTGGGTAAGGTTAAGGATCTCATTTCGTTCGGTGCATCACCTCGTGCGAGCATCTCATTGTCAATGGCTTCCAAGGCCTATGCTTTCATCAAGAGAAGAGGGTATGTCATCCCTGAGGATGTCAGGGCTGTCTGCAACGAGGTTCTGCGTCACAGAATTGGCTTGACCTACGAGGCCGAGGCGGAGAACGTCACGACCGAGCAGATCATCGCCGAAGTGCTCAATGCCGTACAGGTTCCGTAATGGCTCAAAAGGATTTCCCAAGATTAGAGGGTTGTTTTAAATGATTCTTATTAATCAAATTGAATATGGCGGCTAATTCCTCAGCCAATGAGCTCCTCCGCAAGGTCCGCAAGATAGAGATCCGCACCAGGGCTCTGTCCCATCAGATTTTTGCGGGTGAATATCACAGCGCCTTCAAGGGCCGTGGAATGGCCTTCAGTGAGGTGCGTGAGTACCAGTACGGGGATGATGTGCGTTCTATGGACTGGAATGTGACCGCGCGTCTGCGCTCTCCTTATGTCAAGGTTTTTGAGGAGGAGAGGGAGATGACGGTTGTCCTTCTGATCGACATCAGCCGTTCCGGCCTTTTCGGAACGAGCGGGATGACGAAGAGGGATTTGATCGCGGAGATTGCGGCGGTGCTAAGTTTCTCGGCCATAATCAACAACGACAAGGTCGGGGCGCTTTTCTTCAGTGACAGGGTGGAGGAATTCATTCCGCCGAAGAAAGGCCGCAGCCATCTGCTTCACATCATCCGTGAGATCATCGAGCTTAAGCCTAAGTCCAACGGGACCGATGTCGGACAGGCTTTGCGGTACCTGACGAACGCGATGAAGAAAAAGTGCACGGCTTTCGTACTTTCGGACATGCTGGATGCCAATCCTGACGGTTCGCCACGCTATGAGGATGCCCTGAAGGTGGCCCGCAACCGTCACGACATTTCTGTCATCAAGGTTCACGACCCCCGCGAGAGGACGATTCCTGATGTCGGTCTGGTTCACGTCAAGGATTCCGAGACAGGAGAGTCCGCCTGGATCAACACTTCCAGCAGGAAGACTAGGATGGAGTACTCAAAGTGGTTCGGCACAGTCGAGGATGGGGAGAGGAAGTTGTTCAACCGCTATAAGATTGATTCTGTGGACATCGCCACGAATCAGGATTATGTCAAGGGGCTGATGACATTTTTCGGGAGGAGATAGAGATGAAGAAATTGATTTACGGATTCATGCTTTTAGGTGCCGTGGTGTTGTCGATCGTGGCTTCCGGACAGCAGGCTCCGCAAAGTAAAGGAATGTTGATAAGGTCGGAGGATTCCTTTCTGGAGCCTCTCCAGAAACGTGACTCGGCCTTGATCGGCGACCAGTTCCGCTACGGGTTCCACCTCAAGGACGTTGCGGAGGGCACCCGTTTCGCCCTGCCTGATTTCTCCAAGGGATTTATGGACAGCGTCGAGATTGTCCTGCCTTTCATGATGGACACGGTCAAGGTCCAGGGTAAAAAGAGTGAGCCAAAGTCGTACGACATAGATGTCTCTATGATCATAACATCCTTTGACGAAGGAAGATACGAACTTTTGCCGCTGTCATTGGTGAGGGCTTCAGGAGTGGACAGGATTGACACTCTGGTTTTCGCTTCAAAGACACTTGACATCTTTACGATGCCGGTGGACACTACCACCTACCAGATTCACGACATCAAAGGCCAAATCCGCTACCCGCTTAAGGTGTCGGAGGTGATCCCTTATGTTTTAGGAATATGGGCTGCCGCGGTCATCGTCATCCTGATCTGGGCTTTCTTCGCGATGAGGCGGAAGAAAGAGGGGAGTGTCACCCACAAGGATCCTCCATACCTGGTGGCCCTGCGCAGGCTTGATCATTTCCGTGGCAGCAAATACTGGGCGCCGGAGAAACAGAAGACATTCTATTCCGGAATCACGGACGCGCTGAGGGAATATATTGACGCCCGCTATGGCATCGACGCCATGGAGATGACGACAGCTGAGATATTCAAGGAACTGAAATCTTCCGGTGTCCCTGCTGATCTTTATGAGGAGATGAAGAAGCTTTTCGAGACGGCCGACTTCGTGAAGTTCGCCAAGGCTTCGGCCTCGGATGAGGAGAACGCCGCCGCGCTCCCTGCCGCGGTGCGCTTTGTGACAGTTACCTATCAGTCTCAACTTGCCGAAGAGGAGGCCGCAAGAAAGGCGGCTGAGGCAAAATCTTCGGCTAAAAAAGGAGGTGAGGCGTAATGTTCTTTGAATATCCTAAATTACTTTGGCTGTTAGTGGTCCCGGCTCTGCTGGTTCTGCGTTATCTGTACGTGGAACTAAAGGACAGAAGGCCGCATTTGAGGGTGTCAAGTGTCACTCCTTGGAAAAAGGGAGGAAATACGATACTTGGCGTGATCCGGCATATTCCTTTTGTCTTTAGGATCGCGGCGCTTTCGCTGATTGTTGTGGCTATAGCCCGCCCACGTTCATCCACTAAGGTTGAAAAGGTTGACACGGAGGGAATTGACATAGTGCTTGCGATGGATGTCTCGACCAGTATGCTGGCTCGTGATTTCACACCTGACCGAATCAGCGCCGCGAAGGACATTGCCATCGAGTTCATCGCCCAGAGACCTTCCGACAGGATGGGTATCGTGGTGTTTGCCGGCGAGAGTTACACCCAGTGTCCGTTGACTACAGACAGGGCGACTCTGATCAACTTGATGAAGGAAGTCTCCACCGACTTGATCGAGGACGGTACTGCAATCGGCAACGGACTTGCCACAGCCGTTGCCAGAATCAAGGATTCCGATGCCAAGAGCCGTGTGGTTATCCTTCTGACTGATGGTGTGAACAACTGCGGAGAGATTTCTCCTGAGACCGCCGCCGAGATTGCCAAGACCTACGGAATAAGGGTATACACTATCGGGGTCGGAGCCAATGGGGAGGCTCCATACCCTGTGATGACTCCGTGGGGAGTCCAGATGCAGAATGTCAAGGTTGAACTTGACGAGAAGCTGCTCTCCAACATAGCTTCGATGACGGGTGGAAAATATTTCAGAGCCACCGACAACACGAAACTTGCGGAAATATATTCGGACATCAACAAGATGGAGAAGGCCCGCACGACAATCGACAGTTTCCCGGTCTACAAGGAGCTGTTCGGCACTTACGCCCTTGCGGCTTTGATCTGCCTTTTGTTGGAAGCTCTTGTTAAACTGTTGATAAGGAGGTTGCCATGATAATATTCGCAGCACCGCATTATCTTTTGCTTTTGCTCCTGATTCCATTCTTTTTCCTTGGAATGGGACTTTTGCAGTGGAACAGGCGTCGCCGTCTGCGCAAATTCGGAGACGAGACACTGGTGAGCGAGTTGATGCCATCATGGTCTCGCAACAAGTTGTGGGTGAGGACGGTTCTGTTCTCATTGGCTTTCTTTTTCTTTGTGATAGGTCTTTCCAGGCCTCAGATAGGCGCTAAACTTAAGGAACACAAGACCAAAGGAGCGGAAATCATGATCGCCCTTGACGTGTCCAACTCTATGCTTGCCAAGGATTACTCTCCTAACCGGTTGGAAAGGGCCAAACTGGCGATTTCCAGAATCACTGACAAACTTCAGGATGACCGGATCGGCCTGATTGTGTTCGCCGGAACATCTTTCGTCCAATTGCCGATCACATCGGACTATGTGAGCGCCAAGATGTTTCTGAACTCCATTTCTACAGAGTCAGTCCCTATTCAGGGAACCGCGATCGGTGACGCGATCAACACTGCGATACGCGGGTTCAGCGCACAGAGCGAGCACAGCCGCGCGATCATCGTGATCACAGATGGCGAGAACCACGAGGACGATGCCGTGGCCGCTGCCAAGCAAGCCGCTGAAGCCGGGATCAAGGTCTATACAATCGGAGTCGGATCCGCTGACGGCCAGCCTATTCCGATGGACGGTGGCCTTTTGAAGGACAAGGACGGGAACATTGTGGTTACCCATCTGGACGAGGAGACGCTCAAGGAAGTCGCTTCCGCAGGAGGCGGCGTTTACGTCCATGCCGGCAATGATGAGTTTGGTCTGACTCCAATCATCAACGACATACGCAAGATGGAGGATGAGGAATATAATTCCGTGGTCTTTGAGGAATATGACGAGCAGTTTATGTATTTTCTCGGAATAGCGTTGGCGCTCTTCGCCATTGAGATGCTCATTGGGGAAAGACGCTCCCGCAGACATTTGTTTGAGGAAAAGTGATGAAGACTATTTTGAAATATTCATTGACGTTATTATTGCTGATGCTTTCCTGTGTGGTGGCCTCAGCTCAGACTGACCGTAAGGAGGTTCGTGCCGGCAACCGACAGTTCAAGAAATGCAACTGGCAGAACGCTGAGATTGAGTACCGTAAGGCTCAGGTGAAGGACTCCTCGTCATTCGCGGCCAATTACAACCTTGCCGGGGCTCTTTATCGTGAGGGTAATTTCGACGAGGCCGGAAAGTCCTTGGAAAGATTGAAGGACGTGGCTCCGGTGTCGGCCAACTCCGCTGATTATTACTATAATCTTGGTAATATTGCCGTCCGGAAGAAGGACTGGAAGTCGGCTGTGGATGCCTATAGGCTGTCTTTGCTCCGCAATCCAGGCGATCTGGACGCTAAGGAGAATTACGCTTACGCCAAACAGATGTTGAAGAACGAAGGTGGAGGTGGCGGTGGTGATGACCAACAGAATCCGGATCAAAACAACGACCAAAAACAGAACGGTCAGAACAACAACGACCAGAATCAGAATAATAATCAGAATCAAAACAACAATCAGGGCCAGAATAATGATCAGAACAAAGGTCAGAATCAAGGTGATCAACCTAAACCGCAGCCACAGCAAGGCGAAGGGCAGGGCGATGCCAAGATTTCGCCGCAGCAGGCCCAGCAGATGCTGAAGGCTGTGCAGACCCGCGAGAAGGAAACCCAGGACAAGGTCAACAAGGAGAAAGCGGCCCTAATGAAATCACGTCAAAAGGAAAAGAATTGGTAATAGGATGAATATGAAGAGATTGGCTTCAGTAGTAATAGCTTTGCTCATTTTTGTTTCTCAGGTGTACGCTCAGGGCTCCATAAAGGTGCAGGCTCCGGAAGTAGTGGCTGTGGATGAGCAGTTTAATGTTACTTTTATAATTGAGGGAGAAAAAGCACCTACAGATTTTCAGTGGTCGTCAGGAGATGATTTTCAATTGGTCTGGGGACCTCAGCGTGGCTCAAGCTCAAGCATTCAGATAATAAATGGGAAGAGGTCGTCCTCCCATCAGACCACGTTCACTTACATCCTCATCCCGAAATCAATCGGTACATTCCAACTGCCTGAGGCGACAGCGATGTTGTCCGGGGCTAAAATAGCGTCCTCTCAGCCCTCGATTCAAGTCGTAAGTGATGGAGGATCGTCCTCCAAATCTTCCGGACAAGTCGGAGGGTATTCCTCTGGCGGCGCAAAGCAATCATCCTCGGGGGAGATCCCTTCGGAGGACCTGTTCATGAGATTGTCCCTGAGCCGTTCGGAAGTGGTTGTCGGTGAGCCTATCACGGCGACTTTGAAGCTTTACCAGAGAGCCAATGTTGTCGGATTCGAGAATGCCAAACTGCCCACTTTCAACGGGTTCTGGAGTCAGGAAACATACGTTCCGGACAATATTGAATTCAAGCGGGAGAGTCTTGATGACAAAATCTACAACACTGTTGTACTGCGTAAATATGTCTTGATTCCACAGAAGTCCGGAATCATCACCATTGATCCATCGGAGTTAGTCTGTGTCATTAATGCAAGGGTGAACAATTCTTCATCAGGCAGCCTTTTTGACCAGTTCTTTCAGGATGACTACCGCCAAATCAGAAAAAGGGTGACGACACCTGCCGTCAAAGTGAAGGTTAATCCTCTTCCGTCAGGCCAGCCGGCATCATTCGGCGGCGGTGTCGGCAATTTCGGGATATCCGCCCGTTTGACGACGGACGAACTCAAGACGCATGATGCCGGATCATTGGTCATTACTGTTTCCGGGCGAGGAAATGTCGCTTTGCTTGAAGAGCCCAAGGTGAACTTCCCTCCTGATTTCGAGGTGTATGACACAAAGACGACCGAAAATACCGACAAAAGCAACGGTGGCACTTCCGGCAGCAAGTCTTTTGAATATCCTTTCATCCCGAGAAGTCACGGTGACTTCACGATTGGTCCTGTGGAGTATTCCTACTATGATGTCAATGCCGGTAAATATGTGACTCTCAGAACAGAACCATTGCACATCAAGGTTGCCAAGGGAAAAGGAGGAGACTCCGCTCCTGCGGTAACGGTCAATCCCGGAGTCGAGAGGAAGGACGTGAAGAGCCTTGCCGATGACATCAGGTTCATATTCACAGGCAAGCCTGGCCTGTCAGGTTCGGGTTCGTTCTTTGTAGGTTCTGTGTTCTTCTGGATTCTTCTGGCTTTGATGATATTGGCGGCGGCTGCGGTGTACCTTGCGTTCAGGAAGGTGGCCGCTATGCGGGCTGATGTGGCTGGCACGAAGAACAGACGTGCGACGAAAATGGCTCAAAAGCGTCTCAAACTGGCAGGCGAGTATCTTGACAAGAATCTTTATAGCGCTTTCTATGAGGAACTTCACAAGGCTCTCATTGGATTTGTTTCCGGCAAACTGAATATGGATATGTCCGAGATAAGCAAAGATAACATCGCTTCCGCCCTTGCCGAGGATGGTGTGAACGAGGCTCAGACGAAGGCTTTCACCGATCTTCTTGATGCCTGTGAGTTCGCGCGCTATTCTCCAGACGGCGGCAACGAGGCTATGAGGTCGCACTACGATGCCGCACTGAAAGTGATCTCGTCAATCGATTCCTGCCTCAGAACCGGTGGAAAGTCATTGAGGAAGGTTGCCACGGTCGTGGCCTTGCTCCTGTCTCTTGGCTTTTCAATGAACATCCAGGCGAAGGATTTGGACTCTCTATGGACAGCAGGTGTGCAGGCCTACACGGACGGCAACTTCGCCGAAGCCTCTAAGGCTTGGACTTCCATTGAAGAGTCCGGGCAGAAGTCCGCGAAGTTATACTACAATCTTGGCAACGCCTGGTTCAAGCAAGGTGATTATTCTAAGGCTATCCTCAATTACGAGAGGGCCTTGAGGCTTGATCCGTCATATTCAGACGCCCGTTACAATCTTGAATTTACCGGCAATTTCGTGCAGGACAAGATTGAGCCTGTGCCGGAGTTCATTCTAAAGAGTGTTGCCAGGAAAGTCTGCTATGTGATTAGTTCCAATGCGTGGGCGGTCATATTCCTTGTTCTTTTCGCCGCCGCCTTGATGATGGTACTTTTGTTCCTGTTGGGGGCATCGACCGGCAAGAGGCGTGTTGGATTCTATTGTGGAATCGTACTTCTGTTGCTTTCTGTCGGAGCTTTGAGTCTCTCCGTCTGGCAGAAGTCTGACAGTGTGAAGACCGACACGGCGATCGTGATGTCACCGGTTTCCTCAGTGAAGAGTTCTCCGTCATCCGGCTCGTCAAAGGATCTTTTCGTGATCCACGAAGGCACAAAAGTCACGATTCTTGACGAGGTTGGCTCATGGAAGAACATTGCCCTCGCGGATGGCCGCCAGGGGTGGGTTGATTCCGGCGATATTGAGATAATATAACGTGAGTTCGATGAAAT